>NZ_JAEPVT010000008.1:49911-344156 GCF_027109195.1 Rhizobium sp. AG207R
CGGATCATCGCCCGATGAAGCCGAGATGGTGCGGATGCTGGAAGCAACCGGACGCTATCAGATCCTGAAAAAACTCGAGCCACGCGCGATCGCCCCTGCCCTAAGGCCGGGCTATCCGCTGAGGGGCGTTATCCTCGACACCGAGACAACCGGTCTCGACGCGAGGAAGGACGAGATCATTGAAATCGGGCTGATCGGCTTCACCTTCAATGCGGACGGCAAGATCGGAGATGTCACCGGCATTTACGGCGGACTGCAGCAACCGAGCATCCCGATCCCGGCCGACGTGATCCGGCTGACCGGCATCACGGACGCCATGGTTCATGGCCAGATGATCGACATGCCCGCCGTGCGTGCGCTCATCGAGCCCGCCGATCTCGTCATTGCCCATAATGCCGGCTTCGATCGCCCCTTTTGCGAGGCCTTTTCCTCGATCTTTGCCCGCAAGGCCTGGGCTTGTTCCAATTCCGAGATCGATTGGAATGCCAGGGGCTATGAGGGAACGAAGCTCGGCTATCTCATCAATCAGAGCGGCTATTTCCATGTCGGGCACCGGGCCGTCGATGACTGCTTTGCGCTGCTGGAAGTCCTGGCACTTCCTCAGGGCGATAACGGTCAAACACCATTTGCCGAGCTTTATCAGGCAAGCCAGCGTTCCCGCGTGCGCATCTTCGCGGAAAACTCGCCCTTCGATCTGAAGGACCGGCTGAAGGAGCGGGGCTACCGCTGGTCGGACGGCAGTGACGGCCGGCCGAAATCCTGGTGGATCGAGATCGCCGAGGAGGCGATGGAAGACGAGCTTAGCTTCCTGCGAATCGAGATCTACCGCTGGGAGGATGCTGACCCCCCGGTTCAGCGTCTGACGGCATTCGACCGGTTCAGGGGGCGCAGATAGATTCGGCCCCTCGCTACTACATCGGGTATTCCCGACCTTGCCGGGCCCGACTTTCAAATTACAACTGAAAACAGCAAGCGCCGGCAGAACGCTTCCATCTCACGCTCAAACCGATCAAAGGCGTCATAGACCCAAGGCTCGTAAAGTTCAGACGCGCCACTACTACTACGCAAGGCACGCGATCGGAGCATCTTGAAACGCCGAAAGGCCATAAATCGAGTCGCCTTCAACCAAAACGGAGCCCGCTCCATAACATCATCAATTCGGTGGCTGTCCATCCATTAGAAGCTCGAAAACTAAAGGTCCCAGCAAGTGTTGCGAATTTGACAGCCTTCATCAGCACGCGTTGGCACTTGGCCATCATGGCGTTGCAATTGATCGGCCATTTCGCCAGCTGCGCATTGGATGCATCGCACAAGGCGTCCTGCGTGCACTGTGATCTTCGAAGCCTGCATATGGTGATGGAAGAAGAACTGGGCCCTGAGAACAACTTGAGGTCAGACGAACAGAGCTTTGGTTTCCGATTGATTTCCGACGCATATTGGAAGGCGGGAAGGCCGCAGCAATTCGCGCGTTGCTGAAAGCTAAGCGGCCGCGGTCAATTCGCCATCTTCGAGAGCAGGTCAACCATCTTTCGAGGCTCGTAGGGTTTCGCGAAAAAGACACTACCTTCAGGCATCTCTCTCGCCGCCAGGGGCTGTTTGCCCGAGACCAACACTGTGGAAATCGATGGCCAGCGACGGCTCACTGTCCAAGCGAGCTCGAGGCCGTTCATGCTTCCAGGCATATCGATGTCGGTCATAAGGATCCGAGTATCGGGCGTGCGCTCGAGCAGAGTAATAGCCTCCTCCGCGTTGGTGGCTTCCAACGCTTCGAGGCCAGCTTCCTCAACCAGATCCACCGCCAGCATCCTGAGCAGCGGCTCGTCCTCGACAATCAGAACAAGTTGACGCATTGGGCCCCGCGTTTTCTCGATCGCGTCTAACCTCGGAATGGCGATCAGGTTCCCCCCTTGCGGGGATCATCGTGAACTCCGGTTCGTCGCGCTGGACCTTCGAACGATTGAATGTCCTCCGCCTTTGGTATCGAATAACATCGATGGGCGACGTTTGGTAACGAGTTTATGAGCGACAGCCGGTGTGCCACCGCGATGTCCACCATATTCACGAAATCTAGCGGAGAAACCCCCGACTGGATCACATTGTATCCTCCATCGTCTCGCAACGAACATGTGAGGTCGACGGGCGGCGATGGGAACAGGCCAATGGTAAGCTCGATCCGTGTTCGCACCAGTAGACCCTCGAGCCTTCATCTATCCGGTCTTTCAGATGCGCCACGAACGAGACAGCCAGCCGTCAGCCCTCGGCGGGAGGTCACCGACCATCGACTGAGGCCATCTTCCGTCGGATCTCTTCAAGAATTAAAGATCTTTGTCTATCGTCTGAGCGATGACCGGAACCTAACGGCATTCAAAGATGTGAACGGTGCCCTATGTTAGTAGGGAGATACTTCAAAAACCGGCGATTCTCGCTTGGGAAACAGCTGGCGTTTTGACGAGTCCGCCGGCGAAGAGATGCTATCAAAAAGGCAAACGTGCATGATTTCTTGCGTTTGCCTCTGTTTTGGCGGTGATGAGAGTGGTTCAGGAGTGTTGCATGGCAAGTTCCGCGGAAGACCCCCCATTGGATGACGGACCGTCCGCGCCACCCCACGCGTGGCGGGCGAGCGTGCGGCTTCCATCAAATCCCTTTCCGCCAGCCAAGCTGATACACCAAGTGACAGCGGACGGACCCGATCCGCGTGACTGGCTGGCCGCTATTATCGATGGCTCGGATGATGCGATCATCAGCAAGAATCTAAGGGGCATTATCCAGAGCTGGAACCCAGCCGCGACCCGGCTCTTCGGCTATGAGGCGGAGGAAGTGATCGGCAAATCCATCACCATTCTCATCCCCGAGGATCGGCTCGATGAGGAGCCAGCGATCCTCGCCGAGATCCAGCGTGGCATGCGCGTCGAGCACTTCGAGACAGTGCGACGGCGCAAGGATGGATCGTTCATCGACATCTCGCTCACGATTTCACCCATCCGCAACGCGCAAGGCATGATCGTGGGCGCATCGAAGATCGCGAGGGATATTACGGAAAGGCGCCGGACGCAGGCGGAGCAAGAGCTTTTGATGGGAGAGATGCGTCACCGCGTGAAGAATCTCTTTGCGCTCGCGACAGCGATCGTCTCCATCAGCGGACGCTCCACCACGACCCATGAGGACTTGCTGGCGACGATCCAGGCGAGGCTCTCCTCGCTCGCGCGTGCGCACCAGCTCACCATGGCCGATTGGAAAGGTGAGATCGACGACATCCAGGCGATCTCACTGCACACATTGTTCGGGACCATCCTCGAACCTTACGGGGCAAGGGAAAGGATCACCATATCGGGCAGCGATCCCTCGGTCACGGGCAAGGCGATGACGCACATCGCTCTGCTGCTGCATGAGCTTGCCACCAACGCCGCGAAATATGGATCTCTTTCGGTCGCAAGCGGATATCTCGATGTAAACTTGCTGGATAAAGCGGATAGGATTGAGCTCATTTGGCGGGAAACGGGAGGGCCGGAACCATCAACTTCCGAAACCTCAGGCTTTGGCAGTCGGCTCGAAACAGCTCTGGCCGGTGCGCTTGGCGCCACCATCGAGCGCGACTGGAGACCGACAGGGCTGGTCGTTTCCATCAGCATTCCAAGGGCGGCATTTTCAGGCTGAGGAGTTCCTTCGACGTTGGGCGCCGATAGGTGTCACGATCCTAGTCGGAACGAATAGGAAGCGGAGAATTTCTGAGGGGAGCGATTGATACCGCACGTCGATCCGCGGATTTGGGCAGCCTTGATCTCGTACTCATTGGCATGCGGTTAAGGGTCTCCCACGCCTCGAACCGGCCACCGCGTATTGATGGGCACCACCCATGGAATATTCGTGATGGGGCAGCAACTCGCCCACGTTCGTATAATGGCACCAAGTGACTCCCATCGATCCTTCTCGACTTCAGGCCTGCGGCCGGTAAATTCAATGCAGGCCGGGTTGAAGTAGGTTACGACCCCTTCGACGTCAGTCACCTAAATGGCGACCGGAAACTGGTCTTGCGCCTCGCCAAGCTCCGCGATGCCCGTGCTGAGCGCATGGAAAGCCGTTCAAGAATGGTATCGATGCCAGGCGTCAGCATACCCCGCTCCCCGTCGGGCATTCGCAATACAAGCGGCTCCTGTGAAGGGACCATCACTCAAACTCCTCATCCAGCGCATCACGTACCTTCGCAGCCAGTTCCGCCGAACCGAATGGTTTTGTAATCAGTCTTACACCCTTGTCGAGACGGCCATGATGAATGATCGCATTACGCGCGTAGCCGGTTGTAAACAAGACCTTCAGACCCGGTTTAATCTCTTGCGCCTGGGCCGCGACCTGCGCTCCGGTCAGGCCCCCTGGAAGGACCACATCGGTGAAGAGCAGATCGACTCTCGCCTGTCGCTCAAGGAGGCGTAGCGCGGAAGGCCCGTCATGCGCTTCGATCACCCGATACCCGAGTTCACGAAGAAGCTCGACCGAATAGGCTCGCACATCATCGTCGTCCTCGACGACGAGGAGGGTCTCGTCATTTTGCCCTTCAGGGACCGGCAGATCAGTCTGGGGCTCGTCCGACGTATTGGCCGATGTGAATCGCGGTAGATAGATCTTTACCGTCGTGCCGTGGCCGAGCTCCGAATAGATCTTCACGTGCCCGCCGGACTGTTTGACGAAGCCATAGACTTGGCTCAGTCCAAGACCAGTCCCCCGACCGACCGGCTTGGTCGTAAAGAATGGCTCGAAGGCCTTTGCGATCGTGACTTCGTCCATGCCCGTGCCGGTATCCGACACCGCTATACAAACATACTGCCCTGCTGAAACCTCGGCGTAGGAGGCGGCGTAGGCCTCATCAATGTGGGCGTTCGAGGTTTCGATGGTCAAACGGCCACCATCCGGCATGGCGTCGCGCGCATTCACCGCGAGGTTGAGAATTGCGGCCTCAAGCTCGTTATTGTCCGCCTCCACCTGCCATAACCCAGCGGCCAGAACAGTTTCCACGGCCATGGTTTCCCCAAGCGTTCGATGGATCATCTCCGAAAGGCTCGTCACAAGGGCGTTGGCATTCAGTGGTTTTGGATCGAGTGGCTGGCGTCGAGAAAAGGCCAAGAGCCGCTGGGTAAGGGCAGCGGCGCGACGAGCGCCGATCATTGCGTGGCCCGCAGCTCGCTTAAGCCGCCCGGAATCCTCCGGCAAGTTCCGCTGCAAGATGTCAAGATTGCCGATAATGACCTGCAACAGATTGTTGAAATCATGAGCGATGCCGCCCGTCAGCTGCCCAACGGCCTCCATCTTCTGCGATTGGCGTAGCGCGCTCTCATTTTCTCTAAGCTGCGCTGTTCGTTCCGCGATTTGTTGCTCGAGGCTTGCATTCAGATCGCGAAGGGCTCCTTCCGCGCGCTTCCGCTCCTCAATCTCACGTTGGGTGGCCTGTGAAAGGTTAGCGTTGTCGATCGCTACCGCGGCCTCCGCCGCCAATCCTTCCAGGCCCCGCTCGGAGCGTTCGTTGAAGACAGCTGGCGTGGCGTGGCCAAAGAACAGGCCCCCGAGCACTTCCCCGGTGCGCGAAATCACTGGCACGGCCAGATAACTGCGCACGGGCAAATGACCCTCGGGCATCCCGCGTCGAGGCGCGTTTCGGCCATATCGCGGATCCTTCGTGATGTCGTCCGAGCGTACGATGCCTTCCCCGTTGAACGTCGGCGCGAACACTTGCGTGTTGCGCGGCATCGGGAATTTCGAAAAGGCTTCGATGGGAGCCCCGGAAAGCGTATAGAGCATATAGCTCTCACCGCGCTCGTTCAGCACATTGTAGAAGAACGCGCCGAATTCAGCGCCGGAGATGGCAACACCGGCATCGGTGACGATCTGCACCACCTTATGGAGGTCCGTCTCAGCCGCCAGGGCAGATCCCGCGCGGTTCAGCAATTCGAGCGCGCGACGCTCTTCGGCCGCGCCCTCTTCAGCCTTGCGCTGGGAGGTCCGATCGCGCAGGATCTTCACGTATCCGCTCTGCACCCCATCGGTGGCCCTGATAGGGGTCATCGCGCCAGACGCCCAAATGCGGCTCCCATCCTTGCATATACGCCATCCTTCTTGGCCGCCGCCACGGCCGTATGCCAGCGCGTCGCGCATCTCGTTTGCCAATATGTCTCGCTGGCGATCCTGGTCAGTAAACAAACGCTCCAGCGTCTGGCCCAGCATTTCAGCTTCCGTCCAGCCCAGGATGCGGTGCGCGCCTTCGTTCCAGCTCGTCACCTTGCCTTGGAGGTCGGTCGTAATGATCGCCGTATCGACCGCGCTATGGACGATTTGTCGCCATTCAGGCGCAGAAATCGCTTCAGGACCGCTGGGCGCTCCGGAATTGTTCATCGAGCTCCTCCCACCCGATGGCAACGGGTTTCAGTCTCCCCACAAAATCGTTCGCGCGTTAACGTCGAGAGCCCACTTTAGTTCCTTCCGTCCAGTTCCTTGGTGGTAGATCGGCGGCGCCATATCGTTCGCGCACCAGCGCTCCTTCTCCATCCGATATTATCAAAATTGCGATAGCCGGAGAGGCAAACAATGAAGCGGGTGTGCGATTTCCAGTCGCCGTGCTCCAGACCTGCGTCCGGGTTTGGCCCTTCGGTTATGGCGTTGAGGGACGGAACATACCCAATAAAGACTGTATAGGCGAGTTCCAGGTCGTTCGGGTGTAGTTCTCCAACAAAGGGAAGAGACGCCTCGTCTCTATGTGCTGCGCAACATACAAGAAGCCGAGCCGCGCAATCCAGCTTCCGTGCTTAGCACGAACAGCCTTTCTTCGTGAGCTACCGGACGTCAAGCTTGCGTAAATTCACCGATGATGGCCTGCAGTGCCTGCCAAGCGGTAGCGGCCGACCACGGCGTCACGTTCGTTACCCCCAGCAGCAGCCCAGGCCGGGAGCGGCTCGCATCCGCATACCAGCTCGACAGGGGTGATGGCCCCAGCCCAAGGTCGCGGGCGCGGCGAGCGATGGCGGCATCATCCGCACCATCCGGAAGACCAAGAATAAGCGCCAATCCGCCCCTCTTCCGGTCCATCAGCGCGGTGCCCGCGATGCCGCTCAAAACTTCGCTCCGTTCCGAATAGAGTCGCCGCATCTTGCGCAAATGCCGAAGGAAATGGCCCTCGGAGAGGAAGGAGGCAACGGCAATCTGGGCCATCGTCGCGGGAGCAGGAGAAAGAAACATCGCCCGGCGGAAAAGCTCGTCCAGCAGGCGGGGAGGCGCCACGAAGAAAGCCAGTCGCAGCGCCGGGCTGATCGTCTTGCTGAACGTCCCCACATGGATGACACGCTCTTCGGCGTCCAGCGAGGCGAGTGCCGGTGCAGCGCGTCCCTTCAGCTGCAATTCACCCAAATAGTCGTCTTCGATGATGAAAGCGTCTGCCGATGCCGCCCAGTCCAGAAGAGCCCGCCGACGGGTGAGCGACATTGTCATTCCCAGTGGGGCTTGCTGTCCCGGCGTTACGACCGCGAGCGATGCGTCGGGGGCGATCGCCATGCCGAACGCCACGTCGAGCCCGTCGCAGTCAACCGGGACGGGCACAACCTCTATGCCTTTCAGCGCAAGTCCGGCCTTTGCCAAAGGGTAACCCGGATCTTCAACCCACGCCTTGCATGGCCGTGCTGCGAGCGTATCGGCAATCAGGCCGAGCGCGGCGGTGAAACCTGTGGTGATGAAGACCTGCTCCTCATGACAGACGACAGAACGGGCCACGGCAAGATAAGCTGCGATCTCGCGACGCAGGGCCAGCTCGCCGCGTGGGTCCGGGTAACTGAGCGGCAGGAGCGCTGCCTTTCGGCCGGCCCGTACCAACAGTCGAGACCAGGTCGTCGCAGGGAACGCATCCTGTGAAGGCACGCCGAGCTGAAACAGGCGCGGCGGCATACCGGGTGTGATCATTCCGAGCGCGTGGAAGGGATCGCGGAGCGACATGCGACGCTCGCCCGCGGTGCGCGGGGGCAGGTGCGCGCTGACCCGCGTTCCCGCGGGACCGTGACTGATCAGAAGTTGGCGGTCGATAAGCCTTTCATATGCGGCCTTGACCGTCCCGCGCGCAACGCCGAGCTGGCTTGCCAGATCGCGCCACGATGGCAGCCGCGCGCCTCCCGACAACCGCCCATCCAGAATGGCGGCCTCGATCGACTGCGTCAGCTGGTCAGTGAGCGTTTTTCCAGATTGCCGATCAACCGTTATGGAGAGGGACCGAACATCCGTGGATGGTACAGTTTTTTTGCCCAATCTTGGTCCTTTTTACTGGATGATAGCGGCCATAGTGTAGCTATACAACGGAGAGGCAAGGAGAATATCGTGCCCAAGACGATTTTTCTGGCGGGTGCCACAGGTGCTATCGGCAGGCGGATCGTGCCGCAATTGTTGGATGCAGGATATGACGTTTTCGGGACGACACGCTCGTCCGACAAAGCGCGCGACCTTGATGCGGCCGGCGTCCATGCAGTGGTGGTCGACGTCTTCGATCGCGATGCGCTAAAGCGGGCGGTGATAGAGGCAAATCCGGATGTGATCATCCACCAGTTGACCGATCTCCCCCCGGCCGTAGACCCGTCACGAGCATCCGAATTCGCCGCCCGCAATGCGCGCATCCGCCGCGAGGGGACCGCCAATCTTATGCGGGCCGCGATGGCTGCGGGCGCCAAGCGCATTATCGCGCAAAGCATCGCCTGGGCCTATGCTGCTGGGAACGAACCCCATGACGAGTCGGCGCCGCTGGATCTCGCAGCGCCCGAGCCTCGCAGCGTTAGCGTCTCGGGTGTTGCGGCGCTGGAGGCCGCTGTCCTGGGAGAGCCTGAAAGGGTAACCGGTATCGTTCTGCGCTATGGGCGCCTCTACGGCCCCGCGACCGGCGCGGACTTCCCCGATGCCACGCTCGCCGTCCATGTGGACGCGGCGGCCCGCGCGGCAATGCTTGCAGTCAAGGCGGGAACGCAGGGCATCTACAATATTGCCGAAGCGAGCCCAATGGTTACCTCTGCGAAGGCTATCCGCGAACTCGGATGGACGCCGGAGTTCCGGATCTGAAGCCCCCTGAGCTATCATTGAAATCCCTGTCGCCGATGAGATACTCCATGCTGAAACCAAACGTTTATTCAATCTTCGGCTCGGTCGCGGAGAACAGCGCGATCTCGTCATCTATTTCGATGACCTTGGGAACCGTCGCCGTGCTTGCTTTATTCCTGGGCATTACCGCTTTCCGGAGCGGCGAGGCCGATCCAGGCCCTGCTCAGCATCATATGTCCGAAACCTCCGATCCGGCGGCCGCCGGACGACCCCAGACCACAGTGAGGCCAATTTCCTGCGAGCCATTGCCGAACGTGCCGGGTAAGTCACTGACCGTCGCGGTCGTCGATTATCCACCCAACGCCTATACGCCACGTCATCGGCATCCTGGCTCGGTCTCGGCCTTCGTGCTGAAGGGGACCTTGCGCTCTCAGCTTGAAGGTGGCCCGGCCGGGACCTATCGCGCGGGCGAAACCTGGTTCGAGCCACCCGGAACTGCGCATCTTTTTGCAGAGAACGTCAGCAAGACCGAGCCCGCTGAGTTGCTGGCGACCTTTGTCGCCGATAGTGACTGCGGGCCGCTGGTAATACCCGATTGACGATCTCCTTTGACGTCGTTTGGATTACATTTGTCCGAGCCTCGCTTCATCAATGAATCAAGGTAATATGCCACCTGGACCCTCACGTGACATCAACGCCGCGTATGCTAGGTTAGAAGAAGCACCGCGTTGGGCTACCATATAGCATTGCCGGCAATCGGCAGCGTCAGCTCTCTTTGGTTGTCGAAGGCGCTCGCACGTGATTGATCTCCGCATGAGCCACGACCGGCGACCTTTGCCAGATCTCAGAAGGAAGCGTGAAGATGGGGATGGTCCTAATTCCAGGATTCATGCTCGACGCCGACCTCTGGCGTGACGTTGAACCCGAGCTGGCGGCATATGGCCCAATCATCCATGCCGACCTATCGCAGGACTCGTCAACCGCTGAAATGGCGAGTCGTGCTATTGCTGTGGCGATGGCGGAAATGGTGCTGGTCGGCTTCTCGATGGGAGGCCACGTGGCCCTTGAAATTGTGCGCCAGGCGTCCGAGCGTGTTATCGCGCTGATTCTGATTGCCACCTCTGAGCAAGGCGACCGCAACTGAAACCGAAAAAAATTCGAGCTCTTGTCGAGAACGGATCGCCTCGTACGTCTATTTCAAGTGAGGCGTGGAAAACCATCATGCGCGCCCGCCGATTTCCGACGACAAGCATGGGATGGCCGAATGGAGGTCGTTTCGCGAGACGGTCGGAATAGATCCAAGGAGCAGGCACATGGACATGAGCGAATTGAGACCCGCAAAGGAACTGGCCGCAAAACGTGTGAGCAAGTTCACGAACGAAACTCCGGAATACGCCGAGGCAAGGACCGCCCTGCTGGCGGAGGAAATCGAAGTCCGGCGACATCTCACGAGGCTTGCGGAGCAGCGCCGGCGCCTGCCTCCAGGTCCCGTCGTTGAGAAGAACTATCGCTTCAAGGATGAGAACGGCGACGAGGTCGGTCTCGCGGACATGTTCGGTCACCACGATACACTAGTGACGTACTTCTGGATGTTCGGCCCACAGCGCGAACGGCCCTGCCCCATGTGCACGAACTTTCTTGGCGGAGCGAACGGCAACGGCGCCGACATCAAGCAACGGGTTGCCTTCAAAATCATCGGTCGCAGCCCCGTGGCACGACAACGCGCCTTTGCCATCGAACGCGGCTGGCGCGACCTGGACTTCGTCCAGACCGTCGGCGACGACTACGCCCGTGACCTAGGCCTGCTGAATGACAACGGATCTGAAAATCCAGGATTCACCGTCTACCAGAAGGATGGGAAAGATATCCGCGTCTTCTACAATGGCGAGATGCCGACCGAAGCAGCGGATCCTGGCCAGGATCCAAGGGGGGCGGTCGATATCGCACCACTCTGGAACATTCTGGACATGACGCCAGCCGGCCGCGGCACAGACTGGTACCCAAAGCTCAATTACTGAGCACGATCATTTTAGTCGTTGGTCTCATGCTACGAGTCAGAAGTCAGATGGAACGACAGCGGCACCACCTCCTCCTTTGAACCGCGGTAAGATGGATGTCGATCCAGCATGCGGGGCTCCGTGAGGCCGGATGTGGAGATCCGACCCGATCTCGTGTACCCGAGCTGTGGACCGACCGCCTGGATTAGCGCGGCGTTGATGCGCAGGCAGGTGATCATCGTTACCTTACGACGCTTGAGGGCATCTGCCAGAGGAGCTACGGGACCACGCGCCAGGTGTCGTGCTCGAGCATCGCTCTGGAGCGTTCGCCGTTGCCCGCGCCGGACGACTTAGAGCGCGCGCGAGAAATCTGGACATGGTGCATGGCCCCTATCGCACAGCGTTGGTACGCCAGTCATCGCGGTGGAGTCTGAAGCCATGCGTTGAGTCGACAGGCAACGATCGCGAAAAACATTGTCTCGCTCTTGAAGGGACTCGAACAGTCGACTCCTAATCGATCCATGGACTAAATTATTGATATCTAACGAGTTTTTGTGTCGGTGCGGCCGAATAGCCGAGCCGGAAACGTTCCCGTTCCTGACTTACCCGGATCGAAGGCCGCAAGTCGGAGGCTGTGAGCGTCGAATCGACGCTGATCGCCGTCCGAACTTGCGAGCAATGGTGCTTGGCCTGCGATCAATAAACCATTTCGCCAACGGCCAAGCGGCATTCCTCCGAACCGCCCTCATTCTCGATCGATAGCCTCTCTGAATTTGAGAGGTAACTTCCCGGCTTTGCGACCTGATTGCGGCGTGTGGGTGCACCTAGATTGACGTCAATGCGGTGCCCGCCGGTGAGATCCGGATTCATAGGCCGATCGCATTAACGCCGGCTGATATCAACACGACCGCAGTCTGGCTTCCTACCGAGGAAGGCATGGCTGCCTGCGGACAACCCTCATCAGAAAATGCCGAATATGACAAAAGATCATGGTCGGACTGAGGGCGTCAAGCGCCGAAAATCGCACCGAAAAATCTCAAATTAAGTGCCATCACCTCCGCAACGGGCGCATTCCCACAGTTAAATGCCAAACGACAGGGTGCCATCTGCGACGAAGTTGACGTCCTCAGTCCGGTGGGATCACAGTCGGCATGACGCCCGGCGAGTTCTGGTCATTGGGCAGACCGGCCTCTGCCTTCCAGTTCTCGGTGCCTTCTCCAGCGGCTACGTGTTCGCCTGCCGCAATTTCCTCTTCAGCTCGCCGCCAGTGTTCCTCGTGACTGCCTTCGGGGCGACCCTCTTCCTCCCATATCTGGTTGGCGCGCTCACGAATCTTCTGTTCTCTGTCCATCATTAGATCTCCTTCTAATTCCGGCTCAACGCCGCTGGCAGCTGCAACGTTCCTTGCGATGAGCAATGTCTCGATGTTTTACCGTGCAGTTGGATTTGCACCGGATCCTTATTGTCCAACGATCCACTTGAGTGGGGGTCGGCCTTATCAGCGCTAGGAAAAGGTGCTCCGCTAGCGCGCTATCGCCTCGAGTGATTTTTGCAGATGCCTCTAAGCCACCAGTTGCAGCCAGCCAGGTCGCTGGAACTTCCCGCGCTGGCGCGGGTTCTCCTTCCCTCAGAAAAAGGAGGAACATCATGACCGACGAACTCAGTGCTGGCTTCACAGGAACACTCGCAGAATCACCAACAGGTATCCGGAGGGTCGCGAAGGATGCCAAGGATGCTGTTGTCCGTGAGAGCGCCGCAGTGGCCGCGGGCGCCGCTGAGCATCCGCACACGGCAACGGGGATTGTCCTTACGATCGGCGCCCTCGCCTTCGCGATTGGCTATGTTCTCGGGCGCGATGCGTCGTTAAATAATTCTCGATGGCGGTGATGTGGACTGCTGGCGCGCGCTGAGCGTCATTTGCGTCGGGCCTATCACGCGAACTCGTTGATATCGCCCTGCCGAAAAGCGGTACGCCGATCAGCCCTTCTCTCCGGCCGTCATGAGTGTCCTGGCATGCCATCGCTAGTTTTTCTAGGTAGTCGGATCCAGATGTGCTGTTCAACACCTTTGAATATCGCTGAGACTTAAAGGACCATAAGATGCTATCTGGCAGGCAGATTTCGGCCTCTCGAGCGCTCATCGGTATGCCGCAAGCAACGCTCGCTCTCGCTGCGAATATCTCCGTGCCGACGCTGAAACGCATGGAAGCAAGCGAAGGCCCGGCCACCGGCATGCGGAATCATGTTGTCGCGGTCCGCGCCGTCCTCGAAACAGCTGGCGTGACGTTCCTCCAAGCTGGCAGCGTTGCGTCGGGTCCCGGCATCTCATTACGTACGGGCAGCGGCGCTGCACAGGATATGGACGAAAATGAGGTTGTGCAGTACCCCGAGAACTTAGAGAACGACGCGCCGCCCGGCGCCGGTGGCTAGGTCCCGGGCAGTACCGCTTAAGGAGAAATCACATGGGTGAGAAGCGCAAGAAGATTTACCAGGCTCTCGTTGACGGAGCTACCGAAGGTCTGACAGGCGATGCCTTGTATGAGTTCGTGTTGAAGCGCTGCCCGAAAACCTCCAGCAAGAAGATTGTCCGCGCCTCGCTGCTGGCCCTGACCGATCCTGGCGTCACGGACAAGAATGTGCTCGACACGATCTATGCCCTGGCGATCAAACACCGCATGGATGAGGTTCGTGTGGCGGACGATTATGACGGGGAAGATGTCGAAGAAGACAGAGAAGTCGTTCCATCGGTCCAAAGAGCGGAACGCCGCAAGGCTGAAAGCCGGGCACCTGTACAGCACTGATCAGGCGAATTTCGCGCCGTTGGCGAAAGATCCAGGGATCCCACTACATCCTGAAACCACGACCAAGCTGAAAACCTGGTCCGTCCGTGGTGCCAGAATCGCCGATCCCATCGGCAAACTTGCGTAGCAGCTCGCGCAGCCCTGGTTGCGAGACTTCGACCGGCGCAGCCGCCAGGGGAAACCAAGCCTTCTTTCGCGTCGATTTTGAGGATAGTCCATCGCGATCCTTGTCACCTCTGCAAGGTGAACCGAGACATGGTAGCGATCCGGCGTGCTGTCCTTCTCATAGGTGAATATTCCGAAAATTTCCACCTCGACACGACCGACCACGCCCGCTTCCTCGAAAGATTCGCGAGCCGCTGTGATCTCGCTGGTCTCGCCGGCATCAATGTGGCCTTTCGGAATGCCCCATCTGCCATTCCGACGGCTGCCGACGAGAAGGATTTTGAGCACTCCATCATCCCGGCGGCGGTAACAGATCGCACCCGCCTGCGGAACATCGCGAGCGGCGGAAACGTTCGACGCATATCGTTGCGCGCTCGAGAGCATGGCTGTTTTCGATTTCTTCCTATCTCTCATACAGTCGCTATAGCACTGGACTATGACAGCTAGGTCCGTGCTGAATTCGGCCTTATCAAACGGAGTCCGCCTTGTCGTCAGAAACCGAAGTCAAGCTTGATCTCTCACCCGAATCCCTCGAAGCCATCCTTGGTTCCGATCTGCTGGGCGAGCCCGAAAAGATTGTCCGGCAGCGGTCCACCTACTTCGACACCTCCGATCGTAGACTGTGGAAAAAAGGCTTCACGCTTCGAATTCGGCAGGTGGGCGCCGCGCGCACCCAAACCGTCAAGGCGACTGGACCCGGCAGGTCGCTGTTTGCGAGATCCGAGTGGGAGACGCCGGTTGAGCGAGAGGAACCCGTTCTCGACCACACCTCGCCGCTTCTGGGGGAATTTGGAAACAGCCTGAAACTGGAGCCGCTCTTCGATGTTGTCGTCGAAAGGCGGCTGTGGAATGCGGAGGAGAATGGTTCCAGCCTCGAGGTCGTCGTCGACCGGGGCGAAGTGGTTTCGGGCGAACGCTCTTCTCCGATCCGTGAGACCGAAATCGAGCTGAAGGATGGCAGTCCCAGCGATCTCTTTACTTTTGCCAGGAAGATAGACGAGATTGCCCGCTTTCGGTTCGGGGTGCGTTCGAAGGCGGAGCGGGGTTACGCCCTTGTCGAGGCGCAGAAGACGGTCTTCAAGTCGGAGCCGCTTCATCTCGATCGTGACATGAATGCCGCGGCGGCGTTCAAGGCCATCGCGTCTTCGTGCTTACGGCAGTTCCGCTTGAACGAGGATGTCCTCCTTTATCGACGCAACGCCGAGGCTCTCCATCAGGCGCGCGTGGCGCTGCGGCGGCTGCGATCGGCCTTCTCCATATTCAAACCGGTGCTTCCTGACGAGGAGCCGCGGCGGCTGAACAACGAATTGCGATGGCTGGCGGCGGTGCTTGGAGAGGCCCGCAATGTCGACGTCCTGCTCGGGAAAGCGGCCGAACCGGATCTTGTCTTTAAGCTGAAAGCAGCGCGCGAGAACACCTACCGTGATGCGGTCGATGCCTTATCCTCACCGCGCGCGCGAGCACTGATGCTTGACCTGCTGCAATGGCTTGAATGTGGAGACTACCTTCATGGCAATTCCCCAGTGTCGGCGGAAATTCCGGATGCACTCACCTTCGCTGGGCGGGCACTTGAGAAACAGCGCAAGAAGCTCAAGAAGGACGGCGGCGCGCTGGCAAAGCTGGACGACGAGCATCGTCACAAGGTTCGCAAGGATGCGAAAAAGCTTCGCTATGCAGCCGAGTTCTTCGCATCGCTTTTCGATGACAAGCGCGGCAGGCGTCGGCACGCGAAATTCCTTGCCGCGATGGAAGCCCTTCAAGACGACTTGGGAGCATTGAACGATCTGGTGTCGGTTCCCGGCGTCCTGGAGAAACACTGGCTGGCGAACCACCCGGCGAGCGACACGGTTCTTTCCCATGCCGAGAAGGATGCCTTGATCGACAGTGCCCAGGCCCATGTCGATGATGTGCTCGACGCGAAGCGGTTTTGGAAATGACGGGAGCGGCGGGCGGGGCACCTTCTGGCTTGCGACCGGTGGGTCTGCCATCAACCAGCCGATAGGCAGATTAATCTGTCGCAATTCGACCGACGGCTCATGAGGAGCTCAAAACTTGATCAATTATTTGGCATATTCACCAGCAGAATGTCGGGATGACAAAGCGGGCGAGCGCGTGGCTATGGTGATATCGCTACATTAGAGCGTTGAGCGAGATCCAGCGCTCGAGCCCGTTCGATTTCGCCACTGAGCGCAATCTTGAACTCACGAAAACCTGAAAAACCGAGTATTCGACAAAACCGAACGATAGAAGCAGACCCGCTGTCGGTATTATGAGCGAGTTCCGCCACCGACAGTCCCAAAACGATCTCAGGATCTTGTGCTATGTACAAAACGACCGCGCCAAGGCTGCAGGGGCAGTGTTGATTGCGTCATAAATCATGTCCAGAAGCACCGGCTGCCGCTTGATAATGTCTTGCATGAATCTCCTAGATTGGCGTCACGAAGTTGCACCGGGGGCGATCCTTCATGTAAGGCGGGCGCCTTCGTACCGCATGACATTCCACGGTGTATGTCGATAAAACGCAAAAGCAGCAGGTACCGTCTTGAGAGCCGATTGCCAACTACCGTAAGCCCGAATGCACACCATTTGGCCAGTGATGCACCCAGGTTTCAATGACGTCCTCGGCTGCAGCCGAGACGCTGCATTCAGGAACATCGGAGGCCATAGGCGCGATGCGATAGACGCACTGTCCCTGGTTTCCGAAGGTGTCGATCAGCGGCGTGATATCCTCGCCCGCATGGTCACCAGTGACGATCGCTGCTCCTCGCCAAGCGGTCGCTCATGACGGCAATGAGTGTCAGTTTCTCGATGCCGACGCCGGGCTTGATCGTTTCCCTTCGATCCCGGAAGAGCTTGGTCAACCGAGCAACATCGAGCGCCGGCTTGGCTGAGGGCGCAAAGCAGTCGTGCCGCAATAAGCTACAACACCACTTTTAAAGCTCACGATCCGTGGTCGGATCCGTTGATGTGAAGGGATTCGAACTGGAGGCCGGCTTTATCGAAGCGCTCGAAGTTTCAAGAATGTTCAGGCCTGGAGACTGAAGAGAAATTCCCACGCGCTAACGCCACAATGCCGAAATTGGCACGGCGGACAGGCGTTCCCCGAACGGGACAACCTTGTCATGGTCGTACAAGACGATGCCCGAAACAAACCGCTCTCCAGATGCTTCGGCCAACATTCTCAATCCGGAAAAATCGGAAGTCGAGACGGATGCTGCCGCTTTTATCTCGATGCCGACAACCCTCCCTCCTCTGTCCTCGATGACAATATCGACTTCATTCTGCTGCTTGTCACGAAAATGCGAGAACTCAAAGCGGCCATGTCCACTGCTGGCGAGTTTAAGGATCTCCCCAAAGACGAAAGTTTCCAGCAACGCTCCGAACGCCCCCCTGTCCATGACCAATTGAAAGTCAAGGAATGACTAATTGCAATCGGCATGGCGTCTGATTGAAACTGAGGCCGATGCCAAATGGCAGCATGAAGGCGGTAAGAGGCCACGCAGACGCTGAACCTTCGCTGACAGGTCACCGGAACTGATCTAGCTGATCCTCAAAGGAGAGATATTCGCGGAGCGAATCGAAAGCAAAATTGTGCATGTCTCCATCACACCGCCAAGCGACCAACTTTTTACAAATGGAAGGAATCCAAGCTCTTGAGGAATCAGAACCGTAGGCCCTATCATCAGAAATTTCGCATGGAGCAGACCCTTGGGCGAGTCACGAGCTTGGGCTGAAATGACGATTTGAGATCCTCAACCGCTATTTCCACATTCATCTGGCGGACTATCTCCCGACGTTAACGACGATCTCAGGTCCTCAACCCGTCTAGACTCCAACGGGCATATCGTGCAGGCGGCATGCCTCGGCGCACTGAGCACGCGCACCACTCATCCTTTCTATATCGCGCGCTGGAACAACGCGCTTCCGGGGGCTGGGATTGAACGGCAGAATCGAAAACCCTTGTTGGGATCGGACCAAGGGTGAGATGGTCGCGGCTGCGCCAACGGAGCATTACTACGTCGCCTGGCCCCGTCGTCGCTGTCATGCGCCTCGCCGACAAAAGGACGTTGGCAGGGCTGTTGAAGGCCTTAAGCGTCACCAGACCATGGTCGTGACGCTCGCCCATCAGTTATAAAATGGAGCCGGAGCACAGGCCTTCCCTTTCATGATTCGAGCAGTTGCCCGGGTGAAGCGGCATGTCTAACGCTGAGAAGGCTCTTGCAGCTCGTCGTGGTTGATAAGCTGACACTGGCGCCTGTGTCGACGCGCCGCCACGACAACGGGGCCGCACGCCCAGACCGGGCTGGGAAGATCGCTACCGACCAGGAATTTTTGGCCTGGGAGTCTCATTGACGATCTGTAGAAATAAAGGCGGCAGCTGAATCCCTGGTTCTCTTTTTTGTTCTGCTCAGGCGGTTGCAAACCGAATCCGATCAGGTTGGGTGCGTCAATCGCCATCTCCTTGACAGTGTGGTAGGCGATTAGATTTTCCGTCAGGACTTCACCAAAAACCTCTCGGCATACAGCTAGGGCGACGCAGTCAGGATGTTGATCAATTCTGCTTCACCCTTGCCGGACCGAGCCGCGATCTCATTGAGATGCATATCAGGGCTGACTGCTGAAAATCCCGCAGCTAGCAGCCGCTCCTGAAGGGCTTGGGATGAAGTCGCGAGCAAAGGCGCGACATCCGAGACCCGATTCTGCAAGATTCGGTTTGCGAACGCGATCTGCGGAGGTCCTCCAGTGTGCGAACCCGGCGCGTTGGAGATCGTTGCGTAGTAAAGTGATGCAGCAAGGGAAACTCCGAGTGCAACGGTCATGGGCAGACGCTGGAAATAGTTCGTGAACGGTCGCCAATTTTTCCACACATGGAGGAGAAATGGTACGATGAGCACCATGCTCAGCCACTCATGCATCGCACGGAACCAAGACTGCCCAAGGTGTAGGAAGAGAGCGATTCCCGATACCAGCGAGACCAAGAAGAGGCCCGTGATGAATGGGGTGGCATAGCGAAGAAACATGGATTTCATTGGCTTGGTCCAGCTCAGTGAGATTGCTTTTCGCGCTTTTCAATGGGAAAGACCAACCCATCGAATAGCTTTCGGGCAGTCCTCACGGTGCCTGCCCCCGTGACGTTTGCCTGCTCCGTCAGTTCCAGGAACACTTCCATCTCGCCTGTAGGATGCTCGATGCGATACCGCCCATCCGACGGTGCAGTGACAAGTTTGTTGGCAGGCGTTCCGGGAATGCGGGTTGCTGTTGCGACCGTGACGGCGGCTAATACGCCAATTGAAGCATGAACTCGATGAGGTATAAAGCTGCGCGTGTTGATTGCACCACCGGCGGCCGGCCCTGACACCAAAGTCATCTTCGGAACCGACGCCGTGCTGACATCGCCGAGTTTCATCTTCGGCCCGGCCTGCAATCGGATGGCCTCGAGCCGCTGTTTTAAGCCATTATTGGCCTCAAGGTCCTCGCGCGATTCTTGTCCCGTCAACCCGAAGTCTGTTGCCCGCATGATCACGCACGGCATGCCGTTATCGATGAGCGTCGCCTCAATCCCATCAATGACGTCGACTTCCCTGCCTGTCGGCAGAAGGGATCCGCACATCGAGCCCTCAGTGTTCGTGAACAGGATCGGAATCGCTGCGTGCCTGCCTGGTACTCCCGCGATGCCAGTATCACCAAGATAGCTTACTTTGCCGCCAGGCGTGCTTATCTTTGCGACCGCAACCTCACCGGAATTGACCATATGGATTCGCACGGGGGTCACCTCCCCCGAGACTGGAACCAAGCCTCGTTCCAGGGCCGCGGGTCCCACCCCTGCGAGAATGTTTCCGCAGCCTTGGGCGTCACTTACCAAGGCCTGGTCGACGAAGACCTGAAGGAACAGGTAGTCCACATCAGCATCGCTTCTCGTCGGGGGAGACAGAACCGCCACCTTCGAAGTTAGTGGGTCTGCGCCACCGATGCCGTCGATCTGCCGAGGGTCAGGAGATCCCATGACCCGCAGCAGAAGCTCATCTCGCTGCTCTGGGTCGTCCGGCAGGTCACTGGCGAGGAAGTAAGCGCCCTTTGATGTCCCGCCACGCATCCAGAGGCAAGGGATTCCATCCTCATACATATTTCAGCCCCTTGGCTTCGAGCTTGGGCCGCATTTCATAGATGTCGAGCCCAAGCTCACCCGCGGCGAGACGCTTGCGTTTGCTGTCTTCATTGGCGACGCGCTTTTCCGCAGCGACCGCAACCTCTTCCGCTTCCGCCCGCTTGACGACACAGACGCCATCATCATCGGCAACGATGACGTCGCCCGGCTCGACGTAAGCACTGGCGCAAACAACCGGTACGTTCACCGAACCGAGCGTTTCCTTGACGGTTCCTTGCGCCGATACCGCCTTCGACCAGACCGGAAATTTCATGGCTGTCAGATCGCGGACATCGCGCACGCCCGCATTGATGATGAGCCCGCGGCAACCTCGAGCGAGAGCGGAGGTCGCGAGAAGATCGCCGAAGTAACCATCCTCGCAATGCGATGTCGGCGCGATCACAAGAATGTCGCCTTCCTTGATCTGCTCGATCGCGACATGGATCATCCAGTTGTCACCCGGAGGCGCGGAAATTGTTACCGCGGATCCCGCAATCTGGACGCCGGGATAGATTGGCCTCATGTAGCTTGCAAACAGCCCCTTGCGGCCCTGAGCTTCGTGTACCGTTGCGACGCCGGCGGCGGCAAGACGATCGATAACCGATTGGCTCGCTCGTTCGATGTTCTGTACGACGATACCCACTTCATTCTCCTTTCGACCCCACGGGCGGTGTGCCGTGGGTGTGGAATGTTTCGATGGTCTTTAGCCCCCAGGCCTGCCCCTTCTTGCGCTCTGCTTCCGTCCACACGACGGGCTCCCAATCCGGAGCAAGGATCAGTCGGGCACCGGCATTGGCAAGCTCGACGCGGTTGCCGGCAGGTTCCCAGACGTAGAGGAAGAAGGTTCCCTGGATCGCATGCTTGTGCGGCCCGGTTTCGATATGCACGCCATTCTCCAGAAAGATATCGGCAGCCCGCAGGATTTCCTCGCGCGTATCCGTCGCGTATGTGACATGATGGAGTCGGGCGTCGCCTTTGCCGTGCTCTTCCGTGCAGGCAAGGTCGTACCCTTTGTTGTTGATCGTGAACCAGCAGCCACCGACTCGGCCGTTATCGAGCTGGATCATCTCCGTCACCCTCGAGCCGAGGCAGGTTTGCATGAATCGCCGGAATTCGGTCACGTCTGAAGCCAGGAGGTTCAGATGATCGAGGCGGCGTGGATGGCATCCCTGCCCGTGATATCGGGATGCAATGTTCTTCAGAGCCGGCTTTTGCTCTTCCGGCGGCTGGTAGCGCACGGTGTCGTAGTAGAGCTCGAACACGTGTCCGAACGGATCCTTGAACCGAAACGCCCGTCCGTGACCCTGATCACCGTCCACCCAGCCTATAATATGGAAGCCGCTCTCCTCGATCGCCTTAACTCTGCGCGTCAGCGCCTCGGGCGAGGATGCGCGATAGGCAATATGCCCAACGCCCGTCGTGTGGTGGCGCGTCAGCTTCAGGGTATGGAACTCATAATCGTCCCAGGCCCGAAGATATGCCGAATTCTCGTCCTGAGCCGAAAGCGTCAGACCGTAAATGCGCAAAAAGAAATCGAGACTTTCATCGAACTTGTTCGTGTACATCTCGACGTGCGCCAGGTGCGCGATGTCGAAGCACGGCTCCATGTTCATCCTCCCTAGGTCGATCAAAGCTCGTCGACCGTGCGCGGAAAGATCGACTGGAACCCTTCCGCATATTTCGATGCGCGGCCGCCGGATTGGCCGCCGGAATTACGCTGGAAATGGTTGGCACGGTTCTGAGCGACGCGGGTATAGAATTCCCAGAGGTGCTCCTGGCCTTCCATGCATTCGATAGCCGCGCGCTTCTTTTCCCAGACTGGTGTTATGTCAAGGAAAACATCGGGCTTCCAGCCCATCTGCTCCGTCTGGTGCGGCTCGAACAGGTAGAGCTGCGGTGCGCCAAGCACCTCCTGGCCGGGATTGTGACCCCACGCCTGCGCGATCATGCGCGCCTCGAGGGCCACCTGCGTGGCATACATATGGTCCGTGTTATAAGGGTCGTATTGGGAATGGCTCAGCATGAAGGAGGGCTGCACGTCGCGGATAACGTCGACGAGATGGTACTTGTCCTCGTCTGTCAGCCGCAGCGGGTAGTCGCCGAGGTCGAAGCTGATGAGATCATGCACGCCAAGCGTCTTCGCGGCCTTCTCCGCTTCGCGGCGTCTTGCCGCCTTGACCTTCTCCAGCGTCATGCCGTTTTCTTTCCAAAGCTTGGCTGACTCACCGCGCTCACCGAATGAAAGGCATACGACCGTTACGTCGTATCCTTTGTCAGCATGTAGGGCGATCGCGCCACCGCAGCGCCAGACGAAATCAGCGGCATGGGCACTGATTACGAGTGCAGTCTTCTTTTCCGACATTGGATGTCTCCTTCCTGTTAGAGAGATATCGCGCCGGGGAAAGCGATTTGCCAATTTGGAAGTGACGCTAATCCGATAAGTTTTCGCTATAGATGAATCTTCGCATCGAAAAGCGCCGGTCGCGCTATAGCTTTTTGTTATATCATGCGGGCCATTTTGAAATAGCCTTCCCGGCTCGATCCCTCCACCCTGATGCGACTAAAACTGGCTCGTCTTGTCGAGCCCGCAACGTGATGTGCCACCCGAAGAAGCGAGAATATCGGCGGCACAGGGAGGAAGCATGTTGACCCTTCTCTTCGATGGGCTGGCCTATGGAATGTTGCTGTTCGTCCTGTCGTGCGGATTGGCTGTCACCCTCGGGCTGATGAATTTCATCAACCTGGCGCACGGCGCCTTCGCTATGGCTGGTGGCTATGTCACCGTCATCCTGACAAACCGCTGGGGCGTGCCATTTCTGCTGACGCTGCCGATCGCCTTCATCTTCACGGCCATCGCGGGCCTGGTTCTGGAACGGACTCTCTACACAAGGCTGTTCCACAAGACCCACCTGGATCAGGTTCTATTCTCGATCGGGATCGTCTTCATCGCTGTCGCCGGTATCGACTATCTGATGGGGTCGCAGCAGCAGATTCTCGATCTGCCTGAATTCCTGAAAGGACGCGTATCCTTTTTCGGTGTCGGTATTGGCGTCTATCGCGCCTTTCTGATCCTCGTGTGCGGCGTCCTTGCAGGCTGCCTGCAGCTTGTCCTCAGCCGCACGCGCTTCGGCAGCAGGCTGAGGGCGTCGGTGGACGATCAGCGGGTTGCTCGCGGCGTCGGCATCCGCGTCAACACGATCTTTGCGGCGACCTTCGCCGCCGGATCCGGTCTTGCAGGACTGGGAGGGGCGCTTGGAGCGGAAATCCTCGGCCTCGACCCAACCTTCCCGCTGAAGTTCATGGTCTACTTCCTGATCGTGGTGTCTGTCGGCGGAACGTCGAGCATGACCGGACCGCTCGTCGCCTCGATCCTGCTCGGGATGGCCGACGTCCTCGGTAAATACTACGTGCCGTCGCTTGGCGGCTTCATCATCTACATCGTGCTCGTGGCTGTTCTCGTTGTTCGTCCCCAGGGCCTTTTCTCGAGGGCTGGCTGATGTCCGTGACGCACCAACTCAATGGTCCGCTTTCGAATGCTGTCAAAGCAAGCCTGAGGCGACAAACCCGGTGGGCTTTGCTGGAAGTCCTATTCTGGATCGCTGCGGTGGCATCCTGGTTCCTGTTGCCTGATGAACACCTGATCCTCACCCAGATTACGATCTTCGCCCTCCTCGCCCTCTCGATCGACCTGATCCTGGGCTTCGCGGGGATCGTGACCCTCGGACAGGCCGCGCTTTACGGCGTTGGCGCATACGCCAGCGGCCTATTCTCGATCTACGTTACCGGAGAGCCGCTGATCGGATTATTGGTTGCGGCAGCGGCGGGTGCCGCCGTGGCGCTGGCGACCAGTTTCCTGCTGTTGCGTGGCGCCGATCTGACGCGGCTGATGGTCACTCTCGGCGTTGCCGCGGTTCTCCACGAGATCGCCAACCAGGCCGGATGGCTGACGGGCGGGGCCGACGGACTGCAAAACATCACGATTGATCCGCTGTTCGGGTCCTTCAATTTCGACATCTATGGCCATGTCGGATATGCCTATTGCCTGACGGTCCTCTTCGTCCTGTTCGTGCTCGCCCGCTATCTGATGGCCTCGCCCTTCGGCAATTCCCTGAAGGCCATCCGCGACAATCCGCTGCGCGCTTCAGCCGTCGGTATCCCGGTGAAGGCTCGCCAGATTGCGATTTATACGCTGGCGGGTGCCTATGCGGGCATCGCTGGCGCACTCTTCACCCAGACACAGCAGTTCATCTCGCTCGACGTCCTCTCGTTTCAAAAGTCTGCAGACGGGTTGATGGTGCTCGTCATCGGCGGAACGGGTTATCTCTACGGCGGTCTGATCGGGGCGCTCTTCTACGAACTGATCCAGGACGCTCTCTCGTCCGTGACCCCGCAATACTGGCAGTTCTGGCTCGGCATCCTACTGGTCGCCTTCGTTCTCGTGGGCCGGGATCGGCCGCGCCAGATCATCGAACAAATAGCAGCACGTGGCCTCGGTGCGCGAAAGGCGCCATCTTCGATCCGGGCGTCGAAAGGAGAAGCGTCATGACCGCGCTCGCCTTGGAAACAAGGGGTCTGAATAAGGTGTTCGGCGCCTTGAATGCGACCACAGATGTCAACTTTGGCTTGGAGCATGGCGCGCGCCACGCACTGATCGGCCCTAACGGTGCGGGGAAGACGACATTCATCAATCTGCTCACCGGCGTTTTGCAGCCATCAGGTGGCGAGATCTTACTGAACGGAGAAGTTGTCACCCGCCTAAAGCTGGAGCGACGGGTCGCAAGGGGACTGGTTCGAACCTTCCAGATCAACCAGCTCTTTGCAGGATTGACCGTGATTGAGAGCCTGGCGCTCGTCATTGCTGAACGTGACCGCCGCGGATGGAACCTCCTGCGGCCAACGCATGCAATCAAAGGATTGGAGAAGGAGATTGGAATCCTGCTCGAAGACTTTGGCCTCGACGGAGTGGGCGACGAAAAATGCTCGGCGCTGCCCTACGGCAAGCAACGCCTCCTGGAGATCGCGCTGGCGATAGCATCCAAACCGCGCGTGCTACTGCTTGACGAACCCGCCGCGGGTGTGCCCGAAGCCGACCGGAAGGAGGTCATGAGGCGGATATCGGCCTTGCCATCGGACGTCTCTATCCTGCTGATCGAGCACGACATGGATCTCGTCTTCAACTTCGCCAAAAGGATTTCCGTCCTTGTCTCAGGCGCGCTTTTTGCGGAAGGCAGCGTAGACGAGATCGCCCGGGATCAACGCGTCAAGGAAGTCTATCTTGGGGGTGCCCATGACTGAAGTTCTCAGGATAGATGCACTGTCCGCCGGTTACGGCAAGGCGACAGTGCTTCACAACGTCAACATCTCGGTGGAACAGGGAACGGCTCTTGCACTGCTCGGCCGCAATGGCGTGGGCAAGACGACGACACTGAACACGATCGTCGGGCTGACCCGGTACCAGTCCGGCTCGATCAAGCTTAATGGCGCCTCTATCGAGCGCATGGCCCCGGAGCGGCGGGTCGAGGCTGGCGTCGGCTGGGTTCCACAAGAGCGCGGGATCTTCCGTTCTTTGACCGTCGAGGAAAACATCACCGCGGTGGCGAGACCTGGGAGATGGACGCTGCAAGCTGTCTACGAACTCTTCCCCCGGCTCCAGGAGCGTTGTTCGAATTTAGGCAATCAGCTTTCAGGCGGCGAGCAGCAGATGCTGTCGATCGCCCGCGCTCTGGTTCTCAATCCGCGTATTCTACTGCTCGACGAACCGACTGAAGGCCTCGCGCCGATCATTGTCGAGGAACTGCTGGTAGCCATTCGAAGGATCGTTCGGGAAGAAGGTCTTGCCGCAATTATCGTCGAGCAGCATGCGCAACAGATCCTCGCGATCTCGGATAGCGCGGTCATTCTTGATCGGGGAAGCGTCGCGTATTCGGGTAGCAGCGCTTGCCTTGCCGATGATCGGGCGACGTTGGGCAAGTTTCTCGGCGTCGGTGCGGCCTAGTGATCGCAGCTCCGGCAACCGATCGAATGAAATCAAGCAAACGGCGTGCGGCCAAAAATGGCCATAACCCGGTCAACAAGGAGGAGAGAATGAACATGAAAGGCATCATTGCCACAGCGGCTGCAGTGCTCACGATCATGGCGGCGACCGCCGTTTCCGGACGTGCCGAAGATGCGGTGAAGGTCGGCGTCGTTATTCCGATGACGGGCGGCTTCCAATCGAATGGGCGTCAGATCAACGCAGCGCTAAAGACTTACGTTGCCACGCACGGCGACACAGCCGGCGGCAAGAAGGTTGAGTTTATCGTGAAGGACGACGCCAGCTCTCCGGACAATGCGCTTCGCATCTCCCAGGAACTCGTCACCAACGACAAGGTGTCGATCCTGACCGGATTCGGCAACACACCGACGGCGCTTTCGGTGGCACAACTTTCGAAACGTGCGAAGATCCCTCAGGTGATTATGGTGGCGGCCACCTCCTCGATCATGAAGGCGTCCCCGTACATGCTTCGCACCTCCTGGACGATCCCGCAGGTCGCGAGCGTCATCGGAAAATGGGCTTCCGAAAACGGTACGAAGAAGTTCGTCTCGATCGTATCGGACTATGGCCCGGGCAAGGATGCCGAGGAATGGTTCTCGAAGACATTGGAGGAGAATGGCGGCACGATCGTTTCCAAGCTCAAAGTTCCGCTCGCAAATCCCGATTTCGCGCCTTTCCTTCAACGAGCTGCGGATGAAAAGCCTGAAGGCCTGTTCGTGTTCGTTCCGACGGGCGCCGGCGCGGCCTTCATGAAACAATTTGTCGAACGCGGTCTCGACAAGTCTGGCATCAAGGTCATTGCCATGGCTGACGTCACGGATGACGACTTGCTGAACGACATGGGCGAGCCCGCGCTGGGGGTTATCACCGGAGGCCCTTACTCCACCAATCATGACTCACCGCAGAACAAGACGTTCGTCGAAGCCTTCAAGAAGAACAACGACGGGATGCGTCCGAACATGGTCGCGGCCGCGGCATGGGATGCGTTGGACCTGATCTACAAGACGCTTGACAAGACCAAGGGCGACGCAAGCGGTGCGACCTTTGTCAAGGCCGCCGAGGGCATGCAGCTCAACAGCCCGCGCGGGCCGATCTCGATCGATCCGGAGACGCACGACATCATCCAGAACATCTATATGCGGAAGGTTGAGAAGGTCGACGGCGAATTTTACAACACCGAATTCCAGACGATCCAGAACGTCAAGGATCCGGCCCATTGAAACCGAGGCGCGGAGATAGGTCCTGCCTCCGCGCCTCATTGCATTGAACAAACCAGGTGTCGAGAGAGATAAGCATGACAAAGGTCGGTCTGGTGGGATTTGGAGAAGCCGCGCAGGCTTTTGTTTCCGGATGGCGAGCCGATGAGATCAGCAGCCGAGAACTCGAGGACGTGACCACGTTCGACGTGAAGGTCGAAGACCTCGAGACCCTGTCCGGGCTGCAGGACCGCTGTAAGGATCTTCAGGTTTTGTGCGCCAAAATTCCCGCTGAAGCGCTTGCTGATCGCCAGCTCGTGTTTAGCCTTGTGACCGCTGATAGGGCGTTGCAGGCCGCAACCGGCGCGGCGGAAAACCTCGAAAGAGGCGCACTCTACCTTGACTGCAATTCATGTTCGCCCAACACGAAGTTAAAGGCAGCAGAAGTCATCGAGGTGGCCGGCGGGATCTATATCGACGTCGCGGTCATGGCTCCGGTATATCCCGCGCGTCACCGTACCGCGCTTTTGCTGTCGGGTTCGTCGGCCGACAAGGCTCTGGACCTTCTCTCCAGCCTCAACATGAACGCCACAGTTGCGGGACATAGGGTCGGACAGGCATCATCGATCAAGATGCTCAGATCAGTGATGATCAAAGGCTTCGAAGCGCTGACCGCGGAGTGCTTTCTGGCTGCAAGGCGCGCCGGTGTCGAGGCAGCTGTTCTGGCGTCACTTCAATCTTCCGATCCCGGGCTGGACTGGAACAAGCGAGCAACTTACAACCTCGAGAGAATGATGGTCCACGGACAAAGAAGAGCTGCGGAGATGGTCGAAGTTGCAGCAACACTGAGAGAGCTCGGACTGCCGGATCGAATGGCAACCGCGACGGCGGATTGGCAACGTCAAATCGGCGGAAGGGTGACACGGTCCGTCGAAGACTCTCTGCAAGCCAGGACCGACGCGATTTTGGGGTCGACGCTCGATTGAATAACGGAAAGTCTCCAGCATCTCAGATCCAGCACAACCTTCGCCATCTGAGGGTGTTTCTGACTGTTGTGACCACCAACTCGGTGACTAAGACCGCGGCAGCCTGTCATTTGTCACAGCCGGCTGTAACGCAGGCGCTGTCAAAAATCGAGCGAGAGCTTCACACGAAGCTGTTCACGAGAACACCAACAGGGCTCTTCGCGACGGCTCACGGCGACCTCCTTGCCAAGAGGGTCCGGCGGGCGTTTGCATATCTGGATCCTGCACTCGACGAACTGAGCCCTCGCCTGCGGATGCTGACGACCACATCTCAGCTTCGTGCCCTGATCGCAGTGCGCGAGTGCGAGAACTTCACCCTCGCGGCAAAGAGGCTCGGCCTGGCGCAACCAACGGTGCACAGAGCGATCACGCAGTTCGAAGAAGAAGCGGGCCGCACTTTGTTCGATCGCACATCCTTTGGAATTGTGGCGACCAAGGCGGCGAACGGGCTTGCCCAGGCGGCCCGTCTCGCACTTGCGGAGCTTGCGCAGGCCGAGGTCGATTTGGCCGACGCGAACGATGAGGAAGCTGGACAGATCGTCATCGGCGCCATGCCTCTATCGCGCTCTTTTGTTCTTCCACGAGCAATCGCAGAGTTCCGAAAGCTCCGACCAAAGACGCCAATTCATGTCCTCGAGGGTCCGTACGCCGACCTCCTTTCGGGTCTGCGGCGCGGGGAGATAGATTTTCTGATTGGAGCGATGCGCGATCCGCCCCCTATCGGCGATGTCGAGCAGCGTGTGCTGTTCACAGACACCATCGTCGTCGTCGCTGGCAAGGATCACCCCCTGCTTGAAAAGGGCGTGCCGACGACGGAGCAGCTCGCATCGTTCCCATGGGTCGTCGGGCAGGTCGGAACTCCGATCCGAAGGCACTTCGACGCAATGTTCGAAGGACTTGGTCGGCAACCGCTCAGCATCGTCGAGTCCAGTTCGCTCATCCTCATGCGCGAACTTCTGGATCGGACCAATCATTTAGGCTGCATTTCCTTTCTGCAAGCACAAGCTGAGATTTCACGAGGACTGCTAAAGGCACTCCCCCTCGAATTAGGGCATACTGCCAGGCCGATAGGCGTCACCTGTCGGGCGGAATGGCTGCCCACGGTTGGCCAGCAACTTTTCCTCGACCTCGTCATTCAGACGGCAAGAACCGCTGGCATTGACCCGTGAAGATTGTTCCAGAAGTCATTTCCGGGCAGTGGGCGGAAATAAGCTCGCTCGCTTGAAAACTAAGAAAAAATTCCTTGTGTGCTATCGTGTGGACGACATCATCAGTCGGATGCAGAGTCTGATCCAAGAAGTCGGATAGGAACCTGACGAACGTGGTCCTAACTGCTTCGATGGGCGCTCCAATAAGCAGCGGCAAGCCTTCCGCTAGCGCTAGCGGACTTGTCACGTCCATCCAACCTCGCATGTGCTTCGCGCTTATGCAGCTTTGCGCAAAGCATGCGCAATTTTACAAATGCGCTTTGACCGATAGACGAGGAATGGAATCGGCTTACTTTTCACATCGGCACTTGCGAGTGAATCATCCAAAAAGGCAGCCTCTATTCGCGGGATGGTTATTGCTTCATCCTTAGCGACGCGATCGGCGGCTTTGAGCATCATGCTCTCCTCTCGGAATCACGAAAAGATGCTCGCCGTTATGCCACGCTGACTTTCTCGAGTAAGGCATGCTGGACAGTTTGCTATTTAAAGGCCTACCGTGGATAGACGTCGTCGCGAACCGAGACAGAATGGCGCCAAGCCTAAAGTACCGCCCCAGTAAGCCGGTGTACTCGCCGCTGCGTATCACAACCCTGTTCCAAGATCAGTCACACACCGACTGAAAGGGCGTGGCAAACCCCACAAGCTCCTTGTCGTCGCTGTCGCGAGGAGGCTCTAACAATCGCAAACGCGATCCTGAAAAATGGCGCCTCATGGAGCCATCAAAGCCCAACTTAGACACAGTTGTTAGTTAGACGGTCGTTATTTAACGATTTCGATAACCTTGTGAGTGTGCGGGTTGACGATGACACGCTGTTTTCCGATGACGGTGTAGGCATAATCACTATTGCTGGGGATGGGATACACCTCTACGGAACTCGGCAGTTCGGCGCCGACAACAACGTCACCCTCATAAGTTGCGGATGGAACGTCATGTCCTGTGACATAGGTTTTGACCTCCCCCGGTACGACCACCGTCGAAGCGTTGGTGTCTGAACTATCCGGAGTTACAACAACACTGCTTTGCGCAAGAGCCGTTCCGAACGTAAACAGTGATGCGCACATCGTAATGACGAACTTATTCATCTCGATCTCCATCTATCCAATAGGGGTAGCCTAACCGTGTCAGCCCGCGAAGGTTCCCAAGACAATGTGCCGGGCACGGCCCGGCGAGGCGCAGCGGTCATTTCGAGCCATTGACCGTGCAGCAGGTACCTGAACGCTTTCCCTGTGTGTGCCGCTTGCCTGATGGGTTTGCGGGCTCGTGAGTTATTCAGTCCAGATCGACTGTTTTCGCATCTACTGAAAATTCCGGCTTCTCACCTTCAGCCTCTCAATAAGCCGATCCGGCTCATAGATCTCCCGTGCCTTCATTATCGCCCGCTCCCGCGAATCCGGACTGCCGGGAGTCCCATGGGCGAACTCGTCGCCGCGACCAGTCGGCAGCCTGAAGGCCTCATCGCGATCGGCAAGGCCGGAGAGATCGAATGTCAGATCGAACAGTTGCTGGGCGACCAGACGCGGAAACAACCGGCCTCGATAGGAGAAAGGACGAGATCATCGAAATCGCGCTGATCGCCTTCAGCTTCAATGGCGAAGGCGATATCGGAGATGTTGCCGATTTGGGCGGAGGAAGGAAGGCCAGAGGCGCGCCATCTCGACCATGGACAACGAGCGGAGAATCAACACGAGGAAACGGAGCGAGAGGCCGATACGTCCATCCACCGTGGAAGGTCATTCCGTCACGACACGGTAGTCAACACCCGAATTCGTCCGTTGACCAAACATCTGAGATGGCACAGCGATCGCGCGTGGTTTTTCAGAGATCTGATACTTCTACAAATGCCGCGAATCTTTTGCGCACTTATAGAATTTTGGTCAAAATCTCGAAATTCTCCGCTCTGCGTCTACAAATTCCTGAGCGACGCGTTTCGTGGATCATGTCCGTAGCTTCCACCTGGGACGATCATGTCATCGAGGAAATGAGGACTGCGGCTTCTTTGTCGTCGTAAATCCCCGATTGAAGCTCAATCGTTCCACCTGTTCGCACCGCAATACTTACGCTCAGCATCTCCGCCCATCCAATTATCGTTCACCGCGTCATAAACGTCCAAGCAAAGAACACGTTCCAAAGCTTTCGAAATATCTGACGCATTCGATATTTCGGTGCTGCTTAATTGAATGCCCTCTACCGACCTCGTCGGCTGTTATGGCATGTGCGTGGACATTTCTCGAACCTGGTGGATCGGCGATGCGCGGCCAAGCGACAACATGATCTCTGCCATGAACCACGCCGTCGACCATATCCGCGAGAACATGGCGATGCTGAAGCCGGGCGTGACGATCAAGGAGCTAACGCATGGAGGCCATCGGCTCGCGGACCGCTATTGGCAACAGAAATACTCCTGCAAGATGCACGGCGTTGGCCTCTGCGACGAATGGCCGTTCGTGCCCTATCCGGATGCATGGGTCGAGGGCGCCTTCGATGTCGCGCTGGAACCGGGCATGACCATCTGTGTGGAAGCCCTCGTTAGCCCCGAGGGCGGCGATTTCTCCATCAAGCTCGAGGATCAGGTGCTCATTACCGAGACCGGGTACGAAGATCTGACATGCTATCCCTTCGACAGCCGCCTGCTGTCCTAGACTCTGGCCATATCGGTCGCGGCTCAGTCCGCGCGGCTACGGTCAAACTTGTTCAGCCAAGAGGAATTGAAGCCCGAAACCGAGATGGGAGATCCCTGATCATGTACAGGTTTATAGCATTTGTTATGTGGCCGGCGCCTGGGCGTCGGCGGATGCCAGCCAGGCGACGGATTGCGGCAACGTCTCCATCGCCGAGATGAATTGGGGATCGGCTGGCGTTGCCGCGCATGTCGACAAGATCATCCTGGAAAACGGCTATCTCGTCTTCGATGGTAATGGGCATGACGCCCTTCCGACCCTGGATTTGCCGCACGAGCACCAGCCCGCCGTTTAAACCCAACAGCCGTCCCGTGCAGTCATCGCCTCGGCACAGGGATGATGTTGAGCTCCGAGAGGTCCTTGCGAAGGACGGCGACCGGATGCTGCCGCAGCGTCGGCCCGGTATGGCTGTACCGCAGGCGCTGCGCGGCGTTCGCCTGTGCCTCTCGGATCAGGCCAGAATACATATTCTCCTTGCCGGGATACCACGGCATCGTGCCGATGGAGCCAAAGCCGGGAATCGTCTCCATATGAGCACTTCCTTCTTCCATGCCTTCATCAGCGGAATGACGACCGGCGCATTGGTGATGCTGTGGCATTGCATCAGATTGATCGTGTCACGCCATGTCCGCATGCGCGACTGGCGAAAGCTTTCAACAGCGTGGCTTTCGTCCGCGAGATATTCTCCTGTGGACCAGACCTTGTTGGCGAGGAACATCTCGTCCGATCGCTCAAATTCGCCCATGAACTCGCCGACGCTAACTTCCGCCGAACCGTAGAGAGGTGACGTGTCGACGACGCGACCGCCTGCGGCGACGTACCGTTCGAAGACCTGCCGGAGTGCGTCGCGCCGATCCCCGGGCTTCAGATCAAAGGTCAGGAAGGTGCCGAGGTCCAGGGCCGCGACCCTTTCGTCGGTACGCGGCAAAGTGCGGGTTAGCACATCCGGACTAGATCCGGCGGCTGGCACCATATTCGTGTCCTAGGTTTGCCCCGCAGCGTTGGTGGCCAGTGCCCTGTTGCCGCCGCACCCATCGTCCCGAGGAAGCTGCGTCTATTGATCTTCGACTGGTCTATGCGATCTCTCCTTTTCCTCAGCCGTCAGAACTGCCAGTTGGCGGGTACCCAGGCGTAGCCGCCATCCGTCTTTAGCATCCGTCCGAGGCCGGGGAACGGATAGTGGAAGCCCAACACTGGCATGCGCTCGGTAGCCGCGCGGTCGAAGATGCGCTGACGGGAGGCAAGGGCCGTTTCCTTGTCGCGGTCAGGCCCGGGCAGCCATGGCTTGTCGACGTTGACGACGGGGTGATAGGCAAGGTCTGCCGTCAGCAGCAACTGGTCGCTTCCTGAATGGACGAGGAAGGTGGCCATTCCGGGCGTGTGGCCGGATGCGACGATCGTCGCCAGACCCGGCACGATCTCGGTGCCGGCTTCATAAAGCTCGACGTCGTTCATGACCGGCGCGAGGCTGTTCTTGATGTTTGCCGCGAAGCGCAGACGGAATTCCTCCGGCACGGGCATGTAGGAGAGATCCGGATCGGTGCGGACGAAGAAGTCCCAGTCGGCCTTCGGGACGAAGACAGTGGCGCGGGGAAAGGCCTTGCCACCGTCCGTGGTTCTCAAGTTGCCGACATGGTCGGGATGGGTATGAGAGATGACGATGGCGTCGATGTCCGCGGAACTAAGACCGATAGCCGCCAGATTATCAAAGATGCGGCCACCGTTCGGGCCCATTGTCTTGCCGGCGCCAGCCTCGATCAGAATCCGCCGGCCGCCGGTCTCGATCAGCAGCGTGTTGAGGTTGAGCGTCATGTGGTCGGTCGGAAGAAACGCCTGCCGCAGGACTTCTTGAAGCTCGGCTTCCGGCGCGTTGCTTGCATAGACGCGGGGCGGGCCACCTATCACACCATCGCTCAAGACAATCGCGCTGATTTCGCCGACACGGAAACGGTAATAACCAGCATTGACGGCCACCGAAGACGCCGCCTGGGCGTGGGCGTCGCCGGAGTTACCCAGGCTTGGGATGAGCATGGTTGAAGCACCTGCGAGAGCGGACAGCATGATAGCGCGTCTGTTAAGGGTAAAGGCATTCATCTGTCGTTCCTTCTTCTGGACGCACCGCTTCGTCCCTTTTCCTCGCGGACATTGTCAACGAAGAGGGCTTTCCACAGGGCTGTGTTTAGTTTCCGCAATCATGACACGGCGCTATTGATCTGATAATCTGCTATAAAGTTGTCAGCTTGATTAGAAAAACTTCGCAATGGACCCTATTCGCCTAGACAGTTTCGATGTCTTCGTGGCCATCGTGCGCTGTGGCGGCTTCCGCGCGGCAGCACTTGAGCGCGGCGTCTCTTCATCTGCCTTGAGCCAAACGATGAATGGGCTGGAAGAGGCTCTGGGTATCCGGCTCCTCAACCGGACGACGAGGAGCGTGTTTCCGACGGAGGCAGGACAGCGCCTTCTTGAGCGTCTGGCACCTGCGTTGAGCGACATCCGGCTTGCCATCGCAGAGGTCGATGAACTGCGCGATAGCCCATCGGGTACCGTCAGGATCAACGCACCGGCACCGGCCGTCGATCATTTTCTTTGCCCGCTCGTGTTCGACTTCATGGATGTTTACCCCGAGGTGAAGATCGAGATTATCAGCGATGCGACCGTCATCGATATCGTAGAACAGGGTTTCGATGCTGGCGTTAGGTTCGGCAAGCAGTTGGCACAGGACATGATTGCGCTCCCGCTTGGACCCGCACTTCGTTATGCAATCGTTGCTTCACCTGACTACATCAAGAGGTGCGGAGAGCCGCAGACGCCCCCCGAACTCGTTGAGCACGACTGTATCAAACGTCGTTTCCCTGGCGGCACGCTCGTCACCTGGCGGTTCGCCGAGGGAGACGAGGAAATCGAAATCGCTCCGACCGGCCGTTTGACCGTCAGCTCTGCGCATAATGAATTGCAAGCTGCGCTGGCGGGCAGAGGAATCGCCCATGTCTTCGATGACTACACCAAGCCTTATATTCGGGACCGGGCAGCTGGTGGAGCTTCTCTCCGACTGGAGTCTGACCTTGCCACACTGGTTTTTATACTACCCCAGCCGTCGCCTGCCGAGCGCCGCCATGCGCGCATTTCTCGACTATATGAGAAGCTACGACTGGGAGGCGAATGACTGACGGCGCACGCCCGGAGGTCGAGGCCTTGCAGGAATTAACCCCTCGTGCCTCATGTGACGCGCTGCCACTCGATCCGGATTTCGGTGCCTTCCGGCCTGCGGAATTGCTCGGTCATGCGGTCGCCGTCCACGACCAGCGTGAAATCATCGCGTGTTCGCGCGCTGCCAACCCAGTTTGGGAATGTCGATCCCTCGACACGGTTGCCGCTGAATTCGCCCCTCTCATCGACGGTGTAGGTGCCGAAGAACCCGATGCTGCGTGACATAGCCATGCGGTTTTCATCGTCCGTTCCCTCACCGCGAGCATTGGAAGCAAAGGGCGGGATATCGGCGTCGGTCAGGACTTCCACGAAGTGCATGTCGGGGGTGAAGACGAGAAGACCGTTGGGTTTTTTTCCATAGGCGGCGGTGTTCTTGCCGCCGGGATCGATGGTTGCCGACACCATGCGCCAGGTGCCTACAACCTGGTTTTCAGCCGCTGTCTGCGCGAAGGCGGAAGACGAGACGCTTATGGCGAGAGCCAACATGGCTGGTCGGATGCACATGGTGTTTCCTTTCCTATTCATGAGATCTGTGTTTCCAGGCCGCTCTCGCGGTTCACAAGTCCTGGCGGTCGGCAGAATTCGCCACCTCCCGTTGCGCCTCGAGAGCGGACAGGCGTGTGGAAAGCGCCTTTGAGATAGACGAATAGGCCGTGCTGCCCAGCGCCAGCCGCAGCTGCGGCTTCTCGCTCTCGGCGGCTGATATGATTGCGGCCACGGTTCGCGCCGCATCGCCGTTGATCTCGAAGCTGCCTTGCGTAATCGCCCGGCGAACCGCCCCGGCGGGAGTGTCATCGTAAACATCCATCGGTGTCGCGCAGACAAGATTAGCTCCGAAATTCGTGCCGGTCGGCCCCGGCTCGACGATGATGAAGTCGATGCCGAAAGGCTCCACCTCCTGAGCCACGGCTTCGACAAAGCCCTCGATGCCCCACTTGGTTGCGTGATAGAGGCTGAAGCCCGGATAGGCGATCTGCCCACCTTCGGACGAAACTGGACGATCCGCCCGCCGCCTTGCCTTCGAAGAAGAGGCAATGCTGCGCAGATTAGATGGATGGAGCCGACGAGGTTTGTGGCGATCTGTCGGTCGATCTCCTCATTCGTGAGCTCTTCCGCAGCACCGAACAGGCCGTAACCGGCGTTGCTGACGATCACGTCTATCCGGCCGTGCCGTTGGAATGCTCCTTTAACGGCGGAGTCAATGCTTTCCGGCTCGACCAGGTCGAGCTCAACGATATCGAGACGATCGCCGTATTCCTGCGCAAGTTCCGTCAGCGCGCCCACACGGCGGACCGTGGCGACCACCTTGTGTCCCTTATCAAGCAGCTGTTGTGTCATCTCGAGACCGAGCCCCGAGGAGGCGCCGGTAATGAACCATGTCTTTGGCATAGAAACTCCTGATCTGTTCATCTCGGAATGTAATTCGGCAGCATTGGTGATATAAGATCTTCAATTTGAGATGATGCGGTGAGGATATATCACGAATGTCACGGCCCAGCCTGAACGATCTTGCCGCCTTTGCCGCGGTGGCCAATCACCAGAGCTTCCGCAGAGCCGCCGACATCATGGGCGTCTCGCGCTCCGCCCTTAGCCACGCGATCATTGGACTGGAGGGAAAAGTAGGCGTACGGCTCTTCAATCGGACGACGCGCAGCGTGTCGCTGACCCAGGCTGGCGCCCGCCTGCTCGCACGACTCGACCCGGTTCTGCAGGATCTCGATCAAGCGCTCGATACCCTATCGGAGGAACGCGGTACCCCAAGCGGTCCGCTGCGGATCAACGCCAATAAGAGCGGCGCTCGCATCCTGCTCGCCGACGTCGTTCCAAGCTTTCTCGATCGTTATCCCGACGTCGAGCTTGATTTGGTTTCGGAAGGACGGCTCGTCGATATCGTGGAACAGGGTTTCGATGCCGGCATCCGCTTGCTGGAAGCTGTTCCGAAAGACATGGTCGCGGTGAAGTTCGGCGGCGACGTGCGTTTCATCGCCGTGGCAGCGCCATCCTACCTCGAGAGCAGAGCAAGACCGCATACGCCCGACGACCTTTACGCGCACCGCTGCATCCGCCAGCGTCTGCCGAGCGGGAAGCGCTATCGCTGGGAGTTCTCAAAACGGGGCGCCGAAGTGGCGATCGACGTCCCCGGCAACCTCACCCTCGATGACAATGATCTTCTCGTCCAGGCGGCGATAGACGGGCGCGGTATCGCCTATGTACCCGACTATTTCGCGCAGCCATTTCTGGCGTCCGGTCAATTGGTCACCGTGCTTGATGAATGGTGCCCGCCGACATCGGGGCTGGCGCTCTATTACCCTCGCAGCCGGCACGTTCCGTCACCACTCCGAGCTTTCATCGACCTCCTACGCGAGGTGGACAGGTCACGGTGACAGGGCGGCACTGAGTGGGCTCCGCCCCTGTCAACTGGTATGTCAAGGCGTTGCTCGCTGACGTCGTAAGATCATGCCGCCATGGCGCAATGTGTTGGCATCGACGAAATCGCCGTCGGCAATGAAGCCCGTGTGGTCCCAGTACTCGATATGCGTCCCGTCGACTTCGTAGCGGCCCTCATAGGCTCGCTCCCGCTGGCCGCGGGCCTCGACATAGCGTCCGTTCGGCAGAAGCTCATGGCGCACACGATTGTCGTCGGTGACCCACATGCCGGCACAGGGATGATTCGGCTCCAAATTGGTCTCTTGCGCTTCTATGGATTGAAATGAAAGGGTGGCCGTGATGATTGCTGCAAGTGCCTGTCGCATGACCTGGCTCCATTGAGCACTACTATTCTCGGTTTGGAAGCGATGGCGCGCGGATGCGCGGCTATCGGTCGCCAGACGCTCTGGTCTGCCGAACCGCCGGCGTCGGTCATTGGGGCCGTGGAGCGTTGTTGTCGACGACCTGCTGATAAGCAACGAGGTCCAGAAAGGCCTCAGCATTAACGACAAGGCCGTTCTTCATCTTGAGTATCCAGACGAACTGATTGCGATAAGGTGCGCCCGACGTCGTGGTCGCCGTTCCGTCGAAGCGGATGATGACGGTGTCGCCATCGGCGAAGATGTTGTGCACCTCCGGCGCGATCGGGGTCGCGAGCCGGCTGGTCAGGGGACGCGATGCCTGTTCGATGAAATCCTTCTGGTTGCGATAGGTGCCCGCGACCGGTCCGGAACCATGGATCGTCCAGACGACATCGGGAGCGAGGAGTTCCGCGAAGACATAGGTGCCCCCGCGCCACTTTTCGAAGGCGGCCTCGACGACCGCCTTGTTTCGCTGCTCGATAGCCACACTGTCCACAGCTTGCACCTGCGTTGCCATGGCGTTTGCAATGGCTGTGCCCGGCAGAGCGAGCGACAGCAATGCCAGTGTGATCAGAGCTCTAAGGCGCGCGCCGGCGACCCTGTGACGTGTCGGAAGAATGGTCATGGTATCGGTCCTTTCCTGTTGCTGAGAGCTTGATGAGGACTATCGACCCGCGATGAAGCTGCATGCACCGTCGACAGGCCTCGAGTTCTAGTTCGTGAGATCCAAGCTAGGCGCCCGAATAAGATCGGACAATTTGCCCAATGATGACCAAGCTGGTAACCTGATCTAACCAATGGCAATCGATCTGAATGGCATTTCTGTTTTCCTGGCTGTCGCTGAAGCGCGGAGTTTTCGTGTAGCCGCGGAGAATTTGGGCATCACACGGCCAGCCGTCAGTCAGGCCATCCGCCGTCTCGAAGATCGGCTGGGCGTTGCGCTCGTGCGGCGCACGACACATAGTGTCAGCCTCACGGAGGCTGGTGAACTACTATATCAGCGTGTGGCGCCCGCTATTTCCGAAGTCGGACTGGCGCTCGACGCAACGGCGGATCGCGACAGCGCACCAAGCGGCCTGTTGAGGCTGGCGGTGTCATCCATCCCCGAGCAGTTCATCTCCGGGCCGCTTCTGGCGGGTTTTGCGAAAGCCTTTCCCGGCATCCGGATCGACGTGACAGTGACGGACGAGGAATTCGACATCGTCGACGAAGGCTACGACGCGGGCGTGCGATTGGGTGAAGTCATCGATCAAGACATGATTGCCGTTCCAGTTTCGGGCGACCAGCGCCAAGGTGCTTTCGCCGCGCCGTCCTACATCGAACGTTTCGGCAGGCCCGAGCATCCTTCGGAGCTCTCCGCGCATCGTTGTATCGGCTGGCGTCCAGCGCCACACAGCGCGCTTATCGCTGGGAATTCGGTGAGCATGGACGCGAGTTCGATGTGGCTGTCGACCCCGCAGATCACCACAACGACGTGTGGCTTATGATCCGCACCGCCTGTGCCGGAGGCGGCATTACCTTCGGAATGGAGGACACCTTCAAACCCTACGTCGAATCCGGACAGTTGGTCCCTCTCCTTCAGGACTATTGCCCTCCCTTTGCCGGCTCCTTTCTCTACTATCCCAGCCGGCGCAATATCGCTCCGAAGCTTCGAGCCCCGGTCGACCGCGTGAAGCGGTGGCGATAGCGCCCCATGACATCGTCGTGTCATCACAGTCGCTACCGGGCCCGGCCACTACGATGCGGAACGCCCGAGCGCTGAGGCTGGCTTGAAGCCGTGGCCGCATCGCGGATGGTCACTCACCTTCGTTACCCGCCTCATCGCGTCACTTGCGTCGAAGACAGCTAGCCAGCTTTCTGGCCCCAGCACCCTGAGATCCCGTCCGGATCCGGCCGCGTCGAGCATTGAAGTTCGTTCGCTACCTTGCGATTATCGTAAGGTAGCGAACGAAATGAACCGGCCGTTCCCATGCACGATCAGGCGGATACCAAAAATCTCTCCGTGGAAGCATGGACGAAGCGGTGTCACTTCGCAGGCCGAGCCCTCAACCGCCTTCATCGCGGCGCCCTCAGTTGAGCGGCCAGGTATTTCCGCACCACAGCACGACTAAGCATAGCGTTCAGTGCTTAGCGCGGGAAGCTCGAACGGAAAGCGCTAGCGAGGGTGCAAGGCGGACTCGCGTGTTCCGGGCGCGCCCCGTCACCTCAGCTACCGCGGTAATCGTTCGTACCGCTGCCGTGGCCTGGCGCTGGGAAAACGTATATTGACAGCAATACGGACGTATGTATTATAACGGCTATGGCAAAGCACTCTCATCGTGAAGCTATTTTGGAAGCAGGTCGGACTGTGATGTTCCGCAAGGGATATGTCGGTTCAGGCGTGCGCGATATCGTCGCCGAAGCGGCCGTACCTCAGGGCTCCTTTACGAACCACTTTCGCTCGAAAGAGGAATTCACGAGAGAGGTGCTGGACAGGTATTTCGCCAGTCTGAAGGACGCAATGGCGGAGTCGCTTGGGGATAAGCGGCTAACCCCTTCACAACGGATCAACCGTTATCTCGATATTATTATCGGCCGCCTGGCTGAAGACGGTTTCCAAAGAGGCTGCTTGATCGGTGACTTTAGCCTTGAGGCCGCGCCCCAGAGTGATCTCCTGCGCGAGCGGCTGAGTGATATCTTTCCTGAATGGTCAGCTCCTTTTGCCGACTGCATTGCCGAAGGCCAGGCGTCCGGGGAAATCTCGGATGCGTTCGAGCCAAATGACTTGGCCGAGTTTCTGATCGCAGCGTGGGAAGGAGCAATATTGCGGATGAAGGTATCCCGCGACGTAGAGCCGTTGGAGCGCTTCAAAAGGATTGTTTTCGCTACTGTGCTTAAAAGGTGATCGTGATGAACGCTGATATCAGCCTGCCCCGACTGCCCGTCCTTGACTCTGAAATGGCCTTTCGTGAGGCGGGGCGAACGGACGCCCCCACCGTGCTTTTCTTCCACGGCAATCCCACCTCGTCATTCATCTGGCGAAATATAATTCCGCTTGTTGCTGATGTCGGTCATTGTATCGCGCCGGATCTGATCGGTTTCGGACAGTCCGGCAAGCCGGATATCACCTACCGGTTCGAAGACCATGTGAGATATCTCGACGCCTTTATAGAGAAGTTGGAGATCCGCTCGGCCTACGTCGTAGCGCAAGATTGGGGTACGGCGCTTGCCTTCCATCTTGCCGCCCGACGTCCTGACTTTATCAAGGGCATGGCCTTTATGGAGTTCACAAGACCCATCCCGACCTGGGAGGAGTTTTTGCGCGATCGGGCTGAGCGCGAAATCTTCCGCAAGTTTCGTACACCCGGCGAAGGCGAAAAGCTGATCCTAGAGGAGAATGCATTCGTAGAGGGCGTACTACCGGGAGCAACCGTCCGCGTCTATACCGAGGAGGAAATGGCGATCTATCGCTCACCATTCCAGACCCCTGCCTCCCGCAAACCAACGTGGCGTTTTCCGAACGAATTGCCGATCGCAGGCGAGCCAGCCGATGTCTACGCGATAATGGAGCGAGCGCATGAAGCCTTGTCGGCTTCGACCTACCCCAAGCTATTGTTTGCCGGAGATCCTGGTGCGCTTGTATCGCCTGAGGTGGCGGAGGAATTTGCTCGCAGACTGCACGACTGCCGCCTAGTGAAACTCGGATCGGGCCTTCATTGCCTCCAGGAGGACCACCCGGAGATCATAGGCGAAACGGTTGCGGAGTTCATAGCCGAGGTTGAAGCCGCGACCGCTGCCCGTCTGGCTCCTGCCACTGCTTAGTTCAAGCGACTTGGATGATGGACACGAGCCGCTTGCGGTCAAACTGGAATATGCTCATGCGAGCGCAGGATCGTAGCAGGTGGCCTGCTGGCGCAGCCTCTCGGGCGCGCTCTCCGCCGGTCTAACTGCATCCAATCGCAGTCTGCACTCGAAGCAAAGCACGCCTCCGGGGCAGTCGGCCGCTCGGTCTTCCACGCTTCTGGCAGGGTACTATGCGCGAAACGGCCCCTCTATTTCCCGTCCGAGCGGGGTGAGCGCATACGCGGACTGATCCTCTACCGCAACCCGCTTGATCAGCCGTGCTGATTCAAGTTCACGCAAATTCTGCGTCAGCTCTTTGGCGCTGATCCCGTCGATCGCGGACAGGAGAGCGTTGTAGCGAAGCGGCCCGACCAACAGCAGCGAGCGTAAGATGTGGAGCTTCTAGCGCTCCCGATAGTGTTGATTGCCAGTCCGAGCGGACAGGTCGCCGCATCGGAGCGAACCTCTTGGTGCGTTGATCCGTCAGCGGGAGGCGGTGAAGTTAAGTCTTCTGTGAAATCGACGGAGTCTTCCATGCGGAGAAGCAATAACATCTCCAGCCAATATCGCTGCATCGCCCTGGATCATCTCGGCTTTGGCCTTTCGGACAAGCCGTCCGGTGTCTCGTACCTTCCTCAGTTCCACACGGCAAACTTCGCCCGCTTCGTAAACGGTCTCGATCTCAATGACGTAACGTTGATTGTACATGATTGGGGTAGTCCGATCGCTCTGAGCTGGGCTGTCGAGCATCCGGATCGCGTTCGTCGCACCATTGCCCTCAATAGCTGGTTTTTCGACATAAGTGATCGGCTCATGATGCGGCGCTTCAGTGCGATCGTCGGTAGTAAAGTGGCCCGCTGGCTTACGCGGCACTTCAATTTCTTTACTCGGGTCGTATTCAAGGGGTCCTTCGGCGACCGGTCGCTCCTTACCCGAGCCGTACACGCTCAGTTCTCGCGCCCTTTGCGGCCCCGTCTTCGCGTGAGCAGACCTGGATATTCCCACGAGCCATCCTCGGCGAAAATGATTGGGCCGCGCGGATCGGGGCGCGGAAATCGATACTAGCCGATCTTCCAGCGCTTCTTCTCTGGGGAATGAAAGACCCAGGCCTTGCTCCCGTGCTCCCGATCTGGCGGGAGGCTTTCCCCAAGAATAGGTGCGTCGAGTTCGCCGATGTGGGCCACAATGTCGCGGAGGAGGCAGGTGATCGCCTGGTTCAGCCCATTGAAGTCTTCCTTGAGGACCATCGGCTATGACCGTGGTTGCGCTGCTGGGCGGCAGTGGGCGCCTTGGTGGTCGCGTGCTCGATCTTCTATGTGCGCAGGGGTGCCAAATCCGGGCATTGATCCATAGGAGTCGAATATCGGGTCCAACCGTGCAAGTTACTCAGGTTCATGGCGATGTTCATGATCCCGCCGCTGTTGCTGAACTCCTCGACGGAGCGTCGATGGTCGTCTCGACGCTTGGTGCCGCAGGGTTGCCGACAATGGACGTCTGCTCTGCCGCCATGCGGAATCTGATGCCGGTGATGACCGAACGGTCCATTATGCGGATCGTGACCACCACCGGCTCTGCTGCGCAACTCGATTCAGAAGTCGGTCAGAAAAATGGCTGGCAGGCAACGAGGCGCGCGATGCTGATGCGCCACATGGCTCCGCTGATCCTGGACGGAGAGGAGCATATGCGATTGCTGCAACAGTCAGCACTCGACTGGACCACCCTCCGCCTGCCGATCATGAGCGTCGGGCAGTCCGATGCTGTCAAACTGTCCGATATGTGCGGGCCACCTGATGCAACTCTCGGGTACAATGTCGTCGCTCGAGAATTGACGAGAGAACTGTTTTCGGCATACTGGATTGGCGCTGCTCCGTTTGCTGTCGGAGCTTAGGCCTAGATCGGGGCGCTGTGCCTAAGCACTCCTTTTGGTGATCATTCGTCGATGATAACGATTTTTCCGAACTGCTGGTGTGTCGCGGCCTGCGTATAGGCATCACGGGCTTCCGAAAATCGAAAGACACCATCAATGATCGGCCGAATGCCGGCAGAGCTAACCAATTCTACAGCGGCTTCAATGTGCGCACAGCTGATCCGCTAAACGCACGCGGATGACAAGGGCTCGGCTTCGCATGCCTCGATGGACGGCTGGTAGTTGCGAGTGAATTGGGGGCGGAGGCCCACCGACCACCGTCGCTCCTCGGTGTCGTAGGCGGCCACGCGTCAATCGGCGTTTCGGCGAAATCGGCGAGTTTACGGCTGGCCCCCGCCGCCCGCCGCGCCGTAGACCTGTCCCGTGGCGTAGCTCGCCTGCGGATCCGCAAGCTGCACGTAGATTGATGCGAGTTCCGCGGGCTGGCCGGGACGGCCCATCGGGGTGTCTGCACCGAACTTTTCGAGCTTTTCCATAGTCGCTCCGCCGCTGACCTGAAGCGGCGTCCAGATCGGACCCGGCGCGACGCCGTTCACGCGAATGCCCTTCGGACCGAGCTGCTTCGCCATCGATTTGGTAAAGTTCATCATTGCCGCCTTGGTCATCGCGTAGTCCACGAGATTAGCCGAGGGGTCATAGGCCTGCTCCGACGTCGTTTGGATGATCGTCGATCCTGGCTTCATGTGCTTGAGGGCGGCTTTCGTCAGGAGGAACGTCGCGTAGATATTGGTCTTCATCGTCGCGTCGAAGGCTTCGTAGGTGATGTCGTCGATCGACTGGGCCTGCTGCTGCCGCCCGGCGTTATTCACGAGGATGTCGAGACCGCCCAGCGCCTTGACTGCTTCGTCGACCAGTTTTTCGCAGAAGGCGGCGTCACGCAGATCGCCGGGCAGCGCCACGCCCTTGCGGCCTTCCTTCTCGATAAGCGCGATAACTTCCTTCGCATCGGGCTCTTCGTCCCGAAGATAGTTGATGGCGACGTCCGCGCCTTCGCGAGCGTAGGCGATGGCTGCGGCGCGTCCCATACCGGAATCGCCTCCGGTGATCAGGGCCTTGCGTCCGACGAGACGGCCAGAGCCCTTGTAGGAGGTCTCCCCGTGATCCGGTTTTGGGTTCATCTTGCCGGCAAGGCCGGGAAACGGCTGGCTCTGCTTCTGGAACGGCGGCTTCGGGTACTTCGTCGTTGGATCGTCCATATGCGTGTTCTCCTGCATGTTCGAAGCCGACCAGGCGGCGCTGGGAAAGACCGAGGCCGCGAGCATCGTGCTTGCCGCCGCAAGGACGGATCGTCGGCTGATCGGAAATGGGTGCTGGGATCTCATCATTGCCTCTTCGGCATGCCGGGCGCGACTGCCCAGGGTACCAACTCAGGTGACGCTGCAATGTTCCAGGTGTCGGAACCAAGTGCCGCCTTTCTGTGTTGTTGGATCGAACCAGGAGATCGCCATGCCGCACCTCGACACTCACGACCTGCGGATTGCTTTCGAAGAATGCGGAGCACACCATGGTGATCCCGTTCTCTTGCTGCACGGATGGCCCGACGACGCCTCCACGTGGAAAGCTGTGTCGTCAAACCTGCAGCACCGAAACCTTCGCCTGATTGCGCCCTACCTGCGCGCCTTCGGCGCATCCGTTTTCCGGAACGACATGGCATTGCGGACCGCGAACGGCGCCATTCTCGCAATGGACGCGATCGCCCTGATGGACGGTCTCGGGATCGAACGGTTCTCCGTCGTCGGTCACGACTGGGGTTCGAACATCGCCGAAGCGCTCGCCATCGGATGGCCGAACCGGGTCGACAGAATGGCGCTTCTTTCCTCGCTGCCGCGCTTTGGCGGGCTGAAGACGCCGCCCTTTCGGCAGGCGCAGCGCTATTGGTATCATTGGTTCATGGCAACGAAGCGCGGCGCCGATGCCATCAAGAGGGATCCGCGCGGGTTCGCACGGATTCAATGGGAAAACTGGAGCCCCGACGGTTGGTTCGACGAGGAGACCTTCGCCACCGTGTCGAGATCCTTCGACAATCCGGAGTGGGTGGCCATTACCCTCCACAGCTACAGAGTTCGGTGGGGTGAAGCCGAGCCCGATCCACGAAGCGTCTGGCTCGAGGACCGCATCAGGGAGACGCGATCCCTTTCACTTCCCACGCTCTACTTTCAGGGCATGGAGGACGGCGTCAATCCGCCGGAACTTTCCGAAGACCTCCACAAGAGGTTTTCAGGTCCCTTCGACAGGATCGTCCTTCAGAACGTTGGCCACTTCCCGCAGCGGGAAGATCCGGAAACAGTGGCTCGGGAACTGACGATCTTCCTCAAAGGGTAAAGCCGACTCCAGGTTCAAGCCGCCGAAGATGTCATCACCGTTGCCAATCACGTTGCCACCTGGACGTCGGCAGTGCGAAACTCCGCTCCACGGTGAAGAGTGCGTCCCCTGTCGGAGCCGCGGGCTCGAACTTGTTCCATTACAGCTGTTACTCAAAGTACCCTGCTCTTGAATAGAATCGAACCGTCGATCTGCTTCAACCAAAAGCCAAGCACGTGATAAGGTTCTCGGTGCACCCGTTGCTGCACCTGAGCTATATCTTCCTCGGTTGTACCTGGAAGTTCAGCCCTGCCACGGATCAACGATGATCACACCAGTTCCATCGAAATCTTTGATATTCCGCGTGACGACAGTCAAGCCATGGACTAGCGCCGTTGAAGCGATCAAGGCATCAGCCTCGTTGCGGCGGTCGGGAATATGAAGATGAGCACAGCGCGTGGCGACGGCATCATCTATGGGCAGAATGCGATCCACAAATTCCGGGCGAACGCGGCTATCCATCCATTCTCGCAATCGGGCGCCTTGTGACGCATCGCGGCGCTGAACGCTCAAGATACCGCGTTCGATCTCCAGCACCGTGATAGCGGAGATAAAGAGTTCACTGGCATCCTGCGAGGCAACCCATTGCGTGACATTTGCATCTCCTTTGCCATCCCCAACCTTGCGCAGTTCGGAAACGACGTTCGTATCGAGCAAGTACTTCAAGACAGATCGACCTCGCGTGCCGCGATTTTGGCTCTAGGCGTATCCACCTCAATAGTCGAAAGGCCGGGCATAGCGAGCGCGTCAACGAGGTTCCTGCGTTTCCCTGACAAACGTTCAAATTCACTGTAGGTCATTAGGACGTGCGATGGCTTGCCGCGATCTGTGATTATCACAGGACCGTTCTGAGCAGCTTTTTTAGCTTTGCTGACGTCATGATTGACTTCTCTGCTGGACAAACTCGTCATGCTCATAGGCGAACCTCCACGTAGGTAAGTACCTACATATAGAGCGTCACTGATTTTTAAGCAATAGTACCGTCGGCTGAAGTCTTGAAGAGATTTGGCCCAGAAGGGTAAGTTCCTGATGTGGCACGGATCGGCTACGCCACGTGTGTAACGCTTTAGCCTTTCTATCAGTTTCAGGGATGAGAGTTTGCAGGAGTGGACATGAAATAAGAAGCGACCTGGGGGGACGAACAACGGCAACGCCTCTAAGTAGAGGATAGGCGAACATGATATTGTTTGGCTTGAGAGCGTTCGTCCGGACAACTGCGCGGGCGACCGCTATCTGCCCTAGGCTCTTTCTCCATCTGCGCTGCCGGAAAGAGGCGTCACCTGCATTCTAATTTATTGTCTTGCTTGTAAAGCGGCCGCTGCCTTAGGAAATATCGCTTATACAGATCGGCAATTTCAAAGAAGATGCCAAACGCCGGTGAATTTTTGTTGCACGCTTCGCTCATAGGCGAGTGATAGCTCGTCTACCGGTTGAATTTACGGTGCCACCAGCACATACCTCAGCCGAGACAAAGGCTCGCAAGCGAGGCGGCCGGGAATGTCGCGCTCAGAACACCAATGGCTGCGAGTGTCAGCCCTGCCCCGCGCCGCAGGGCCGGACCTAGCCAGCGCGCAGTTCGTGACCCAGTCAGCATCACCGCGCCGGCGGCGACAGCTGCAACGGCGGGAATAGTTGCAAGCCCGAAGCCGGTCATGAACAAGGCGCCGCCGGCCATCGAGCCGGTCAGCATCGCCGTCATCAGCGCATTATAGACCATCGCACAGGGCGCCAACCCCCAGCAGATTCCGGCAACGAGTGGTGCCGATGCGTTGAAGGACCCCGAGATGGCCGCTGGCATTTGGCCGATCATACCCATGATCCCACCGTCTAGTCGGCGGATCTTTGGCAGGATGCCGACGATCGAAAGCCCCGACCAGACAAGCGCGGCGGCGGCGATCAGCCGCAGTACCTCCTGCCCGCCCGAAAATCGCAACAGCTGACCGAATATCTCCATCGTCGAGCTGCCGGCTATGATCGGAATCTCGCCATTCACGGCTTCGACATAGATGCGGATCAGCTTGAGGCGCTCCTCTTCGGTCAGGAACGTGCCTTCGCCGGCGTGGCCAAGGATGACGAGGCTCTTCACACCGTCCATCGACGCAAGCCACTTTGCGATCCGCGTGTTCGCGGCATAGTCGACTTCGCCGTCGCGGGTGAATGCGGTCACCGGTGCTGGGCTCAAGCCTCTGAGGTCCATTGGGTGCATGGGTAGTCTCCTCCTTGACGAGAGCGTCGATGCCGCGATCCAGCAATGCACGGGAAGCGGCCTGCTCGCTTGCCTTGGTCGGCTCGCCACGAACTGTGACGACCTCGCCACCGGCATCGAGCACTGCCTTGACGATTTGCCAGCAGCCGCGACGCCAGGGCTGGTTGAACGGTCCATAAGTCAGAGGCACGCCGATGCGCACCTTCTTGCCAGGTGCCGGCGGCGTGATTTCGTCGGCACTTGCCAGCGTAGCGGTACCGGCGAGCGCGGCGCTCCCAATTGCGCCGACGGCTCCCTTCAGAAGGGTACGACGGCTGAATTCCGCATATTCGGTGGCTTCCTGCGCCAGCCCGCGCAGCCGTGTCATGTCGTCAAAAAAGCTCATGCATTCCTCCCTTTTTGCTTAGTTCACGCGAGAAGCCCAACGCGTTCTCCCTGGACAAACTGAATCCCGGCAGGGCGCGCGTTGCCGGAAGCGTCTTGCCTGAATGACGCTCCTTTCCTGCTTCGCTCGACCGGAAAACCGTCGCGGCGGCTGCTCAGCCACCCTCCTCTTGTGGATAGAGAACCATATAACCTGGTTGCCTGACAAGCACTTTCTGCTATTCTTGCGGAAAATGATGCAGTAGGGCAGTGGCAGGAGGCAAAGCCTGTTAAAACCACTCCGGATGGCAGAGTCGGGGAAAATGCTCGGAGGTGCGCATGGTACTAGATCACAGGGTAACACGCGGCCCGTCGCTTGTGGATTCGGTAGCCGGCCGTATCCGTGCCGACATTACGTCCGGAACTTACGCAAAGGGCGACAAGCTTCCGACGGAGCGTGTTCTTTCGGAGAAATACGGCGTGAGCCGGCCCATTGTGCGTGAGGCGATCGGCACGCTCAAGCGCGATGGTCTGGTCGCAACGCGTCAAGGGCTCGGAGCCTTCGTCATCGAGACGAAGGAGGTTGCCTTCCGGTTGCCAGGCGTCGATCTGACGGATTCGCTGGATGTCCAGAATGTTATCGAGTTGCTGATGGCGGTTGAATCCGCTGCAACGGCGCTGGCAGCAGAGCGGCGTACCGAAAAGCAGCTTCGAGAGATCGAGCGTCGGCTGAACGCCATCCAGATGGCATTCGACAACGGTGCAGCCGGCATTCAGGAGGATCTGGCGTTTCACCGGGAGATCGTCGATGCATGCGGCAATCCGTACTTTCGGGAGATGTCGGACTTCCTCGAAACCCATGTCCGAAATTTCATCCGCAAAGCCCGTGCCAGCACCCTGCGCAACGCCTTGCTCGAGCAGGTGCAAGGCGAACACATCGCCATCTACAATGCAATTGCCAATGCCGATGCGCAGGGCGCGCGGCTTGCCGCAGAGAACCACCTGCGCGGCGCCGCCACCCGGCTGACCTTGCTCCTCAAAGGGGTAGATACGGAACATCCATCAAGAGAAAGCACCCGCTAAAGGCAAGGAATCGGCCGACATTGCAGCTGCCCGAAGCGGCGGCTACAATGGTATGGTGACTATCACCGCCTTTGCTAGCAGCCGGCTCTCTGGCAGTATTGCTGAGACTCGCGCAGTAAAGGCTTTTCATCCCGGAAATCCTCCGAGATGTCGCTGCTCATGATCGTATGAACACAAATACGGCCGCAGCCGAAGCGAGAAAGGTTGCGACGGCCAGCCCGATCGAAATATGCATGCCCTCGACGAAGACGGTCGAGCCGACCGCCCCGATACCTCGCGCTTGAGGCCAATGTCGAGCGCGCCTATGTGGGCTATCTCGAGCGCGGCAATAAGAACCCGACGGTCACGACGCTCGAGAAGATTGCGGAAGCGCTGGCTTGCGATATTTCCGAGTTCTTCGTTCCTGTGGCCGATGATGTCATCACAATGAAGCCGCTGAAGAGCGGACGGAAGCCGTCGCGTGGCTGACGTTTACTCCTGTGCGGCCATAAGTATGGCCAACACGGGTTTGGTTTGGTCGCTTCAGGTCAATGTCAGCTATCCGTTTTAGGGCTGAATCGTGCGAGACTGGCGCCCCCAATCGAAGTTTCGCATGAGGTTCACAAAACCTCCCAGCTCTGTCTCACGCTAGCGAGGCAGAGCTTTCGCCACCTCCGTGCGTGTCAGTAGACGATCACACAGTTTGAGCGGAGTTCTCTCCTAGCCCTCTATGCTCAATATCGGTGGGTATCGGGCACCGGACAGGCCCGAAAGCTTCTCAAGTGGCGAGCGGCACCTTAAATTTACGTGATCCTTTTAATTGGACGGGCAATGACGTCTCAGCTGGACATGTTTTCGGAGAATGCGCAGGCCGTTCGCAAAGCGTCGGCACCCGGCCTGCGCGTCCGGCAGGCCGGATCATCGCCCGATGAAGCCGAGATGGTGCGGATGCTGGAAGCAACCGGACGCTATCAGATCCTGAAAAAACTCGAGCCACGCGCGATCGCCCCTGCCCTAAGGCCGGGCTATCCGCTGAGGGGCGTTATCCTCGACACCGAGACAACCGGTCTCGACGCGAGGAAGGACGAGATCATTGAAATCGGGCTGATCGGCTTCACCTTCAATGCGGACGGCAAGATCGGAGATGTCACCGGCATTTACGGCGGACTGCAGCAACCGAGCATCCCGATCCCGGCCGACGTGATCCGGCTGACCGGCATCACGGACGCCATGGTTCATGGCCAGATGATCGACATGCCCGCCGTGCGTGCGCTCATCGAGCCCGCCGATCTCGTCATTGCCCATAATGCCGGCTTCGATCGCCCCTTTTGCGAGGCCTTTTCCTCGATCTTTGCCCGCAAGGCCTGGGCTTGTTCCAATTCCGAGATCGATTGGAATGCCAGGGGCTATGAGGGAACGAAGCTCGGCTATCTCATCAATCAGAGCGGCTATTTCCATGTCGGGCACCGGGCCGTCGATGACTGCTTTGCGCTGCTGGAAGTCCTGGCACTTCCTCAGGGCGATAACGGTCAAACACCATTTGCCGAGCTTTATCAGGCAAGCCAGCGTTCCCGCGTGCGCATCTTCGCGGAAAACTCGCCCTTCGATCTGAAGGACCGGCTGAAGGAGCGGGGCTACCGCTGGTCGGACGGCAGTGACGGCCGGCCGAAATCCTGGTGGATCGAGATCGCCGAGGAGGCGATGGAAGACGAGCTTAGCTTCCTGCGAATCGAGATCTACCGCTGGGAGGATGCTGACCCCCCGGTTCAGCGTCTGACGGCATTCGACCGGTTCAGGGGGCGCAGATAGATTCGGCCCCTCGCTACTACATCGGGTATTCCCGACCTTGCCGGGCCCGACTTTCAAATTACAACTGAAAACAGCAAGCGCCGGCAGAACGCTTCCATCTCACGCTCAAACCGATCAAAGGCGTCATAGACCCAAGGCTCGTAAAGTTCAGACGCGCCACTACTACTACGCAAGGCACGCGATCGGAGCATCTTGAAACGCCGAAAGGCCATAAATCGAGTCGCCTTCAACCAAAACGGAGCCCGCTCCATAACATCATCAATTCGGTGGCTGTCCATCCATTAGAAGCTCGAAAACTAAAGGTCCCAGCAAGTGTTGCGAATTTGACAGCCCCGCAATCCAGTACGCGTCGCCACCTGTCGCGTACAGCTGAGCTGTCGACCGGGTCTCCTTGGTTGTTACTGGGTTAAACACATATAGACGAGAGTCAAATGGTGGGACTCACTCTTGTATGGACAAATTTCGTCCATACGTATATACAATCGTTGTCATGACATAAAGGGACGCCATATGCTCAGCATCCGTGATCGGGAAGTTCGCACCTTGGCGGAAGCTGTTATGCGCAAACGCGGCGCCCCAAACCTGACCGCCGCTATCAAGCTTGCCTTACAGCACGAGATTGAGCGGGCCGATGAAGCTGTTCCCCTAAGGCAGCACGTCGCGGAAATCCGCGCACGCGGACTTGCCAAGGCAAAGTTTCCGCCCGCCGCGCCCTTGACCAGAGAGGAACGCGACGCGCTCTGGGGTCAATAATGTTCATAGAGACCTCAGCAATCGTCGCCATCCTTGCCGGAGAGGCGGATGCCGATACCTATCTGGCCGCGATCGAGAGCGCCACGGATCGGCAAACCGGCGCGCATGTCCGGCTTGAAGCGACCATCAACCTGGCGCGTATTCTTGGCCTGGAGGTCTTGGATGCCCAGGAGATGTTCGACGCTTTTCTTCACGCAGCCAAAATCACCGTGATCCCAATCACCGATACGATCGCGCGGCGCGCTGTCGAAGCTTTCGCCGCCTACGGCAAGGGTAAAGGCCATCCCGCCCAACTCAATTTCGCCGACTGCCTATCTTACGCTTGTGCGGACACCCACAACATGCCGATCCTGTTCAAAGGACGCGATTTCATAGAGACGAATCTCAAGAGCGCACTTTTCGGAGCAAGCTGAGCGCGTTCAATCGATCACCAGTTCGACAAGTCAGCGACGGGTCGATCAATGCCCAGCGGAAGCGTCCGGGAGCCACAGAGCTATCTAATTCGTCCGTTCACAGCAAGCGGGTAAGAGCCTGGGGATCCCTCATGTCGAGCCGCCTCTATGGAGTATTGAACCAGCCAAAGGAAAACACATACTTGCTCTTGAAGTAGAAAGCGAACCGCCGACCCTGTCGTTGCAAAAGCCAACTGTTTGAAATTCCTCAATACCGGACATTGGCTTTGGTGGATTGACCGATCAAGGCGAAGGCGGCTGGCAGCTTCTAGGCGTGGACCTGCACCCACTCGCCAACGATATTCGCCGGCAGGTGCGGGGCGAGGCTTGAACCTGAGCCGACCGCCAATGGGACAATATGTTCTGATTCATTAACACAAGCAAATCGCGACCACTTGCCCATTAAATTCCGTCAGGCTAAATTACACAAGATTTAGTTGCATTTCTGTCGGCCAAGGTCGGCGGATCGATCACCGCTAACCCCGCTGGTCCTACAAGCTGACATGATTTGGAATCATCGCATTACCCGCGTCACCGTCGGCGTTCTGCTGCTGGCGCTTGCTATCGTCGTCTCCTTACCCGCAATCACGGGTTATACAAGCCGAGATGGCACCGTAAATGCCCGCCTGGCTCTCCTCAACGCGCCCATTGATGGTGTGATTTCGGGCGAGCCGGCAAAGGTTGGCATTCCAGTGAAAGCCGGCGAAACTCTCGTGGAAATCAGCAATCCGCGCGTGAACCGTGCCGTTCTGGCTTCGCTTGAGGCCGAGCGAAACACCGCTCTCGATCGCGTGGCAGCTTTGAAAAAAGAACGCGACGATCTCACGCAACTTCGCGATCAGCTGGGAAATCGGCTCGAAATCTTCAAGCAGGCAACGATTTCCAATCTTGAACGCGAAGTTGAGATCCTGCGTAAGAGGGTCGAGGTTTCGCAGGCACAGGATCTCGCCGCGCAGGTCGACCTCGATCGCCGGAAGGAATTGGAATCCAAGGGCATACTCACCCAGCGGATGGTGGACGCAGCACGCGCTGCCGGCGCGGCGACCGGAGGCGAGGTCGAAGTGAGCAACCTGACTGTCGATCAATTGCAACAGCGATTGAACGCCGTTCGACAGGGTATTTTCGTATTCGGAGATGGACAGAATGACGTGCCATATTCCCGCCAGCGCCAGGATGAGGTGATCGTCCACATCAGCGACCTGAACTCGCGGATCGCGGAGAATGAAACTCGCGCCGCCGAAGTCGAAAAGCAACTGACGGAAGAAGGCATTCGCGTCAGCAGCCTCGAATCGGCAACCGTGACCGCGCCATTCGATGGAGTTGTTTGGAGCAGAAGCATCGTCAGTGGTTCCAACGTCGTGCTCAACAATGAACTGATGCGACTTCTCGATTGTCGGGAGCTGTTCGTCGACATCCTCGTCCCCGAAGTTGACTATGACGAGATCTATCCTGGGCTCGGCGCGCAGGTTCGGCTGCTCGGGCGCAGCGATGTTTTCAAAGGTTCGGTCGTTTCTGTAAAGGGCAGCTCGGCGGCCACGGAAACCGATTCATTTGCGGCTAGTCTGCCCCTTACATCACAGCGCAATGCCCGCATCAGGGTTCGTCTCGAACCCTCCTTCATGAATGGTGACTTCGAAAATTTCTGCCAAGTGGGACGTTCGGTCCAAGTCCGCTTTCCCAGGCACGGATTTGGCGTTTTGAAATGGGTCAAGAACTTGTGGTTCAGTATCTTCTAGCCCTCGCCCCAACCTTTTTCGTAACAGCCTTCTTTCTGCTGGGCCCATTCAATTGGTCGCGTCATCATAGCTGGACGAGGACAGCCACCTGCGGGTTCGTCGCGGCCGTCGCACTACGCTACATGATTTGGCGGTTCACGCAGACCGTCCTTCCATACCCCTATGATGGGGCGAATTTCTATTGGGTCTGGCTCGTCTTTATCGTCGAACTCCTGGCATTTACCGACGTTGTGCTGTTCCTCATCCTGATGAGCCGCTACGTCGACCGGAGCCGCGAGGCAGACAAGCTTGGTAAGATCTTTTTTTCGCGTGACCAACGCGAACTGCCGACGGTGGATGTCTTCATACCCACCTACAATGAGCCGCTCGACGTCCTGGAGCGAACAATTGTCGGCGCACTCTCACTCGATTACCCTGCAGAAAAGCTCAAGGTTTATGTCCTCGACGACCAGCGCCGCGACTGGCTCAAGACTTTTTGCGAACAGAAAAACGCTGTTCATGTCACCCGCCGCGACAATTCTCACGCCAAAGCGGGCAATATGAATAATGGTCTGCAAGTCAGCTCGGGCGAATTCGTTGCCGTCTTCGATGCCGACTTCGTGCCCTATAGGAACTTTCTTCGCCGCACACTGCCATTCTTTTCCGACGAAAGCATCGGTATCGTCCAGACGCCGCAGCACTTCTTCAATGCCGATCCCGTCCAGACGAATCTGGGGCTTGAGAACATATGGCCGGACGAGCAGCGGCTGTTTTTTGACGAGATCGCGCCCAGCCGCGACGGATGGGATGTCAGCTTCTGCTGTGGCTCGTGTTCGATCGCTCGGCGCAAGGCGATCGAGGAGATTGGTGGTTTCCCGACAGAATCCATCACAGAGGATTTGCTGACCACACTCTCGATGCTCAACAAAGGCTACAAGACGCGCTACCTGAACGAGCGGCTGTCGATGGGGCTCGCTGCGGAAAATCTGACCGGCTATTTCGTTCAGCGCGAACGCTGGTGCCAGGGCGGCATTCAGACGCTTTATTTGCATAATGGCCCGTTGCGCGGTCCGGGCTTGACCCTCTTCCAGCGGATCATGTTTCTGCCCGCTTCATGGATAGTCCAGTATCTGGTGCGGCTGATGATCTTGATCATCCCGATCGTCTATCTCTGGTTCGGGCTCCTGCCACTTTATTTCACCGATATCGCCGACTACGTCTCCTATCAGGTCCCGCTGCTTGCATCCTATTTCCTTCTGATGCTCTGGATAACGCCGACGCGCTACTTGCCCGTCATCTCAAGTGCTGTTGGGACATTCGCGACCTTTCGAATGCTACCAACCGTCGTGTCGAGCCTGATAAGGCCGTTCGGCAAACCGTTCAGGGTGACACCAAAAGGCAGCGGCAACCAGGCAAATCAATTCGACAAATATACCTTTGCCTGGATCGCGGCTTTGATAACGATCACAGGCCTTGGACTGCTCATCGATATTGTTCCCGAGACTACACAGATCGAGGCGCAGTTTTCGCCGGTCGCCGCTTTCTGGGCAGGCATCAATATTGTCGTTTTAGTCATCGCATCCCTCATTTGCTTTGAGAAGCCACAGCGATTGTTTCATGCGTTCAAATTGGATGAGCCGGCATCAGTGGATCATATCCCCGGCCGACTGGTCAGTTTGGCGCTTGATAAGGCCGTTGTCGCCGTGCCGGTCGATTCGCGCTTCGGATCAAAACTTGTATCGCTGCACCTGCAGGGTTTTGCACCCTTCGAAGCCGAACTGAAGCAGGTAACCCAACGGGGCAGAAGCGTAAGCCGGGGTGGCGATCGGCAGGCCTATTATCTCCACCTCCATTTCGACCTCGAAGGTCCCATCCGAGACCAGATGATCGTGAAGCTCTATACGGGAGACTATTCGCAGGATATTCGCGACATCGACAAGATCGCGGTATCAGTCAATCTCCTTCTGCGCTCCTTCGGCCGGACGCGCACATACTAGGGAGCTCCTGCGTGGGTTGCCGTCACGGAAGCACCTGCTTGTTCTCAGCGATTTGCAATTTGGTGAGGATAATCTCGCACTCGACATTCTCGACAGTGATGATCTTCGGGACGCGCGTGACGGCCGCTTCGAGAATTGAGACCCTGCCGTCTGCAAAATGGTGCATCAGCTTGCGAGGGGTAAGTTTCCCACATGCTATCAGCTCTCGAGAGGAGTCGAACCATCGATCCATTCCGTCTGTTCGCTAAGGCGGGCGCTCGCCTTGCGCAGCATCCCTTCGTCTCCTGGTGACCGTTTTAATCGAAAGGACTGTCGAGATATACCCGATCCACGAGCTTCAGGCTGCGATCAGGCTGCAAGATGTAGGTCTCGCGTACCCGTTCGCCCCACTGATCCGTGAATATGTGGGGGACGATGCTGCCGACCGGTGACTTTTGTAACCGTTGGCTCGGCTGCCCGCGATAGGTGATACTTCCGGGAATAGGCTTCAGTCCCTCCTGGCTGGTTTGACAGGCCGCAAGTATGCCCGCCAAAAACCCAACGACAACCATTCTTTTCATCGCATCCTCCAATTTTGTTTGGGCACACCAAACCACATGGTCGGCAAAGAGGTTCCATCACGCGGAACCTTGCGTCAGCCTACGAATTTAAGCCTGAACGCTTTGCCTGTGTGTGCCGCTTGCCTGATGGGTTTACGGGCTCCTTCGTTGTCCAGTGCAGATCGACTGTTTTCGCATCTACTGAAAATTCCGGCTCTTCACCTTCAGTGTATCAATATGCAAATCAGGCACATAGATCTCCCGTGCCTTCATTATCGCCCGCTCTCGCGAATCCGGGCTGCCAGGCGTCCCATGCGCGAACCCGTCGCCGCGACCAGTCGGCAGCCTGAAGGCCTCATCGCGATCGGCAAGGCCCGAGAGATCGGATGTCAGATCGAACAGCTGCTGGGCGACGAGATGCACCACCTCCCCTTCCCGTTGGATGCGTCCGTTGATCGTCATCATCGAGGATCCAAGCACGATACGCCGGCGTCGCTCGAAGAGCGTCGGCCAGACGACGACATTGGCGGGTCCGTCCTATCGCCAATGTTCAACGTCGTTGCGCCCCTCCGTCATCAGCGCAGCGGCCGTGAACATGCACAGACGTTGAAAATCCGCACCGCAGCCCGCAGCCCAAGCGGCCCAGTACTTCCGCGTCAAGAAGGTAGCTGAGACCATAGTGGCAATTCCAGCAGGCCGCCCAACGGACGACCTCGCCCTCAAAATGACGCCACTTGAAATCGCTCATCAAAAGTCCCGCTGAAAATTCTCAGCGCTCTTTCGGGCACAATCGAAGCTTTTGCAGCAGAGCCCTATTTAGTCCAAGCAAAGCGGTCAGCACGGAGGCGTACATCAGGACGCCAATCGTGATCTGAAAGAAAATCACAATCCGCCAAGGAAAATCTTCGGAGAAGTTCAGACGGATCAGCAGCACCGTTTCGACCATCATCAGGCTCGACGGCAAGATCAGCATGATGAAAGCTTTCGAAATCGTTAGCCAATTCACCGTTGCGAACTTCGTCTGCAAAACAATGCAAGTCGCCAGCGCGAATGCCGCCGTGAAGCATTGGGCGATCGCCAGCTCTCTAAGCCCGAACCGCGCAACCAAAACGATGACCGCGAGCGAGACGGAAACGTTCAACAGAGTGACGGGCAGCCGGTATCGGATCGCTCCAACCACGGACAACGAGGCCTCATTGATGTATCCAGGCGAAAGCAACAGTTGGCGCAGACAAAGGAAGGGAACTATCGACGCCGCCGGCAGCCAGACTTCGCCAAGTACCAGATGAACGGCCGGCTCCGCCAGCTGCGCCAGTCCCAGATAAGGCGTCCCTGTGATAAGTCTGCATTGAAGCCACCGCCGCATTTGGAAGTTGATTCGGACCTTTTTTGACCGATCTGGCCATGCACAATGCGGCGCAGCTTCCCCCACTGACTCGTCGCCACGACCATTCGGCAGCCTGAAGGTCTCGTCACGATCAGTAAGGCCGTACAGATCGCCTGTCAGCTCGAGGAGCTGCTGGGCGACGAGATGCACGACTTCCCCTTCCCGCTGAATACGGCCGTTGATCTCCCTTATCGAAGACCCCAGCACGACACGCCGGCTCTTCTCAAACAGAGTCAGCCATACCACGACATTGGTCGAGCCTATCTCGTACTCGATGGTAATGGGCAAGACGCCCTTGGCCGACCCTGCCTTTGCCGCACAAGCACCAGGCCCGCCGTTTGAACCCAACGGTCGTCCCGTGCAGTCATCGCGTCGGCACAGGGATGATGTTGAGCTCCGAGAGGTCCTTGCGAAGGAAGGCGACCGGATGCTGCCGCAGCGTCGGCGCGGCATGACTGTACGCGCCGAACCCACTCCTAGTCGTTCAAAAGAAAGCTTGACAATAGGAGTATATGCTCTTATTTCGTTCTGCATCGAGAGCATATGCTCTTATTATTTGGAGAGATGATGATGAGCGAAGCAGCAAACACTCTAGTCAGTGGCGCAACCGGACGCACAGGCGGCGCGGCGGTCGACGAGTTACTGAAGATGGGGAGAAAGGTTCGCGCCTACGTCCGCTCGGATGACGAACGCGCGGAAGCTCTGCGCGGCCGAGGCGTCGAAATCGCCGTTGGCGACTTCACGGACATCGACCACATTCGTTCGGCGATGGAAGGCGTAAATTCGGCCTACTTCCTGCATCCCATCGCACCGGGAATCCTGAGCGCCGCCGCATACTTCGCGCAGGCGGCCAAGGAAGCGGGCGTCACCGCGATCGTCAATATGTCGCAGATTTCGGCCCGCCGAGAGTCGACTAGCCATGCCGCGCAGGATCACTGGGTCTCGGAGCGCGTATTCGACTGGTCGGGGGTAGCGACGACCCATCTGAGGCCGACGTTCTTCGCCGACTGGCTCGTCTATCCGCACTTCGCCAAGGAGATCTGGGCCTCGAAGAAGATCGAGTTCCCGTTCGAGAACGGCCGCCACGCGCCGATCAGCTCCGACGACCAGGGCCGCGTGATCGCTCATCTTCTGGCAAACCCCGAAGGTCACGACGGCAAGACCTACACGCTTCACGGACCGGTGGAGATGAACCACGCCGAGATCGCCGCCGCGATGAGCGATGTCCTCGGCACGAAGATTGAATACGCGCCGACCTCGATCGAGGCTTTCAAAGATAAGATGCAGAACCTGTACAAGTTTCCGCCCTTCCTGATCCAGCACCTCGTCGAAGTCGCGCAAAACTACCGCGAAGGCATATTCGCCGGCACCAACGACGTCGTCGAGCGCGTAACCGGAACACCTGCGCTATCGGTTCCGGAATTCATCGCCAAATATCGCGGCGCCTTCCATTGAGGTGAACGAGGGAGAACGACAATGTCGAATACACATGAAGTACGACATCCTTTCCTTGACGACCTGACCGAGGACGCGGAGCTGATCAGCTCCGTCCTGCGCGGTCCGGTGGTGGGCCGTGAAAGGATCCGCGAGGTCGTGGACGCCGTGGGCAAGTTCTATGTCGAGCAGAAGCCGACCTTTCTCGGCGCCGTCGGCTCGCGGACGCTTCTCGAATACGAAGCGAAGTTGGCGAGCGGTGAAGGTCTCAATGCGGTCGCCGTCGTCGATCGCAATCCTGACGGGACCGTCTCGCGCGTCAGCGTCCGAATGGGTCCCGTCGATGCCGTCGTGGCGCTCGCCAACCACCTTCGTACGGCGCTGTCCGGGCAGTTGCCGGATGAACTTTTTCTTTAAACCGTAACCCTCGATCTACGTGCCGGAGGCGAGCCTTAGATCTGCAAATCAAGGAGAAGTGTCATGGAAATCAGAAACTCAACGATCTTCATCACTGGTGCCAATCGTGGCCTGGGCCTCGCCTTCGCCCGCGAGGCGGTCCGCCGCGGAGCGAAGAAGGTATACGCCGGCATGCGCAATACCGGCGGCTTCGACGAACCAGGCGTTGAACCAATCCGCATCGACGTCACCGATCCCGTGACGATCGCCGCCGCGGCCGAAACGGCCGCGGACACGACGATACTGATCAACAACGCGGGTATTGCGGCCCTGATCGATAATCCCCTCGCTATGGACTTCGAGACGCAGTCGAAGTCCCTATTCGACACCAACTACTACGGTCTGGCGCGGGTCACGCAGGCGTTCGAACCCGTTCTGTCAAAGCAGCCAAAAGCGGCGATCATCAACGTCCTTTCGGACATCGTCTGGCTGCCGCGACCCTACCTGACGCCGTATGCCGCGTCCAAGGCGGCGGCCTGGAGCTATACCAACCAGGTGCGGTTCCACCTCGCTGATCGCGGCATCCAGGTACTTGGACTCCATGTCGGTTTCCTCGATACCGATCTGACGAACGGCATCGACGTGCCGAAGACCAGTCCCGCCGATGTCGCGATCCAGACCTACGACGCGCTTGCTAAAGGCAAAAGCGAGATCATGGCGGACGAGGGCACGATTCTGCTAAAGAGCACGCTTGCAGACGATGTGCCCGGCTACATCACGCCCCCGGCCGGATTATTCTAAGCCACCAAGCTTGGCGAATGCTTGGCGTCTTCGGCAACTTGCTGAAGACGCCGCTCTAGTGGAGTTGAAAGGAAAGACAATGTTGTCGACAAACCAACCTTTGGGAATAGACCAGTGCAACTGCAATGCCATGCGGAGAGCGAGCCGACAGATCACACGACTGTACGACGCTCACCTGGAGCCGGCCGGCCTGCGTATTACGCAGTTTCTCATCCTCGCCGCGCTCGCAGAGGCAGAGAGCGCGACGGTCAACATGCTGGCCGAGCGGCTCGACGTCGAACGCACGGCGATGGGCAAGATGGTCGGAACGCTGGAGAGGGACGGCTTCGTGACAATGAATCCATCGCCCACCGACGGCCGCTATCGGGTTATTGAGTTAACGCGTGAAGGTCATGCTTTGCACCACAAGGCATCGCCTCTTTGGAAGGCAGCACAGCAAGAGTTCGCGAAGCTCAACGGCACGACCCGCGTCGCCACACTCAGGAAGGAACTCGATGCCCTCGCCGTGGAAGACGGATTAGAGCATCCGGATCTTTGATGACTCAGGCTGCGCGGTGCTATTGTAGCCGCGCCTACCATGCCCAGCGGGATGAATTTCGTTTGCTCTTGATGAGAATCGCACCCGTCGAAACGTTGATTATTTGTTTCTAAGAGACCTGTGCATGGGTATTTGTAGACGTCTGTGATTGCTGATGATTCAATGCCTCTGTCGAGAGATAGAGATTTGGTAATGAGTCGTCGCCGAATAGGACAGGAAGCATTCGGATTTGCCGTTGATCGATGTGCAATATCTTCCCTCCACGATCTCGTCCGGCTGATCGATTGGGACCCGGTCGATGAAGCGCTCAGCGTTGTCTCGTGCGCCGGCAAGGGAGAGCCCGCCTGCTAGCCATCGGCTCTGTTCAAGGCGATGCTTTTGTCGATCTGGTATGATCGTTCGGACGTGAAGCTTGCCGAGGCACTGGATGATCGAGCCTCTTTCCGACGGTTCTGCGGTTTTTCCCGATCCGAGCCGACGCCGGAGCGGACAGCGTTCGTCCGGTTTCGAAAGGCCCTTATCGCCTATGCCTGGACAAGACCTTGTTCGATGAGGTCACGCGCCAGCTCAAGGCCAAGGCGATCGAGGTGAAAACCGGTACACTTGTCGATGCGACGATCATCGCGTCTATCAGCGAGGCCGCGACAAATGCCCTACATTTGCGCTTTGATGACGAGGGCCACTGGGTCAAGCATAAGGGTCGCCGAGCAGTTCATGGCTTCTAGGCCCTCGTCGGTGCCGACGCCGATATGGCTCTTGTCGAGGAGATCGCCGTCACGCCAGCCACACGACAATTGCCTTGCATTTGCGCTGACATCAACGACGGTAAGGCTGGTCCTGATGCGCTGCCGGAGAACCCCGGCGACGTTTATGCCGATAGCGCATCGCGGTAACCATTTCGGCAAAGCGGTCATCGCCAAAGGCAGTATCCCGCGCGTTGTCGCCACCGGTATATGGGGGCGCGACGAAGCCGAAATACGGTCACGCCTTGAGGCCTGGAACCAACCGATCCACCGCATTCGTGGCCGCATAGAGAAGATCTTCGGCACCTGGAAGCGAAGCTATGGTCTGCGCCGAATGCGCTAGCGAGGCCTGGCGAAGGCAGGTGTTCAAATCCGCCTGACCGCCATCGCCTACATATGAAACGCAGTTTGAAGATCGTTGCAGCAGTTGGGTAGGTGACAAACGTCACGCCCTGCCAACGGTCGCCGGTCCAAGTCGGGCGTGCCGATGCGCCTGGCAGGCTTTCTATTCCAAGACAATGCAGCAAATTCAACTGGAAAGCATACCCGCGCACAGGTCTCTCAAGCAAATTTCTCGGAGCTATCGGTTCGGGCCGATTTCATAATCAGAGCCAGTTGTCGAAAGAATCCAGCCTGACTACCGGTCAAGGACGGGCAGCCGAACCGTTTGCGGACTCTCTACCGCCATTTGAGAATCCAGGACTTAAATTCACTGCACACTCTTGCTGGGATTGGTCTGGAGAGTGTCTTGAGCAAGCACAAGGCTTGCTGGCGGCGATCTGTCCTCATCACCAGTAATGACGGCGGACAGATATTCGAGAGCGTTCGAAATTCCGTTCATCGTGTAAGGCTTCTCGATAGCGCCAATCGCGCCCGCGAAGTCCGGCGGCAGCTTCTTGATATTGCCGCTGACGAAGACGTACGGGATACTCCTTTCAGCCAGCGCTCGCCCAAAATCGATTCCCCTCGGACCGTCCTGCAACTGGATGTCCACAAATGCAAATTCCGGTGGAGACGTTTCCAAAAGTTCCAGTGCTTGAGCGCCACTTGCCGCCTGTCCGACAACCGTATGACCGGCAGCCTCGATCTCCCATTGGAGCTCCATCGCAAGCAACATTTCGTCTTCAACGATCATGACTTTCAAAGCAGTATTTCCTTCTAGCTTTCAACCCGTAAAGTGAGGTCCACGGTTGTGTGCCGCCCCTCGCGCTTTCGATCTATCATGGCACCAACTTGCAGCGCCGATCTGTCAAGAATCAGCCGGCCCAATTCTGAGCTCACCTCATCGGGAGACACGGGTTCTGATATGTCCTCCACCCTGATAAGAAGGCGGTCGTTGAAGCGCTTGACGACAACATGAATGTCGCCTCCGCTGTCCCTGATCCCACGGCGGAGGGCGTCGCCGACCAGCTCGTTCACGATAAGTGCAAGCGGCGACGCCTTTGCCGCCGGAACATAAGCCGTCGAAATATCGAGTGTCAGTCGTATATCATCACGCTTGATAGCTCCGAGCAGGTCCAAAACGAGCTCATACACGAAATCACCCAAATCAAAGCGAGTGACGTCGTTGGTTGTAAAAAGCTTACGCTGGACAATGCTTATTGCTTCGATTCGGTTGAGCACGGACATCAGGGCATTTTGCTGGCCATGGTCCCCCGTCAACCTCAATTGCATCTTGACGATCGAAGCCATGGTCAGAAGATTGTTTCTGACACGGTGATCGACTTCGTGAATCAACACGGTCTTTGCCGCAAGTGCGGCGCGCAAATCGTTGGTGCGATCTCTGACCTCTTCTTCGGCTTGATGACGGGCTGATGCCAGATCCGCTTCCCTGCTTTTGATGTTCGTGAAGTCGAGTTGCGAAGCGAAGAAATAAATAATCCGACCTTGGCGGTCCCAAACGGGGCTGATGAACAATGCATTCCAGAACGCGCTGCCATCCTTCTTATAGTTCAAAATGTCGACGGAGACACCGCGCCCGCCGGCAAGTGCATCGCGGACGGCAGCGACAGTCTCCCGACTCGTCCCTGGACCTTGCAAAATTCGACAATTGCGCCCGATCAACTCGTCGTTCGAATATCCCGTTAACCGTTCGAAGGCTCCGTTGCAAAAGATGATCGGATTGTCAGGTTGATTGGGGTCAGTAATAATCATCGGCATACGCGTTGCCTTGAATGCCGCGGCGAAAGGGTCTTCGCTCGAATGAGCCGCTACAAGCCGTTCACCAGCTTGCCTTGCCTCTTGCTGATCCTGATCTCGGTCCATAATACTCGATCCCTTGTCTAGAGGAGCGAAATTGGGGATAGCCGATTAATTTTAACAGTATTGCCCTTCCGATTGCGCGAACAAATCCTCTGATACGTCACCCCGATATGTGACTAACGCTAAGATTAATCCTTAGCTTCTCTCTCAATCAAGTGTACATCCAGGATTTGCCTTTTTTTTGAGGCGCCCCGATATTGACGTTTCAATCAGAATTATTCCGTCTCCACCCGAACACTACCGGGTCTACTCTCCGTTGAACTCCACAACCGAAATGACTAGAACGAATTATTGTTCCGAACAAACGATTTGAGGCCTCTCCCCTTAGCAGTCGGTCAAACGCAATCAGATGCCGGCAAAAGGCGCGAGCAATCTGCCGAAAAATCCCTTAAAGCGGACATGTCCTTCGATAGCTGCCAGGGATATGCACTCGCCGTCGCTGCCGATCACCGGGCTATGATCCGTCTCATCATCACCCTCGACGAAGTCACCCGGCTCGTAACGATTATTGCCATCCGAAAACGATCCTTTCAAAACCTGCGTCACCTCGAGATCCGTATGCCCGTGCGCCGGCATGTGCTTATTCGCTTTTACCTTCAGCAGGATCACGTTTGCTTCTGGTGCGTGAGGCACGCGAATACGGCTAAGCCTGACTCCCGGCCCTACGGGGCGCCAGGGACCAACTTCGCAACCAGCCAATGGGCTCGGAAGAATGATGCCATCGACGGAAGCCCGTGATCGACGCGGCGCGATATGGCTGGGATTCCCGTCTTGATCCAAACGCGCAAGCGTTTGTTCGAGAGCTCCAGGAGAAAGCGCCTGTGGTTCCGTCCGGATCAGCATCTCCCCGCCAACGGCCTCGAACGTAACTACACGCCTCTGACAGAAGGGGCAGCCACTCAAATGAGCGGCAACGACGAGTGAAGGACCGGCCGGCAACGTGCCTGCAGCAAAACGCAGGAGAGTCTGATCGCTGGGATGATGCTTATTCGTCATAATGTTTCTTCCAGCATGTCCCTAAGTTTTCCAAGTGCACGCCTGATACGAGACTTCACAGTGCCAAGCGGCAAATCCAATTCCCTTGCAATTTCAGAGTGAGGACGATCACGGAAAAAGGACAATCTGATGATCTCTTCCTGTTCGGAACTCAGCGCTTGAAGCGCGGCGCGAACCTTTTCCTCGTCCGCCCTGATAAACAAAATCTCCTCAGGCGTGGGTTCAGCGGCCTGCATGACCTCAGTTTCGTCACCATACGACTGATTTGACGATTTTGATTTCCGCTGAAAATCAATCCGCAAGTTGCGGGCGATCGTGAAAATCCATGTCATCGCATTGGCACGCGCCGGATCGAAATAAGTCGCCTTGCGCCAGACCACAAGCATCGCCTCCTGGGCGATTTCTTCGGCAGTTTCAGCCGTCGAGCCCGAGCGCATCATGAACGCCTTGATCTTGGGCGCCGCGAAATTGAAGAGCTCGGCAAAGGCCTGACGATCCTGACGGATTGCTATCGCCAGAACAAGTTGATTGACCGCTTCTCGCGACAATGGATCGTGCTCGTGCAAAGTCGTCACCGCTCGTCTCCTTTCGAAGGAGATGATGCTGTTCTGTTTGCCACGGCTATCGATAGGCGGTGCTGAAACATACATGCGCTTTCTACGATGGGCAATGCCGCATGGATCCCATGATCCGATCCAGAAAAATCCACGTATCAGATTTGAAGAGCAGGAACAAAGGCTTCGGTTTGGGAAACGCCGTGCAGGAAGCGGGCGAGAAGAGAGATCATGATGCCGCGAAAAACAGTGAACCAACAAAAGCCTTTGCTGAAGGCCGGCCTCGCGGTGACCCCGGTCATCTTAACCCTTGTTCTCGGACAGTGGGCGACCTTGCCGAACATTGAGGGTTGGTATGCCGGCCTTGCCAAGGCCGCATTCAATCCACCGAATTGGATCTTTGGGCCGGTCTGGGCAAGCCTCTATGCACTTATGTCCTTTGCGGTCTGGCGCATATGGATACTTCCAGGTGATCAACCGCAAAAGTCGGCGGCGCTCATTTGCTTTTATCTGCAACTGGCGCTCAATGCCGCATGGTCATGGGCGTTCTTTGCGCTTCATAGCCCGCTACTTGGGCTTATCAACATCGTTCCGCAATGGATTTTAATCCTCCTCACAATCCTCAAGTTTCGCCTCCTCGACCGGATCGCTGCTTACAGCCTTGCGCCTCTCGCTGTTTGGGTTGCCTTCGCGATAGCGCTCAATTTCGAAATTTGGCAGCTAAATCGCTGAATGTGCAAGCTGTCGCCAACAACAACGCATACCTGATCCTCAGCCATGTGTAAGAGATCCGAGGAGGCGCGCCGTTACCGCTTGCCCACAACCGGCGGCAATGCCTGAGACGATCGTACCCCAACATAGATCGGCCAAGGTCAGAACAGTCGACCAGTTCCTGAGTGTCGCCTGATTGGTCAAATCATAGGTAGCATAAGCCGTAAGGCCGAACATCGCCCCGCACACTATAGCAGTCTGGATCGACTCCCCGATCAGCCCCGGGCGAACAGCGAGAACCGTAAGTCCAAACGCATAAATCAGATAGAAGGCGATGGCAGGCGCGAGCCGGAAGTCAGCTGCAAGCATGTCTGCCATTACAGGCCGGTAAAGACGATCTGTCATGCTGTTCAACCAGATAAAATCGATAGCGACGAACACGACCAATGTGACAACATAGGCGACGACATAAGTTTTCACCACATTCTCCATAGCGGCCTTCCTTCGGTCGATCAGCGGATGCGTGTCCAATCGACGCCCCGGCAAATCAGGCCGGCAATAACACAACCCCTCGTGGACATGCGATCGCCATCCACTTTCACTGTAATCCGGTAGCTCAAATCACGTTGGGGATCGAAAGCCTCGCCGGAATAGAAGCCATCTTCATCGGGCTTGATCGTCATCACCAGCTTGTCACCAGCCCTTTCACTTGGCGTTCCCGGCTTGATCCAGGTATTTGTTGCACAGATGTCCGATCCGCAGGGGGCAACTCTCACTTTGGCGTTGCCATCTGCCCGAGCCCATAGGCCCTCGATTCCGGCCGCTTGCGCATTAGTTGCGGACGCTGCGGCCAGGTAAACAATCGCTCCAATCATCGCTCTCATGCCTGGATCTCCTTTTAACCGCCGACCTTCATGCGTGCTCAAGTGTATAAAGTCCGACGTCGATGCTCCCCTCCTCAAAGCCGGCTTCGCAATAACAAAGGTAGTAGTGCCAAAGGCGCCGGAATCGCTCGTCAAAGCCTAGGGCCGCAATGGCAGGCCAGCGCGCATGAAAACGGGTGCGCCACTCAAGAAGCGTCCGTGCGTAGGATTGGCCAAAATGCTCTCTTGCCGCGAGTCTGAAGCCCGCCTTTGCAACAGCTTCCTCCAATGCGGGATCGGAGGGCAGAAAGCCACCGGGAAAAACATACTTCTGGATGAAATCCGAGCCGCGCCGATAGGCATCAAAACGCTTTTCATCAATTGAGATCACCTGCAGCACAGCCTTGCCACCTGGTCTCAAACAACGTTTCAACGTTGCGAAGTATTCCAGCCAATAGGCTTCGCCGACTGCCTCGAACATTTCGATCGAAGCGATCCGATCGAACTGACCTTTAAGATCACGGTAATCTTCCAGACGCAGGTCCACCAGCTCTGTCACGCCGGCATTCGCGGCCGCCTGCCTCGCCCAGGTAAGCTGTGAGGGTGACAAAGTGATACCGGTCACCTTGGCGTTGGCACGGGCCGCCATGAATACGGAAAGAGCACCCCAGCCGCAGCCGATTTCCAACACACTCTGGCTAGGATCGAGCGCAAGATTTTTGAGAACTTGCTCAAGTTTTTTTTGCTGGGCGGCTTCGAGAGTGAATGTTGAATCGTCAAAAATTCCCGAGGAATACAGCATCGTGGGGTCGAGCCATTGGCTGTAGAAATCGTTGCCGAGGTCGTAATGTGCCTCGATATTGCGACGGCTGCCATGCTTCGTATTGGCATTGAGAAGATGTTTTGCCCTATTGAAGAACCGCATTGTGGTGCTGCCTTCGATAGCCGGCGCTAATGCTTCGATGTTTTTGGCCGCGAAGCGGATGACTGCGGTCAAATCGGGAGTCGTCCAGTCCTCATTGATGTAGCTCTCCGCAAAGCCGATATCTCCCGCAAGCATCAGGCGAGGCAACAGGCGCCAACGCCGCATGTTGATGATAGCCTCCGGCCCTGGTTCAGCGCCGTACTTTTCAACGATCTGCCCTGATGGCAACGAAATCCTCACGTGGCCGTAGCGAACGTCGCGCAACAAGCTCATAAGAAGGCGGCCGACAAGACCAAACCTCTCAGTCCTATGGGACGCACGCATCGAAGCGCCGGAGAATTCGTCAAAATGGCTCATGAACTTCAACCTTGGAATTGCGTGTTTTCCCGTCAGCGGGAGATGGACTAAAAAACGAAACGGGACTTTCGGGAGGAAGGGGGCGTATGCGCAAACCGATACCTTTCAGCCAGATCTTGAGCGCTTCCCAATGAATGCCTCCGACAACACGAAGTGTGAGAAAAGGGATGGCAAAAAATGCCTTTAGCAATGCGCCGTCCGTAAGCTCGCTGCGACGGGCGATATGCCTGGCTGTGAGTACCGGCCCATCGCGATCGAAAGTCTCGATTCGGATGGAAAGAACGTTGGTTGGGGGCGACACGCGGAACTCATACCGCAAATCCATGTCCATAAAGGGCGAGACGTAGAAGGCCTTGTCGCATCGCTGAATAATTTGCGATCCGTCGTTCGCCTCCACCGGGATCATATACCCATGGCGCTCACCGAACGTATTGTCCACTTCCCAGAGGATGGCTTTGAGCGACGCATCCTTCGAGTAACAGAAGAACACACTGAGCGGATTGAAAGCCCAACCGAACAGTCGCGGCATCGTCAGCAACCGCACCGGACCGCCATCCGGCTCAACCCCAGCGCGACGCATACTCCTCTCGACCTGCTTCTTAAGATCGTCCCCTGATCGATCGCCCCTATCCTTGCTATAGAAAGAAAAAATGTTGAAGCGATCTATGGAAAGAAGGCGGAGCCGCCGATCGATCTGGTCAAGCTCATCAAGATCGAGCAGCAGAGAATAGATCCTGTAGATCAGCTTGTGCTGCTTCGGCCTTACACGAGCATGCGTGACCAGGCCGGAAAAGAGTGCAGATTGAAGGTCCGCGCTCATGCGGTAACCTCCACGTCCAACGACAGCTCGGCGAAGCGATCAATCGGCTTGCGCACGATCCGGGAACTTTCCTGCGGCACCTGCCAGGGTCGCCGCAAGCCGCCAAGATCCTCGGCAACCGCAAGGCCCGCCTGAATGCCGTCCTCGTGAAAACCCGCGCCGAAATGCGCGCCGCAGAACCAGGTATTGCGGACACCTTGAAGCGACCAGATTTCCTTCTGTGCGCGATCGGTCAGGAGATCGAAAACGGGATGTTGATATGTCTCACGGCAGATGACCGTTTCCTCCTTCGGCGCCCGTCGCGGATTAAGCGTGACGAAGGTCGGCGGTGCCGCATCCAACGGCTGCAGCCTGTTCATCCAATAGGTGATGCAAGGCTGAATTGGCCCATCCCGCGTATCGGCCACGTAGTTCCAACTGGACCAGGCAGCGCGCCGTTTCGGCATGAGCGAGACATCGCTGTGCAGGACCGCTTCGTTCCGCGAATAGCGGAAGGCACCCAAAATACGTCTTTCCTCGGTGCTTGCGTCCACAAGCATTCGAAGCGCCTGGTCAGCATGGGTGGCTATCACCACATCGTCGAAGAGTTGATGGCCGCCGGTGCCGTCCTCAAGCTCTACGCGCTGTGATCCGCGCTTTATCGACTTTACTGGCGTCGACAACCGGATGCGGTCGAAAAAGCTGTTAGTCATGCGGGCAACATATTCGCGGCTGCCACCCCTTACAGTGCGCCATACAGGGCGGCCCCATAGATTGAGCAAGCCATGATTGTTACAGAAGCGGACAAAACTTGCCGCTGGATAAGCGCCGATCTCCATAGCCGGGGTCGACCAGGTCGCAGCCGCCATCGGGTAGAGATGGTCGTCGCGGAAGGCGCAGCCGTAGCCGTTGCGGCAGAGATACTCATCAAGCGAAATGCCGTCCATGTCGGGCAAGTCCCGCGGAGCATTACGGTAGAAGCGCAACAGATCGCGCATCATCGACCAGAAACGCGGGCTGACGATATTCGATTTCTGCGCGAAGAGACCAAGCCCGGTGCCGCCGGAATATTCATAGGCACCGTCGTCGATCGAAACGGCAAAGGACATGTTGGAGGCAGCCGTCGGCACGCTGAGCGCGCGGAACAAAGCCGTCAGATTGGGATATGTAACCTCGTTGTAGACGATGAAGCCGGTATCAACAGAGACGGGCCCTGAGGCGCTTTGGAAGTTAACCGTGTTACTGTGGCCACCGACGCGATCGCTGGCCTCGAAGACGGTCACATCGTGCCGCTTCGAGAGGAGCCAAGCAGCCGAAAGTCCCGAAATACCGCTGCCTATGACCGCAATGCTCAGGCGGCGGCCGCCTTTTCGATCGTAGTGACCCATAAAACCCTCGTCTCCCGCAATAAGCTCTTGGCTTTCAAGGCAGATACGGAGGGCGGCGGCTGCTGGTTTCGCACAAAGAGAGATTTTTTCGAGTAGCACGAAACCGGTTCAACCGACCGTCCGTAAATAATGCATAGAGACACAAGAGCGCATCAATGCGAGCGAACGGATGGATTGGTTTCTTTTAGCTCTCGTGGTTGTCGGCATATCGCTGGCGATGGCCGGCGCCTGGATCGTGCAGCGGACAACCGGCATGAGTGGGTGGATCGACACCATTTGGTCTGCGGCTGTGGGCTTGGACGGCATCTTCACTGCTTGCTGCGCAGACGGTCCGTTCTCGCGCCGGATGATGGTGATACTCATCGTGGCAGCCTGGGCGCTGCGGCTCACCTGGCATATTGGAGTTCGCACCAAAGGCGGCGGAGACGATCCGCGCTATGCCAAACTGATGAAGGACTGGGGCGCCAGTGCCGGCTCACGGCTCTTTATCTTTCTGCAGGTTCAGGCGCTTGCGGCTTTCGTCCTCGTATTCGCAATCTATCTCGCGGCGATGAATGACAAGGCCTATCCGGCAGTAACGGATTGGCTTGCCGTGTTACTTGCCACCACGGCTCTCGCCGGCGAGACAATTTCGGACGCACAGCTCGCCCGATTTCGTCGAAGGCCGGAAGCCAGGAGTGAGGTGTGCGAGACGGGGTTGTGGCGTTATTCCCGCCATCCCAACTATTTTTTCGAGTGGCTGTTCTGGTGTTGCCTTCCACTATTCGCCGTCACAAGCTCGCCTACGAGTTTTCTATCGCTGCTCGCACCGGCGTTGATGTATTGGCTGTTGGTGCATGTATCCGGAATTCCCCCGTTGGAAGAGCATATGCTGCGCTCGCGCGGCGATAAATTTCGCGCTCTACGGCAGCGCGTGAACGCCTTCTTTCCGGGCCCCCGCAAAACCGAATTCGTTTCCCAAGGAGAATAGTCTATGAATATGCTGGCATTTGCGATCAACGCCGCAGAGCGCACACCGCTTACGGACAGCATGACGCTGGCTGGAATAGATTTTCTCTGTGCACGCACGAAACACCGCCTATCGACGACTTCGCAAGATGCTGAAAATATGTTTGTCGAGGCAATGGGCAATTTTCCGATAGCGACGCATACCGATGAAGCCAATCGCCAGCATTATGAAGTCCCGGCGGAATTCTTCAGCCTGACCCTCGGGCCTCAACGAAAATACTCCTGCTGCCTTTATCCGAACCCCCATACAACGCTGGCGGAAGCCGAGACCTATGCACTTGCCGAAACTGTAGAGCATGCCGAAATCAAAGATGGAAACAGTATCCTGGAACTGGGTTGCGGCTGGGGTTCACTGTCGCTCTATCTTGCACAGCAATTTCCCAATTCGCGAATTACATCGGTTTCAAACTCCGCCTCACAACGCGAATACATTCTCGCCATGGCGCACAAGCACGGTCTTGGCAATCTTACCGTCATCACGGCAGATATGAACGGCTTTACGACCGAGGGACGCTTTGATCGTGTGATCTCGGTCGAGATGTTCGAGCATATGTCCAACTGGCGCACCTTGCTGGAGCGTGTCCGCGCATGGCTCAATCCGCAGGGCAAGCTTTTCCTCCATGTCTTCACCCACAAGGACCGCTCCTATCGCTTCAACCATCAGGATCCGGCCGACTGGATTGCCCGTCATTTCTTTACCGGCGGTATTATGCCGGCACATGATCTGCCGCATCGCTTTGCCGACCTGTTTTCAGTCGAACTGGAATGGCGCTGGTCCGGGACGCATTACCGCCGGACGGCGCTCGACTGGCTCGCCAACTTCTACCGCGAGATCGATCGTATCCAGCCGATCTTCGCTAAAGTCTATGGCAGGGACAGCGCGCTCTGGCAGCGCCGCTGGCGGCTCTTTTTCCTGGCCACCGCAGGCCTGTTCGGCCATGATAAGGGTCATGTCTGGGGGGTAGGCCACTATCTTCTGAGGCCGGCGGAATGAGGCAGCCGGCGCTGGATCCAAGGACTGGGGCAACGGTTACCATTGCCTGGATTATCATAGCCAATAAACCCTTCTATCCATTTTATGTCTGGTGGCTGGTTGGCGATGGCGTAGCGACGTCAGCTATAACGCTCGCCGCGATTCCCTTATTTTTGGCGATCCCATTGGTGGCCAGAAAATCGCCGTTCAGTGCTCGGTTGGCGCTGCCGCTGATCGGCACGGTCGATACAGTATGCGAATCCGTCCTTTTCGGAAGAGCGTCTGCTACGCTCCTATTTCTTGCACCCTGCATGGTGCTGACACTGGTTTCGTTCCAACCCGATGAGAAATGGTGGCAGCGGGGTGTCGCCTGCTTCATCTTCATCTGTTTCGCGATATGCTGGTGGAGGCTTGACGAGCCCGTCTTTCCGTGGACTAGCAATCAAATCGCTACCCTGTTGAGTATCAATGTTTTCGCAGTCGCCAGTCTGATGACGTTTATCGGCATACGTTATGCCGGGACATCGCCCGAAAGCACGTCTTTCTAAACGAGCTGGGCTTAGGCGTAGCGATATAGAATTCTTCAACAATCGCAATATTCGAAGCTCTTGAAGGAATGCGAACTTCAGTGCAACAGAAAAAGCGAGTTCGACGCGCGTTTGAAACTATGAACCTTTGACGGGATTGGGTTTGCAAACAGCGTCATGACCAGATGGGCGGCGATCCGATAAAGGCCTTGAGCCTGTCCGTGAACACTCGAACCTTCGCCGATGGCTCATGGAGCGCGCGCAGGAGGTGGATGCCCGGAAGCTTGCCGTTCCATGCCTTGTCGTCCAGCGGAATGCGGATCAGTTCGCCTGCCTTGATTGACGGTCCTGACACCCAGGCCGGAAGCAGGGCGATCCCCATTCCAGCGATCGCCGCACTGTTCAATGCCTCGAAGTCGTCCGAGCGGAAGGTGACGCGGTCGCACACCTTATCGCTGGCCGGGCTGCCCAGGAGATCCGACCAGCCCAGCAGATCATTGCCGTGAAGCTTGTCGAGCAGTCTGTGCCTTTTCAGGTCGTCTGATGACTGTGGCGTCCCCAAGCGCTCGAGGTAGACCGGGCTTGCGGCCAAGACCCGCGTCAGAGGCGCGATCTTTGTGGCGATTAGCGAGCTGTCCTGAAGCTCCCCCATGCGGATGACCAGATCGAGTCTTTCGGCCACGGGATCCGCGAGGCGCTCCGTCAGATCGAGTTCCACCCTGAGAGCTGGATATTCGGACATCAACGGACCCAGGATCGGAATGACGTATCGTTTGCCGAACGTCGGGAAACAGGCAATCCGCAGGGTGCCACCGACAGAACCGTCGAACGCGGCAACTTCGGCATGGGTGTCGGCCAGGTCATCGAGCAGACGCTGGGCACGGTCATAGAGATGCCGGCCCGCATCGATCATGGAAAGGGCCCGGGTGGAACGAACCAGCAGTCGAACGCCAAGATCCTGCTCGAGCGCATCGATCTGGCGAACGATCGCCGAAGGGGTTACCGCACGCCGACGGGACGCAGCTGAAAAGCTCCCGGAGCGGACAACCTCGACGTAGACGGCCAGATGTTCGGCAAAACGTGGATCTCTCATCTTTGCCTACAGCGCAAAACGGTTTCGAGCATTGAGATCGTTATCATCAAAGAACATCCGGAGCACATTCCTTCTCGTCAACAGGGCGCTTGTCTAGCCCGTCACTCAACAGAAGGAAGTACAACGTGGTCAAGGTTCTCGAAACAATTCTCTCGCGGTCGGCATATTCGGCCGACATCGATGTCCCCTTCGAAAAGGTCGACATCGCAGATTGGCTCTTCACGCTGCCGGAAGCCGAATATCTGCGCTGCTGCGCGCCGGATCATATCGCAGCCGGTATCACGTGGACGGATGATGGGCGTCGCATGTCGATCAACGTCGAACAGATCGGCTCCGGACTGGTCGTCCAGCACTATGTCGCCGAGGCTGCCGAGGCTGCCTATTGCCGCATGAACTCCATCTCGGATGTGTTCACGGCGAACGGCCGCACGCAGGTCAACGTGGTCTGGGAACTGATCGCCGAGAAGATCGACAAAAACCGGACGCGCTACACCAATCGTGTGACGGCGCATCCGACGGATGCTTTCATGACCTTTTTGGAAGAGCACGGCGTCACTTACGAGGACGCAGCCGCCGCCCGGCAGGCGGCCGGTGGCGATCACAATCGACGCGAGACGCCGCTCTTTGCCGCAAGCATCGCACGGCGTGCTCTCGCCAGGTAAGGATGGACCAATGAAAGTGATCATCTTCGACGACTTTGGTGGGCCGGATGTGCTCCGGCTCGCAGAGGTTCCTTATCCTGAGCTCCGGCCGAGCGACATCCTCGTGAAGGTCATGGCGTCTGGCGTCAATCGGGCTGACCTCCTTCAGCGCGAAGGTCATTATGGCTCGCGCGCCTTTGGAGACAGTCCTATCCTCGGCCTCGAGGTCGCCGGGGAGGTCATCGCTGTCGGCGAGGCCGTCTCGGAGTTTTCCGTCGGCGACCGTGTCATGTCGATCGTCGGCGGCGGAGCCTATGCGGAAGTCGCCAGAGCAAACAATGGCCTGTCTGTCCACATACCAGCCGGTATGTCCTATGTAGAAGCGGCGGCGGTCATGGAAAGCTTCGTTACCGCCTACGAAGCCCTGTGCCATCTCGGCCAGATACGGCCAGAAGAGAGCGTGCTGGTCCATGCCGCCGCCGGTGGGATGGATCCGCTGTGGTCCAGCTTGCGGTGGCGATGGGAGCCAGAGTGTTCGCAACTGCCTCCGACAGCAATATCGCCAAGATTCGTTCCCTTGGCGCCGAGGCTGTGTGGGATTACCGCCGGCAGGATTTCGAGGCGGAGATCATCGATGCGACTGGATCCTGCGGCGCCGATCTAATCATCGACTTCGTTGGCGGAAGCTATTTGGCACGCAATATCCGCAGCCTTGCTGAAGGCGGGCGTTTGGTGCAGGTCGGGCTGCTGGGACGGGACGACAACGCGATCATTCCGCTCGATATGGTGCTCTACAAGCACCTGAAGGTGATCGGGACTGTTATGAAGTCCCGCGCCATCGAGGAAAAGCGCGCCATGGTTCGGCATTTTGCGGACAACGCGCTTCCGATGTTCGGTGATGGACGGCTTCGGCCACTCGTCGGCGAAGTCTTTCCACTTGATAGAGCCGCAGATGCCCATCGCCGCATGGAGGCGGGTGGTGGGTTTGGGAAGATGGTTCTTGAGGCAGGATGAACAAGGAAAGGGGTGAGCTCTTGATGGGAGTCGAACACACGACCCTTCCAACCTAGATCACCAGCCGCTGAAATCCACGAGATTGTCTCGCGCGGTTATGACTGCTTGCGGCCCAACGAAACTCCAATTGAGAGCGCATCGCCGATGGGTTATTGCGGTCGCGACACGACGGCAAAGAGACCTAACCCGTCAGTCCCGTCATCCTATTCGTGGAGCGCCGACTGGAGCCCCGCCAGCGCCTGATCGACCGCGGCCATCACATCTGCTGGCAGCGGTCCCTTGGCCAGGGCTCCGGCGTTTTCCTCGACTTGAGCAACCGTGCGGAAGCCGGGAATTGGCAGCGTGCGCGGCGAACGCGCCCACAACCAGGCAAGCGCACCCTGTGTGAGCGTTCGACCGCCCTCGGTCAGCAGATTGCGGACCGCTTCCAGGCGCGCGGCGAATTCGGGAGCAATCCTGCCGTCCTTGAAGTAGACCATCCAGTCGAGGCTCGCACCACGCACATCTTTTTCTCCGACTCCCTTGTCAGGCGTGAACTTACCGCTGAGCAGCCCCATGGCGAGCGGACCGCGATTGATGGAAATCAGACCATTACGCTCGATGACATCGATCATCGCCGGGACCGGCTCGAAGACGTTCATCGTATGCTGAACCGAAACGAACCCTGAGCGATGCACGTGACGTGCGGCGCGGTCCGGATGATCCGTACTCCAGCCGAAAGCATCGATCTTGCCTTCGGCCTTGAGCGCTTCAAGTGTCTCAAATACCTCGTCAGAAGCTTCGAGCGGAAAATCGTTAAGATGGAACTGCAGCAGATCCAGACGATCACGGCGCAGGCGACGCAATGACGTCTCAGCGGACTGCCGGATAAAGGCAGGATCGGAAAAGGCGCCCGTGGCTTGCTTGGTCTTCTCGTCCGTCGCGAAGCCGAATTTGGTGGCGATGGTGATATCGTCCCGATTGCCGATCGCCCTGCCGACCACCTCTTCGGAATGACCAGCCCCGTAATTCGAGGCGGTGTCGAAGAAGCGAATGCCGAGATCCACCGCCCGGTCGATGGCACGGACCGATTCATCATCATCGACGTCACCCCAGCCGAGCGGCACATCGCCAGCATAAAACGGTCCGCCGATCGCCCAACATCCCATGCCCAGGCGTGGGATTTCCCGGCCATTCCAGAGCGCCATTGTGGTCGTGCCATCGGGTTTGGTCAGCATGTCGTCCTCCACGATCATCTATCGTTGCAGGCAGACATAGGGAGAGATGCCAGGGCGATAAACAACCAAATCTGCAGGGTATTTTTCATCGATGAAAAACGGCTGGCGGCTGCGCAATACAAATCCGGGAAGCTCTACATGGTATAGAACGCACTCTGGCGTAAATAGCGCTGCCGTCCTCGCTGCCATTGTCTTCATCGCGCTTCGACAACGCCAGCCTCCGGTCAGCGCTAACAGAAGACATGCGCGGCGTCGGGATCGAACTCCAGATGCACGTTATCGCCGCGGCTAAGACCCGAGATGGCTTCGTGGCCGAAGGGCAGGCGCACGGACAAGGTTTCGCCGGCGGCGATCCGTGTCGTCACATGCACGTTGTTGCCGAGGAAAGTGATATCGTTGACGGTCGCGCTGAGGCCCTTGCTCACACCCGCCTCGCGCCCGAGCCGGATGCGTTCCGGCCGCAACATCAACGCCGCTTTGCTCCCCGACGCCGGCCGGCCGTGAACCGGAATGCTGTCGAAGATGATCTTGTCGCCGAGTGAGATCGTCGCCTGGCCATTGTCCGATGAAAGCAGATGACAGGAAATGAAGTCGCTGTCGCCGATGAACTCGGCGACAAAACGAGTGCGTGGATTGGCGTAGAGTTCCGGGCCGGTTCCTATCTGATCGATGATGCCTTTGGAGAAGACGGCGATGCGATCGGACAACCGCAGAGCCTCTTCTTGGTCGTGGGTCACATAGAGGATCGTTACCTCGGTTTGCTCGTGGATCCTTTTGATCTCGTGCTGGATTTCTTCGCGCAATTTCTTGTCGAGAGCCGACAACGGCTCGTCCATCAAAAGCACCGGCGGGTCATAAGCGAGTGCCCTGGCAAGAGCGACGCGCTGCTGCTGGCCGCCGGACATTTGCGCGGGCTTGCGATCCTCGAAGCCTTCCAGCCGGACAAGGCGGAGCATTTCCCTGACACGGCTGTCGACCTCTGCCTTGGGCTTGCGGCGCACCTTCAACGGAAAGGCGATATTCTCTCCGACGGTCAAATGCGGAAATAGCGTATAGCGCTGGAACACCATGCCGATATTGCGCTTGTGCGATGGTGTCGACAGCAGCGTCTCGCCGTTCAGCAGGATATCGCCCTTGGTGGGGTTCTCGAAACCGGCGAGGATATAAAGCGTCGTGCTCTTGCCCGAGCCGGAGGGGCCGAGAAAGGTCAGGAACTCGCCGCGCTTGACCTCGAGATTGACGTCGTGGACCGCGACGACGGGACCGTATTCCTTGCGGATGCCTTTGATCTTCAGGAAGGATTCGCTCATTTTCTTAGAACCTTGCGCACGATCGCGGCCAGCGTCATCAACATGACCGTCAAAAGAATGAGAAGTGTGGAGGCAGCAGCGACGACCGGCGTCAGGTCCTGCCGGAGCGTCGCCCAGACTTTGACGGGCAGCGTCTGCAGCGTCGGGCTCGCCATGAAGATCGCAACGACCACCTCATCCCAGGACGTCAGGAACGAGAAGACGGCAGCCGAGAACAATCCGTGGCTGATGGCGGGCAGCGTGACCCTGATCTTCGCCTCGAGCGGAGATGCGCCGCAAAGCACGGCGGCATCCTCGATCGACTTGTCAAAGCCTTCGAGCGCCCCAGCGATCGACAGGATGGAAAAGGGTAGCGCCAGGACCAGATGGGACAACACGAAGCCGACTAAGGTGCCGCCCAGCCCAATTCGCAGGAAGAAGGCGTAGAGAGCGACGGCGAACACGACGACGGGGAGGATCATCGGCGTCAGGAACAGTGCCTTCAGCGCATCGCGAAACATGAACTTCCCGCGCACCAGGCCGAAGGAGGTCACAAGACCGAGCAGCACCGAAAGCACCGTGACGATCGAAGCGATCTTGAAGCTCGTCCAGGCGGAAGCCAGCCATTGCGGATCGGAAAGCAGTTCCGCGTACCAGCGCCAGGTCCAGCCCGGCGGCGGAAAGATCAGCCATTGCGATGAGCCGAACGACAAGGCGGCGATGAACAGGATCGGCAGAAGAAGAAAGGCCGCGGTCAGGACGGTGATGGCAAGCAGCACATATTTCCACCAGCCGAGACGATCGAAATTCAGCAACATCTCAGCGTCCCCCCGTGCTTTGAACGCCGAAGAGCCGCAGCTGGACGGCATAGAGCGTCAGGGTGACGACCAGCAGGACGAAGGCGGCCGCGCCGCCCATGCCCCAATTGACGAGCGATTGCACGAACTGGGCGATGAGTTCGGCGAGCATCATGTTCGCGGTGCCGCCAAGCAGCGACGGCGTGACGTAGTAGCCGAGCGACATGACGAACACCATCAGGGCTCCTGCCATCATGCCGGGAGCGGCAAGCGGTATTAGAATGCGAGTGAGGCACTGCAGACGGCTGGCACCGCACAGCGCCGCCGCCTGCAGCACGGCCGGATCGATCTTCTTGATGACGCCGTAGAGCGGCAAGATGATGAAGGGCAGCATGATATAAGTCATGCCGATCGTCACACCGGTCAGGTTATTGACGAGGGCAAGCGGCTTGTCGATCAGGCCCATGCCGATCAGCATCTTGTTGATCAATCCCGTACGCTGCAAAAGCACCATCCAGGCATAGGTGCGCGCGAGCAGGTTCGTCCACATCGACAGCAACAGGATCGCAAAGACGACCGAGGACCAGCGCGACGGCATGATCGCCAGCGTCCATGCCACGGGAAAGCCGATCAACAGCGATAGGACGGTGACGACGCCCGACACGATGAACGTGTTGGCGAAGATCTTTAGATAGGTTTCTGAGCCCAGCAATTCGGCGTAATTGCCGACGCCGAAAGCCGGCTCCATCACGCTGCGCAGAAGCAACGCGATGACCGGAAAGATGAAAAAGATCGCGACGAAGGCGAGGGCCGGCGCGACCTGCGCGAATCCGGTCGACCCTGCCGTCTTGCGCGCCGGTGCGGCCGCGTCCGCGACGTCTACGTATGTCGACATGGCAATCCTTTCCCACCATGGGCGCTGTTGAGCAGCGATCGCTACGCACAGGCCTGGACCTCGCATTGCCCCACCGCGGAGATTTGTCCGCGGTGGTCTGGTCATCTCCACCGCTTACTGAGCCTGCCAGGCGTACCACTTCTTGCCGATCGCATCCCTGTTCGCGGCCCAGTAATTCATGTCGGCATTGACCTGACTGGCGGTCTGCTGGTCCGGCAAGGTCTTGGCTATTTCAGGGTCCATCAGTTTCGCCGAGCCGAGGTTTGTCGGCGCATATCCGGTGGCCTTCGCCAAATCGGCCTGCGACTGTGCCGAGGTCGCGAGCGCGATGAATTTCATCGCCGTTTCGAGGTTCGGCGCACCCTTGGGGATGACAAGGGCATCCGCTGCCGTGATGTTCTGGCTCCAGGAGGTCTCCGTCTTGACGCCGCTGTTGGCAAGCGCGGTCATGCGGCCATTCCAGAGACTGCCGAAAGGCGCTTCGGCCGAGGCCAGCAGCTGCTGCGATTGCGCGCCGCTCGACCACCAGACAATATCGGATTTGATCGTATCGAGCTTCTTGAAGGCGCGATCGAGATCGAGCGGATAGAGCTTGTCGGCGGGAACGCCATCGGCCAAGAGCGCCGCTTCGATGACCCCCGGCGCGGACCATTTGTAGAAGGTGCGCTTACCGGGGAATTTCTTCGTGTCGAAGAGATCAGCCCAGGTCTTCGGGCAGGCGCTGACCGCATCGGCGTTGCAGCCGATGACAAAGGAATAATAGAAGCTACCGACGGAGTAGTCGCTGACGAAGCGCGGATCGAGCTTGGACTTGTCGATGACGGAAAAGTCGAGCTTTTCGAGCAGACCCGCCTTGCCGGCCTGCGCGGCATAATCACCCTCGACGTCGACGACGTCCCAGCTCACCTGGCCGGCTTCGACCATTGCTTTCAACTTGCCGTAATCCGTTGGGCCGTCCTGCATGACGCCGATACCGGTCTTTGCCGTGAACTGGTTGGCCCAGGCGACCTTCTGCGCATCCTGCGTCGTTCCTCCCCAGCTCGTGAAGACCATGGTGTCGGCCTTGGCGGGCATGGATGCGGCCATCATGGCGGCAAAGGCCGCGAGTGCAATTCCTGCTTTCATGTTCCCTTGTCCTTGTTTTCGGTTTTTAGAGGCATGCCTTACGCGCCCGCCGTTGATCTCAATGGGGAGAAATCAGCGGGCTTCATGATCTTGTTTTCCGCTTGTTCGATCAGGTCGCGGATCTTCGGCAGGAAGGCCTGCCATTTGGGGTCGGCGGCCAGCCGCCCGCGCCGCGCCTCGCGATCGTCGAGGCTTGCATAGGCCCAGATGTGCACGATCTCGTTGATGACACCGATTTCCGAGTAGAAGTAGCCGACGAGATCGCCGAGATGGGCCTTCTGGATGGCAATCCCTTCCTCTTCCACCACCTTCAGATATTGCGGGGTCGTGCCGTTCTTCAGCCGGTAGGTGCGGATCTCGTAAAACATCGGTCTCACCTCATGACGAAGGAATCGGGAATCGGATCGTCCGATGTGCGCAGCCAGATCGTCTTGGTGCGCGTATAATCGAGCGCCGCGGCAAGCCCGCCTTCCCTGCCATGGCCCGAAAGGCCGAAGCCGCCGAAGGGCGCGATAGGCGATACCGCGCGATAGGTATTGACCCAGACGACGCCGGCGCGGATGCCCTTCATCAGGCGATGGGCGCGTGTGAGATTCTGGGTGAAGACACCGGATGCCAGGCCATAGCGGGTATCGTTTGCAAGCCTCAAGGCTTCTGCCTCGCTCTCGAACGAGATAACCGACAGAACCGGCCCGAAGAATTCCTCGGCCAATGACGGCGAGTTGACGCCATCGCAATCGAGGATTGTCGGCGGGAAGTAATAACCCACGCCGTCTGGCTTTTGGCCACCGGTGATCAGCCGAGCGCCGCTCGCAATGGATTTCTCGAGGAGAGCGGCCACATGATCCTGCTGGCGCTTCGTAGCTAGCGGGCCGACCTCGGTCGCCATGTCGAGCGGTGAACCGATGCGGATCGCCTCGGCCTTGCGCTTGAGGATCGACAGAAAGGCATCCTTGACGCTGGCCTCGACGATCAGCCGCGAGCCGGCAACGCAGCTTTGACCAGTCGCCGCGAAAATGCCGGCGACTTGCGCATTCGCGGCGCTCTCGAGATCGGCATCGGCAAAGACGATGAAGGGTGATTTGCCGCCCAGTTCCAGCGAGGTCGAAGCAAGGTTCTCGGCCGAATTGCGGATGACATGGCGTGCCGTCTCCGGTCCGCCGGTAAAGGCGATATGCGCGACCTTGGGGTGCCGCCCGAGTACCGCGCCGCAAGAAGGGCCGAAACCGGTGATGATGTTGACGACGCCGGCCGGAAAGCCGGCTTCATGAACCAGGCGCGCGAATTCCAGTAACGGCGCCGGACCATCTTCGGACGCCTTGACGACCATGGTGCAGCCGGCAGCGAGCGCCGGTCCAATCTTCACCGCCGAGAGAAAAAGCTGACTATTCCACGGCACGACCATGGCTACGACGCCGACTGGCTCGCGGCGCAGCCAGACATCCATGTCCGGTTTGTCGATCGGCAGGTAGGAGCCCTCGATCTTGTCGGCGATGCCGGCATAGTAGCGATAATAGTCGGCGACATAGGCGATCTGCGCCGAAGTCTCGCGGATGATCTTGCCGGTGTCGAGCGTCTCCAGTTCGGCAAGTTTCCGTGCATTGGCCGCGACGAGATCCGCGAGCCTGTAGAGAAGCTTGCCACGCTGCGTCGCCGTCATCTTTGCCCAGGGGCCCTCGTAAAGCGCCTTTTCGGCGGCATCGACGGCGCGGTCGACATCAGCCTCCCGCGCTTCCGGCATTTCTGCCCAGACGTCGCCAGTCGCGGGATCGATGCTCTGGAAGCGGGCTTCCCCATCTACAAATTCGCCGTCGATGTAATACTGGAAGCGCTGCATGGCGTTCACTCCTGAAATGCCGGCATGACCTCGGCGATGAAGCGTTCGAGCGATGCCTTCTTGCGCTCAAACGACATGCCGGTGTCGATCCAGAAGGAATATTCGTCGTAGCCCATCGCCTGATAGGCCTTCAGTCGGGCAATCACGGTTTGGGCATCGCCGACGACATTGTTGCTGCGCATGACCGCATCCGACAGCATGGGATTGGCGCGAATGTCCTCTTCCGGGATGCGCTCGATCAGGCCCTGATGGATCGGCTTCTCGTTCTTGAACCAGGCGAAGAAGTAGTTGTAATAGACGCTGAGCTCATGGGCGGCCTGCGCGATGTCATCCTCGGACGAGCCGACATAGGTATGACGCAGGAGCATGATCTTCGGTCGCTCGATGTCCGGGCTCTTGGCGCAGGCGTCATTGAACCGCCCCATCAGCGCCTCGACTTCATCGTCACCCTGCCAGAGCGGCGTCACCTGGACATTACAGCCATTGGCGACGGCGAATTCATGCGAATTCGGGTCGCGCGCGGCAACCCAGATCGGCGGATTGGGCTGCTGCAGCGGCTTTGGCGCCGAGGTGGTCGGCGGGAATTTGAAGAACTCGCCCTCATGGGCGTAATCCCCCTGCCAGATGCCTTTGACGGCCGGGATCAGCTCGCGCATGCGCTGACCAGCGCCCCAGGCGTCGAGACCCGGCAACAATCGCTCATATTCAAAGGAATAGGCGCCGCGGGCAATGCCGATATCGAGCCTGCCGTCGCAGATGATGTCGGCCATGGCGGCCTCGCCGGCAAGCTTGATCGGATGCCAGAAGGGCGCGATTACCGTTCCGGTGCCAAGCCTTACCCGCGATGTGCGCCGCGCCAGATCGGCGATGGTCACGAAGGGATTGGGCGCGATGGTGAAATCCATCCCATGATGCTCGCCCGTCCAGATCGCGTGCATGCCGCCCTTGTCGGCGATCTCGCACAGCGCGACGAACTCCTCATAGAGGCTTTTATGCGTCTGGTTCGCGTCGAGGCGCTCCATGTGAACGAAGAGAGAGAATTTCATACCCGCACCGCCTTTCCGGAAACCGGTCGCACCATGCCGGAGGTCTCGTCGCCAAAATAGACCCCGAAATTGCCGATCTGGCTTTCCAGCGCGAAGCGGGAGACGATATCGGCCGTGGAGCTGGTCTTGAAATGCGCGGTCTTGAGCGCATCCGGCTTGAGGAACCGGCCCTCGCGCGGCTCACCTTGTGAAGCAAAGGCCCGATAGACGATGTGATGCTTGCCATCGCTCCTGCCTTCATAGACGGAATAGAGAAAGCCGACGGTCACGGTAAGGCCGGTCAGCGTCTGTAAATACTGACCGAGAATATCGGCGGGGCTGCCCTCCCTGCCCTCGCAATTGGGAAGAGCCAGAACATCGTCCCCGAGCAGCAGGATCTTGCCGTCGCGCTCGAGAACGGCACCCAGCTCGATATTGCCCTCCGCCGCAGCGGAGACCGCCTTGCTCGCCAGGATCGGGGTGAAATAGCCGCCACGGGCATAGCCCAGCCCATTGCGGCCGCTATTGTCGAACGAGACGATACGTCCCATCAGGACAACGTGATCGCCTGCTTCGATCACTTCGCTCATGGCACATTCGAACCAGGCGGCGACATCGGCGAGGATCGGACACCCATCCGCCCCGGAAGTCCACTCGACGGCGGCGAACCGGTCTTCAACGGGTCGGGCAAAGGTGTTGGAGACCGCCTTCTGCGTCTCCGAGAGCACATTGATGGCAAAGTGCTTCGCGCTCGTCATGGCCGCGAAATTACGCGAGGTCTTGGCGAGGCAAACAAGAAGAAGCGGCGGCTCAAGCGATACCGACGTGAAGGAATTCGCCGTAAAGCCGATCGGCAGACCAGCCTGATCGCGCGCGGTGACGACCGTCACGCCCGTCGGAAACGCGCCGAAGGCGTCGCGCAGCGCCCTTGGATCGAAATCTTGTGCCGTCATCTTGCGTCCTCCCCGCATGAAAGCCACTCGGCAAGCAGCTCATTGACGATAACTGGCGCGGTCAGGTTCACCATATGGCGGTGCCCTTCGACGATCCGTGCCCAGCCTTTGGGTGCCGCCGTCGCCATCTCCTCCGCCATCCGTGGCGTCGAGTTCGGATCGTCGGATCCCGTCAGGAACAAGGCCGGTGCCCCGACATCGGACCAGCGATCGGCATAGGTCTCATCGCCACCGGCGAAAGCCGCATAGGCCGCGGCATAGGCTTTCGGATCGACAAGGCTCAACCAGTTCCGCGTGAGTTCCCGCGCGACTCCACTTTGAGCATCATCGCCGAACCAACGCTGCAGCGGGCCCTCCTTGTCGACACCTGAAATCGGTATCGCGGCTGCGCGAGCCAGCACGGCCGCCTTGGCCTCGGGGTCGCGCCGATAGACGCCATTGAGATAGGCGACCCTCTTGATCCGCTCACCGAAGGTGGCGGCGGCCCCTCCGGCAACGAGCGCGCCCATCGAATGGCCGGCGACATTGACCTCACTGAACGCCATCTCATCGAGAAAGCCGCCGAACCAGGCGACAAAGGCTTCCAGCTTGCTGCCCGGAGGCAACCCAACGCTTTCCCCATGACCCGGCATATCGACGGCGATGACGCGATGGCTTCTGGAAAAAGCCTCGATCTGTGGCGCCCAGGCTTCAAGCCGCATGCCGACACCATGGAGCAGCACCAGCGGCTCGCCTTTGCCGACTTCATGATAGGCTGTGCCGCGCGCCGTGTGCTTGCGAGGCAAGCCTCCCACAATCAGAAGATCGGCCTTGTTCTGATCCATCGTTTCCATCGCAGGCATCCAGACGCCCAATCTCTTAAACGCCGGCCGGATTGGAGACGTCCTGTCCCAGATCCTTAAGATCCTGATAGCGATCGCCGATGCGATGATGCGGCCTACCACCGATCGAGGCACCAAGCGCGATGACGATTTCGTCGGCGGCCGGTGCATCCGGTATCGACGTCTGGATTGTCAGATAATGCGAGCGGCGACCTTCGTCATTCTTGTCCATGAGCGGGATCATGATCGGCGCATTGGCTGGTCCGCGCGTGTTGCAGAAGGCGAGATAGGATTTGGCACCGACGGCATGGCGATAATGATTGCCGAAGCGAAGAGTGTGGATCAGCGCGGATGCATGCTCGATCTCGCCATCGAGACCGACGACGGCGGATTTGCCATAAGCCTCGACGGCCTCGCCCGATCCAACCGCATCGATAATCATCTTGGTGAGCAGTTCGCCGAGAAGGGGTGCCGTGGCATGAATCTCGGGCTTCAGATCCGCGACGAAGCCGCGACCAGCCCAAGGGTTTTTGACGATCGCGCATGCCGAGAAGAGTTTCAACGGCGTGGCCGCTGCCCTACCCCCTTCAACAAGCGTCGTTTCGATCTGCAGGACGGTTTTTCGGATCTGAAGGCTCATGGCTCGCTCTCATCTAGGATTAGATATGATGGTATGCCATAATACTGAACTGTCAAGCAGCTTCGAGCGACCGGACTAAAAAACCTGCCGTTGTCAGAAATAATCAGCTATATCAGTAGTTTATGGGGGGCAGAGAAAGGTGCCCGCGAAAGCGATGCTTGTCGCCGCGGATCTTAAGCCGCCGATGTTCCGCTTCCGTATTCGTTATTATGGTATACCGTCACACCGAAGGCGTGCCAGTGTCAACCCGCTCCGGGAGGCAAACGACAATTTGATGGGGCGTGACGGCTTCTCGCATCATCCGACGTGGCGCAAGCCGGCTCCTCATATGGCGAGATTTTCGCGGCCGTTAGCCCTGGCGGATGATGGCGCCGATCACATTGACGACAATGCGCGCGGCGGTCAGGGCCGAAAGGCCGTCGATATCAGCGGGAGGATAGAGCTCCACCAGATCAAAACCCGCGATGTCAGCCCGCCGGCCGAGGCCGGCGATCAGGTCGATGATCTGCGTATAGGTGAGGCCGCCGGGCGTGCGAGCCGCCACGCCCGGCATGATGCCGGGATCGATGCTGTCGCAATCCAGGGTGACAACGACCCGAGTACCCTTCGGAATGTGCCGGAGAGCGGCCTCGACCCCTTGTGCATGGATCTGGCGGGCCGTGACAAAGCGGCTGCCATAGCGTTGCGCTGTCTCGATATCCGAAGGGCGGGCACTGCCGACGCCACGCAGGCCGACCTGCACCATTCCGGCGACATGCGGCATCTCACTTACCCGCCGCATCGGGCTTGAATAGCCGTAGCGCTCGCTATGCAGCGTGTCGCGCCAGTCGATATGGGCATCGATCTGCAAGATCCAGACCGGCCCCTCATCCGCAAAGCCGGCGATGAACGGGATCGTGACGGAACAATCGCCGCCAAGCAGGATCGGAATGGCCGGCAATGCAAGCACGCCGCGCGTCCTTGCCTCGATCCGATCGCGGTTGCCGGCATTGTCGTGCATGACAGTCTCGACGTTTCCGACGTCGACGCAGTAAGCGGGCTTACCAGCAAACAACGGGCCACCGAGATCGAAATCCCAGTGATCGACCAAGCCGGCGTCATCCTGGCTGGCGTCCCGGATAGCTTCCGCCGACAAGGCATGCCCGCTGCTGTCCCTGCCGGGATAGGTACTGCCGTGACCCGCCCCGAAGATCACCACACGCGGCGGACCACCGTCATCGAGGCGGTCCGGGAAGCCGAGAAAGGAAGAGGAAGCCGGCATCTTCATGGCCTTCTTGGGAAATCAATCGATCGGCTGCCGCCCGGAAAGCACGGCCTGGGCGATGGCGCTTGCGCTGGCGACATGATCCATCGCCGCCTGATAGGCGCCGTCGCCGTCGCCGCGCCTGATAGCATCGACGATACGTGCCATCTGCGCGGGTCCTTGAACATCGCGATCTTGCGTCTTGATCGTCATGGAGCGCAGGTGATTGATGCGCACGGTCAGAAGGTTGACGACGCCCCAGGCCACATGGCGGTCGACCATGCTGAACAGCGTCTGATAGAACGACGATGTGTGGGCGAGCACACCGGCCATGTCCTTTTCGCGGTAGCTATGCCTTATGTCCTCGAGCGACTTGTCCAGTGCATCCGCGATCGCGGGGTTGTTCTGCTCGGCGCAAAGCCGTGCCGCCATCCCTTCGAGCGCGGCGCGGATCTCGTAGATCTGCTTGGCTTCGTCATGATTGAGCTGCGCGACGATCGGCCCCTTGTTCGGAAGGTTGGCGACGAGGCCTTCGGATTCGAGATGGCGCAGCACCTCGCGCACGATCGTGCGGCTGACGCCGAGCTGAGCGCAAAGATCGCGTTCGACCAGGCGGTCGCCCGGGCGGAAATAGCCGCTGATGATCGCCTCTCGCACCTTGTCGAGGGCGAGCTCCCGCAACGTCTTCGTCGGACGCTCCACGCGAATCGCGGCGCCATGCGCATCGTCATTCATTTCCAGACCCTCGATCTTCGGATACCATAATATGGCGTACCAAAATCATCCATTGTCGAAATGAAGTCAATGCGGGAGAGCGCCCGTCAGAGCAAGGCTTGCTCGTCAATGCCGAAATGCTTCTTCAACACCTTCCAACCTTTCGGCGTGACGTCAACGGCCCGGGACGAAGGTGCCCGCCGTATGCAACCCTTCGCCAAGAGGAACTTGGTCAAATGAACGCCAAGCGGTCCAGCAAGATGATGTTCTCTCTCCGTCCAATCGAGGCATTGCCGGGCAAGCCCATGGCGCGTGGGTCTGATGCTGGCCGTGTTCATGCCCATGCGGTCGAACCACTTCGCACCATCAGGCGTGAGTTCGAACCGCTTCTTTTCGGCCGCGACAAGGAACCCCTGCTCCACCAATCCATGGGTTAGGGCGATCCCAACGCGGCCGGCCAGATGATCATAGCAGCAACGCGCGAACCGAAGCTTCCGCGCATCCCGGGTCAACGGCTTTCTTCGCACGGATTGCGCCGGGCCGATGGAGGCGAGGGTCTCGAGCGCCAGCGCGACATGGGAACCGGCGAGACGGTAATATCGATGCCGCCCCGCGGCTTCCACGGCCAGCAGCTCGCCGGCCAATAATTTACCGAGATGCGAACTGGCTGTCTGTGCCGTCACGCCGGCCGCATGGGCGAGCTCGCCGGCTGGCCGCGCCCGGCCATCGAGGAGCGCCGACAATATGGCGGCCCGCGCGGGATCGGCAATCAGAAAGGCAACGGCTGCTATGTTCGGCTGGGTCGTCATGTCTAGGCCTCTCCACATCAGGCTGCATCATAACATCGAAATAGTTCGCATGCTTCGACCCATGTCGAAACATTGGGGCAGATCGCCGTCCTAGACTGACCGCTCAAGCAATTGCCGCGGAACCGACCCATGACAAAGACCATCCTCGCCTTTTTCACCGACACCCATCTCGGCCAGAAGCTGATCACCAAGACCGAAATCCCCGGCGACAAAATGGGCTATGAGAATACACCGCGACAGCACGAGCAGCATCTGCGCCTGGTCCTCAGCGATATCGCCCGCCGGGGTATTTCCAAGATCGTCTTCGGCGGCGATATCGGCACCGCGTGCTCGGTCGGCGGCTTTTTCGAGCATCTGCGCGCCCATGCCTTCGATGTGTCGCTCATTCTCGGCAATCACGATACCTACGGCGATGTCGCGCCGTACCACGACATGAGCGGCGCTACCGTGGCTGGGAAACTTTGCTACTCGCAGCAAGATCCGCATCTGAAACGGATTTTCCTCGATACGTCCGACAACGTCGTCGGCGACGGCCAGCGCGGGTGGCTCGCCCGCGAACTCGAAGGTGTGAGGCAGGCCGCGATCTTCCTGCATCATCCGATCCTGCCGCTCGACACGCCGATAGATCGAACCGGGGCAGCCCTGCGCGATCGGGACGAGGTCAGATCGCTTCTGATCGGCATGGATCGCCGGATATCCCTGTTCTGCGGTCACTACCACATGACCGACGAAGCCCGGGAGGCAAACATCACGCAATATGTCTCGCCAGCGGTCTCCTATCAGATCGTCAAGCAATCCGAACGTCTCACGGCCGATACGGGGACATTCGGCTATCGTATCCTGGAGATGGACGAAGAAGAGATCAAAACGCAGGTCGTCTTGTTTTCAAGGACCTAGCCTGCGCGGACGGCTCGCCGCGCCACTTCGTGGCAACAGGGGGAAAAGCATTTTCACTTCAGAGCGATGGCGCTATATCGTATCGAAGCGCCGCAGAATCGCCAGCCGGTTTGAAGGATATCACAATGAGCGTGCTTCTCTCTCCAGAACTCACGGTTTGTGGCATTGAGGAGTTGCCCGATCAATGCGCGCGAAACGTCACCCATGTGCTTTCCCTCCTCGATCCGGAATATCCCGAGCTCGATGTCTTCCACTCCTATGCCGAGCATCATCGCACGACGCTTCGTTTTCACGATATCATCGCGACGGCTCCGGGGCGGGTCATGCCCCGGCCGGAGCATGTCGAAGCCATCCTGAAATTCGGCTCCGAGTTTCAGGCGCGACAATATCCCGGGGCTTCGAGTCATCTGCTGGTGCATTGCCACATGGGCGTATCGCGGTCGACCGCCGCCATGCTGTCCTTGATGGCGCAAGCAAACCCTGATGAGCCCGGTGAGAGCCTGTTTGCTCGTCTGGTCGCCATCCGTCCGCAGGCCTGGCCGAACTCCCAGATGATCGGATTTGCCGACGAACAGCTCGGCCGAAAGGGCGATCTGACGGCCGCGCTTGCCCGCCATTACGGTCGCCAGATCAAGAGCCGGCCCGATTTCGTCGACTGGATGACGCATCTCGGACGTCAGGCAGAACTCAATATGGCGATCCCCGCGTAAGGATCGCCTCCCCCGCCTGAAGACCGACAGCCGGCACGATAGCCTCGTTACCCATCTTGACTAGCCCCCACTCAATGCGCGGGAGCCGGTTCTGGTTCTGTTTCCGGTGCATCCTTCTTGTGATGATCGGCGGCGAGCAGCATATAGACCGCCGGGACGACGAAGAGCGTGAACAGCGTTCCGATGGCAAGACCGGCAGCGATCACCAGGCCCATGTTGAAGCGGGCGACGGCTCCTGCTCCGGTCGCCAGGATCAGCGGCACGACGCCCAGAACCATGGCGCCCGTCGTCATCAGGATCGGCCGCAAGCGGATGCCGCAGGCACCTTCGATCGCCTCGCGCTTGGTCTTTCCCTCGGCCTGCAGCGTGTTTGCCACCTCGACGATCAGAATACCGTGCTTGCTGATCAGACCCATCAGCGTCACCAACCCGACCTGCGTATAGATGTTCATCGACGCGCCGCCGATGCCGAGGCTGATGAAGGCAAGCGCGCCCGCGATCGACATCGGCACCGACACGAGGATGATGAACGGGTCACGGAAGCTGTTGAACTGCGCCGAAAGCGCCAGGAACACGATGATCAGGGCGAGCGCGAATGTGGTCGCCATGCCGCTCGATTCCTGCACATATTGCCGCGACTGCCCGCCATAGTCGACCGAGTAGCCCTGCGGCAACGTCCGTGCCGCGATCGACTTCAATGTATTCAGCGCATCGCCGACGGCAACACCAGGCGCCGGCACGCCGGAGATCGTGGCCGAATTCAATTGCTGGAAATGCGCGACCGAGCGCGGCGTAGCCTGGAGTTTCGCCGTCGCGATCGCCGAAAGCGGGATCTTGTTACCGTTCACGTTCGCGATCGGATAGTTCATGATCTGATCGATGGTCTGGCGCGACCGTTGCTCGACCTGCGGGATGACCTGATACGAGCGGTTGTCGATACTGAAGTAGTTGACATAGCCGCCGCCCAGCATGGAGGCGAGCGCCGAACCGACATTGTTCATGGACAGGCCGAGGGCCGAGGCCTTGCTGCGATCGATCTGGATCGAATATTGCGGATTATCGACGTAAAGATCCTTCGTCAGGAAGATGAACTCGCCGGATTTCTGCGCTTCCTGCAGGAAGGCGGTGGATACCTCGTTGAGTTGCTCGAAGCCGCTGGTGCTGCCGATGGCGAACTGCACCGGCAGACCGCTGGCGCCGGGCAGCGGCGGTATCTGGAAGACCACGGACTGTCCGCCGGCGATCTTCGCCAGATCGGCCTGCACCAGTGGCTGCAGCTGGTCCGCCGTTCTCGTGCGCTGGTCCCAGGGCTTCAGCACCATGCCCTCGAAGGATGTGCCCGGCACCTCGACCTGCAAGGTCTTGTCGGTTTCGGGGAAGCTGCGGAAGATCTTGGTGACCTGGTTGGAATTCAGCAGCTTTTGCTGAAGCGTCGCGTTGGGAGGGTTCGTCACTTGCGCGGCCAGGAAGCCCTGGTCCTCGTTGGGAGCCAGCTCGGTCTTGGCGCTGGTATAGAGGAAATAGATGCTGCCAAGCACGATCACGGCGAAGACCAACGCCACCGGCACGGTGTTCAGGCTGCCGTGCAGCATGCGCACATAGGGCCGGTGGATTTCCGAAAAGCGGCGGTCGATGAAGTCGGAGATACGCTCTTCCCAGCCACTGCGGTCGGTCAAATGCGGCTTCAGGATGCGCGAGCACATCATTGGCGTCAGCGTCAGCGCGATGATCATCGACACGGTAACGGCGCCGACAAGCGTGAAGGCGAACTCCGTGAACAGCGCACCCGTCAGGCCGCCCTGGAAACCGATCGGAACGTAGACGGCGATCAGCACCACCGTCATGGCCAGGATCGGCCCGACGAGTTCATGCGCCGCGTCCAGCGCCGCCCTCATGGGCGTCGATCCCTCTTCGATGTGACGGTTGACATTCTCCACCACGATGATGGCATCGTCGACGACGAGCCCGATCGCCAGAACCAGGGCAAGCAGCGTCAGAAGATTGATCGAGAAGCCGAAGATCAGCATCATCGCGAAAGTGCCGACCAGCGACAGAGGTATGGCGACGACGGGAATGGCAACCGATCGCGGTGAACCGAGAAAGGCGAAGACCACGAAAATGACGATCACGAGAGCCTCGACCAGGCTCTTTACGACTTCATCGATGGAGGTGGTAACGAAAGTGCTGGAATCGTAGACGATGTAGCCTTCAAGCCCCTGCGGCAATTGCTGCTGTATACCTGGAAACACCGCGCGCACGCCGGCGATCACGTCGAGCAGGTTGGCTGTCGGGGCGATCTGGATGCCCATGAACACGCCGTCCTGCCCATCGAAGCCGATCTGGACGTCGGGATTCTGGGACCCGAGGGCAACGGTCGCGACATCCTTCAGCCGCACGATCGTGCTGCCGATCTGCTTGACCACCATTTCCTTGAATTCATCAACGGAATGCAGGTCGGTCTGCGCCGTCAGCACCGTCTGTGTCATCTGGCCGCGGGTGGTGCCGATGCCGGAGATATAGTTGTTGGCGCCAAGCGCGGTCCAGACATCGCCGGCCGACAAGCCATAGGCGGCAAGCTTGTCCGGCTGCAGCCAGGCTCTCAAGGCGAATGTTCGCGCGCCGAGGATTTCGGCCGTCTGAACGCCGTTGACCGCCTGCAATTTCGGCTGGACGACGCGCGTCAGATAGTCGGTGATCTGGTTGCTGGCCAGAACGTCGCTTCGGAAGCCGATATACATGGCGTCGATCGACTGGCCAATGGAGACCGTCATGATCGGCTGCTGCGTGCCCGTGGGCAATTGATTGAGAACGGAGGATACCTTGGCGTTGATTTCGGTCATCGCCGCATCGGCGCTGTAGTTAAGCCGAAGGTTGACGGTGATCGTCGACGTGCCGCTCGTGCTCGTCGAGGTCATGTAATCGATGCCGTTGGCTTGGGCGATGGCGTTTTCGAGCGGTGTCGTGATGAAGCCGGCAATGACGTCGGGCGCCGCACCGGGATAGGTGGTCGTCACCGTGACGACGGCATTCTGGGTCTGCGGATATTGCCGCACGGTTAGCGAACGGAACGACTGGTAGCCGATCACGATAATCAACGCGCTGACCACCAGAGCAAGAACGGGGCGCTTGATGAAGATATCGGTGACATTCATCGCCACACCTCAGTTGGGATTTGCCGGGTTCGCGTTGGGATCGTTCGACGGCTGCACCTCGTTGTTGATGATGACAGGCGAGCCGTTATTCAGTTTCAGCTGGCCGGAGGTCACCACCACTTCGCCCGCGTTCAACCCTTTGGTCACCGAGATCTGGTCGCCCCGGGCCTGTCCCGTGCTGACGAACTTCTGATTGGCGACGAGCTGCGGCTTGCCATCCGCGCCGTTGCCCTTGTCGGTCACCACATAGACGACATTGCCGTAAGGGTTGATGGTGACGGCTGTCTGCGGCAGGGAGATGTATTCCTTCGGATCTCCGACCACCACAGTTATGTTGCCGAACATGCCGGGCAACAGCTTGCGATCGGGATTGGGGAAGGTTGCCCGGATGGTGATGTTACGGCTCTGGGTATCGACGAGTGGGCTGATCGCCGTGATCTTGCCGTCGAACGTCTGATTTCCATAGGCATCCACCGTCGCTGTCACCGCCTGTCCGACCTTCAGCTGCGACAGGGCCTGTTGCGGCATCGAAAAATCGAACTGGATCGGATCGAGCGACTGCAAGGTGACAACCGCGGTTCCTGCAGGCAGATACTGGCCGAGGCTGACCAGCCTGATGCCAAGGTGGCCATCGAAGGGAGCGCGGATCGAATATTGATCGATCAGCGCCTGCTGCGACGCGACCTGCGCCTGCGCCGCCTTCCAGTTCGCCAGATCGCTGTCGACCTGGCTTTGCGCGATGGTGTTCGCCTTGATCAGCTTGGAATCGCGCTCATAGGCGATCTGCGCATTCGTCATCGACGCCTTGTATTGTTCCAGCGTCGCGATCTGCTGATCGGCAAGCAGCTGCACGATGAGATCGCCCTTCTTGACGTCCTGACCATCCTCGAATCCGATCTTCTGGACAATGCCCTGGACCTGCGCCGAGAGATTGGCGCCTTCGACGGCATTGAAGCTGCCGATCGATTGCAGCGTCGTCTGCCACGGGCTCATAGCCGCCGTGATTGTCGAGACTGTCTGCGGTGGCGACTTGAGATTAGCCAGATAGGCCGCGATCATGCGGTTCTTGAATGCCTGGAAGCCGAAGATCCCGCCAAGGATCAGGCCTATGATGATCAGCATGATGATCATGCGTTTTATCATGAGTGTCAGCTCTACTCTTCGGGAACAGGACGGGAGGAATTCTGATGGCGTCGGCGTGACGGGATTTCACGGCAATCCTCCCGGAAACCCGCAGGCACCGAAGCAGTCGCAAGCACATGACAGCCCGAGGCCAATCTTTGCATCGGAAGCGACTTTTGTGGGGACTGGCAGGTTCGGTCAGCCAAATTCCTTGGCCAAGGCCTTCATTACGCGGTCGTGCAGGTCGCCCACTGAAGACAGCGGTGACCTTGCAATGATTCCAGCTGGCGGCGTTCCGTGCGGCCATCCTCTGTAAACCTCACCAGTCAACCGCCATTGGCCTGCCTCTGCATTCGATCAAGGATAAGTTGTTATTATTCGATCCACAACAGCCGATTTCATATGCCTGAGCGCATATTTAATGGAGTCTTGAATAAAAGCAATCATAGCCCCGAGCACGCCCTCCATCCCAGATCACCATGACCTCGGCAACCTTGGGATGGGATGCGTGCTCAGCAAGCCGTTTCAGTCCTCAGCCACGCCGGGCCGCGTCGATCGCTGCCACATCGATCTTCTTCATGGTCATCATCGCATCGAAAGCGCGCTTCGCCTGATCGCCGCCCTCGCGAAGCGCCTCCATCAGAATACGCGGCGTGATCTGCCAGGAGACGCCCCATTTGTCCTTGCACCAGCCGCATTCGCTTTCCTGGCCACCATTGCCGACAATGGCGTTCCAATAGCGATCCGTCTCTGCCTGATCCTCGGTGTAGATCTGAAACGAAAAGGCCTCATTGTGCTTGAACACCGGGCCGCCATTCAGGCCGACGCAGGAGACACCGGCGACCGTGAATTCCACGACCAGCACATCGCCCTGCTTGCCCTCCGGATAGTTTCCCGGCGCGCGGATGACGGCGCCCATGGCGCTATCTGGAAAAGTCTCGACATAAAACTTGGCGGCGGCCTCCGCGTCCTTGTCGTACCACAAGCAAATCGTATTCTTTGCCATTATTCCGGTCCTCCTGCTCTCCATTTCCCGATCATTGAAATAGGCACGCAATCGCATTTCTCCACCCTCTTCAATGCCATTTCGGCTGGGCAATGAGTGGTTTCCTGTCGTAGCCTCTACATCCGACGGGGCGGTTTGATGGCTCGGCCATGTCGGCCTGCCGTTCGCTTCGTGAAACATTCGCATATGAAAGGCGAAATCATATGAGGAACATCGGCTCGCAGATCGAAACGCCGCGGCTGCTGCTCCGCCCTTCGCTTCTGTCCGATACCGCCAACTTGTTCGAATTTCTCGGCGACCGCGAAGCCATGAGGCACACTCATGTGGACGCGACACCTGCCGCCTGCCGTCGCAGGATCGCCGTTCATGAATGGCGGCGTCGACGCGACGGATATGCACCCTGGACGGTGATCAGAAAGGATGATGCAAAAATCATCGGCTGGGGCGGCCTATACGACGATCCGTTTGAACCAGGCTGGGGCTGCGAAATCGGATATTTCTTCCATCGGGATGCCTGGGGATGCGGATATGCATCGGAATTGGTCACGGCGGCGTTGCGGCTGGCGGACCGGGAACTGCGGATTCGAGAGGTCCGCGCCTTTGCCCATCCTGACAATACAGCCTCAAGGAAAATCCTGGAGATGGCAGGCTTCAGAATGGTTCGCTTCGTTCCAGAGATGAACCGCCTTCTCCTTTCCAGACCCGGACGCGAGGATGACACAGCCAACCGGAGCTGATGAAAAATACGTCTTCTGTCGGAAATGCATGGCGGGCAAAGTTTACAAATGCTCGCAGCGCAAAATAATATGACTTTTTTCCTCTTGTTTGTGACCGGGCGACGAGGCTATATCGCGCGGGCGCTTTCGTCCGATCGCGCTGACCATAGCCACCGGGATATATTCGTGACGATATTGAAATCAGTTTTGACCGTTTCAGCTCTTTGCGCGGCGCTCACCTTTGCCGCAACGGCAGCTTCCGCTGCCTCCACCAGCTATCCGCTGACCATCGACAATTGCGGCACCAAGGTCACGTTCCAGAAGGCTCCGGAACGCGCGATCGGGCTTGGACAGAACAGTGCCGAAATTCTTCTTTTGCTCGGCCTCGAAAACAAAATGGTCGGCACCGCCTTCTGGCCCAACAAGGTTCTGCCGCAGCTCGCGGAAGCCAATTCCAAGGTCAAGCTGCTGACGGTCGAATTCCCGACCTTTGAATCGATCCTCTCGGAAAATCCTGACTTCGTCACTGCCGCGCTGCCGACCCTGATGGGACCGAGCAGCAAGGTGGCAAAGCGCGAGGACTTCGAAAAGCTCAATATTCCCACCTATGTTTCCCCCAGCATCTGCCCGGCCCAGGGCGCCTCTCAGGATAAATACGGCAATGCCGCCCGCAGCCAGGTCTGGAACATGAGCACGCTCTACCAGGAAATCGACGAACTCTCGCAGATTTTCGATGTCCGCGACAAGGGCCAGGCGCTGATCGCGGATTTCAAAAAGCGGGAAGAGGCACTGCGCGCGAATGCGCCGAAGGATGGCAAGAAGCTCTCCTATGTCTTCTGGTTCTCCAGCCCGTCGCCATCCGCGGATGCCTATGTCGGCGGCAAAAACAGCCCCTCGGGTTATATCGCCGACCTGCTTGGCGGCCGCAATGCCATTACCACCGAAGCGGAGTGGCCGACGCTTGGCTGGGAGAACATCATAGCCGCCAATCCGGACGTCATCGTCGTCGCCAGCCTCGACCGCAATCGCTGGGAGCTCGACAAGCCTGAAGCCAAGATCAAGTTCCTGACCACCGATCCCGCCGTCAGCCAGCTAGCCGCGGTCAAGAACAAGGCGATTGTCGTCATGGACGGCCAGGCCATGAATCCGACCATCCGGACAATCTATGGCGCCGAGCAGGTCGCCCAGCAGCTGAAGGCGCTTGGTCTTCTGAAGTGACCGACGTGTATCGAACCCTGAGGCAGCTCGCCATCATCGGCCTGCTGCTTTTTGCCTCTCTCGCGGCGATCAGCCTGACGATCGGCGTCAGCGTCGGTATCGGTGATCTACCGATCCCGCTTTCGACGACCTTCCATGCCATCACCAACAGGCTGGGATGGACGGGGATCGAACTTAACCGCATCCACGAAACGGTGATCTGGGACTATCGCCTCAGCCGGGCGCTCGTGGCCGCTTTCTGTGGAGCGGGCCTGGCGCTCTCGGGCGCGATCATGCAGTCGCTCCTTCGCAACCCGCTTGCCGAACCCTATGTGCTCGGCATCTCGGCGGGCGCTTCGACCGGCGCGGTCGCGATCGTCATACTCAATATCGGCGCGGGCGCGGTTTCCCTTTCGGCTGGTGCCTTCGCCGGCGCGTTCGCGGCCTTCTTCTTCGTCGCTCTGCTTTCGAACGGCACGCGAGGCGGCGCCGACCGCACGATCCTTGCCGGTGTCGCCGCCTCCCAGCTGTTCAATGCTGCGACATCCTATATCGTGACGACGTCGGGAAACGCGCAGCAGGCACGGGATGTGATGTTCTGGCTGCTCGGCAGTTTCGGTGGTGTCCGCTGGCCGGAATTCATGCTGGTCGCGACCATTGTCGGTTTCGGCCTGGTGGCTTGCCTGCTCTATGCACGCGTGCTGGATGCGTTCGCCTTTGGCGACGAGGCCGCGTCGTCTCTCGGCGTCAATGTCGGGCGGGCGCGGATCTGGCTCTTCGCGCTGACCGCGATGATGACGGCAACGATCGTCAGCATGGTCGGATCGATCGGTTTTGTCGGTCTCGTCGTGCCGCATGCGGCCCGCTTCTTCGTCGGCCCGCTCCACATCCGGCTGCTGCCGGCCTGCGCCATTGTCGGAGCGATCTTCATGGTGCTGGCGGATATCGCCTCGCGCGCCCTCATCCCTCAGCAGGTTCTGCCGATCGGAGTGGTCACGGCGCTGGTGGGCGTTCCCTTCTTCTCTATCATTCTCTACCGGTTCCAGCGCGCATCATGAGCATCAAGGCCGACAACGTCATCTGGAAAATCGGCACAAAGACCGTACTCGACGGGGTCTCCTTCGAGGCGCCCGCGGGCAAGATGCTCGGCCTGCTTGGACCGAACGGCTCCGGCAAGACCTCGCTCCTGCGTCTGCTTGCCGGCTTGAAACGGCCGAATTCCGGTCGCATCACGCTCGAACAGAAGGATCTGCGACGGCTGTCCCGCCGTTCGATCGCAAGGCGCATCGCCTTCGTTGAGCAGCACAGCACCACCAACGCCAATCTCAAGGTCATCGATGTCGTGAAGCTCGGCCGGTTTCCGCATCGCTCGATGTTTTCCGGCTGGACGTCGGCGGATGACGAGGCGGTCGAAGATGCTCTCGCACGCGCCGGCATGAGGGCGAAACGCAACGATCGATGGCAGAGCCTGTCGGGTGGCGAAAAGCAGCGCGCCCACATCGCACGCGCCTTGGCACAGGCGCCGAAGGAACTGATCCTCGACGAGCCGACCAACCACCTCGATATCCAGCATCAGATCAGCCTGATGCGGCTGGTCGCCGGCCTGCCGGTCACCAGCATCATCGCTCTTCACGATCTCAATCATGCCGCCATGTTCTGCGATGAATTGATTGTCATGCAGCAAGGCAGGATAGTCGCCTCCGGCACCCCGGAATCCGTGCTGACCGAAGATCTGCTGAGAACCGTCTTTGCTGTCGAGGCAAGGATCGAAGCCTCTCCTCACCACTCCCGGCCGCATATTCACTATCTGCGATGAGATAATCCTGAACGCCCCTGATTGCCCTTGCCTCACCATGGAACCGAGCGCATCTTTCGCGATAAGCTCGGCGGGCTCGAGCGTTTCGAAGGGCATCGCAAGAAGATCGCAAGGCGCCGGTCCTGGACACGCGGCGGATGGGGGAACACATGACAGACAGGCTCAAGGGCAAGATCGCCATCATTTCGGGCGGCGCCACCGGCATGGGCGGTGCAGCCTCCCGCCTTTTCGCGGCCGAAGGCGCGAAGGTCGCGATCATCGACAGAAATGGCGATGCGGCGGCACAGACCGCGCGCGAAATCCGCGATGCCGGCGGCATCGCCGATCATTGGGTTGCCGATGTTTCGGATGAAGCGGCCGTCAATGCCGCGGTCAAGGACATCGAGGGCCGCTTTGGCGCCGTGACCGTACTGTTCAACCATGCCGGCACCATCGTCATCAAGCCATTCCTCGAGACGACGCTCGAGGAATGGGAGTGGCTGCACGGCGTCAACGTCCGTTCGATGTTCCTGGTGACCAAGGCGGTGCTGCCGGGCATGATCGCCGCCGGCGGCGGCTCCATCGTCTGCACCTCGTCGATCTCCGCCGTCGCGGCGACCCCGATGGAGGTGCTCTATGACACGACGAAGGGAGCGGTGCATATGTTCGCCCGCGCCATCGCCGTCGAATTCCGCGATCGCAATATCCGCTGCAACGCCGTCTGTCCCGGTTTCATCCGCACGCCGCACGGGCTGCGCGAGGTTGCGGAGCTGCAGGCTCTCGGCGTCGATGTCTCGGATGCGGTGATCGCGGCCCAGCAAGGGCGCATCGGCGAGCCCGAGGATGTGGCACGCGCCGCTCTCTATCTGGCCTCCGACGAGTCCAACTTCGTCAACGGCATCCACCTCTTCGTCGACAATGGCTTTACCGCCATCTGACAGAAAGGCATCCGCATGCGATCATGCGAGCAAATCGATATTTTTCAATAGGATATGACTGTCAATTTCATGACACCGATGGTAAGGGAGCTTTACGAATGACTTCACTGCCCCGGGTGTCCTTTGAGTACAGCTTGGCAACAGACCGGAATTGACGCGCCGCCGCTGACGGAGAGCGCGCGGGCGGTGCTGCGAACCATCGCGAGCAGCGGCCCCGCGACCAGACCGCAATTAAGCGCGGCGCTGATGTTTTCGAAACCCACCATGTCGGCGGCCGTCAGCGAACTTGAACGGCACGACCTGCTCGCGCCGGTCGGCATCAATCGCGGCTCGATCGGACGAACCTCCGTCACCTACGGTCTAGGACCAAAGGCGGGCTTCGTCGTCGGCGTCGATTGCGGCACGACCCATATCAACGCCATTGCCCGCGGCCTCGACGGGACAACACTCGCGACCGTCGAAATGCCGCTTGTCGACAAATCCGCCGATGAACGGTTTCGTCTGATAGAAGATGTCGTCGCACGATTGCTTTCCCAGTTCGAGGCACGATCGACGCCGTTGCGCGCAATCGCGATCGCCCTGCCGAACATCATTTCCGCATCGCTGGAGAGAATGTCCGGCCGCGAAACCTTGATACCCGTTCTGGAACATTTGCAGGCCATCTACGCCGCGCCCGTATTGCTTGAAAACAACGTCAACTGCGCTGCCCTTGCCGAATATCACGAAGGATCGGCAAAACAGTATTCCTTCGCGATCTACATGCAGATCGGCGTGAAGACCGGCATGGGCATCGTGCTGGACGGCCGGCTTTTCCGGGGCTTTAAGGGTGGCGCCGGCGAAATCGGCCACCTGCCCTTTCCGTGGTCGCAACATGAGCGGCCGAAATGGCAGCAAGTGGAAACCTATATGGGATCCACGGCCCTTCTCGAGCGCGCGGCGCTAGATTGGCCCGAAAACGAAGGTGCGCCGCCGAAAAGCACCAGCGAGCTTTTTGCCCGCATGGAACAATCCCGCACGGCGCGCGCCATTGTCGAGCAGCACGCCCGCGATGTCGGAAACCTGGCCGCCGCCTGCGTCAGCGTGCTCGATCCGCAACTGATCGTGCTTGGCGGCGGCGTCGGGCAGAACCCGCAATTGCTGCCGGGCGTGAGGGATGTGGTGAGGGAATTGTGCTGGCCTGTGGAAGTGGTCAATGGCCAGCTATCGAACCAGGCGACCGTTCTTGGCGCCGTGCGCCTCGCCATCGACTTCGCCATGGCGAGACTTTTAGGAGAGGAAGGCAAGGCCGCCTTCCTTTATCCGAATGCGCTGACCGTGGGTCGCATCAGCATCTGAGAGGTTCACATGTCGCGTTTGGTATCGGTCTGACGGTAGCGGAATTCGCAGACCGGCAGGCCGGCATCCTCCGAGAGCGTCGCGATCAGCAACTGCGCGGGAATTGCCTGCAGAATGGCATCGCCAATGCCTTCGGAGAAGGCCGGCACATGGATGACGACGAGATTGTCGGCATCCGCGATATCGGTCCGCGCGGTGACGAGGACGGAGGGAATGCCGAAGCCGGCGAGATCGCGCGCCAGCTTCACCTCGCGACCGTTGCCGAACAACAGGACGCCGCTATCCCTGTCGTTCGGCTCCATCGGCCCATGGAGAAAGTTCAGCGTATCCCAATCCTGGGCGGCGACGCGCGCGGCCTCGCGGATCAGGAGCGCGGCATAGCCGGCCGTGCCGAGTGCCGTGCCCGCACCAACGCAATCGATTGACGTCTTGCCGGCCAGCAACTTGGCTCCCTTGTCGGCCTGGGCGCGCGTTTCGGTTAATACGGCCTCGGCGCGACCTGAAAGCTCCCGCCAATTCGCGCCGGACGGGCGACCGGCCTTGTCGATGAGCAAGGCCGCGCTCAGAAGCGATCCGAGATAACTTGTCGTATTCGGACCGCTATCCGCGCCGCTCTCGGTTGCGATCATATGCTTCACGACCCGCGAAATCGGCGTGCAGTCCGCCTTGGCGATACCATAGGAATGGGCGTTGGGACGGAGCTCCATCGCGCGCGCCGGCTCTTCGCTGCGGCCGGAGGCGGAAAAAGCGATATAGGCCTCGCCGGCATCGACGGATGGGTCATGGAGATCGGTACCCGGCAGGGCGAAGGCGCGCAGGCCCTGCGCGCGCATCTGCGCCGCGGCGACGACGGCCGCATAGAGGCTGGCGCCGATCCCGACGAGGACCGTCGGTCCACGCCTTACCGGCTCCAGATCGAGCGTTTCGAGCCGTTTGGAGACGGCATTGAAGCAGGTATTGAGGGCAGCGGGCTGCAATGCGATCGCTTCGCGGTAAGGCACTCTGTCTGTCATGATCATTCCCATTTCGTTGCAAGGAATGGCGGCCGCGTAAGTAGCGGCCGCCTGAGGATTGGCCGATCTCAGTCCAGCTTCATGTAGTCGGCGAAGCGCGCCGCATCGTTGATGGTGACCTTGTCGAGTTTGTTCTCGCCAAGGCCCCATTTCTCGAAGATCTTGGCATAAGAGCCGTCGTCGATCATCGACTGCATGGTGGCCGCCAGCGCATCGCGCAGCTTCGGATCATCCTTGCCGACGAGCATTGCCTGGTAGCCCACCGCATATTGGGCACCGGTCACGAGCTCCAGTTTCTTGTTACCCGCCGGCTGATGCTGGAGGCTGTAGGCCGCGACGCCCGTCGTATCCATGGAAAGATCGACGCGACCGCTCTGCAGCGCGATCTTGATCTGGTCGTTCGAGGGAAACTGCATGACGTTGAGCGGCTTATCGGCCGGGCAAAGCGTCTTCTGCTTGTCCAGGAGCTGAAGCGGGATCGAGCCTTGGACCGCGCCAGCATTGAGCCCACAGGCGTCCTTCAGCTTGTGCACGCCCTTCGGATTGCCCTCCAGCACGATGATGCTGGTGCCCTCCAGCATGTAGTTGACGACATCGACGATTTTCTCGCGCTCGGCAAAATCGCCGAAGGCGGACATGCCCATATCGAAACGGCCGGCCTGGATGCCGGGAATGATGCTGGCGAACTGCGCCGGCACGTCGGTGAACCTAACGCCGAGACGCGCGCCCATCTCGTCGCGAAGATCGCGTTCGAGACCGATGATCGTCTTATTGTCCTCGCCGTAGAAATCGTAGGGCGGTGTCTGCGGTTCCGTCCCGACCTTGATCTCGCCCGAGGACTGGATCTTTTCGGGCAGCATGGCGTGCAGTTTCTGGTCGACGCCCGCGCCCCAGGCCGTGGAGCTCGCGAGCATGGTCGCCAAGGCGAAGGTGATTGTCAGCTTTGTCTTCCCTGTCATTGTCATTCCCCTTTTTTGCTCGTGCACGTGAAGGACGTGCGGCCTTGTCGCGGTGCCTGCCAGTCAGTGCATCCGTCTCAAAAACGCCTGGGTTCTTTCCTGCCGCGGATTGTCGAGCACGTCGCGCGCCGGCCCTTCCTCGACGACGACACCCTGATCCATGAATACGATACGGTCGGCGACGTCGCGGGCGAAGGAAAGCTCATGCGTCACCACGATCATCGTCATGCCGTCCGCCGCGAGCTTGCGCATCACGTTCAGCACCTCGCCGACGAGTTCGGGATCGAGTGCGGATGTCGGCTCGTCGAAAAGCATCAGCTTCGGGCTCATCGCCAATGCCCGGGCGATCGCCACGCGCTGCTGCTGGCCGCCGGAGAGCTGATAGGGATAGGCGCTGCCGCGGCCTTCGAGATCGACCATCTTCAGGAGCTCCCGCGCCCGGGCCAGAGCCTCCTCCCGCGACTTGCCGCGATTGAGCATCGGCGGCTGCGAAATGTTCGTCAGCACGTCCTGGTGAGCGAAAAGATTGAAGCGCTGAAACACCATGCCGATGTCGCGCCGCTGCACGGCCAGCTCCTTGCCGCTCATCTCGTGCAGGGCATCGCCGCGCTCGTGATAGCCGATCAACTGGCCGTCGACGAGAATGCGGCCCGCCGTCATTCGCTCCAGGTGGTTGATGCATCTGAGGAAGGTCGATTTCCCGCTTCCCGAGGGACCGAGCAGGCAGACGACCTCGCCCTTGTCGACGGAGAGATTGATGCCCTTCAGCACTTCGAGCGAACCGAAGGATTTGTGGACGTCGATCGCCTGGACGAGGGCCCTTGCCGAGGACGATGTTGCAGGAGCACTCATCCGTTTCTCCCTTCCGCGCCCATGAGGCGCAGGGCGCCTTGCAGGAGGCCAGGCGCCTGGTTCGTGGATTTTCCAAGCCGGCTCTCGATGACGAGCTGGATGGCGGAGGCGATCGTGGTCATCACGAGGTACCAGATGCTGGCAACGATCAGCAGTTCGATGATCAGGAAGTTCCTGGCATAGATGTTCTGCGCGCGCGTCAGCAGGTCCTGGGCCGCAACGACGGAGACGAGTGAGGTCGTCTTCAGCATCGAGATCGTTTGGTTGCCGATCGGAGGGATGATGACGCGAAGCGCCTGGGGAAAGATGATGCGCAGCATCGATTGGGCGGGCGTATAACCGAGCGCCTTGGCGGCCTCATGCTGGCCGCTATCGACGGCGAGCAGTCCGCCGCGAATGATCTCCGCCATATAGGCCGCCTCATTGAGGCTGAGGGCAAGAAGCGCCGCGACGAAAGCCGTGACGATCGAGTTGGTGTCGATATGAATCGATCCGACATCGATACTCGGTATGAAGAGCTGGATGTTGAACCAGAAGATGATCTGAACCAGCAGCGGCGTGCCGCGGAAGAACCAGATATAGAGGCTCGCGAAACCGGACAGCACCGGATTGGACGCGAGCCGCATCGTGGCAAGGATGGCGCCGGCAACAATGCTGATGATCATCGACAAGACGGTGAACAGGATGGTCAGCTTGACCCCATCCAGGATCGTCTCGTCGAAGATATATTGCGGTATGGCCGACCAGGCGATGTGACGGCTGGTGGCGACCATGAACGCCAGCAATACGACGACAGCGATCAGCACGACCGCGATCAATCTCTGCCCCCAGTTTCGTGCGGGAATGATCTTCCGGGAGGTCATGCGGCTCTCCAATCATCAGCGGTTTTCAGCTCGCCGTCGAGATGCGGCGGCGGCAAGGTGGCCGGCAGGTCACCACGACTGAGCTTGCGGGCGAGCACCAATGCCCCCGCCACCGGCGGCTCGTCGAGAAGGGTCAGCGTCAGATCGGGCAAGCGGTCACTGAGGGCGGTCTTGAAGGCCGCCAGAAGCCGCGGCTGACGGGCAATGACGCCGCCGCCGGTAACGACATCGCCACGCGGTGCGCCACGTTCCAGCAATTGCGCGGTGAGCTCGGCAAGGGAGGCACCCGCCTCCGTGATGACCTTGTTGGCATATCGCGAACCGGCATCCGCCGCCTCGAATACGAGCGGCGCGAAGCGGCCTATGCCGGCTGCCGATCCGATCTCGCCCAACGCCCGCCCGATCTCTATCGGCGACGATATCGCAAGGGCCTCGATGAGGCTCCGACCAAGGAGATCAAGCGGTTGGCCCTGGTCTAGCGCAAATCGGATGGTCCGGGCCGCTTCCCGCACAAGACCGCTCGCGCTTCCTTCGTCGCCCAGATACCACCCCCACCCGCCGGATGCGATCATCCTGCGCGCGGCATCGCGCGAGACCGCAATTGAACCGGTGCCGCTGATGACGGAAATGCCACTCGACTTGCCCGCGGCCGGCAGCAACAGCTCGGAGTCGTTGAGGACCAGCACGGCGCCTGGCAAGTGCCGGGCGAGCCTTGCTTGCAGCCCAAGCCGATCCTCGTCGCTGTCGCAGCCATGCGCGCCGACGACCGTGATCTTTGGGATGGCTCCGGTCGTCGCCACAAGCAGCGAAACGAGGGCCCGCGCATCCGCATCATGATCGACGCGAGCGCGCCATTCAGCCGTGTGGACGACTCTTTCGCCAACGGTTTCGCCATTCATCTCGGCGATGAGCTGCGTTTTGGTTCCGCCAATATCAATTCCAGCAATCATGCGTCCCGATCCATTTGTTAGGTAACTTACCTAATTATAAGAGACGCGCAAGCACTATTTCGCGGTTCTTCAGATCGGTGGATGATCCCGAGGTCGAGTTGACGCGTGGCGACGCGTGGCCGGAGCGATCGGTGCGCCGCCGAATTTAGATGGGGGCGCAACCGGTCAGCCCCGGACCTCGTCGACGGGACGTGATAACCATGATTGGTGATGGGGTCAGATGGCGACTGCGTATGACGCCTGCTCGGCCTGAAGATATGCGAGCATGCGTGCGATCCCCTCCTCCAGACCGACCGTGGGGGTCAGTCCGTAGGAGCGTTGCAGGGCCGTGTCGCCGCAACGGTAAAAGACACCTTCCGGATGATTCGATCGCCCGCTGACAACCGGCTGCCAGCCGATCCGCCGACTGATCGTCTCGGCGAGTTCGATGAAGGAAGTCGCGGTGCCGGTCGATAGATTGAGGCTTGCCCCGTCTGGAAGCAGCTCCCTGGTCCGCCAGATGAAGTCGATGCAGTCCGAGATGTGGATAAAATCCCGGCACTGACGGCCCGAGCCCCAGACGAAGACCTCGGGAGCGCCCTTTTCCGCAAGCAAGCGGCGGCAGATCGCCGGGAAAGGATAGGCAAGATCCTGATCCTCGCCATAGCCGCTGAACGGCCTGTAGGCGATGGCCCGCCGGCCGTAGCGTTCGACATAGAGTTTCATCAGATATTCGCCGGTCAATTTTGCCCAGCCATAGCTGAGATCGGGGACACCGACGGCGGCGTCGAAATTGATCATCTCCTCCGACAGCAGCCGATGATTGGCGACGGTCTGTAGCGACACCGGATAGGCCGCGCTGGAGCTGAAAAATATGACCGAACCGGGTTTGGCTCGCGATGCCCATTGCCACAGTTCCGCATCGACCGCCAGATCCTCGGCGACGTCGAGCGCGCGCGTCTCGAGCGTCAAGCGACCGCCGACGAGCGCGGCCAGATGGAAGACATAGTCGAAATGTTCGGGAGGCCGTGCGAAGAACGTCCGGCAATCCTCTTCGCAAAAGGTGAAGCGTGAACGCCGAAGCCGCTGCCACAGTTCCGGATGCAGCGCGCCCGTTCCCGCGACCAGGGAATCGACGCAGACGACATCCAAGCCCTCGGCAAGAAGCCGCCGGACAAGATGCCGGCCCACGAAACCGCAACCACCAGTCACCAATGCGCGCACCATCGTCTCCCCCCAATCACTATGCGGAAAAATCGCCCCGTCCCAGATAGATATCCACCATGCGGCGCCCCCATTCCGCCCTGCTCGGCGCGATGCGGCGGCCAAGGGCCAATGCCCCTTCGCTCAGCCGCCGCATCAATCGATCGTCATCCGTCGCCATCAATTTCTCGGCCAGCGAATCCGCATCGCCGCTATCGAAAACCAGGCCGGCGCCATTCTCCTCGACCTCCGCCGCGATCAACGCATTGCTGCTGACGATGACCGGGATGCCGGACATCAATGCTTCGGCGGCGACCAGGCCGTAAGGCTCCGGCATGCGCGACGGCATGACGAAAACGCGCGCTGTGCCAGCGATCTCGCTCACCTCTTCGTCGCTTAGCCAGCCAGGCACATGGCAATGCGGCAACAGCCGCCGCATCTCGGCTAGCAATGGCCCACGCCCGATCAGCGTTGCTGTCCTGCCCGTCTTGTTGAGCGCGTCCGCCAGTGTCTGAACCCCTTTTTCCCAGCACATGCGACCGAGGAAAACAGTGCGGCGGTTGCGCCACGCCTCGACGGGCGCCGGCGTCAATGGCTGCGTCGGCGTGCGCAGCGTCGTGAAATGCCGGAAGGGGCCAGTGCGTAGAAACGCCTCCATGCTCTCATGCGCCAGGACGATGCCCACCTGGCTCCAGAACCTCTCGCCGACCCCCTGCTGTGTCAGGGTGCGGCGGAAGCGCCAAAGCTTATGGAGATAACTGCGCTTGTCGCAATTGGTCGTCAGGCAGGCGAGAGATAGCGGCTTGATGTCGCAAACCTCGCCGCTATGGAAATTGATAAGGCCGCCATTCGGGCAGGTCAGGAAGAAATCATGCGCCGTGACGATGACTTTGACCCGATGCCTGGCAAGCGCATAGAAAATCGAGGGCGAGAGGATCTGCGACCAGCCATGTACATGGACAACGGTTTCCTCATCCGATTCCCGAAGCAGGCCCTCCATCGCCTCATAGGCCCGCCGATTGTAGTTCTTCGCAAGGATATCGACGGTCGCCGGGCCTTCCCGAAGGGCGCGCTCGCCCAGCGCGACCGTGCGGATGTCGGCAAAGCGCGGCTTGAGGCCCTCGCCATCATCACCGACCAGCATGGCGCATGTCAGCCCGGCATCCCTGCTTGCCTCGAGACATTGCAGCGCCACCTTGGTCGCGCCACCGCGAACGATCGAAACATCATTGACAAGTATGAGACGCATGAGACCAGCAACTCGCCTATGGCATTAACCCGACGCGGCGAAAGAAACCGTCCTCTTACGTTTCGCGCCCGATACATAAAGCGCCCTAACGCAGCGCTTTTTCAATTCATCCATTCGCACGAGAGCATCCCGCTTTCAGGTTGAATCCACAGGATCTCTTCGATGCATGAAAGGGAAATGCCGGTAGCGCATGCTTACCAAGCCATGTGCTCCAGCTTGCTGTTTTTGCAATTGCCAGGACGCTCTATTCAAACCGGAGCATTAGCGCGCGATTCGGTCCGGCGACTGGACGGGAATGTGAAACGGCGGGAAGTGTTTGAGATTGGCTGTGATCCCGACGAGCCTATGAACATTTGCCGTTCCCGCGATGACCGCATCCGCCGCGCCTGGATCATGCCCGGCGACGACCGCCTTCGCCTCGAGCCTCCCGGATTCAAACGCGACATCCTTCGACGGGTAGAATGGGACCACCATACCCGGCAATTAGCCCTTGTAGCCAGGCGTGAATCCCCGCTTCCCTTGTCTTCGCACCTTTTGCTTCCATTGACCGAATGCCCTTTTCGATCTCGTGGATAGTCAACGCGGAAAGATAGATCGCGCCCCGCCGATCCTGTTCATCCACCCATTCGGCAAACGTGTTCGATGCACTTGCCTTGGACGAGGCGAATGGACATCGGGTTGATCTCGAGAAGAAGGCTCACAAATCGACCTCGCGCGAGGGAGCGGGATTTCTTGAGAAAACATCGTCGGTAGGATCGAGATCAGCCGGAAAGGTCTTCAGATATTGCACAAGGCTCGGCCGACCGCTCAGGATCACCTTTCTTGCCGCCTCGGCCGCCCTCACACTGACGACGACGGCCGCGGCGCGCCCGCGACGTGTAATCGTCACGAACTCACCGGCCGCGGCCTGATCGATGACACGGGAAAATGACGCCTTGGCATCCTTTAAGCTGATCGTTTTCATGGCGAATCCCTAAAAGAGGTCACTTATGGCCTCTTCTTGGAGCGCATTCGTGCGAAATCAAGGCACGCAATAGCGATTGTAGTGAAGTCCGTTGGCTGCCTTGGACATACTGCCGCTCTCAGCCCCTCGCCTTCTTCACGGCGATCTCCATTTCCTTGAATGGCCGGCGGAAGGTCGGCACGCGCTCCGCGACCTCGGGGAATGCGCCGAACGGCCTGTGCGGCTCGGCCTGATACCAGAAGGCGACCGAGGAAATATCGTCGGAGCGTCGGTTGGCATGGCCGTGCTCGATGGTCACGCGGATGTGCTTCTGAAAGATCGCCGGATCTTCGATATGCCAACGGTAGAGCGTCACCGGCTCGGTCCAGTTTGGACCGCCGGCGGCGATGATGCCATGATAAGGCGCGCTGTATTCCTGGGTCGGGCACCATGCCGTATTGAAATAGTCCTCGGTGCCGGTGCCGTGCAGGGTCGGCGGCCAGGCGTCGTTGGCACCGGATGCGGATTCATCTCGCGGTTCGATCAGCCCCGCCTTCGGCCCGATGCGCGGATCGGGCTTGCGCACCGTGTCCCGCACCGAGAGCCCCTGTTCGCCGTCGATGAAGATCATGTCATCGCCTTCGCCGTACCAATCCCACACCTCGGAGCGGCGGCGCGAATAAACGCTGTAGAGAACGCCGACATAGTGACCGCGGCCTTCGGCCTCGAGGATCGTGTAGTTTTCCTTGCCGTCGACATTCTCGCCGCCGAAGAGATATTCCTCGTTGGTGAGGCCCGTGTCGCTCATGCCTTGCGGCTGAGACTGGCGATATTGCGCGTGGAAGCGTCCCATGTCCTCCTCTAGCGTCTGATGAAGCTCGAGATCGACATAATAGTAGAATAGCAGGTCGTGTTCGGCCTCGTTCGTCACCGTGAGCTTCATGTGCGAGCCGAAGGGCATGGGGAAGTAGCAGTTGAACGCCTTGCCGTCTTCGGGACTCGCCTGCATCGGCAGGCTGGCGTAATTCGCCGTGCGGCCATGACCCATGCCGAAGAAATCACCGATCGGTGCCTCGATGCTCGGCGCCGTCTCGCCATCCCAGTAGGCGCGAAGCACGATCTTGCGCAGGAAATTCTCGCTCTCGCAGGCAAGCGTCGCCCAGATATGGGTGATGATGCCGGCGCCCGAGTGCTCGGCGATCACCTCCGTCTTTCCCGGCTCGATATGGAAGCGGTCGTCGTTGCCGCCGGTGCGGTCGTAGCTCGAAAAGCGGCGCGTCCTTGCTTCGCGCAGTTTAGCCAGCCCACGCAAGGGTGAAAGGCCGAGATTGCTCATAGATGTCTCCTGTCTTGAGGAAAACGGCTATTTCAGGCCGCTGGTCTTCAGCGAGTCCATGATCTGCCGCTGGAAAATCACGAAGAGGACGAGGGTGGGGATGGCGACGATGGTGGAGGCCGCCATCATGTAGTTCCAGGAAGCCGAATACTGGCTCTTGAAGTTGGCGATGCCGACCTGCACCATCCAGAGGTTCGGATTGGAGGTGATCGTCAACGGCCAGAGGAAGGAATTCCAGTTGGCGAGGAAGAACAGGATAGCGAGCGCCGACATGATCGGCCGGCTCAATGGCAAAATGACGCTCCAATAAATCCGCCAGTAACCCGCGCCGTCGATCACCGCCGCCTCCTCGATCTCGCGCGGCAATGAAAGATAGTACTGCCGCAGCAGGAAGATGCCGAAGGCGTTGAAGATCGCGGGAATGATGAGCCCCGCATAGGAATTGATCATGCCCATCGCCTTGACGATGATGAAGAGCGGTACGATCACCACCGGCAGCGAGACGAGAAAGGTCGAGAAGATCGCCAGGAATATGATCTCACGGCCTGGAAAGCGCAGGCGCGCGAGCGCATAGCCAGCCATGGTGTGGAAGAACAGCGCGACCATCGTCACCGTCGCCGACACAAGGAAGCTGTTGAGCATGTAGCGAATGAAGGGTACGCCCGTCAGCACATAGATGAAATTGTCGAGCGTCGGCGCTTCCGGTATCAGCGATGAGGAGAAGGATTCGGCTGCCGGCTTGAAGGCGATCGAGACCATCCAGAGCAGCGGGAACAGCGTCATCAGCGCCAGGATGGCAGCGATCAGCATCCATAGGCAGCGCACCAGCGTTACCTGCGATCGCGCGAGATAGGCGTTGGAGGCATCATTCGGCATGATCGAAACGTCCTCCGCGCGTGACGGCGAAGAAAATGGCTGTCACGGCCATGAGCGCGATGACCAAGATCGAGGACATCGCGGCCGCATAGCCGAAGGCGCCGAAAGAAAAGGCTTGCTGATAGATGTAGACGATCAGCACCGCCGTCGAATTGGCCGGGCCGCCCTTGGTCATGACGTAGATGATGTCGAAGGCCTGGGCACCGGCAACGGCGGCAACCATCGACACCATGAGAACGAAGAAACTCGTCGGCTTCAAGAGCGGCAGCGTGATATATCGGAAACGCTTGACCGGGCCGGCGCCATCGATCATCGCCGCCTCGTAATACTCCTTCGGTATGTCCTGCAGGCCACCCAGGAAGATCAGCATATAGAAGCCCATCAGGAACCAGACGCTGACAAGCACGACGGTGATCAATGCGAAATTCGGATCGCCGAGAAATGAAATAGCGGGAAGACCGAGGTTCGCCATGGTCTGACCAACGACGCCGATCTTGTCGATCACCATGAATTGCCAGACAAGGGCGACGACCACGAGGCTCACCATGTTTGGCGCGAAGAACATCGACCGCATGACGGCATTGAAACGATTGGTCTGCTGCACGAGAAGCGCCAGCCCCAGACCGCTCATGTAAAGCGAGGGTACGAGCATGACGGCATAAAGCGCCGTCACCCTCGCTCCCTTCCAAAACAGGGGGTCATGCCACATGCGGATATAGTTCTTGGCGCCGACGAAATTGTAGCCGCCGAAGCCGTTGACTTCATAGACGCTCAGGGCAAGCGACAGAAGCATCGGCACGCCGAGAAACAGAAAGAGGCCGAGCGCGTCGGGCAATACGAAGAGGTAGCCCGCGATCCACTCGCGATGCCGGGCGGAAAGGCCTTTGCGCCTGCCATTCGCATTGCTTGTCGTCGCATCTGCAATTGTCGTCATGATCTCGTCCCGGAAGGAGAGACGGCCGCTTGAGCGGATTGCCGCGGCGGCCGACGTTTCTTTTTAAAGGATCGGCGCGCCGCTATAGGAACCAAGGAACGCGTCGAGCTGCTGCGAGGCCGAGGTTGCCGTCGCTTGAGGATCGGCGCCGCCAAGCTGCGTCTGCTGGATCGCATCGGAGATGATCTTGTAGACCTCTGGCGGCACGCGCGGTTCGGCACGCGCCCCCGGATAGACATCGGAGGCGAATTTGCCGATCATGCCGGTCTTGAAGGCATCGCCGCCGGCGGCAAGAGCACTTTCGCGCGGTGGCATGTCCGACTTGCCCTTGGTGCACCAATCGGCGACGCGCTGAACGGAGTCCTTTTCCTTGGAGGCCAGCGCCCAGGCACAGAACTGTGCCGCCGCATCCGGATTCTTGCTCTTGGCGTTGGCGACGAAGGCCCAGCCGCCGCCGACGGTCACATATTTGCCGTTTGGCGGTGTTGGCAGGCGGAAGACGCCATATTTGAAATCCTTGGCGTTGCTCTGCAATTGCGAGATCCCCCAGATGCCGACATTCTGGATGGCGCAATAGCCCGAGGCTAGGTTGGCGACGGTGTCATTGGCGCCGCTGCCCATCACCTGGCGCGGAGCCGCCCCCGAGTTGACGGCATCCTGCCAGAACTTCAGAGCCTGCACGGTGGCGGGAGAATCGAAGGCGCTCTTGCCGTCCTTGCCCTGGAATTCGCCGCCTCCCTGCCAGAGGAAGGGATACCAGGTGAAGTTCTGATAGTAGCCCGGCTGGGTCTCGAAGAGCACGCCGAAACGCTTCGGCGTCGTCAGCTTCTTGGCAAGCTCAAGCAGGTCGTCCCAGGTCTTCGGAACGTCGTTTTCGTTGAGCTTCGCCTCTTCGAAAGCCTTGACCGAATAGTACATCGCCATCGGCTCGACTTCCATCGGAATACCGTAGATCTTGCCATCGACCATGCGGTTGGCGATCACGCTTTCGGGAAAATCCTCCTTGGCATCGATGTGGGGCGTCAGGTCCTGCAGGACGCCACCATTGTAATAACGCAGGAAATCGCCCGGCGAGATCAGGAAGATGTCCGGCCCCTCGCCAGAGGCGAATGCGGTCGCGAGCTTCGGTCCATTGATGTATTCCGCGTTCGGCACATATTCGAGTTCAACCTTTTGCGGATGGCTGTCGTTCCAGGCCGCAACCGCTTTCTCGAACCAGTCGATCTGGCTCTGGACCGGACCGCCCGGCGCGTAGAACTGCCAGAACTTCAACGGCGCGCCTTGCGCACGGACGGCCATGCGCGAAATGTAGGGAAAACCGCTCAACCCGGCAGCCGCGCCGGCGGCGAGGATCGCGCCGCTCTTGAGCACGCCGCGACGGGTGGCGGGGGCGATGAACTTATCCTTACCAGTCATGACTTCCTCCCATTTTGCCTTGCCGTCACCACTCTCCTCCCGGGTGACGGAGCCTCAATTCATGCGGTATCGTAGGCGTGTAGATTGCAGGGGATCACGTCCGAACGCGCGGGCCCGGCATAAGCTCCCGAAAGCCGCTCCAGCAGCATCTCGGTCGCGCGGTGGGCAAGCAGCGACGGCGTGTTGCCGACCCTTGTAATCCTCGGCCTGACATATTCGAGCTGCGGCTGGTCGCCGAAGACGGCGACGCCGATATCCTTCGGCACGCTGATGCCGCGATCGAAGAAGGCGGCGAGCGCTCCCGCCGCCATCAGGTAGTTTCCGAAGAAGATCACCGACGGCAGGTTGTCGCCATGGCTTGCCAGAAGCCAATCGACCGCCTCTTGCCCTGACGGACCAAGATAACTTCCTTCCCGCCGCAGTTCGGCGATCGGCTCGACGCCGTTGTCACGCAGGCCCTGCTCAAATCCGGCGGCGCGCGCCATGGCCTCGGCGAAGAAGGACGGGCCGGTCAGATGCGCGATCCGGCGATGGCCCTTCTTCGCCAGATAGGTTCCCATCTGATGGCCGCCGCCGAAATCGTCGATCTTGACACTGTCGACCGCCTTGTTTGGCAGGTCGCCGATGAACACGGTCGGCAGATCGATTTCAAGCAGCGCGTCATGCATGCCGTGCAGCGCGAAATCGCCGACGATAAGACCGTCAATGCGCCGGCTACGGATCTGGCGGAGATAGTGCTCGCCGTGCTCCTGTGAATGGCCTCCGGGAACATCGGTATTGAAGATCAGGAGATCGACCCCGATCGCCTCGAGATCGGATTGCGCCGCCTGTACCATCTCCGGATAGAAGGGGTTGCGGATATCCGGGATCAGCATGGCAACGAGATTGGTGCGGCCGGTCCGGAGGCTTTGAGCGAGCGGGTTCGGCACATAACCAAGCTCCGCGATTGCCTCTTGAACGCGCTTGCGCAAATCCGCCGAGACACGGTCGGCATGATTGAGCACATGCGACACGGTGGTCGGCGACACTCCGGCACGCTTGGCAACTTTGGCGATTGTGGTCATGCGCGCAGGCTACGGCATTGTAAATCGATTTGCAAATGCTTTTGCAAATCGATTTACCAAGTGCCTATCCGGTGATATCAGCACATATTCCAGCGCTCCGGCACCACCCACCCTTGCCGTATCGACCGGCTGAACCAAATAGAGATTGCCGCCCGCTCTTCGGATGCAGGCCGCGAAAGTCACCACCCGATCGCATCAGGCAATGAATCAGTCCGCCATCAGCAAAGCGAACAAGGCGCTCCATACACGGATCATCGCCGGTATCGGCGGCCTTCTGGCGGGCGCACTCTCGCTTGGGTATTCGATCTACCAAACCCGCGAAGAAGCGGAAGTGGCACAGGTGGCGTCTGGCAAACCCGTCGATGCCGGCCAATGGATGGTGACGCTTCATTCCGGCCGCGTCGCTGCCGAAACGCCGGATGGCCGACACCTTCCCGATGGCAAGAAAGCGCTGACACTCGATCTGACCCTTGAGAACATGACGGCGGAAAGCTCGAATTCCTATCGGGATACGCTGAAGCTCGAAAATCTCGAAAATCCGCCGGTCCCGCAATTCTATCTCGTCCGGGACAATGATTTGCTTTGGGACCTTCAGCCGATGATGCCGGAAAAGGTCAAGGTCGTCTGGCAATTGCCCGCGACGCAGGCGCTTCCCAAAGTGCTGAATGTCGCGATCGTGGGAACCACTTACAAGCCGAAGGACAATCTCTATGCCGCGCCGGGCTGGTTCAATCCGAACGACGTGGCGCGCGTCGGCTTGCCGCTTTCGGCGGGGCAAGGAGCAAATCCTTGACACGTCTCTTGCTTTCCGTGTTGCTCGTCGGCGTGACCGCCCTGCTCCTGGCTTTCCTGCAATCGACGACACCGAGCTACGCCGTCCTAACCGGTCCCATCGAAACGTCGGGACCGCAGAAGGACACCGTGTCGAGCAAGACGTTCAGCGTCAAGGTCGCCAAGCTTCTGCGCGCGAAAACGATCGCATTCACCTCTTACGGCAAGCCGGTCGAGCGACAGACCGAAGGCGTCTGGCTGATCGTCAGTGTCGAGCTGCAGTCGAAATATGACACGATGACCATCCAGGCCGCGGCGATTGAAGGAGCTTCCGGCCGCTCCTACCGGCAGACCCATCGTGCCGATGGTGCCCCTCGCCTTCTGCCATCCAAGGACTTGCAGCCGGGCCTGCCGACCTCAGGCATCTTCATCTTCGAACTGCCGGAAGACGAAACGAGCAATATGACACTGGTGCTTTCCAGGCAGCCATCACCTCAGCTGGATTCGGAAATTCGCGTCAAGCTCGACGGTGGAAGCGTCGAGACGCGCGACCGCGCGGAGATCGGTAATAATGGCGTCTAGACGAGAACGACGGCTTTGGTTGGCATCTCTGCTTAGCCTGCCCTTCTTGTTCGCCGGCTATTATGCCATCAACGCATGGCGCAACGCCGAGGATTACATCAAGCGAAGCGAGCTGCGCGTAAGCGGCAATATCGGCGGGCAGACCTATGCCAAGGCCTCCTGGACACTCGACCAGGCAAGGGTGATCGGCGACGGACGTGACGGGAAAATGACCTTCCCCGGCCAGATGCGCCTGGTGATCGTAAGGCTGGCCGCGAGAGCCGAAGACGATATCGGACAGTCCTGGGCTCAATGCAGCCTGACCCTGACGGACCCGAAGGGCCGTCGCTGGCAGCCGCTCAATTTCATTCTCTCCAAGGATCTCAGCCGCGACCTCGATCCACAGGCCACTCCCATCGATGGCTGCGATACCGTATCGCGCCAGCCGCCCGTCAAAAGCGCAAATACGCTCATGGAGGGAAAATTCGTCGTGCCGGCCGATGCAATCCCCTCCTTGTCGGCACAGCTGAGCTTCGCTTCGACGAGACCGGACGCCATATCCTTTCCGCTGCGGCTGAATTGAAGCAGAGCCACGAGAGGCTGAACCGCTGCGTGCTTCAGCTTCCGCCGCGGCGCCATTCCCGCCCCTGCGCGAAACCGATTTCCAGAGCCGCGGCAAGCAGGCAGATCTTTATCGGCATGATGAGGACGCCGTCACCCGGCGCGCTGGGACTGCCGAAGACGAGCGAAATGGCCTGCGCGATCATCTGCCACAAAGGCAGATCGTGCGGACCGATCAGCCTGGAGAGGCCGTACCAGGCCCAGGCCGAGCTCCAATCCAGCAGCCGGTAAAGCAGAATGACTGATAGCATCAGCCCGAGACCGGAGCCGAGGGTCAGCCCGACACCCTCGGCCAAGGCACGATAGCGTTTTGCCGTGCCCGAGATGAAATGCGAAATGAAATCACGGATCGCCTTTGGCAGCGACCGCCAGCGCGAAACCGCGCGCGCCAACCGGCCCTCCGTCAGCGGGCGCTCGCCATTGATGTCGTAGCCATAGACCAAGGCTGCGAGCGTCAGCCAGACGACGGGATAAAGAGCATAAAGGAACAGGGCGCGCATTTGCCTGGAAAAGGAAAGCGACGCGTCCTCCGCCGTCGGCGGAAAGATGGTGGCCGCCGCGGCATCGCCGACCGGATTGAGAAAGCCGAAAAAATGCCCGATCGTTTCGGGGAGCTTAGCGACCCAGGAACGGATGTCGCCTTCCCAGGTCGAAATAACAAAGAGACCGATGAAGGCCCAGTTCGCCTCACAAACAACGATGATGACAGCCCAGACAGGCGCTTTCGAACGCGAATGCATGAATTTGGCAAAGCGCCTGACCGCCCAGGCGATGGCAACCGAGACGAGGAGCCAGGCACTGCTGCCGAATTTCAGAGGATTATAATCCTCCCCGAACGGCATCAGGTCGAGCGATAGCCTGGAATATTCCCTCACCGTGTCGCCGAGAAATCCCCAGGCGGCATAGTAGGCGAAGAATGGCACGAGGGTCAGCGCGAGTATCGAGGTAAAGCTGGGCGTCGCGGCGCCGTCGCCGGTATCGGTTTCCGGCGAGGCAGCCGCAGCGCGCGAGGCGGCGTCAAGCGAGGCCAACCCGGGTCGCACGGTCTCGAACAGCGCGACGATAATGACAAGCTTCAGGAGAACGACAAGGGCCAGGGTAGACAGCCCGGCCAGCGCATTCAGCCGGCCGATCATGACCGCCAGTTCGTTGAGAAGCGAATTTCCGATCAGGCCGAGCAGCCACAGCGCCATCAGCTGCGGCCAGAAGCGCCACAGCAGTCGCAGGATGAGCGACGGCAGCCGGAACAAAAGCCGGAGCGGCGGGCGGGTATCCGGAGAGAGAACCGTCATGACGCGCAGGGTAGCAATCGAACCGTCAGTCGCCAAGACGCCTCTACAGGTTGCCAGGCGAACGGATCGCCCCGCGCCTGCCGGCGAACCCGATCAAACCTTTCGCACCTTGCGCCCGGTTCTGATGCCAGCCGGTGCGGCAACCGACGCACGTTTGACAAGCGAGCATTCGAGCTTGGTGATCTGGTAGCGGCGCTCTCGCGGCAAGACGGCCGTTTCCAGATGCTCGATCGCCCATTGGCCCATTGCCATGTGAGGAAGGACGGAGGTCGTCAAGGGCGGCACGAGATGACGGCAGATGTCCTCGTCGTCATAACCCATGACCGACATGTCCTCCGGAATGTGGAGGCCAGCCTCCTTCAGCGCTTCGTAGCAGCCAATGGCGGTGCGGTCGTTCTGGCAGAAAATCGCCGTCGGGCGCTCGCGGAGCGCAAGTAGTTTCATGGTGCCGGCATAGCCGGCGCTCGCCGACCAGTCACCCTCTATGACAAGCTCCGGATCGAATGGAATGTCGGCCGTCGCCAGGGCGCGACGATAACCGGTCAATCGATCCTGGGCGGCCTGCATCCACGGTTCGCCCGTGATCGTCGCGATGCGATGATGCCCATGTGAGATCAGATGCCGGGTCGCGGTCTGCCCGCCGGCGATTTCGCTCGGAACGACGGACGGAAAGGCATAATCGGACGTATAGCAATTCAGAAGAATGATCGGGATATTGAGATCATAAAGATAATCCGGCACCTCCACCTCGCGGGTGAAGATCGTCATGTAGATGAGCGCCGAGATGCCGCTGTTGGTGAGCGCCTTGATCGCTCTCGGCTCCATGACAGGATCACTCATGGTCTGTGCGACGAGCAGAACGTTTCCGGCATTCCAGCAGGCCTGGCGCGCTCCTTCAATCGCGACAACCGCCTCCGGACTGGTTGCAAGTTGGTCGACGGCAAAGCCGATGACGCCATCGAGCCTCGACGGAGACAGCAGCGCCGGCGGCGCGGCAAGCACCGGCGCGACATAGCCAAGCTGGCGGGCTGCCTCGATGACCCTCTCACGGGTCTGCTGCGATAGCCGCATGCCCGGCGTATTGTTGAGGACGAAGGATACTGCGCTTTGCGAACATCCAGCCGCCTTGGCGATATCGGTCATCGTGACCCTCGTACCGGAACGACGGCCGCTTCGCTTCGTTGCCCTGTTGTCGGTGGCCGTGCGATCGCCGTTCGCGGCCGATATCTTCTTCACTGCGTCTCATCTCCCCTGAAGCGAAAACGGCCTACGATCCCCACGGCCGCCTTCATGCGCTAATTTTTATTATCATCAATTGCACGATCTCGGCAACCGGTGCGGATAGGCATGCAATAGCCATCCACATCTTCAAGCGCGAGATCGCTGGCAATTGAACCAAATAGCTAGATTTTCGAGAGTCCGCCGCTTCGCGCGCAGGCAACTGTATTACTAATACTATTTACTAATTGAAATTAGTCGTATACCGTCGGTGTCGTGGTGGGACGTGCCTTATCTCGCTTGGCGAGAAAACCCTGGGAGGGGGCTCAGGACCGGCCTGCCGCGAGTTGCAACCAGATCCCGCAGGCGGATCTATGGGAGGACGATCATGAAATACGTAACACGGGGCGCTGCCGCCTTCGCGGCAGGGTTGCTGCTGAGCTATGCGACGGCGACCTATGCCGCGGACAAGCCCACTCTCGCATTTGTGGTCAACGGCGCGTCCGACTTCTGGAAGGCGGCCGAAGCCGGCGTCAAGAAGGCTCAGGCCGAATTGCCGGACTTCAACATGGAATTGAAGTATCCTGAACAATCATCGGTCGCGATCCAGCAGCGATTGATGGAAGACCTCGTGGCGGCCGGCGTCAAGGGCATCATGGTTTCGGCCGTCGATCCCAAGACATCAACGGAGGGGCTGAACAAGATCGGCTCGGAAACGGCGCTGTTCACCACCGATAGCGATGCACCGGATACGAACCGCGTCGCCTATATTGGCTCATCGAACGTCGATGCCGGCAAGCAGGCCGCCGAGATCGCCAAGAAAGCCATGCCGAACGGGGGCAAATGCATCGGCTTCGTGGGACTTCTCGGCGCCGACAATGCCAAGGAGCGCATTCAGGGCATGAAGGATGGCCTGGCGGGCACGAAGATCGAATTGACCGACGTGCGCGGCGACGACATCGACCAGACGAGAGCGAAGAAGAATGTCGAAGACGCGCTCGTCGCGAGCCCTGACGTCACCTGCATGGTCGGCTTCTACTCCTACAACACGCCCCGCATCTATGAAGCACTGCGCGAAGCCGGCAAGCTCGGCCAGATCACCGTCGTCGGCTTCGATGATGATCCGATCACGCTCGGCGGCGTCAAGGAAGGAACGATCGCCGCGACAGTGGTGCAGCAGCCCTATCTCTGGGCCTATCAGGGCATGAAGCTGATGGCCGCCTACCTGAAGGGCGACAAATCGGGCATTCCCGCCAACAAGCTGATCATCATCCCGACGAAAATCATCGGCAAGGACGACGTCGATGCCTATGCGGCCAATCTGAAGGCCATGGCTGGCAATTAAGGCCAACCAGCAGCGCCGGTTGCGAGGACCGGCGCTGCTCGAATGCAGTTGCTCGCGTCGTCGCGGCTCTCCAGGCCACATCGCACAGGCATGATATTCGTTATGAACCAGCGCTCGGATAACTTGGCATCGGCTGAAACCACAATGCCCTTTCTCAGCCTTTCGGGAATCGGCAAGACCTATCCGGGCGTGGTCGCGCTCGATAATTTCTCGATGGACGTCAGCGCCGGCGAGGTGATCGGTCTTGTCGGCGAGAACGGCGCCGGCAAATCGACGCTCATGAAGATCCTTGGCGGCGTCGTCAGGCCGGATCATGGCAGTATTCGGCTCGATGGAGCCGAGCACGGGGCCTTCACGGTCGAAAGCAGCATCGCCTCCGGGATTGCCTTCGTCCATCAAGAGCTAAACCTTTTTGAAAATCTCGATGTCGCGGCCAATATTTTCCTTGGCCGCGAACCATTGCGCGGCGGCGCCCTGAAACTGATCGACCGCGCCCGCCTGCGCGAGATGGTCGCCCCTCTTCTGAAGCGCGTCGGCGCCAATTTCTCGCCGGATACGCCGGTGGCGTCACTATCGCTTGCCCAGCAGCAGATGGTCGAGATCGCCAAGGCGTTGTCCATCAATGCCCGTCTCGTCATTCTCGACGAGCCGACCTCGAGCCTGCCGCTTGCCGAGACGGAAAAGCTGCTGGCCGTCATATCCTCGCTGAAAGCCGAAGGCATCAGCGTCATCTTCATTTCGCACCGCCTGCATGAGGTCGAACGTGTCGCCGATCGCGTCATCGTTCTGCGCGACGGGACGCTTGTCGGCACATTGGCGAAAGACGCCATCGACCATGATCGCATGGTGAAGCTGATGATCGGGCGGGCATTGGCCGCGCGCTCCGTGGAAGCGGCCCGTCCGCCGGGCGATATCGCCCTGAAGATCGCGGCGGTCCGCACAGCCGCCTATCCGGCGCAGCCCGTCAACCTGGATATCCGTTACGGTGAAATCCTGGGCCTTGCCGGTCTCGTCGGCTCAGGCCGGACGGAACTTGCCCGCGTCCTGTTCGGGGTCGACCATAGCTATGGCGGCACCATCGCCCTCAGTGGACGGGACCTGAAATTGCGATCCGCCAGGGACGCTGTCGCCAACGGCATTTTTCTCGTGCCTGAAGATCGCAAGCTGAATGGCATCCTGCTCGATATGCCGATCTCGCAGAACATATCGTTGCCCAACCTTCCGGCCTTTGCGCGCCGCTCCATGGTTTCGCCGGAGCGGGAAAATGCCATGGCCGAAACGCAGCGCAGGCAGCTCGCCATCAAGACGCCATCGATCGCGACCCGCACCGGCACGCTTTCGGGCGGCAACCAGCAGAAGGTCGTGCTTGCCAAATGGCTGGCGATGCACCCGAAGGTGCTGATCTTCGACGAGCCCACGCGCGGCATCGATATTGGCGCGAAGAGCGAAATCTACAGCCTGATGCGCAAGCTTGCCGATGCCGGTGTGGCGATCCTGATGATCTCAAGCGACATGGAAGAGGTGATCGGCGTCTCCGACCGCATCGCCGTCATGCATGAGGGTCGGATCTCCGGCATCCTCGAAAAGGATCAGTTCAGTCAGGAAAACGTGCTTTTGCTGGCCGTCGGCAAAACGCTACACTAGAGTGGTTCAGCTATCCAAGGAAACCTGAACCGCTCTATCTCATTGTTTTTGCGCAATTTCCCGCGAAAGATGCTTCGCACTTCGCTTGGAATTGCTCTAACGGCCGCGGCCAATGGGAATTGATATCGATGAGTAAGAAAGATCTGGGCCTGCTTTTGTTGATTATCGTTGTCGGCATTGTCGTGACGATCATCAATCCGCGCTTCCTGTTGCCGATCAACCTCGCCAATACGTCGAACCTCATTGGCTTGTTTGGAATCCTGTCGATCGGCCAGGCTTTCGTCATCATCACCGGCGGCATCGAATTGTCCGTCGGCTCGCTGGTTGCCTTGCTCGGCGTCCTGTTCATCGATTTCATCGCCGTCCAGAACATGCCCTGGGCGATCGCCCTGCCGCTGATCCTGATCCTTGGCGGCATTCTGGGAGCGATCCATGGCTGGCTGATTACCCGGCTCAACCTCCAGCCTTTCGTCGTCACTCTTTGCGGCCTCCTGATCTATCGTGGCGCGGCGCGCTTCTACACAGCGGACGGCACGGCCGGCTTCGCCTTCGGCCAGAACTTTCCCACCCTCGAATTCCTGACCGCCGGCCGCTTCTATGGCGTGCCGAACACCTTCATCGCGCTCGTGATCATCGCCGCCGTCATGTGGATCGTTCTGCATCGCTCCGTCTACGGCCGCTATCTCTACGCCATCGGCAAGAATGAGGAGGCGGCGAAATATTCCGGCATCCGCACCAGGAAGATGATAACGGTCGCCTACATCATATGCGGCGTGCTGACGGCGCTTTCAGCGATCTATTTCGCCATGTACACCCGCTCCATTTCGCCGGCGAGCCATGGGCAATTCTATGAGCTCTACGCGATCGCCGCGGCGGTGCTTGGCGGCTTTTCGCTGCGTGGCGGTGAAGGATCGCTGATCGGCGTGGTGCTGGGCACGATCCTGCTGCAGGAATTGCAGAACCTCGTCAACCTTTTGGGTATCCCCTCCTCGCTCAACTTCGCCGTCATGGGCGGCGTCATCCTGATCGGCGTCTTGATCGATCAACAATGGAGCGCCATCCGGGCGCAACGGCGCCTCGCGTCGGCCGCACGCCAGGCGGAAACGCGCCAGCCCGCCGAACAACCGCAGTCATGATGCCGCCACCGGCCGGATGGACCCGAGGACGTCCTGTACGATCGGTAAGGCCATGCCACATGCCCGTGAATTTCAGGAAGGCCCCGACCTGTTGCAGACGAGGCATCCGTAAGCATGCATGATGATCCCATGCGTTTCGCAGCGCCTGAGGTCGCTCTCGGAAAAGGTCGAATGGATCGCCGCGCCGCTTGCCCTGATATTGTGTGGTCCGAATGCCGACACCAGCATTCGCAAACGCATCAGGCGCGGCATCAGCCAGTCTTCCTTCGGCTCGTAGCCCAGCTTTTCCCAACCGACTTTCGATTCCGCGGCGGTGATCGCCCGAATTACAAAATTCCGATCCGCGGCAAATGTCGCGACGTGCCAGGGCATTTCGGCGATGTCGAATCCCACCGCCCCAAGTCCCAAGACCGCCTGATCTCGCGATGCGATCCAGGATGCAAACGCTTGCTCCGACCTCGTTCGCGCCAACACCGAAGCAGCAATGGCGAGAACTTCCACGAAGACGTCGGTCAATCCGTTCTGCATCTGAATCGCAGGCAGCTCCGGACGAGCCTCGCATGTTATTCGGTTCGCCATGGCTTTGAGATGGCTCCATTCACTGCTGCGTCACCGACGGAAAGGACTCGGCCTTGTTGTGCTCAGGTCATCCACTTGCGGTGCTCGACGAAACGCTCCGCCAAAAGGTCGATGAACAATCGCACTTTCGTCGGCAGATGGCTACGGTTCGGATAGATCGCGCTGATCGTGAATTCCACGGCGCGATAGTCGGGCATGACACGCACGAGACGGCCAGCGGCGACCTCTTCGAAGACGATGAAACTCGGAGCGAGAAAGATGCCCTGCCCGCTCGCCAGGAGAAAGCGCAGTGTCTCCGCGCTGTTGGAGACGACATTGCCAGAAATCTTGACGCCCACCTGCTTGCCATCAGCATCCTCGAAACGCCATTCGTCGCCATAGGGGTAATAGGTATATTGCAGGCAATTATGCTCCGCGAGGTCGGCCGGAACCTTCGGCATCGGATGTGTGTCACGATATTCGGGCGAGCAAACGAGCATGTGCCGCCAGGGCGCGAGCTTGCGCGCGACGAGTGTCGAGTCGGATGCGGGGAGGGTTCGGATCATCAGGTCGTAACCCTCCTCGACCATGTCGATCGACCGTTCGCCGACGTTGAAATCGAGCGAGATCGCGGGATATTGCGTCATGAATTCGTTGACGACGGGAAGCAGGAAGCGGACTATTGCGCCGCTGGTATAGAGCTTAAGCGTGCCTCGCGGCATGGTACTAAGCGCGCCGGCGGCCCGATCGGCCTCCTCGAGATCGGCCAGTATCTGTGAGGAACGCTCATAATAATATTTGCCGGTTTCCGTCAAACTGATCCGGCGCGTCGTCCGGTTCAGAAGCCGCGCACCCAAGCGGTCTTCCAACGATTGCACGTGATTGCCCACCATGGTGACGGACATGTTGAGCCGGCGGGCGGCGGCGGAAAAGCCGCCACATTCCACCACCCGGCCAAAGACTGTGAGGCTGGTCAACCGATCCATATTGTCCTCGGATTATCCACTGTGACTTGATGATCCTTCCCGATTTGAGAAGATTATCAGAAGGACGGTTCGGATGCATCTTCATCGCATCAAAATGACCCCGGGCAAAGGGGTGGCGCATTGAAGGAAACGGACGATGGTGGAACTCCCCCGCAACGAAGCGTTCAAGAACGCGAGCCAAGCCGACGCTGCTCCGGCCAACGAGGTCGCAAGGTCTCCCACGAGCGAAGCCCCGCGGGGTGTGACCGTCGAAGCGCCTGTCGCTTCGGCCACGCCCAAGACAGGCGGAAAGCTCATCAGGCGCGGCGTGCTGATCGCCGCGCTGCTGGCTGGCGTCGCGATCGCGGCGGATTTCGGCTATCGCTACTGGACGGTCGGGCGCTTCATCGAATCCACGGACGACGCCTACGTGAAGGCCGATTACACCACGATCGCGCCGAAGGTCGCCGGCTATATCAAGGATGTGCTTGTCAACGACAATGATAAGGTCAAGGTCGGCCAGGTGCTCGCCCGCATAGACGACCGCGATTTCCAGGCCGCACTTTCCCAGGCGAAGGCGGATCTGAAGGCCGCGGATGCGGCGATTTCCAACATCGATGCGCAGATCCAGCTGCAGCAATCGCTGATCGGGCAGGCCAAGGCGACGGTCGACGCGTCGCAAGCCTCCCTGGATTATGCGATATCGGATGCAGCGCGTTCGGCTCGGCTGATCACCAACGGCGTCGGCACACAGTCGCGCGCCGAAGAGACGGCATCGGCCAGAAAGCAGGCAGCCGCCGCCGTCGAGCGCGATCAGGCCGCGCTCGTCGCTGCTCAGAACAAGGTGCCGGTGCTTCAGACCCAGCGAGATCAGGCAGCCGCCCAGCGCGATCGGGCCGCTGCGGCCGTTCAGCAGGCCGAGCTCAATCTTTCCTATACCAACATCGTCGCCGCCGTCGACGGCACGGTCGGCGCCCGCTCGATTCGCGTCGGGCAGTATGTGACATCGGGAACGCAGCTGATGGCGGTGGTGCCGCTGCACTCGGTCTATGTCGTAGCGAACTTCAAGGAGACGCAGCTCACCTATGTACGTCCCGGACAGTCGGTCGAAATCAAGGTCGACAGCTTCCCGGACATCACCATCAAGGGCCACGTCGACAGCCTCTCGCCGGCAAGCGGGCTCGAATTCTCGCTGCTGCCACCGGACAATGCGACAGGCAATTTCACCAAGATCGTCCAGCGCATACCGGTGAAGATCGTCATCGATGACGATAATCTCGTCGGTTTGCTGCGCTCAGGCATGTCGGTGGAGCCGGAAATCGACACCAAGGCCATCCAAACATCGACGACGGACGCACAAGGATTATCCAGCCACGCTGGATGATCCTTCCCAATCTTCATCGATTATCACCTTTGTATCGTCATGAGATTATTCCGGCATGAGCCGGAAGGAGAGGCGCCGTGGCTACCCTTCAGATCGCCGCAAACAACAATTCAGCCGTATCCGCTCCGGTTGCCCGGCCCGCCATGAGCCCGCTGCGCATGTGGACCGCCGTCGTTGGTTCGACACTTGGCGCCTTCATGGCGGTTCTCAATATTCAGATCGTCAATGCCTCGCTTGCCGACATCCAGGGCGCGATCGGCGCTGGAACGGACGATGGCGGCTGGATCTCGACCTCCTATCTGATCGCCGAAATCGTGGTCATTCCCCTTAGCGCCTGGCTCGCCCGCGTCTTTTCCGTGCGCATCTATCTGCTGACCAACGCCCTCCTTTTCCTGCTTTTCTCGGTCGGCTGCGCCTTTGCCGCCAATCTGCAGCAGATGATCGTGCTGCGCGCCATACAGGGCTTCTCCGGCGGAGTGCTGATCCCGATGGCCTTCACGATCATCATCACCTTGCTCCCCAAGCCCAAGCAGCCGATCGGCCTCGCGCTCTTCGCCCTTTCGGCGACCTTCGCGCCGGCGATCGGGCCGACCATCGGCGGCTACCTCACGGAAAACTGGGGCTGGGAATATATCTTCTACGTCAATCTCGTGCCCGGCATTCTCATGATCGGCATGCTCTGGGCCTCGCTCGATCGCGCGCCGATGAACCTTTCGCTGCTCGCCAAGGGCGACTGGCCCGGCATCATCACCATGGCGGTTGGCCTTGCCGCGCTGCAGACCGTGCTTGAGGAAGGCAACAAGGACGACTGGTTCGGTTCCCCTTTCATAGTCCGCCTCTCTGTCATCGCCGCGGTCTCCTTGACGCTCTTTCTCATCATCGAGCTTCGCGCCGCCCATCCGCTCCTCAACCTGCGCCTGCTGGCGCGCCGCAATTTCGGCTTCGGCATCGTCGCCAATTTCCTGATGGGTGTCGCCCTCTATGGCTCGGTCTTCATCCTGCCGATCTACCTGACGCGTATTCAGGGTTACAATTCCGAGCAGATCGGCATGGTGCTTGCCTGGACCGGCATTCCGCAGCTCATCCTGATCCCGCTGGTGCCACGGCTGATGAAACGTGTCGATGCCCGCCTGCTGATCATCGTTGGCTTCGCGCTCTTTGCCGCCTCGAATTTCATGAATGTTCACATGACCGGCAACTATGCCAGCGATCAGCTCTTCTGGCCGAATATCGTGCGCGCCGTCGGCCAGGCGCTCGCCTTCACGCCGCTGACAGCGATCGCCACCGCCGGCATCGAGCAGGAAAATGCCGGTTCCGCCTCGGCGCTCTTCAACATGATGCGCAATCTCGGTGGCGCGGTCGGCATCGCCGCGCTGCAGACCTTTCTCACCAAGCGCGAGCAGTTTCATTCCAACATTCTCACGAATTCGGTCTCGGCATTCGAAGAGGCGACCCGTGCCCGCGTTGTCAATCTGACGAATTACTTCATGAACCATGGTGTCAGCGACCAGGCGCTTGCCACGCACAAGGCGATCGTCGCCATCGCCGCCAGTCTTCGCAAGCAGGCCAACATCATGGCTTTCAGCGACACGTTCTTCCTGCTCGGCGTTGCGCTGGTCATCGCCCTCGTCGCGAGCCTGCTTCTGAAGAAACCCGGCCACCTTTCCGGCGGTGCGGCACACTGAGCGCCGCATCTCAAAGAGGAGGAGATAGCCATGACCCTGCTGCACGACATGCCCAAGACCTCGATCATCAATTCCAGGACGGGCCATATTGGCGTCAATACTGCGGCTACCCTCAGCCTGATCGAATGGCTGACAGGCGATGAATGCCACGCCCTCGACGAGGCCGGCCTCGTCGCCGGGCTCGGTCGCCGCCTGCGGGCCCTCGGCCTTCCCATCGATCGGTTGACGCTGCACCTGACGACGCTGCATCCCGAATTCATCGGCCGCACCTTCGCCTGGGCGCCCGGCGAGCCGGTCGAGATCCATGATCGCGAACATGGCTCGCGTCTCGCGCTTGCCAACACGCCGCTCATGAAGGCACAGGAGATGCGCGAACCGCTCGTCGTCGGTCCGGGCGAGAGTCCGCATGGGCGCTGGCAACACATCGACATATTTTCCGGCCGGGGGCTCGTGCAATTGATCGTGGCGCCGCTTTGCAACGCCGACGGACCGATCAGTTGCGCCGTCTTCGCCACGCGGCGGCCAGGTGGCTTCACATCGGGCGAGCATGTTCTGATCGAACGCATCCTGCCGGCATTGCGCAACACGTGCGAACTTCGCGTCCTCAGACAATGCGAACTCAGCCTTCTCGACACCTATATCGGCCCGATGACGGCGAGCCGCATCCTCGCAGGACACATTCGTCGCGGAGAAATCGAATCCATGGAGGCCGCACTTCTGCTGTGCGACCTACGCGGCTTCACCGAGCTTTCCAATCGGCTGGCAGGCGGCACCGTGCTCGGGCTCTTGAACGCCTATTTCGACAAGGTGATACCGGCGATCACCCGCGAAGGTGGAGAGGTGCTGAAATTCATGGGCGATGCGGTTCTGGCATTCTTTCCAGGCGTCGATGCGACCGGAGCCTGCGATGCGGCGCTGACCGCGGCGAAGACAATTCTCGATGAAATAAGCGTCTTCGAATATGAAGGCATCCGTGTCAAGGTCGGTATCGCGCTGCACTATGGCGAGGTGAGCTACGGCAATGTCGGCTCCGGCAACCGCCTGGACTTCACCTTGATCGGCCCTGACGTCAATATCGTCAGCCGTATCCAGAACGTCTGCAGCGAGAGCGGCCAAGCGCTCCTGATATCAGGCCCATTCCAGCAAAACGCTGACATCACCGATGCGATCTCGATCGGGCGGCAGCCGCTGAAGGGCTTCGCCAATGCGATGGAGCTGTTTGCGATCGCATGCTGACGCCGCCGATGAGAGGAGAGAGGTTGGGCCATCCGAGCATTCGATCGATCCCTTGATTGCTTGGATGGGGGTTCCTATCCGAATTTTCCCGCCAAGCATGTGTTGCATTAAATCAACAACCATTTTTTCCGTTTTCGAATGGCTCCGGGTCGGATTTACAAACAATCTGAATGTATATAGCTCTGTCGCCAGGACCTAATTAGCTTGCGATCTGGTGGGGTTGTTGTTTCAGCCGCCAGCTAACGAGGTCCCATCGGGGTGGGGATAGTACCGGCGGTCTATTGCAGATGCAGCGCCTGGTTTGGCTTCCTGTTTGCGGGGAGCACTTCCATGGCAGCCTATTATGCTCGCTCCTTGGATTACGTAGAAATAATTACGACAAGGAGTTTACAATGAACATCAAGAGCCTTCTTCTCGGCTCCGCTGCCGCTCTGGCGGCGGTATCCGGTGCTCATGCTGCTGACGCGATCGTCGCCGCCGAGCCGGAGCCGCTGGAATACGTTCGCATCTGCGACGCATATGGTGCTGGCTACTTCTTCATTCCCGGTACCGAAACCTGCCTCAAGGTCGGCGGCATGGTCCGTACCGAAGGCAAGTGGTACGATGCCTACAATGCCAACAGCCACAACGGCACTCTCTGGCATACCCGCGCTCAGCTGAGCCTCGACACCGCGACCGACACCGAATACGGCCCGCTGAAGACCAACACGGTCATCCGTTGGGATTGGCAGGAAGGCAACTCGACCTCCACCAAGCTGCTGTTCGCCAACATCAGCCTCGGCGGTTTCCTGGTCGGTAAGGCCGATTCGCAGTATAACTACTACATCGGCTATGCCGGCGACGTCATCAACGACGACGTGATCTATGACGGCCCGTACGAACTCAACCAGTTGACCTACACCTACGATGCCGGCAACGGCTTCACGGCTGTCGTCTCGGTTGAAGACTCGAACTCCAGCGGCTCGGGCGCTGGTTATGGCGCGAGCTGGGCAAGCGACGACAAGGCCAACCACTACGCTCCCGACGTCGTTGCCGGTGCCGGCTTCAAGTCCGGCGCATGGGGCTTCAAGGTTGTCGGCGGTTACGACTCCATTAAGTCGGAAGGCGCCATCAAGGCTCGCGTCGATGCTGACTTCGGCGTCTTCTCCGCCTTCTTGATGGGCGGCTGGAACACGGACGGCGACAACCTGAACAAGTACGCGGGCACCAACCTGGCTCGCTCTTCTTGCCCGGCTAACGATGCATCGAAGTGCGGCTGGGGTGACTGGGCTGTCTGGGGCGGCGTTGGCGTTCCGATCAATGAAAAGCTGAAGTGGAACCTCCAGCTCGCCTACACCGACTCGAAGATCTTTGCGGCGACCACGAACGTCAAGTGGAACCCGGTCAAGAACCTGCTCATCGAGCCGGAAGTCTCCTACACCAACTTCGATTCCGTGAACCAGGATCAGTGGGCTGGTATCCTGCGCTTCCAGCGTAGCTTCTAATATGGAATTACCCGGCTTAGCGCCGGGTATGAGAAGCCTGAGGTTCCAATCCCTCAGGCTTCTTCCATCGATCGGTTGACGTCCGATCAAAGCCGGAAGGATCCGATTTCCCCCCGGTTCTTCTTATCCCCATGCAAGATCAACGCTGATGACGTCAATCCGGCGCGTAGAACCCCGCCTGGTGGGCAGCCCGATCCAGCTCCTCCCGGAAATCGGGATGGGCAAGCGCGATCATCGCCCTCGCCCGCTCCGCCACCGATTTTCCCTTGAGGTTCACCCAGCCATATTCCGTGACAACGATATGGATATCGTTGCGCGACGTCGTTACTGGACCTGTCAGCGTTGGAACAATACGCGAAAGCGTTCCCTTGGCCGCCGTCGCATGACAGGCGATGATCGAGCGGCCGCCGCGTGAGCCATAGGCGCCTCGGACGAAATCCACCTGCCCGCCCGTGCCGCTGAACTGCCGCCCATTAACGAATTCGGAATTGCACGCGCCATTGAGATCGATCTGCAGCGTGGCATTGACCGACACCATGCGGTCATTCTGGGCGATGACGAAGGGATTGTTCACATAATCCACGGGATGTGCTTCGACATCGGGATTATCGTTCAGGAAGTCGTAAAGCGGCTTGTCTCCCAGCGCAAAGGTGAAGATGGTTCGCCCGACATGTATCTGCTTGCGGCTATTATCGACCACGCCGGCCCTGACCAGAGCGGCAAGTCCTGATGTCATCATTTCGGTATGGATGCCCAAGTGGCGGTGCTGGGATAGACCGGCGCAAACAGCGTCCGGCAACGCGCCGATGCCCATCTGCAAACAATCGCCATCGTCCACGAGTCCCGCGACTATGGCGCCGATCGCATCATCGACTTCCGAGCGAGGCGCGGCAGCGAGCGCCGGCAGGCTTGCGTCGTTCTCGACAAGCGCGGTGACGCTTGAGACCGGGATCATGCAATTGCCCCGCACATAGGGCATGCTGGGATTGACCTCGAGGATCAGCCGGGCACCGGGCTTGCGGGCGACCGCCAGGGCATAATCCGTGCTGGCGCCGAGACTGAAATTCCCGTCCGCATCCATGGGCGAGACGGTGGCAATCAACGTATCGACGCCCACATGCTCCACCAGGGAGCGCGGCACCTGGCTGAAATGGCACGGCACGATTTCGGCGGCCGGCAGCATCTCGGCCATTCGCCGCTTATCCAGGGCGCGATCCACCGCTCCATGAAAATAACTCATGGGAATGATGCGGTCACGCAGGTCGAAGTCGAGCACGCTCGAGCCGGCGACGCCTGTACAAAGCAGGTAGTAGAGCCGGACATTGTCCACCGCGCCGGCCCGCGCGCGCTCGGCCAATGCCGCGAGAATGGCCGGCGGCTGGCCGGCAGCGATCGGCATGGCGATCTTCGCGCCCGATGGTATCAAGGCAACGGCCTCATGGGCAGAGCGCACGCGTTCGCGGTATTGCGTCTGATGATTAGCGGCCATCGAGTCCTCCCCTTGAATGCCACCGTCAGCACAATTTGGCATCCACTGCGGGATCGCGATCGACCCTCCTCCAAGGTCGCCGCGAACACTTCGCTGCAGTAGAACGCGCTTACATAAAAGCGCCGAACCCGCTGTTCGCGCAAGACCCGAACAGCACATCCACACCGACAAAAGCGAACTCGGCCTCAACCTGATCTAGGTTCGAGGCCAAGGATGAGGGGAACGACAATCTTCCCTCTTCGCTTCGATTGATGACCGAGCTTGTCAGGCCTTAACGTCGACTGTGCCCATCATGCCGAGATCTTCATGTTCGAGGATGTGACAATGATACATGCGCCGTCCCGGCAAATCCTGTCGTAGCAGGATGCGTACCGTCTCACCGGCGGCAACGTTCACAGTGTCTTTCCAGGCGTGGTAGGACGGCTTGGTGACCGCGCCATCTCTTTCGCGTTCGACAAGCTGGAACTGCGCCCCATGCACATGAAACGGATGGTCCATGTCCGCCTGATTGACGATTTCCCACAATTCGACCTGTCCAACCTTCGAGACTTCGTCAATGCGCTTCATATCGAAACTGGCGCCGTTGATAAGGAACTTCATCTCCATGCCTTCCATGGATTCCGTCAATACAAAGCGACGCGTGACTGCCGGCTCTGCGAGGCGGTCAATGGTGCGCAGCTTCGCGGGAAGCGGCGGCGCGACAGGCGCGGCTTCCTCCGAGACATTTGCCGTCAGCAAGGTCATGCCGGCCTCTTCGGGCTTGCCCGGCCCCATCCACCCACGCTCGTAGTCGAGCGTGACAAGCTTCGCCGCTCCAGGTCTGTCGAAGGAGATGATGAGCTCGACGCGCTCGGCGGGAGCGAGCAACAAATCGTCTATGCCGACGGGAGCGTCGATAAGGCCGCCATCCGTTCCAACGAGCACCATGGCGGCATTCTCGAACGTCAGCCGCAGGAACCGCGCATTTGTCACGTTGAAGAGGCGCAGGCGACGCTTTTCCCCTTTCGCGACGGCCAGGACCGGATTCCTCTGGCCATTGACTAGGATATGATCGCCCACCCGCCCATTCATCAGATCGATCATGTTGCTCGCCGGCATGCTTCCATCTTCGCCGATCCGGAGATCGGTGAACATCAGGATCGTATCGCCATATTCGGCGGGGATCGGGTCATCCTTGGGTTTGACCAGGAAGACGCCCGCGAGTCCGCGATAGACCTGCGTGGCGGTAAGGCCATGCGGATGGGGATGGAACCAATAGGATGCGGCGCTGCCTAGCGGCAGATCGAAAGCATAGAGGCGCTCGCTGCCCGAGGCGACGGGCTCCATAGGACTGCCATCCTGATCAGCCGGCACCGGCATCCCATGCCAATGAACCGTCGTCGGCTCATCGGGAATGCCGTTCCTGAAACTGATCTCGACCCTGTCGCCCTCATGCGCCTCGATCACCGGATTTCCGCCGTTATAGAGGAGCGCGGACGTGTCGAGCCCCTCGGCGAAACGAACCGACCCCGGTTCGGCGGCAAGCCTTGCCTTGAACAGACCCGCTTCGCCAGCCTCGTTCATCAAGCGCGGCAACTCACGCAAGGGCCGCCCTTCCGGCAAGACAGGTTTGCCGCCGCTCATCGGCAGGTCATGAGCGCCGTTTGCCCCGATATGTCGCATGTCATGCATCATCTGGGCCGCTGCCGGCCCGGAAATCGCCAGGCCCGCCAGCCCTGTTAGAAAACGACGTCGGTGCATCGATTGCTTCCTCTTACTCACGGCAATGTCCCCATTAGGCCGCTCACCGCAGCCTCGCGCTCCTTGGTCCTTGAACCGAAGGCGCCTTCAACCGGCTCTGCGTCGATGGTGATCGTGGAGAGCTTTTCATGACCTTGGTTGCCCAGTTCGCGACCGCCTGCCAGCCCGCTTGTTCGACCACGTGTCCGGGTAGCGGTTGAATGGCGGTCGTCTCGACCTTGACCGTGCGCCCATCGAGAATTCTCACGGGTTTTGATCTCATGGTGCTCAAGGTGGAGGTTCCAACCGTGGTAAGGTCAAGTGCCCCCTGGCGAAAAATATGCTATTGACCTTCTCATGGTTGGAAGGGCCACCTGCCATCGGCGACAATCAGGCGGTGCCCGTCATTGGAGAAGCTTCATGAATATCGGACAAGCGGCAAAGGCATCCGGCGTTTCGGCCAAGATGATCCGCTACTACGAAGAAACCGGCCTCATTCCGGCCGCCGGCAGGACGGCATCGGGCTATCGCGACTATTCGGATAACGACGTGCACATGCTGCGCTTCATCCGCCGGGCACGCGATCTCGGCTTCGCCGTCGCTGAAATCAGCGAGCTTCTGGAACTCTGGCGAGACGAAACCCGGCAGAGCGCCGAGGTCAAGCGCCTGGCTCAGGGCCATATCGAAGCGCTGAAAAAAAAGATCGCCGACCTGCAGGACATGGAGCACACACTCACCATGCTTGTTAATTCCTGCCAGGGCGACCATCGTCCGCATTGCCCGATCCTGCAGCGGCTCGAGACCGATCAGGAGGACGAAAATCTGTCGATCGAGCCTCGAACCGGCGCGATACCCCGGCCCTTGCAGTGATCCCTGCCTGCCAACGTCCCGGTGACGGACTGCCGGCACAGGACATGGCCGGGATTAAATCCCCACCAAGGCCGCTCAGGCCTCCCCTTCAAGGAATTGCCTGAGGCGCGGCACGACGAAATCGAGGAAGACGCGCACGCGCTGCGGCATGCGCGCGCCGCCGAGAAAGACCGCATGGATCTGCTCCTCATCCGGCTCGACGACATCGGCGAGTACCTCGATGAGACGGCCGGCCGCGATGTCGGCGCGGACGTGATAGTCCCCCATGCGGGCAAGCCCCACACCCGCCAGCGCCATGCGCCGCACGGTTTCGCCATTGTTGGCGAGCAGCGAACTCGTCATGGCGCGATCGACGATGCGGCCGCTTTCCCTTACCGGCCAGACGGGCGCGAGACGGCGGAAATTGAACCCCAGACAATTGTGCCGCGACAGATCATCGACGGTCAGCGGTATTCCATGGCGATCGAGATAGCTGGGCGCGGCGACGATCTTGCGGCGCGCAATGCCGATGCGGCGCGCGATCATGCCTGACGCCGGCAAGGCCCCGACCCGAAAAGCGACGTCGGTACGGTCGAGATAAAGATCGACGATTTCATCCGACAGCGAGAGATCGACGACGACATTGGGATAACTCTGCCAGAATTCCGGCAAGAGCGGTTCAAGTCCGAGCACGCCCAAGGCAACGGAAATGTTGACCCGTACCGTGCCGCCCGTCGACGTCGCGCCCTGCGCCAGCTCCTGCTCGACCTCGTCGAGATCATGCAGCAGGGCTTGGCTGCGCTCATAGTAGATCCGCCCCTCCAGGGTCAGCGATAGCCGTCGCGTCGAGCGTTCGACAAGCCGAACGCCGAGCCGGGATTCGATGCGTGAGATCAGTTTGCTGACGGTGGACGGCGTCATGCGCAATAGGCGCGCCGCTTCGGAAAAACTGCCTGCTTCCACCACCCGAAGAAATACCTGCATCTCCCCGACGCGATTGTCCATGGAGCACCTATTTTTGATTTGGTTTCACAAATAATGTGAAAAGCTGCCCAATTATCAAGCGCGGATGCTCTCTCTATTTCATAGGCCGAAGAAATCGCGCCTTCAAATCCGGCGCGGCATCCATTCAAGGCGGCCAAGGCCGTCGAGATTTTCAAAAAGGAGTTTTCGATGCTCACCGTTACCGCCCACGGCGCTGCAATTCCCGCGCTCGGCTTCGGCGTCTTCCGCATGTCGGATGCGGAAGTGGAGCGTGTCATCCCGGCCGCGCTCGAAGCCGGCTTCCGTCATTTCGATACGGCGCAGATCTATCAGAACGAGGCAGCGCTCGGCAGGGCCTTGCAAACGGCTGGCGCAAGACGGGACGACCTCTTCCTGACCACCAAGGTCTGGGTCGACAATTACAGCAAGGAGAAGTTCGCCGCTTCGGTTGACGAGAGCCTCGACAAGCTCAAGACCGACCGTGTCGATCTCCTGCTGCTGCACTGGCCGGGCGACAAGGTGCCGGTCGCCGACCAGATCGAAATGCTGAACGCCGTCAAGGCCGCCGGCAAGACCCGCTTCGTCGGCGTCAGCAACCAGAATATCGCGCAGATGCGGGAATCGGCCAGACTTTCCAGCACGCCGATCGTGACCAATCAGGTCGAGATCCATCCCTATCTGCCTCAACAGGCCCTTATCGCGGCGGCGAAAGCGAACGATGTCGCAATCACCGCCTATTACGGCATGGCCGACGGTGCCGTGCCGAAGGAGCCAGTATTGCAGCGGATCGGCGCCAGATACGGCAAGAGCGCCGCGCAGGTCGGGCTCCGCTGGCTGATCCAGCAGGGCCACATCGCGCTGTCCAAGACCGCCAATCCCGAGCGCGTCAAGGAGAACATCGCGATCTTCGACTTCAATCTCGACGAGGCGGATATGATCGCTATCGCCGCTCTCGCCCGCCCGGATGGCCGCATTGTCAGCCCACCCGGCCTCGCGCCCCAATGGGACGCCTAAGGAGTTTCAACATGGACGCCAAGATTTCGACGGCCGAAAAGGCCCAAACACCCTCCCACGCCCGATGGGCTCTTCTCGCGCTTGCGATCGGCGCCTTCGGTATCGGCACGACCGAGTTTTCGCCGATGGGACTTCTCCCGGTCATCGCCAAGGGGGTCGATGTCTCGATCCCGACGGCAGGCCTCCTCATCAGTGCCTATGCGATCGGCGTCATGGTAGGCGCCCCCTTCATGACGCTCGCCTTCAGCCGCTTCGGCAAGCGCACGGCGTTGATGCTGCTGATGAGCATCTTCACGATCGGCAATCTCATGTCGGCGATGGCGCCGGGCTACTTCACGTTGCTGCTTGCCCGGCTCGTCACCAGCCTCAACCACGGCGCCTTCTTTGGCCTGGGTGCCGTCGTGGCGGCAAGCGTGGTGCCGAAGGAAAAACAGGCAAGCGCGGTCGCCGCCATGTTCATGGGGTTGACGATCGCCAATATCGGCGGCGTGCCGGCCGCGACTTGGGTCGGTCAGGCGATCGGCTGGCGCATGGCCTTCGCTGGAACCGCCTTGATCGGTGTCGCCGCCATCGCCGCGCTTTGGATCGCTCTTCCGAAAGGCGAGCGCGGTGCCATGCCTGATATTAGGCGGGAACTGGCCGTGCTCACCCATCCTACGGTTCTCATCGCCATGGCGACCACCGTCATGGGCGCGGGCGCGATGTTCTCGCTATACACCTATGTCGCTCCCACGCTTACCGAACTCACCGGCGCTTCCAATAGCTTCGTGACCCTCGGACTGGTGCTGATCGGCATCGGTTTCACGATCGGCAACTGGCTTGGCGGACGACTGGCCGACTGGTCGCTCGATGGCGCGACCAAGATCTTCCTGGCCTTGCTCGCGACCATCATGTTCGCGCTGCCATTGGCAATGATCACCCACGCAGGAGCCGCCATTGGCCTGCTTCTCTGGGGTGGCGCGGCGTTCGCGATCGTTCCGCCCGTGCAGATGCGCGTCATGGAAGCGGCGGCGGAAGCGCCAGGCCTTGCCTCCTCCATCAATGTCGGAGCCTTCAATCTTGGTAACGCCCTTGGAGCCGCAACGGGTGCCGCCGTCATCAGCCTTGGTTTTGGCTATGCGGCGGTCTCGATCGCCGGCGGTCTGCTGGCCGCCGCCGGCCTGGCACTGGTGTTGATCGGCACACGCAAGCCGTCGTCGCTGCCGGCAAATTGTGGCGCATGATCAATCCACTGGCCGCCGTATCAAGCATCAAAATTTCTCGATGCCCTGCCCGCTAAAATCAAGCCGTCCACGGTCTTTCGCCGCGGACGGCCTAACTCAATTGAAACAGCCTTGCTCAGGGCAGTTTGATTTCGAGCGTGATCATGTAGTTGCTATAGTTCGGAGGAGCCGGCGGCGGGTTGGGGTTGGTGGCCGAGAAGATCGAATAGTCGCTTATGCGCGGAGGCGTGGATGGCGGCTTCACGTCCGGCCTCCAGGAGGCCTTGATCGTTATCTTATCCGTGGCGCGATAGGAAAGATTGAGCTCGCGGTTCCTGCTTGTGCCATCCCGGGAATGCTTGCCCTCCAAGGACCATTTGTCCCATGATGCTTTCAGGCTCTCCGCTGTCTGGGTGCCTCTGCGTTCATAGCTGCCACTCAGGGACGAATTGTTACCCTTGGTCGACAGCTCGTAGAGTTGATCCTGAACCTTGCCGTTGAAATCGGTCGTGATCGTGGCGCTGCCTTCGGTCTTACCATCCGACGACCGTGCCTTGACGTCGAAGATGATCGTCTTGTTGCCGACATAGACGCCAACGTTCGGATTGAGCCCATTCGTCTTGAAGCCGATGTCGCTCTTCGCCTTTGAATCGAGAACGATGGGACGCTCGGGCGACTGGAAATATTTTCCAAGCAAATCCTGCTGGGGTCTGGTCGGCGCGACAGGCTTGCCCATGGGGTCGAAGGCACCCATGACCGTGCAGCGCTGCCCGCTCACCCAGCTGTTGACGGCAAAGATCAGATGTCCGTCATCGCCAATCGCCGCTACGCCCTGATGCAGACTGTTCCTCAGGTTATAGCGGCCGCAGCAGGATAGGGGGTTGTCGGTTGCCGCTTCGAAGGACCGGCCGGAAAAAACGACGCCGGACGGCAGTCCCGATGCCGCACTGCTGCCTAGAATCGGGCAACTGGAGAGCGGTATCAGCCTGTAGCTGTTCAAATCCGTTTGCGACGTCTGGCCCGCCGGCCTGGTGAGCGGTGCTAATCCCATATCTGATCTGCCGTTTCCTGATCTGTTGACGAAGGATGAAAAATGAGAGCGATGCGATTTATGCGTGTCCCGCCGGCTGAGTTAGGTCGGCGAATTTTTTTGTCCAGTCGCGGGTTTTGTTTCTGATCGGTCGCGCGCACTTGCCGAATTAGCCCACGCTTCTAATTTGTCTGATGAATTAAGAGCCTTCGTATTGCCAGCGCAGGTTGCTTTCAGATAGACCCTTTCCATCCCTCGTGTTCAGATTCCCTGGAGCGCCGTAATGCGTCTTGAACCGCAGCAGCGAATTTATGTCTGCTTCTTCCTCTTCGCGGTCTCGATGGGCGCGATGCTTTCGCGCCTTCCCGATCTGCAGGATGCCTTGCGCATCGACAAATCCGAGCTCGGCCTGACACTGATCGGTGCGGCGATCGGCGCGCTCATATCACTCACCTTCGTCTCCCCGATCGTCGCACGCCTCGGCGCGCGCAAGACGGCATTCATCACCGTGCTCGGAACCTCCGCATCCCTCGCGCTCGTGCCGTGGATGGGCTGGGCTCCGCTGGTCTTCGCTGTCCTCTTCTGCGAGGGATTGCTGGCAGGTGCGCTGGAGATCAACCTCAACGTCGAGATCGATCGCATCGAGGCCCAGCTCGGCCGCGGCGTCATGAGTCGGGCGCACGGGTTCTGGAGCCTCGGTTTCTTTGTGACGGCACTCGTGTCGTCGGTGATCCGGCAGGAGGGCGTGCCGATGCACGTGCATCTCGGCCTGACATTTATCTTCGTCCTCATCGTCGGCTCGATTACCATTGCCGGCATGCGCAACGCGCCGGCGCGTCCGACCGAGGATCATGTCGCGACCCATCACATCGCGTTGCCGACGCTCGGCCTTTTGCCGCTCTGCGTCATCGGCATCGCGGCATTCCTGGTCGAGGGTGCCGGCATCGACTGGTCGGCGATCTACATGCGCGACGTCTTTCACGTCGAGCCCTTCGTCGGCGGCCTCGGCCTGACGCTGTTCACCTTCTTCATGGCACTGACGCGATTGTTCGCCGACGGGTTCGTCGATCGCTACGGCTCCCGCTACGTCGCGCTTTCCCTGATGCTCCTGGCGATAACCGGGCTTTGCGCCGTCTGGCTCGCACCTCACCCCAACGTCGCGCTTCTGGGATTTGCCTTCATGGGGGCCGGCTGCAGCGCGGTCTATCCGCTTGTGGTCTCGGCCGCCGCCCAGCGCACTGACCGCCCGGCCCATGTCAACGTCGCGGCCCTCGGGCAGATGTCCTTCGTCGTCTTCTTCCTGGCGCCGCCCTTGCTTGGATTCATTGCCGAACACGCCGGCATTCGCACCGCCTATCTGGTGTGCATCCCGGTCATCCTGGCCGGCCTGATGGGTGTGGGTTCGCTTTCCGGACGCCGAAGCGCCTTTGCGTAAGGACTCAGCGATCCAGCGAGAATCGGCTGGATCAAATCAGCCAGCATCCGTTATCGGCTGGCGAGGGGGAAGGCTATACGCTTCCCCCTCTTCCGCTGCCAAGCGTGGGGCATCGCTTGCCCGCGGGTGCCTCCACCAAGTCAGATGTATCGTCCGCTTAGCGTAGTGAGCGGAATGCCGCCCTGACTTCGTTGGTGAAGATCGCCGGCTGCTCCCAGGCCGCGAAGTGCCCGCCATTGTCAGCTTCGTTGAAGTAGATCAAGTTGCCATAGCAGCGCTCGGTCCAGGTCTTTGGTGCCTGGTAGATTTCGCCCGGAAAGACACTGACCGCGACCGGCAGGGTCGGAATCTGGATGGCATTGAAGTTGTTGGAATGGTCTTCCCAATAGATCTGGGCCGCGGAGGTTCCGGTTTCCGTGAACCAGTAGAGGGAGATGTCATCCAGCATCTCGTCGCGGGTCAGGACCTTTTCCGGCTGCTTGTTGCTATAAGTCCAGGTGGCGAACTTGTCGTAGATCCAGGCAGCCAAACCCACCGGCGAGTCGACGAGCGAATAACCAATGGTCTGCGGGCGGGTGACCATCATGTTGGCATAGCCCGAGCTATCGCGGTAGAACTCCGCCAACTTGTCGAAGCAGGCACGCTCCTTATCCGTCAGATCGGCCGGAGCGGGATCGCCAGCAGCCAGAATATGGGCGATCTCCTTGGGGACGATCCCAGGCATATTGAGGTGGATACCGAGCAATCCCGGTACATTTTGAAGCGCCATGCGCTGGGAGATGACCGAGCCGCAATCGCCGCCCTGCGAGACGAAGCGCTCGTAGCCAAGACGATGCATCAGCGTGCCCCATGCCCGACCAATATGGTCCGAACCCCAGCCGCGCGTCGTCGGCTTACCGGAGAAGCCGAAACCGGGGATCGATGGCACGACGAGATGAAAGGCGTCTTCGGCGCTGCCACCATGCGCTGTCGGATTCGTCAAGGGATCGATCACCTTGAGCATTTCCAGGATCGAGCCAGGCCAGCCATGGGTCATGATCAGCGGCATTGCGTTTTCGTGCCGGGAGCGCACGTGAATGAAATGGATATCCAGCCCATCGATTTCGGTCACGAACATCGGCAGAGAATTGAGTTTCTGTTCCACCTTTCGCCAATCATAACCGTCGGCCCAATATCCGACGAGATCGCGCAGGCGTTCGAGCTGCACGCCCTGGGAGTCGTCAGCGACATTTTCCTTGAGCGGCCAGCGGGCCGTTGCAAGCCTCTGCTTCAACTCGGCAATTGCGCTGTCCGGTATATGGACCTTGAACGGCTTTACACCATCAGGCAAGGCGTCCGATGCGGCAAAGGAGATGGCAGGCTTCAGAAGCGAGGCCGCTCCGGCGACGGCGGCCGCAGTTACAAAGGCACGTCTATTCATTGAGAAGGATAAAGGCGACATCAGGATCTCCATATGTTTGGGAGGTTTGTTGAATGCCGCGATGTTTTGCTTTCGGCGTGTATCCCGGTTGTGTCCTCAACCCAGGCAAATTGTATCCTTCCGTGTCCGGATCGACCGAGGCTACAATGGAATACAGAACTACGCGCTTTGACTTTACCATCGACAAAATGCAGGCCGGAATTCCGGAACCTGCCCAGTTAGCCGGCGAAGAAGAATTTTGGAGACCTCTCCCGAGGCGGCACCATGGAGATTGCGCGGGTTTTTGAAAGTTGTCTTCCGTGAAGATGGAAGCGGTTCGATGGCTGCTTGCTCGGAGCAACGCTCGCCCATCGGCCAAATAGAGGCGGCTATCCCGGCGGGAGGAGAACCATGGATCGCCGGCCGGCCGTCTATGATGAGATCAGGCCGGCAAATTCCACTTAATCGCGTTAGCGCACCTTACGGCGCATAGCGCGTGAAGACGTAATCGTGATCCCTAACGTTACCGACATGGCAGCTGAGACAAGTTTCATGTTGGGCGATATCGACCGGCTTGCCATCGACGAAGCGCCCGAAGCCCCAACCGTGGCTGTCGGGATATTTCTTGGAATCCTTCACCATGACCTGAACCGTCGTCGGCGCTCCCGGCACCGTTGCCGGCGCGAACTCCGTCGATTGCTTGCGCTTGTAGGCCAGCTTGACGAGGATCGAGCCATCCGGGAAAGGCAGCGTGCCCTTCTTGTAGGCCTCAATGGCGATATCATTGCCGAGCACGGCGCGAAGTTCGTCGAGCGGCGGAGCTTCCTGCGCGGGCGCGATGAATTTCCAGTCCCGATAGCCTTCCGGTATGGTCACACCATAGATCGGCGAGGCATTTTCCGGCAGCGTCGCGGAACCCGCCGATTGCGAAGCGGCGACGCCGACGGCAAGGCCTGAGACGGCAAATGCACCGAGGAACGCAAATTTCATTCTGGCCTCCTGCCTGATGGATGATCTCGCGGGAAGATCGCCTGGAATTGTATCCGCGAGATTTCAGGAAACGGCGCGATTGTATCGCAATGTAGCCGGCGAGGCCCATTCGTGTGAGCCGCTCATCGGAAATCGGGTGGCGGCAGCTCCGGTTCGGGCGCTAGGCTCCAGGTTATCGCGGCATTCGCAGGCCTCGAACGCCCTCGAAAGCCCGCCCAGACCGAGGATATGAACATGAACGTATCGATCTCTACTTTTGCTCCGGGTTCCTTGGAAAGCCCCATCGTGGCCCGGGTCGACGCCTATGATTGGCCGTCGCTGGCGGGAGAACTTGACGGCTTCGGCTGCGCCGTCCTTCCGAAGCTTCTCGCACCCGATGAATGCAACGCAATCTCCCGCCTTTATCCCGAGGAGCGTCATTTCCGCAGCCACGTCATCATGGCGCGCCACGGTTTCGGAAGAGGCGAATATCGCTATTTCAACTATCCGCTGCCAGGGCTTCTCGGTGGATTGCGCACCGCGCTCTATCCTCGTCTCGCCGATATCGCAAACCGGTGGAATGAACGCATGGGGGTTGAGGAACGCTATCCCGATGAGCATGCCGCCTTCCTGAGGCAATGCCACGAGGCCGGTCAGCGGCGTCCGACGCCGCTGCTGCTGCAATACGTGCCGGGAGACTTCAACTGCCTGCATCAGGACCTCTACGGCGAACTCGCTTTCCCAATCCAGGTGGCCATTCTGCTGTCCGAGCCGGGGCGGGATTTCACCGGAGGTGAGTTTGTCCTGACCGAACAGCGGCCGCGCATGCAAAGCCGCGTGGACGTCGTGCCGCTTCGACAAGGTGATGCCGTCGCCTTCGCAGTCCATAATCGGCCCGTGCGGGGAACCAAGGGGAACTACCGTGTCAATCTCAGGCACGGGGTAAGCCGGGTCCGCTCAGGCAAGCGCCACACTGTCGGCATCATCTTTCATGACGCCCGCTAAGGGCGTCGCTAACCGACGAAGCCGGCGTAATTTTCTCCGGTAATTCTATGCATGATGGCCGAATATGCCTGGTGATTCTGATCGCCCGCCAGGACCCGGCCCAGCGACGGTTGCGCGAATGCCGCCATCGGCAGGAGGGCGAGCGGCGTCGAGACGGGTGTGAGATGCGAGCCCTGCCCGGCGCGCAGTGTCGTCAGCAAGCCGAACATCTCGCCGGTGATACTGGGTCTCGACAATATCGCCATGCGATACTGCCCCGACGAATTCGTCACCAAATAGATATGCCCCGACAGGTGCGGCACCGACACCGAGCCCTGCTGTGAAAACGAGGCGTCGCTGCGCTCGCGTTCGCGGAAACTCAGGCAGGTCCGGTCTTCATCCCAGGCGATCTCGGTGCAATAGGCAAAAATCGCCTTCGCATCGCCGAAGGACGGACGAAGCGTCAGGTAGGTGCCTTCCAGCCAGGAAACCGAGGCGCGGGAATAGGCACCAAGTTCCTCGGGGGCATGGCCGGGCCTTTCCTTTACGATGGGGGCTTGCGTTCCAGCGGGTTCCCGCAGGACGACGCCCATCGCCTGCTCCAGCCGAATGAGAGTCGCCAGCGTGAAGGGCCGGTGGCCCGAAAGAGCCTTCTCCAAGGTCGAAAGACTAATGCGCGCATCATTGGCGAGACGCTGCCTGGAAATGCGCCGTCGGGCGATCTCCTCGCGAACCCGCGCCGCCACGGCGCTGTTCTGGCTGTCGGACAAATAGGGGTCGCCCTGGACCATTCACTCGTTTCCTAATTGCGTAATTTTCTTCACAATTCCACACATGGCCGTAACCGGCAAGACCGTTTGCGGCAAGATGCGGACGAAAGAGGGCAAAGCTTACGCTGGCGAGAAAATTGCCTTTGTTCACAATGGCTTCAGTCATTCCACCAGCGATTAAGGAGCCTGTCATGTCAGCCTCACCACACGTCTCGCGCTACCAGAAGCGGCAGAATTTCCTCATCGGATTCGGCCTGCTGCTCTGGTTCAGCAATGCCATCCTGCTGCCGGTGCTCGCCGTCGTTTTCGCGCTCCTGCATCCCCTGGAATCGCGCGCGCAACCCGCAGCCTTCGTCACGCCAAACGAAATGGGCGCGGGCAGCCTTCTTCTTCAGACCAAGGAAGAGGGAAGATATATCGAGGCACCCCGGCTCGCGACCGATGTCGATCTCGACGTCAACGGACCGACGGCACGCGCGGTGCTCACGCAAGCCTTCGAGAACACGACCGACAAATGGGTCGAAGCCCTCTACGTATTTCCACTTCCGGAAGACAGCGCCGTCTATTCCCTGAAGATGATCGTCGGCAACCGGGTCGTTGTCGCCGATATCAAGGAGAAGCAGGCCGCGCGTGCCATATACGAGAAAGCGCGCACAGAAGGAAAGAAGGCGTCCCTGGTTGAACAGCAGCGCCCGAATGTCTTCACCAATGCGGTCGCGAATATTGGCCCGCATGAAAAGATCGTCGTGCAGATCGAATATCAGCAGTCGGTCCGCCTGGCGGACGGTCGCTTCTCCCTGCGGGTGCCGCTCGTCGTCGCACCGCGCTACAGCCCGCAAGACGCATCGCCCATCACGCAGCAGGCAGATCTAAAGGCCGGCTGGGGTCAGTCCAAACAGCGCCCATCGCGTGAGGTCAGCGACAAATCCATCTCGACACCCCTGATGGCTCCTGGCGGCGATCGCACCAACCCCGTCACCCTCAAGGTCAATCTCAACGCCGGTTTCCCGCTCGATGACGTCCAAAGCCTCTATCACGCGGTCAAGATCGACAAGGTCAGCGACACCGAGCGCCGGATCGTCCTTGATGGCGATGCGGCCGCCGATCGCGACTTCGTGCTCGAATGGAGCGCCGTCGCGAGCAATATGCCAAGCGTCGGCCTCTTCCGCGAACGTGTCGGCCAGGATGACTATGTGCTTGCCTATGTAATGCCGCCGGCGGTGGCGACGCCGCGAAAGGCCGGCCGCGAAGTGGTCTTCGTCATCGACAATTCCGGCTCGATGGGCGGCACCTCGATCGAACAGGCACGAGCAAGCCTCGATTATGCCCTGTCCCGGCTCGAGCCGAATGATCGCTTCAACGTCATTCGCTTTGACAATACGATGACCAAATTCTTCTCCGATTCGGTGATGGCGACGGCCGAGAATATCGCCTCGGCCCGTCGCTTCGTCACCGGCCTGGAAGCCGCCGGCGGAACGGAAATGCTGCCGCCGCTTCAAGCAGCGCTCGACGACAGCCACCAGGCCAGCGGATTGCGCCAGGTCGTGTTCCTGACGGACGGCGAGGTCAGCAACGAGCAGCAGCTTCTCGATGCGATCGCAAAATCGCGGGGACGCTCTCGTATTTTCATGGTCGGCATCGGCTCGGCGCCGAACACGTACCTGATGAACCGCGCCGCCGAACTAGGCCAGGGCAGCTTCACCCACATCGGTTCGGTCGCCGAGGTGAACGAGCACATGCGCGCCCTCTTCGACAAGCTGGAGAACCCGGCTGTCACCGACGTCGCGGCCGCCTTTTCGCAAAAGAACGTCAACCTGTCGCCCAATCTCCTGCCCGACATCTACCATGGCGAACCGCTGGTTCTGGCGGCCCGGATGGGAAAGGCAGCCGGAACCCTGACCGTCAGCGGCGAGATCGGCGACCGCGCGTGGACGATCTCCCTGCCGCTCGACCAGGCAAGCAATGCCAAGGGCATCTCGAAGATCTGGGCTCGCCGCCAGATCGATGACGCCGAGGTCAATCTCACGCTCGGCAAGATCACGCAGGCCGATGCCGACAAGCGTATCCTGCGATTGGCACTCGACCATCATCTGGTCACGCGCCTCACAAGTCTCGTCGCTGTCGATACGAAGCGTCTGCGCCCGGCAAACGCGCCGCTGACACAGGCCGACATTCCATTGCAGCTTCCCGCGGGCTGGGATTACGACAAGCTCCTCGGCATCGGTGCGGCGCGGGATGCGAAAGCCGACAACAAACATCAGCAGACAGCTGATAAGTCGCAGGGTGTGGATGGCGATGCGGAGCTTGAACCCATCTCCGCGCCGGCTCCGGCCAGCGTTCCGCTGCCGCAGACCGCGACGCCCGGAATGCTTCTCATTCTCCAGGGATTGCTTGCCCTTCTGTGTGGAGCTTCGCTGCTGGTCCTCGCATCGCGAAGGAGCCGGGCATGATCGCCGCCACTCGCATCCAGACCATCGGGAGCGCGCCAGCGCGCTCCCTCCTGACTTTCGCGGCCGGCATTCTCATCGCCGCCGGTCTCTTCCTCGCCGCACAGGGAGGATGGATCTACGCCAAGGCGGCCTTGGCGCAGCTTCTCTTGGAGCGCGCATTCGCCGAGAGCGTGATATCAGGCGCAGCGGTCAAGCCCTGGAGCTGGGTCGACACCTGGCCGGTGGCGCGTATCGAAGTTCCACGCCTTGGCGTTTTAGCCATCGCGCTCAAGGGTGCGAGCGGACAGGCGCTTGCCTTCGGCCCCGGTCATCTCGACAATACCCCGCAAGCGGGCCAAGAGGGTACGGCCGTCTATGCGGCGCACCGCGATACCCATTTCACTTTCCTGAAAGATATCGGTGTGAACGACCGTATCCGCATCACACGCAGCGATGGTCGGACCTTCACTTTCCGCGTGACCCGCATGGCCGTTGCCCGCTGGGATGAAGCAGAGATCGACCCCAACGCGCGCGGCGTCCATCTCGTGCTGGCGACCTGCTTTCCCTTCGACGCCGTGACCTCGGGACCGCTGCGCTATCTGGTCTATGCCGATCTCGAAGGAACGACGGGTAAATAAACGACGGCCAGGATATGGAAATCAACCCTGGCCGCCGGTGCGGGTAGACGCTTCCGAGTAACGCGCATCCATTGGGGCGAGACCGTTGGCGTTGGGTTGCGTCAGGATACCATAGAGCTCCGGACGCCGGCCTCTTATCCAGCGCTGGCCAGTGCACTTGTCGAGCAAGGCCAAATCGATTTCAGCGCTCACCCTCGCATCGGCGGCCGCCCAGGTTTCGGCCAGGATCCGACCATAGGGATCGAGGATCATGGCGTTGCCGGTGCGCACTTCGTCTTCATCCTGTCCGACGCCATTGCTGAAGACGAGGAACATTCCATTGTCGTGGGCGCGCGACGGCAGCCAGCGCATGAACCATTCCCGACCGTTTGGTCCTCGAAATTCGGCCTCGATCGCCTCCGGATCTTCGTGGCGATTGATCCATTTTTCGACCGGTATCCGCTTCAGCCCGTGCGGACTAACAGAATGCCCGCCGCCAGCCTGATGCGGCGCGATCAAGAGTTCGGCGCCAAGCAGCGCGGTCGCCCGCGCGTTCTCGATCAGATTATTGTCCCAGCAGATCAGGATGCCGGCCCGAATTCCCCAAGGTGTATCGAAGACCGTGAACGCATCGCCGCTGGAAATGAGGCGATGCTCCCAGGCATGCAGCTTGCGATGGCAATGGATGGGGCCAGCCGGCATGCAGACCGCGTAGCTGTTATAGAGCTTTCCGTCTTCACCCAATTCCAGGAAGCCCGCGCCGATCGCGATGCCCTTCTTACGCGCGAGCGCGGCTACCCGGCTGATCGAAGGACCGGAGAGCGGCTCCGCCAGCGCCCGCAGCGCAGAGCTATCGAGTTTCGGAACATGCCAATATCCGCAGATGCACATCTCGGGAAAGACGACAAGCTGATTGCCGGCCTGCACGGCTTCTTCCGTGAAATGCTCCACGCGAGAGAGATTAAAGGCCTTGTCATTGGCCCGATGTTGAAACTGCACAGATGAAATCTTGAGCGCCATGTCGATTGCTCCTTTCGCTATGAAGCAATTTGACCATGCGGCTTCTCTTTCGTAAAATGACTTTATTGATTGAAATTATTCTTGGACAGAATGGAAATAAAGCTCCTCCGATCCTTCGTTCAATTGATCGACACCGGCCACTACGGCAAGGCTTCGGCGAAACTGTTCGTCACCCAATCGACCTTGACCAAGCAGATTCAAGCCTTGGAAGCCGCGATCGGCGGAGCATTGTTCGAGCGTGGCCGCCATGGCGCCAAACTGACGCCTCTCGGAGAACTTCTGCGGCGTGAAGCACGCCCGCTTCTTCAATTGAACGACGATGTCGACCGGAAGATGCATCGCGCCATGGCCGGCCTCACCGGATACCTCGATATCGGATTTGGAATATCGACCCTTGTCGTGGCGCCGCGGCTGATCGCCGGCTTTCGTGCGACGACGCCCGATTGCAGCATCACGCTCAACGATCTGCCATCGCGGGAACAGCATCAGCGCCTGCTCGACGGCAGGCTTGATATCGGCTTCTGCCGGGCGCCGGAGGAGGATAGCGGCCTGGCCTTCATGCCCATTATCGAAGAGCACTTGGCCCTGGTGCTTCCAAGCGGGGTGACAATACCAGCCCGGGATCGGCTGGCGGAGTTGAACGAGCTTGGCTTCGTGGCGCTTTCGCCATCGCGCGGACCGGGACTGGATGATCAGATCAGGCGCTGGTGTTCGCTTGCCCGTTTCGAGCCTCGCATCGCCCAATATGCCGACGACATACTAACTGTGCACGCCATCGTTTCCGCCGGCCTGGGCGCAGCATTCCTGCCCTGGCGTGGCGTGCAGGCATTGGCGGGGTCCAGCCACAAACAGTCTCTCTCCGGACCGGAATCAAGATGGCCGGTTGGGATCTGTTGGCATCGCGAACATGCGAGCCCGCTGTTGGCCCGTTTCATCGATCATGTATCGAAGAATCTGGAATTCCACGGCTCGCAGGCCGATCGGTAATCGAGTTAAAGGCCTAACGCATCGGCATTGTGCGATGAAAGCGACCGCTCTCATCGCCAAGAGTGGGATTATGCATTCCAACCCCATTGTCCGAAAGGCGCTAGACATGAACCTGCTCGGCGTCGTCCGCGGACGGTTCAAGCGCCTTGGTGGTCAAAACGAACCGTGCAGCCAAAGCATCGTCGGAGTGCCGAGAATCGCCAAGGCGATCCCCACGGAAACCGCCATCTTGATCGCCTTGATGCGCCGGGTCCTGACGCCGCTCCAATCATAACTCAAAATCACTAACCCCCACAAATCATTGATGATTCGCAAAGTAGAGCCGACTCGGCCTTCGACAAGGGATGGTGATGATTCGTCCACAACGGATATTCGCGCAATGTTTCTACGGAGGCGGTGTCGAAAGGTGGCGCCGTCTTAACCGTGCTTGACGCGATGGTAGTTCGCCCTGAATTTCGCGCCTTGATCGGCGAAGCGATTACCGCCAGGTATTGATGGCCTTGGAGCGAAACTGGCGATGATCCGCGGATCACATGTGCTTTTGTGAAGAACGCGTCACAGCCAAGCGGGCCTCGATCCAGAGGCGTTCCCGGCACACGGCCCGCGCTCGGCTTATCCGACCGAGGCGGCCGAACGAGGCATACCCCAACGGGAGGCGATGCAGCGGTCCCTGCATAAGTCAGTCAGTCGCGCAGGCCGCCAGCTATTACAACAATGCCGTGCGGAAGAACGGCCCGGCGGCCCGATTGATCGTCCAGGTCACGGTATCCGGCTTCGCTTGTAGCTCGACACGACGCTATCGGCGCCGCGCCGCCTTGCGAACCAAGCTGGAATATGCGGTTCTACGACCGCTTATTCGGGAGCACGGGGAGGATGGTTGCGATGAAGACAGGGATCGACGCGGTTATCGAAAAGGCGATCACGTCCGGCAAGATCGTCGGCACTGTCGTGATCGTCGTCAAAAACGGAGAGACCGTCTATAGCCACGCTGCTGGTTATGCCGATCGAGAAACCCAAAAAGCCACGGATACGCGGACGATATTCCGTCTCGCTTCCGTGACCAAGCCGCTCGTGGCGGCGGCGGCCCTGGCTCTTGTCGACAAGGGCAGGCTGACGCTTGGCGACCTCGCCCGAGATTATCTCCCCTATTTCCGGCCCCGGCAGCCAGATGGAGAGATCGCCGATATAACCATCCAGCACCTGCTCACTCACACGGCAGGTCTCGGTTATGGAGCAGATCCCAAGACAACACCGCCCGAGCGGATGTTCAACGCTGGCCTCGCCGACACGGATCTCGACTTCGAGGAGAACTTCAGTCGACTGTCGACCTTTCCGCTGCTGGCCGCACCGGGCAAACTTTGGTCTTACTCGATCGCCATTGACGTTCTTGGGGCGGTCATAGCGCGGATCGAGGCTTGCAGCCTGGAAGAGGCGGTGCGTCTTCATGTAACGGGACCGCTGGGCATGAGCGACACCGGTTTTTCGGTGAGCGATCCGGAGCGACTTGCCACGCCCTACGCCGATGCCGCTCCGACGGCCGTCAGAATGAGCGATCGCCATTTGGTTCCGGATGATAGCGGCAACCTGCTTACCTTTGCGCCGACGAGGCTGTTCAATCCGAAGGCTTTCCAATCCGGCGGAGCGGGCATGGTGGGCACGGCGCCGGATCTAATCACCTTCCTCGAAGCCATTCGCGGCGGCGGCGCGCCCATCTTGAAGGCGGAGACCGCAAGGGCGGCGCTTCTCAACCAGATTGGCGACATCCCGCGCCCGGGCAAACCAGGAGAAGGATTCTCTTTTTTGGGTGCGGTGATCCGGGATCCCATCTTGGCGGAGGTTCCAATGGCGAAGGGATCGGTAAGCTGGGGCGGCGTTTATGGACACAGTTGGTTCATCGATCCCTTGGAAGGCATTTCGGCGGCGATCATGTCCAACACGGCGGTTGAAGGCTGCATGGGAGCCTTTCCACGAGATATCGTTCGGGCGATTTATGGCGTTTAATGCTTCCGGCGCGAAAGCATCTATCGGTTCCAAGAGCTAGCGGCTCGACGGAAGCTTGATCGTTACGGTCTTGCCCTGGCAGCTGCTGAGCGAATTCTAGACCGAGCTTCGCCGCCATTCTGTGACGGTCTGGAACGAAACGTCGATACCGCGCTCGGCCGGCAGGTCTTCAACATGGCGAAAAACTAAACAGAAAACGGTGACAAAGCCACCCCGCATGGGCGATGATCTCGGCGGGAAAAGGGTGGCGTTCGAAGTGAGCAGGCTGGGCTTCGGTCATGGGCAGCAAATACCGGCTCCTTCAAGACAAAGTCGTTAAGCCGGCGCCAACGAGGGCGACTCACCCACGCGGGTAGAGTGATTCTCGTCGCTAATCTTAGCCGGATATGCGTCGGACGATCGACGGTGGCCGCACATTGCTATCAAAAGGTGTGAGTCATCGCTGCGATCGTCTTCGGCGACTTACCGGGGAAAATTGAAGAAAAGCAGTGCATTAAATAGCAAAGGCCCAGGTCCTGGCTGTCACATGTTAACCGGTCATTAACCGTTAATCTCTGGACGGCCTGACAGAATCGTGTTCTACCTTCTGGCGGGCAAAGGTCGGCAAACCGGCGACAGGCCGCCAAGAGGGACAAATGGCGATAGCGAACCGCACGGAGACTATAGCTCCTTCAAAGGAAAACGCAGGCAGCAAGATCGCGCGCCATGCGACTGTGCTGTCTGGTCAGCTCCAGCAGCTCAGAACGCGGATGTATCCGCCGAAATCCGAGAAGATGCTGCGCCAGTTCCTGACCAATGAAGTATCCAAGCTGACCTCGATCCCGGATTCGACCCTGAAGCTGATGTCGAGCGAGGGCCGAGGCCCCACCCCGAGCAGGTTGGAGAACAATCACCGCGTCTACACGCTTGCCCAGATCAACGAATTGCGGGAGCTGTTCGCCAAGCAGAAGCCGGCGGAAGCCCTTCGCTTCCTGCCTCGGCGCCGGCCAGGCGAACATCTGCAGGTGATGGCGATCGCCAACTTCAAGGGTGGCAGCGCCAAGACGACCACTTGCGTTCACCTCGCGCATTATCTCGCGCTGCATGGCTATCGCGTGCTGGCGCTCGACCTCGATCCGCAGGCCTCGCTTTCGGCCATGTTCGGCGCCCAGCCGGAAATCGATGTCGGCGCCAACGAAACCATCTATGCGGCGCTCAGATACGAGGCGACTGAGAGGCGCTCGATCCGCGAAATCATCCGCAAAACCTATTTTGACGGCATCGATCTCATTCCGGGCAACCTGGAAGTCATGGAGTACGAGCACGAGACGCCGCGGGTTCTCGCCCAAAGGTCCGGCTCCGGCGCCATCTTCTTCGAGCGCCTGAAGCTCGCGCTTGCCGAGGTCGAGGAGGATTACGACATCGTCATCCTCGACACGCCGCCGTCGCTCGGATTTCTGACCCTTAGCGCCATCTACGCCGCCACGAGCATGATCATCACAGTGCATCCGGCCATGCTGGACGTGGCATCGATGAGCCAGTTCCTGCTCATGATGGGCGATCTGATCAGCGTGCTCGACGAAAGCGGCGCGCAGCTCGACCAGGATTTCATCCGCTATCTGATCACGCGCCACGACCCGAATGATGCGCCGCAATCGCAAGTCGTCGCGATGCTGCGTCATCTCTTCGGTACCGATGTTCTCTTGCCGACGGCGATCGAGAGCACCGCGGTCGAGGCCGCGGGGCTCGCCAAGCGTTCCCTCTACGAACTCGAGATGGGGCAGATCGGCCGAGACACGCACAAGCGCGCCCGCGAGGCCGTCGACGCCGTCAACGAAGCCATCGTTCATCTCATCAATGCAAGTTGGGGGCGTGAATGAGCAAGAGCCCGAGACGATCCATCGTCGCCAGTTTCGGCCTGCTTTCGGCCGAATTGGAAAGCGGCGAGAGCACGCCAGAACCGTCGCCTTCCAGCCCTGTCCCCGCGCAGCCTGTACGCGTCGGTGCCGGGGTGATCGGCGCTGCGCATCGCGCGATCGGCGATATCCGCGCGGAGCGCGATCGACTGCGCGCCATTGTCGAATCCGGCGAAGGCTGGATCCAGGATCTCGATCCACATGTGATCGATGCCTCGCCCTATCCGGATCGCCTGCCCGACGACGATCCGGGTGATTTCGAGAGATTCAAGCGCTCCATCGAGGAGGAAGGCCAAAAGGTTCCGATCCAGGTTCGACGGCACCCCACCTCGAGCGATCGGTATCAGGTTGTCTATGGCCATCGCAGATGGCGTGCCGCCCTCGAGCTCGGCCGCGCGGTGCGTGCCATAGAGGTCGAGATATCCGATCTCGACCTGGTGCTGGCCCAGGGTATTGAAAACGCGAGTCGTCAAGATCTGACATGGATTGAACGCGCCTTGTTCGCCTCGCGCATGGACGATGCGGGCATCAAGGCACGCCATATCTACGCGGCTCTTTCCATCGAGGACGCGGAGCTCGCGCGAATGCGGAGCGTCTATCGCACGATCCCGGCGGATATCATCGAAGCGATTGGCAGGGCTCCGAAGGTTGGTCGACCGCGTTGGCTGGAGTTGGCCAAGACAATATCCGCGGCCCCCAATGCCCTTGAGGTGGTGCGCGCCGCTCTCTCCGACGTCAATGACGCCGATGAAACCTCGGACCAGCGATTTCAGGTGGCATTGAAGGCGATCAAGCCTTCGCCCGAGGCGCGCAACACCCAGATCGCGATTTCCGATGGATCGGGAGCCAGGCTGGGTGTGTTCATGACCTCGCCCCGGGAGGTTCGAATCTCCGCCGAGGGCAAATTGGGTACGGAATTCGTAAGATTTGTCGAGGAGGAGCTGCCCGACCTTGTCGAGCGTTTCACTCGTTCGAGAGACAAACGTAAACCCTGACAGCTGTCAGGGTTTTCTGATTGGAAAGGAAACCTAGCAAAAGAAAAAAGGCCCCCAAACGTTGCCGTCGTGGAAGCCTTCTCTTCAATGTAGCAACTGAAGAATCGCATTTCCTCGAATCCCAGTCAAGAGTCTTTGGCACCGTTTTTGGTGATCGTATTTCTTTTGCCTCTTGAAGGTGAGGAAAATGCAGAATGGAAGTGTAACGACGCCTTTTGGGCGGCGGCCAATGACGCTTGCCCTGCTTCGGCGACAGATCGCCGTGAACAGGATCGAACCCGGCAAGTCGGTCGATAAATGGAAAGTCTTTCGAGACGTATCCGAAGCGCGGCAAAAACTCGGATTGCAGGATCGCAGCCTTGCCGTGCTTGACGCCCTGTTGAGCTTCCATCCGGAAAGCGAGCTGCGCCAGGACGCCCAGCTTGTTGTCTTTCCATCCAACGCGCAGCTGACCTTGCGCGCTCACGGCATCGCGGGCGCCACGCTTCGCCGGCACCTCGCGCTTCTCGTCGAGGCTGGCCTGATCGTCAGAAAGGATAGCGCCAACGGTAAGCGCTATGCGAGAAAAGGCAGGACGGGCGAGATCGAAAACGCATTCGGCTTCGATGTCTCACCGCTGCTGGCGCGCGCGGAGGAACTCGCAATCATGGCTCAGCAGGTCGTGGCGGAACGGATGGCGCTACGCCGCGCCAAGGAAAGCCTGACGATCTGCCGGCGCGACGTCCGCAAATTGATCGCGGCGGCCTGCGGGGAAGGCATCGGTGGCGACTGGTCGCTGATCGAGGATAGCTACAACGCCATTGTCGCCCGCATTCCTCGTTCACCGACGATCCGCGAGATCGTCTGCATTCTCGAAGACATGGAGCTTCTTCGCCGCGAGATCATCAACCTTTTGGAAATGCAGCAAAAAATTGAAAATTATAGCACCAATGATGCCCAGGATGAGCAGCACATACAGAGTTCGAATCCCGAATCCCTTAATGAACTTGAACCAAGCTTTCGAACAAAGCTGGAAACGAGGTCCATCGAAAGAGACAGGTCGCGGAAAGAACCGATGCGGATCTTTCCGTTAAGCCTCGTGCTGAAGGCATGCCCAGAAATAAGCTCTTATGGACCGACGGGCGGTATCAACAACTGGCGGGACCTGATGTCCGCGGCTGTCGTCGTGCGATCGATGCTGGGCGTCGGTGCTTCGGCCTATCAGGATGCTTGCGAGATAATGGGGCCGGAAAACGCCGCCGCGACGATGGCGTGCATCCTCGAGCGATCTGGGCATATCAATTCGGCTGGCGCGTATCTGCGAGATCTTACTTCCAAGGCGACGCGGGGTGAATTTTCACTTGGTCCCGCGCTCATGGCATTGCTTCGAGCAAATATCGGCGACGGCGCTACCATATCGAGGGTTTCATGATGGATGGTTGCTCGGCTTCCAGCATATCCGCGATTGTAATAGGCCCTTGAACCAGGGCTCGAGCGTTACCGAGTGGGCGGCATGATATGTCATTTTCAGCAAATGGTACGGCCAAAGCCAATCTTTCAGCCATGGCCGTTCCATTGACCGTCGGTGATTGCCGGCAGCTCGGATCCGGGCCGTGGATTACCGGCAGACGCGTTCCTTGCGAATGACCCAGTGGCCATGAACCTTATGCTTCACGGTTTTCACGAAGCAATCATGGTGATGACGATGGAATGGGGCTGCCTGAGAGGGAGCGCTGACGGCGACAACGGATGCCAGGGCGATCACGGAAGAGAGAAGCAGGCTTTTCATGTTAAACCTCGTAAGCATTGGGGGTTGATGCTGCGTGTTCACGCATGACCTTGATGACCGATCGAGACTTAACCGAAAATGAATAGCACCCTTACAATTTTGTAATGCGATCTGGAGATCCGCGCCGATCGAGGAGCCGTCCGCGGTGAACGCGAAAGGAGCGTGGTTTGAGGTACATTGGCCAAACTCGGTCCCGGCCGATCGCATTTATCGCCCGATCTCTCGCCGCTGGCCTACCACTCGTCGGCCGCAACTGGAGCCTTGGTAGCGAGCGAGTACGAACTCCCAGGAGATTTATCGGTTCGGGCTATCTGGTAATTGGCGAATCTGGGCGGAATTCATCCAAAAAGCTGACCGAAATGCCCTTCGGCGGGCTGTTTTACCCCGTCCCGGGAGCGGGATTGCCGCTTGCGGAACAACGCGTTTCCAGGCGTCAGAAGCTTCAGTCGACACTGTATGGCTGATGGAAGCTAATACCGCGATAGCTTCTCGATGGAAAAATTCTCTTTGAAAATCAGATATTTAGGCGGTGCCGAATTTGGGCAGGAGAAGCGAAGCATTTCGTCCGCTTCGTGCAATATAGCACGCTAACCAGGCCGATTAGTCAAGGAAATTGTCGGTTAGCCAGACTCGATGGCCCGCAGGGGATACCCCATCGTCTCGCGCAGGAGAGCGATGGTCTTAGAAACGCTCGGTCCCTCGATCGGAGGCGCCCGCCGGCGTTCGCAGAACTCCCGCCAGACGAATAGGGTCAGTTCCGCCCCGTCCGTCCCGGTCTCCCCCTCGGCGAATTGTCCGAGGATCCGATATCGGCCATCTCGCCAGAACAGTTTCTCCACCCAATCGTAGATGGGGATGACATGGAAATGAAAGGGAAGTCCAGGAATGTGGCCATATCGGCCGATATAGACGCGTGGAGCGCCCAGCTCTCGTTTCAGGGTCGCTTGAGACAGCGCCAGCAGCGGGCCGATCTCGCGCAGCGCGCCATCGGGTAAATCGAAGAGGTCATTGGCCAATCCTTTGGACTCGACGATGAGATAGCCGGGGAGCGCCGAATTCGCGCGGTGGCTCACAAGCCATCCGTCGCTCTCGCCGATCACAAATCGTGAAGCAGTCGTCATGTCTTCTCCTTCGTGTCAGCTGTTATTCGTCAGCTATTTATGCTTCTGGCCAGGCGTGAATAACATTGGCCAGAACCGGCAAGCTGAAGTGTTCCTGGCTTTTCGATGGCCGAAGCTGAGTGGCGAATATATTGGGCCCCAATTGATTGCGAAGGTTGCGTAGCTGCTGCCGGGCTGGCGGTCGAGGTGAAAGAGACCGCTCCGGCAAGACGATCGCGGGCTCTCCCGTGCGCCCCAATAGATGTCCATCCCTGTCTGCAAGCAGCATCCTGCGGCGGCCGAGCACGGCGGCGACGGCCGGAAAGGTCGTTGGAAGCACCACCGGGCGCGCAATGATACTGCTTTCCGCCGTAAACGAGCTGCCGGAAGAAAGCTCCATGGAACAGCAAGATTTCCGGATTGGACGGGCGAATGAAAAAGTCGCGCGGAAAGTCCGATCGCGAGCGAATGAACGCGAGGCGAACAGGCCTCGATGGACCAGAATGGACCAGATGGGGCTGCCGCCCATCGTATCCATGCGAGGAACTCGGCTGCTAGAGCAGGCGCGCCGTTCATCCCGAGCACGTCGGTCGGCGCGGCTTGCGAACATTGCCGCGGCTGTTCCAGGGTGTCCGAGCTCGCGGCCACGGGTGATGGAATTCGCGGTAATCAACGCGGAATTGCGACCTGGCGGCAGGATGCGCCAGGATCGCCACGAGGAAAGCCGCGTATGCTCGATGGACGTGTTGGAACTTCGCTGAGCGCGAGTAGCGGTAATGGCGATATTCGCGGGTAATGATCGCGGCCGGTTGGAGGCGACCTTCAACTTTGAAGTTGGGAGTTCTCTCTCGCTGGAGCGAGCGTGGTCTGGCTTTGGTGGACGCGCGAAAACCCTGACAGCTGTCAGGGTTTTTCAAACAGCGGCTATCAGAAGGGCGGGCTTTGGTAGGTGCGCGTAGCCCGGCGACCGACACAAAGGCGATATACTTCGCGTCACCCCTCTGGCGAGCTTGGGCCAAAACCCTGACAGCTGTCAGGGTTTTGTTCCGGAAGACCGTCGATGCATCGCAATGGCCGGATGAACGGTTGCGCTCACAGTATGCGCGGCCGATTCGTCCCGGTCGGAACTTCCGTCGCCTCGAAAGCTCCGGCCGGGAGTGACGGCGCGTCAATGTCCCATGGATGCCTTCCTGCCGAGCGTCACGTTGCGCAGCGTCAAGGCAAGAGGGATGGCCGCGAGCGAGATCAACGTCAGGACCCAGAAAGCATCGACATAGGAAAGAAACGAAGCCTGGCTCTGAATTTGCTGATTGATCCAGGCGAGTGCCTGTTGATGGGAGGTGGAAAGAGAGCTTCCTTGCGCCATGAAATAGCTGCTCAACTGACCGTAGGTACCCTGGTAGGCGCTGTTCGACGGGATGATGTGTTCCACCAGGCGGCTTTGGTGGAACTGTTCGCGATGGGTGATAATGTTGGAAATCAACGACACGCCAATCGATCCGCCGGTATTGCGGGCGGCGTTCAGCAGCGCGGAGGCCTGGTCGGTCTTGCTAGCGGGAATTCCGTCGTAGGAAGCCGAGGTGATCGGCAGGAAGATGAATGGCAGGCCAATCCCCTGCAGCATGCGGGCCGCGGCGAGATACCAGAAACCCACGGAGCCATAGACGCTGGTTACCTGATACATCGACAGGGCGACGAAGCCGGCGCCGATCGCGATCAGATATTTCGGCTGTATTTTCGAGGAGAGGAAACCGACCACGAACATCATGACCATGGTGACTACGCCGCCGGGCGACAGCATCAGCCCCGCCCATGTGGCCGTGTAGCCGAGATTCTGCTGAACCAGCTGGGGCAGATATTGCGTCGTGGCGAGCAGCAGCGCGCCGGTTGCCATCATCACCAGAAAGCAGGTGCCGAACTGACGACCGACCAGCATCCTGATGTCGACGGCCGGATTTCGGTGCCGCAGTTCCCAGGGGATCATCAGCAGGAAGGCAAGCGCGCAGATAACTGCCGCCACGACGATGAAGCTGGAGCCGAACCAATCGTCCTCCAGTCCTCTGTCGAGCATCAGCTCCAGCATTCCAAGGAAGGTGGCGACTAGCCCGAAGCCAATCCAATCGAAGCCAGGCTCCCGCCCGCGTTTCTGGGCACGTTCTTGCTTGGCGCCCGCCGGCTCCTTGATCAGCATGGCAACGGCGGCGAGCGTCAAGACGCCGACGGGGCCGTTGATCAGGAAGCACCAGTGCCATGAGAAGTTATCCGAAAGCCACCCGCCCAATGTCGGCCCGACCACGGGGGCGACGACGACGGCTACGCCGAACAGGGCGAAGCCCTGCCCCCGCTTTTCAGGTGGAAAGCTGTCGGCCAGAATGGATTGCGCGACCGGCACCATGCCGCCGCCACCGATACCCTGCAGGATGCGGGCAAGCAGCAGGAATTGCAGATTGGGCGCGAAGCCGCACATAACGGAGCTGATGGTGAAGAGTGCGAGGCAGCCGAGAAAGAAAGTCCGGCGGCCGAGAATTCGCACGAGATAACTCGTGGCCGTCACGATCACGGCGTTGGAAACGAGGTAGGTGGTGACGACCCAGGACGCTTCGTCCTGGCTGACACCAAGGCCGCCGGAAATATAGTTCAGGGCGACATTGGCGATGGTTGTGTCAAGCACTTCCATGAAGCTGGCAAGCGCGACGACGATCGCGATGATCCAAGGGTTCGGCGCCGATCCGGCGGCAGCGTTCGTGCTCACAACACATTCCTCAGGCTTTCCCACAAAGAGGGGCTGGCATTGGTGCGCACCGTCGGGACGACGGACATCCCGGGGCCTAACGCGAGATCGCTCGGCACGTCATCAAGCTCGATCTTCACGGGAACGCGCTGGACGATCTTCACATAGTTACCAGTGGCGTTTTCCGCGGGAAGCAATGAGAATGCCGTTCCCGATCCCGGCTGCACGCTCGCGACATGGCCATGGATCGTACGTCCCCCATAGGCGTCGATCGTCAGCGTTACCGGCTGGCCTGGACGCATATGATCGAGCTGGGTCTCCTTGAAGTTGGCCGTGACCCAGAGCTTGTCCGGCACGAACATCGCCAGATTCGTGCCCGCTTGCACATATTCGCCGTCGCCGGCCGACAACTGCACCACTCGACCAGGCTGAGCCGCCGCCATCGTCGTGTAGGATAAATTGAGCTTGGCCTGGTCGAGCTGGGCTTGATCCTGCTTGAGAGTGGCCTCAACGTTGGCGATCTGAAGTCATAGGCATCCAGCTGACGCCGCGCGGCGGTCAGCGAAGCCTGATCGGTGTTGAGCGCGGCCTGCTGCTGGTGCAGTTGCGAGGTATATTGCTGCGCTTCCTGAAGAGTGCCGGAGCCGCTCTTCACCAATCCCTGATAGCGGTCGTTCTGCTGCTGGGCGAAGACGAGATTGGCCTCGGCCTGTGCGACCTGCGCCTCGGCTTCTTCCACATTCGCTTGCTGAACCCGCTTCTGCGCCTGTGTATTCTTGATATTGGCGTTCGCCGCTGCGACCTGCGCCTGGGCCTGCTCAAGAGCCGTCTGGTAGTCGCGATCATCGATGCGGGCGATTACCTCGCCGCTCGCTACGTGCTGGTTGTCGGTGACCGGGACGGAAGAAATATAGCCGGCTACCCGAGAGGTGATGGCATATTGACGCGCGGCGATGAAGGCATCGTCGGTGCTCTCATAATGAGAGGCGTCGTCCCAGTAGAGAAAGGCCGCCATCGCCGCTGCGGCAAGTGCGCTTCCGCCGATCAGGAGCATCCGCCGGCGCCGGGAGGGGCTGCCAATCGCATCCTCACGACCGGGATCATCCGGCTCCGGCGTCTCGTTTTCGTCGAGGGATAGGGTTTTATCGCCGGGTCGTGGCGCTTCCGCTCTTTCCTGTTCGGCCGGCAGGCCGCCTTGCTCATGATTTACCTTGGTACCGGCGCTCTTCGGCTCCAGTACGATTAATTTTCCGAGGGTCTCATCCTGAGGCGTGCTCATCTTCTACCTCTTCCGTCACTAGGCTTAAATTGAAACGAAACGTTTAATTTAAATATTGACGTAGAACCGATCGGAGTGTTAGTCAAGAGCCGCGGAGGGTGCTAAACCGCGTCCGAGCCAATCAAAAAACAGTGAGGTCCGTCATGCCGCGAGAGATGGCAAAACCCCAGATTATACCGGGGAAGACAAATGCGACGCGACGTGGGCGCCCCCCGAGGGAGAGGGCGGGGGAAGTCGAGGACAGAATTTTGCAGGCCGCGCTCCAGGTCTTCATCGCTCGAGGTTATGAGGGCGCCAGCATCGACGAGATTGCCGAGGTGGCGAGGGCCGGCAAGCCGAGCATCTATGCGCGCTTCATCAACAAGGAGACCTTGTTCAGGGAAGTCGTCATCCGTTGGGCGCAAAAATCCGGCGAGATGGTCGCCTCCGCCACATCGGGCAGCATTCTTGAACGCTTCCAATCCGCGGGGGTCCTGATCCTCCAGCGGGCCATAAGGTCGGAGACCATCGGGCTCATACGCAGCGTGATCGGTGAAGCGACCCGCCATCCGGATCTGGCGACGACGATCCACTACGCCATGCGAGCACACGGAACGGCTACCGCGATGAAACTCGTGGCGGAGTTGGCGGAGGCCGAGGAACTCAAGCCATTGCCCGCCTTCGCGCCGGCCAGCCTTGAAGCCACGACCCGATACTTCATCGATCTGGTGTTGCTGCCGATGATGATCTCTTCGCTATTTCATGCCGATCTGACGCCTGTGAAGTCACAAATGGAAGATCATGCACGCGAGGCGGCCACTTTTTTCCTACGCGGCTGCGGCTACAGCGGCGTTTGACGGTCATGGCCTTCGCGAGATCGCGGCAACAGGCCTAGATGTTCCGGCGCTGCCTGTAAATCGTTCCTCGCGGGGCCCGCCGCGCGGGTGAGCAGGGCGCGACAGCGGCGTCAAGGCAGCTCCCAGCGAAACGGAGCCCGCCGGTGAGCGTCAGTCAGGTCCGAGCGTGCCGGCCGAAGCGTCTCCGGTGCTGTCCAACCCGCTCCCGCAAGCGCTCGCGATAGCGCGACGACATGTCGATGGGCTGGCCGCGCGCTCGACAGCGGGGGTGCCTCCACGGACCGCGGCCATGGCGGACGCTTGGAAGGCGGCTTGATGCTCTTCATGCCGGATGGGGCGTCAATGCCGGCCGCCGCTCTTGGTGGTGCCGGTTTCCTCGCCGGCTCGCGGGGTCACGTGGCCTTTCCGTGGTGCTGAGATCCAATTTCCCCCGAGATCGACCGATTCGGAGTGTTGGGTCTCCGCTTCCGGGAGTGTTTGGACTCGGTGACAAACGGTCTTGTGCGCTAAAGCGGTTTTCCTCCAAGCGACCAATCGCGCGGCAACTCCATGACTGCGAGTTTGCCCCGCGAGCGCGACCCTCGCCGGACGTCACGCGAGGGAATCCGCATGCCTTCATATCAGTCTGGCGGTCCAGTTGAGCCGGACATGGCCATCTGTCCGAAATTTCCCCGTGCTGATCGCCAATGTCATATTCCTTGCCAATTCGCCGCGGCTCCACACGCGGGCTCGATGGGGCAGGTCTGACCGGAGAACGGCTGCGCCTCGCTCATCTTCCCGCAACGGTGCCACGAGACTTTCATCCCCTTCCGGCTTCGCCGTCATTCCTCGCGAGACAAGAAAGTCTCTCCGCGCCGCCCTCCACCGTGTTCCGGCCCCACGGGGTGCGGTCTGATCGTCCCCGGCCTTTGTGACTGCCATCGAGCCGCAATGGAGCGGCTCGAAACAGCAAAAGGAATAGGAAAATGGCTACCATCGGCACCTTCACTTCGACTGAAAGCGGCTTCATCGGCTCAATCCGCACCCTCGCCCTCAACGTAAAGGCACGCATTACCCGCGTGGAAAGCCCCTCCGACAAGGGTCCGCACTTCCGCGTCTACGCCGGTCCGGTTGAGCTCGGCGCCGCCTGGCAGAAGCGCTCCAGCGAGAGCGACCGTGACTATCTCTCGGTCAAGCTGGACGATCCGAGCTTCCCCTCCCCGATCTACGCGATGCTCACGGAGGTCGAAGGCGAGGATGGCTACCAGCTCATCTGGTCCCGCCCGAACCGCGATTGAGATCCGAGGCCCCGCCAATCAGGCGGGGCCTTTTCTCAATTTGCTGGCCGAGGCGCATTCCGCGAAGGAGCGCGTTCGATGTCGATGGCACCCACCCGGTTCTTCCGCCGATAACGGTCGTTTATCGAGCGCAGCGCTGACGCATCCGTTCATGAGGCCCGTGCCGGGCCGCTTCAATTTGCTCGCCCCTGACATCGCCGCCCAGGCCGGTCAAGCGGCCCGTGAAGCCGGTTCATCTTCCGCGCCAGTCCGCAAGCGGACCCGTGAAGATACCCCGGCTTCCGCGCCACGCCGCTTGACAGTCCCGTTCGCCGCCGTGGGGCGGGCTTTCGCCCTCCCCTCTCTGTCCCGGGGAATGTCAGAGGCCATTCCCCAGGTAAGACCGGGGAGGCTTCGCCCGAGGGGCTTGCCCTTCGGATGGCAACCGTAACCAATGGAGACTGACAATGAGCATCTATACCGAGACCGCGCGTTTCGACACTGGCCGCGCGCTGACTGAAGCCGAAATGCGCCGCATTGCCCCTTCCATTTTCGCGGTGACCGCCCATGAAAGCCGGTCGGAACGCTTCCGGCCTATTCCCACCATCGAGATTCTGCGGGGTCTCGTCCGGGAAGGCTTCATGCCGGTCGGGGCGAAGCAGTCGCACAGTCGCATTGAGGGGAAAGCCGACTTCACCAAGCATCTGATCCGCTTGCGCCGCATCGACGACGGCAAGGTTTACAATGTCGGCGATACCGTTTGCGAAATCCTCCTCAAGAATGCCAATGACGGCACCAGCGCGTATGAATTGATGGCGGGACTGTTTCGGGTTCGTTGCCTCAATTCCCTGGTGACGCGGACCGGCACCATCGATGCCATCAAGGTTCGCCATTCCGGCGATGTCCAGCACAAGGTTATCGAGGGGACCTATCGCGTGCTTGGCGAGGCCGAACGCACGCTTGTCGCTCCACAGGATTGGTCAACCCTGCGATTGAACCGTGATGAGAGGGATATTCTCGCGGCCGCCGCCCATGTCCTGCGCTTTGGAGACAAGGATGGCGAGACCACGACGCCGATCAAGGCCGAACAGTTGCTTATCCCCCGCCGTCATGACGACCGCGCCGACGATCTTTGGACAGTCTGGAACGTCGTGCAGGAAAACGCCATCAAGGGCGGGTTGCGTGGTGTTGGCCGCGACGATCTTGGCAGGCGCCGTCGCGTGAAATCCCGCGCCGTGAACGGTATCGATCAGGACATCAAGCTCAACAAGGCGCTTTGGCTGCTCGGGGAAAGGATGGCGGCCTTGAAAAGCGCGCGGTGATCGCGGGAGCGCCGCCGCCCTGGCGGCGCTTCACACTCATGTCCATTCTATCGGAGAAAATACCAATGAACACTGTTCATCCATCTCCAATTCGCGGGAGATCAACGGGCATGTTCGTCCCATGGCATTTGCCAACGCAATTCACGGGCGCGTTCCCTCGTCGTGGGGTGGCGCGTCCCTCGTCACCTTGAACGATATTCGCGACTGCATCGAAGCGGGTGACCGATGGTTTGAGGAGGAGATCTCGGAAGGGTTTCGCGTTTCGACCGATAGCGGCTTTTCCTGCATCGTGCGCGATCGCCTCGCGTTTTGTTCGGCCCCTCGCCCGATCCTCGAGCTCGTTACACTCTCCAAGGAGGCAGACGAGGCCCTGGCGGTCGCGACATCGAAGAAAAACGACCAGGGCTAAATCGCCTCTTTCCGCCGATTAGTATCGAAGGCGAGCAGCGGCCAAGATCGCGCCAGCGCCCTTGGCGACATTGATGAGGCTAGATTGGTTTGTCGGCGGCTTGCCTGTCCCGCGCTGCTCTCCAAGCCGAGCGCGACAGGTCGAGGGGTGCCCCTCGCGCCCCACCCCTCGATGCTCCCCGCCCGCCCCTGAAAAAGCGGAGCGCGAGGAGCGGGGCAGTCGGTCCCGCTTTCCCTTCGGGCCACGATGTTGAAGCTCCCACGGCTGCCCTTTGTCCGCTCCTCGCGCGTCGAGAATTCCCGAAATCCCGGCCGGCAGCCGGCGCCCTGCTGATTTCTCCGATGCTCTTCATTTTTTTGGGGATCGGCCTTGCTTCTTGGACCGCGCATCGGTTCGATCAGTCAGGTCTTTCGAACGTCTTCCCGTCGCGATGAAACCTGTTCGCGGCGACGCGGGCCTTCATGTCATACCGCCGGAACCAAATCGCACGGCCGCACCGAAGTGGCGCGTTCCCGGCCGTGAACACAATCTGCTCGTCCGCTCGCATGCGAAGAACCTCATGCGCCTGGATCAGCGGCCGGGCGGCCAGCTGCTTCGAACGCGTTCGCGATGAACCCTTCGCTTGGGAACCGCGGCTGACCTGATCGATCTCGACCGTGGTCATGCCGCAGCGTTTCGAGATATAGTCGGCGGTCTCGGGATCATTGATCGCCGCGAAGGAGATCCAGCTCGCGCTTTCGAACCACTTGCTCGCGGCGTCGCGGCCGCCATAGGTTTCGCGCATCTGCCCGATCGACTGGTAGATCATCGTCAGCGTGATGCCATACTTGCGGCCGGCATCGCGAGCGGTCTCCAGGATTCGCATGTAGCCGAGGCGGGCAACCTCATCGAGGAGAAAGAGCGCCCTGCCCTCCAGCGCGCCGTCGCGATTGTAGATCGCGTTGAGGAACGATCCGATGATCACCCTCGCAAGGCCGGCATGCGTCTCGAGCGTCTTCAGATCAATGTTGATGAACACATCGGTCTTGCCATCCGCGAGCGCGTCGGTCGAGAAAGTCGAACCCGACACGAGCGCGGCATAGTTGGCGTAGGACAGCCAGTGCGTTTCCTTGACCGCGTTGGCATAGACGCCAGAAAAGGTTTCCGCGGTCATGTTGACGAAGGCGGCGACATTCTCCCTGACGAAATCCGAGTTGGAATTCTCGTAAATGGATTGCAGTCGCTCGCGCAGTTTCGGCTCCGGTTCCGCCAAATTCGAACGAACCTGGCGCAAGGTCTGGTTCGCCGTGTCGGTGTGCCCGGATAGGCAGACGTCCGCGATCAGCGCGGTCAACAGCTGAAGCGCCGATGCGCGGAAGAAGTCGTCGCGGACGCCGCGCGGGCCGCCGCTGTCGCTCATGATCCACGATGCGACCGAGGCGATATCCTCTTCCTTGGTTCCGCCATGCCGACCGATCCAATCGAGCGCGTTGAACCCGGTTTCGGGTTCCTTTGGATCGAGAAGGCGGATGAAGCGCGCGGCGGCTTCGCGATGCCCGCGCACCATTGGCGCGACCTCGTTCGAGGGGTCCAGCACGACAAGGCCGCCGGCCCATTTAAGGGCCGTCGGGATTGTCACGGACGTTGTCTTGAAACCGCCCGAACCGGCGAAAACGATACCGTGCGACGATCCGAACGAACCGTCGAAACACAACAGCGATGCCTTGCCGCCGCCGCCCCAGCTCTCGGCGTCGCCCGCGCGGAAGGGACGCGCCGCGGTGCTATCCTTGTCGACGCGGTAGCGTTCGCCGATGACGATGCCGCCGGTGTCGGGAAAAAGCCTCGCCGCGTCCCGCATGTTCATCCAGTCGGCCTCGCCATGCAGCGCCCTGCGCCCTCGGATACGCCTCGGCTCGGCGCGGGCGAACGCGGCGTTGCCGATGAGCATCACCCGCAGCGCGAAACTTCCCACCATCAATGCGGCCACCGCGCCGATCATCGTTGCGGGGTCGAGATACGCGGCGATGGACCCACCCGCCGGAATCTGACCGACGAATGACATGAGGCGTGTCGTCTCGCGTATCGCCGCGATCAGGATCGTCACCATGCTCCCGGCGGCGACGCCCCAACCCGCGAACTTGATGCCGGTCGCGCCCGTGCTGGCGAACAGGAAGGTCAGGCCGATGGCCGAAGCGGTGACATAGGGCGTCGCGATGCCCACGCGGCCCAATGCCAACCTCGCGGCCTCCGTCCTTCCAAAGGCCGATAGCCAATCCTCGATACCGGCCGTGCCGAGGACGGCGAGCATCATCAGCACGATTGGCGCGGCGAGGAGAGCAAGCTTATTCGCCGTCATCGCTGAACGCTTTCACACCGATCGCGATCAGCCGCGCCCGCTCGCCTTCGTCCGACCTCAGCCGGGCGTTCAGTTCGAGCAACGCTCCAAGCAGAAGCGCGCGTTTCTCATATCGCAAGCCGGCTTTGACGATCAGGCCGCCGAGTTCGATTTTCTCGCGCGTGTCCTTCTTGCGGGCATCGGATGTCGTCGTTCTCGCCATCCGATCAAGCCTCGCGACCGCCGCCCTGAGCCGCGCCAGGCGGGACCATCGCGGTCGGCGTACCCGTGGTGCCTTTTCCATCGCCTTTTTTGCCGCCGGTCGTGGCCCCATTCCCGCCATCTTGGCCTGCGCGAAAACGTTGCGCGATATTCTCGAAGGCCGCCTGTAGCTCGGCTTCATCGATCTCGGTTTCTCCAAGACCAGCCTTGAGGGCAATTCGGCCGATCCGCTCGGCTTCGCGGGTTTCCGCGGCCTTGAGCTGTTCCTGGAGTCTGGCGATTTCGTCGCGGATTTTCGAGGAAGGTCTCTTCATTTGCGATCGTCTCCTGGCTGAGAAAGCGTGTCTTTCAAGGCCAGTTTCCGGAACTCGAGTAGCGAAGGCACTACTGTGAATCCTACAATCGCCAAGGGCGATGCTTTGGTGAATGATCCCTGCCGTTCCGAAGGAGCGGGTTCCAAGGGCGCAATTATACGTCGCTGTCGCGACGCTTAGCTTTTCGCCCCGGCGAGGCCCGCTCCCGACGCAAGCATTGGTTTTGTCCGCAACCGGGAGCCCAGACCGTCGTGGCCGTGCCTCATTTCTCCGTCAGCGTCGTCGCCCGCGGCTCCGGCCGCAGCGCGGTGCTGTCGGCGGCCTATCGCCACTGCGCGAAAATGGAATACGAGCGGGAAGCGCGGACGATCGACTATACCCGCAAGCAGGGCCTCCTGCATGAGGAGTTCGTCATTCCAACCGACGCACCGGAATGGTTGCGGTCGATGATCGCCGATCGCTCGGTGTCGGGCGCATCGGAAGCCTTCTGGAACAAGGTCGAGGATTTCGAGAAACGTTCCGATGCCCAGCTCGCCAAGGATGTCACGATCGCGCTGCCGATCGAACTCACGGCCGAGCGCAATATCGCGCTTGTTCGCGATTTCGTCGAACGGCACATCACCGCCAAGGGAATGGTGGCGGATTGGGTCTATCATGATGCGCCGGGCAATCCGCACGTACATCTTATGACGACGTTGAGGCCGCTGACCGAAGAAGGGTTCGGTGCCAAGAAGGTCGCGGTTCTCGGGCCAGACGGCAATCCGATCCGCAACGACTCTGGCAAGATCGTCTACGAACTCTGGGCCGGAAGCCTCGATGACTTCAATTCCTTTCGCGACGGATGGTTCGCCTGCCATAACCGGCATCTGGCGATGGCCGGCCTCGACATTCGCGTCGATGGCCGTTCCTTCGAAAAACAGGGTGTCGAAGTGGAGCCGACCATCCATGTCGGCGTCGGCGCGATGGCCATTGACCGGAAGGCGGAGCGGGCGAAAGCACAATCATCGCCAAGGTCGCCAAAGCTCGAACGGATCGAGCTGCAGGAGGTGCGGCGAAGTGAGAACGCAAGACGCATCCAGCGCCGGCCGGAGATCGTCCTCGAGCTGATAACCCGGGAAAAGAGCGTCTTCGATAGCCAGGATGTCGCGAAGATCCTGCATCGCTATATCGATGATGCCGTTCTGTTCCAGACTCTGATGGTTCGTGTCCTGCAGAGCCCCGAAGCGCTCTGTCTCGAAGGCGAGCGGATCGCGTTTGCGAGCGGCGCCCGGGTGCCGGCCAAATACACGACGCGCGAACTGATCCGGCTGGAAGCCGAGATGGCCAGCCGTGCCATGTGGCTGTCGGCACGATCCTCGCATGGTGTTCGGGAAGCCGTGTTGGCGGCGACGTTCAAGCACCATTCCCGACTGTCGCAGGAGCAGAGGACCGCGATCGAGCATGTCGCTGGATCCGAGGGGATCACAGCTGTCATCGGCCGTGCTGGCGCCGGCAAGACGACGATGATGAAGGCGGCGCGCGAGGCGTGGGAAGCCGCCGGCTATCGTGTCGTCGGTGGCGCGCTTGCCGGCAAGGCCGCCGAAGGGCTGGAGAAGGAAGCTGGGATTGCCTCGCGCACGCTTTCGTCCTGGGAGCTTCGCTGGAGCCGAGGCCGAAACCAGCTCGACGCAAGGACGGTCTTCGTTCTCGACGAGGCCGGCATGGTGTCGTCGCGGCAGATGGCGCAGCTGGTCGAGACGGTGACGAAGGCCGGCGCCAAGCTTGTCCTGGTCGGCGATCCCGAACAGCTTCAGCCAATCGAAGCGGGAGCCGCGTTTCGCGCGATCGCCGACCGTATCGGTTATGCGGAGCTCGAGACCATCTACCGCCAGCGCGAGCAATGGATGCGCGATGCGTCGCTCAATCTCGCTCGCGGCAATATCCGCAAGGCTATCGCTGCCTATACCGCTCATGATCGAATGATCGGTTTGACGCTGAAGGACAAGGCAGCCGATAGGCTTATCGCCGATTGGAGTCGGGACTTTGACCCGACGAAGACGACATTGATCCTCGCCCACCTCCGGCGTGATGTGCGAAAACTGAACGGCATGGCACGGGCCGAGCTCGTCAAGCGTGGCATCCTTGGCGAAGGTTTTGCATTCCGGACGGAGGATGGGCACCGCAACTTCGCGAGCGGCGACCAGATCGTCTTCCTGAAGAATGAAGGATCGCTCGGTGTCAAGAACGGCATGCTCGGAAAGGTTGTCGAAGCCGCTCAAAACCGCATTGTCGCCGAGATCGGCGAAGGTGAGCATCGCCGGCGGATTACCGTCGAACAGCGCTTCTACAGCAATCTCGACCATGGCTATGCCACGACGATTCATAAGAGCCAGGGCGCCACCGTCGACCGAGTGAAGGTGCTCGCGTCACTCTCCCTCGATCGGCATCTGACCTATGTAGCAATGACGCGTCATCGCGAGGATCTCCGCATTTATTACGGCACCCGGTCCTTCGCATTCGCCGGCGGCCTCGTCGAGATCCTATCACGCAGACAAGCCAAGGAAGCCACGCTCGATTACGAGAAGGGCAGCCTCTATCGCCAAGCACTGCGTTTTGCCGAAGGACGCGGCCTGCATATCGTCAACGTCGCCAGAACGGTTGTTCGCGACCGGCTCGAATGGACGATCCGCCAGAAACAGAAACTGGCCGATCTTGCCCACCGGCTCCTCGTCGTCGGCGCCAAACTCGGCGTTGGTGCCAGCACCAAACCGACCCACTCCCAAAGCAGCAAGGAGGCCAGCCCTATGGTTGCCGGCATCGCGACATCCACGAAAACCGTCGAGCAGGCGATTGCCGAAAAGGTCGAAGCCGATCCCGGCTTGAAGAAGCAATGGGATGACGTGTCGACCCGCTTCCACCTGGTCTACGCGCAGCCGGAAGCCGCATTCAGATCAGTCAATGTGGACGCCATGCTGAAGGATGAAGCGATCGCAAAAACGACGCTTGCGAAGATCGCCAACCAACCGGATAGTTTTGGCCCCCTCAACGGGAAATCGGGCTTGCTCGCCAGCCGCGCCGACAAGCAGGACCGTGAGCGGGCTGAGCGCAATGTGCCAGCCCTGGCGCAGAGTCTCAGCGATTACATGCGTCAGCGCAGCCACGCAGAACAGCGCTATCAGGCGGATGAAATGGCGGCTCGTCGCAAGGTCTCGATCGACATTCCGGCGCTGTCGCCAAGTGCGCGCCAGACGCTCGAACGGGCGCGCGACGCCATTGATCGAAACGATCTTCCGTCGGCGCTCGAGTTCGCGCTTGCCGACAAAATGGTGAAGGCGGAACTGGAGGGATTTGCCAAGGCGGTCACGGAGCGCTTCGGCGAACGGACCTTCCTGCCCTTGGCCGCCAAGGATACGAACGGGGAAACCTTCAAGACGGTCACTGGGGGCATGAACTCTGCTCAGAAGGAGGAAGTCCAATCTGCCTGGAGCCTGATGCGCGCGGCGCAGCAACTCAGCGCCCATGAGCGGACGGTCGAAGCACTCAAAAAGGCCGAGACGCTTCGCCAGAGCAAGACCCAGGGGATGTCGCTGACATGATCATGCCCGTCTTGAAGATGGCGCCAGCAAGGCGACACAACAAACTCATCCAACTTGGCTTGGCCATGATCCCAATGGCCTTGCTGGGAACGACCTTGGTCGCCTGGTCTGGCAACTATCGGATCAATCTCACGCCGAGCGAACCACTCGGTCTCTGGCGTATCGTCAAGCTCGATCGTGCGGCCGCCGTCGGCGATCTCGTGTTCATCTGCCCGCCTCGAACGCCAGCCATGCAGGAGGCGCGCAGTCGCGGCTATCTGCGCTCCGGCTTGTGCCCAGGCGGCGTGGCACCGCTCATCAAGATGGTTATGGCCGTTGCGGGACAACGGGTCGATATCGGCGCCAGTGTGACTGTGGATGGCCGTCCGGTTCCCTTCTCCACCATTGTCCAGCGAGATGGCGAGGGACGGCCGCTGATGCCTTTCGTCGGAGGCATCGTGCCAGCGAGCTGCGTCTTCCTTCATTCGGCTTTCGCTGGATCATTTGATTCGCGCTATTTCGGTCCCGTTCCCGCTGCCGGCATCCTGGGTCTCGCGCAACAGGTTCTGACCTATGCGCCGTGATCATTTCGAACCAACGCTGCTGATCATTGGAGCGATCGTCGCGGGGACAATCGGATGGAGTGGTCATGTCCTGCTGCTCCCGACAGCACTGGCGTTCCCGATTCTTTGGGCGCGGGCGCAAACAAGATTGGTGGCGGCGCTTGTTTCAGCCGGGTATTTCCTGGCAGCATCACGTGGTCTGCCACAGGGTGTCGCCGCCTTCTATTCATCGGACATCTGGCCCGGCCTGTTGCTATGGCTGTGTGCGTCGGGGAGTTTTGTTGGCGTGCATGCGGTGCTCTGGACGAAGCGCTCTGGTCCTCGCCCGTTGCGCTATCTGGTGGCGACTGCCCTATTGGCGATCCCACCTTGCGGCATTGCCGGCTGGGCAAATCCTATGACATCCGCCGGGGTTCTGTTTCCCGGTTGGGGATGGGCGGGTTTGCTTGCAATCACAGCCGGTCTCATGGGCCTCGTGACCCGCATGTGGCCTGCTGTCGCAATCGCCTTCGCAGGCTTCTGGTTGTGGTCCGCCGCTACCTGGACCGAGCCGCATCTACCCGATGGTTGGCAAGGCGTCGATCTCGAAATGGGACCTTCGCTCGGCCGTGACATTAGCATTCAACGCCACCGTGATCTGATTGCGACGGTGAAGGGTCGTGGAGCTGATGACCGCCCGACGATCGTGCTCCCAGAGAGCGCCTTGGGTTTCTGGACGCCGACGGTCGATCGGCTCTGGGTCAATGCTCTTCAGGATACGGACATTACCGTCGTCGCTGGCGCGGCCACCGTGGACGCGGCTGGCTACGACAACGTCCTCATTGCCGTCTCCGCAACTGGCGGCAGGCTCCTCTATCGCGAACGGATGCCGGTGCCGGGCTCGATGTGGCAGCCTTGGCAGTCATGGTTCGGTAAGAGCGGCGGAGCTAGAGCCCACTTCTTCGCAAATCCCGTTGTCGATCTTGGGAATGTGCGAGGCGCTCCCCTGATCTGCTACGAGCAACTGGTCGTCTGGCCGGTGCTGCAATCGATGCTGGATGACCCCGACCTGATCATCGCCGTCGGAAACGGATGGTGGACCAAAGGCACGTCGATCGTCGCAATCCAACGGGCAAGCACGATCGCCTGGGCAAGGCTCTTCGCCAAGCCGCTTGTTTTTTCCTTCAACACCTGAGGCCCGAGGAGACGTCATGTTGGATGCTGCGTTTATCAAGGAATGCGCCGATCCCTCACTCAGGCCCGCTGTCGTCGAGCAGTTCGTGGCGGCCGTCGGCTCGACGGATCCCCTCGCCGTGACGATCAAATCCGGGGGCCGGTTGATCCTCGTTCCGAAGGCGAAGTCGGCCGACGAGGCGATGGCGATCGTGAGGCAATATGTCGGCCAGGCGGTGGTTCGCGTCGGCTTGACGCAATTTCCCGCTGGCGTCGGCATCAAGGATGCAGCCGACTTGCAACCGGACCTCGTGGAGCCTTGCGAAAACCTTCGCAAGGGAACTGCGATGTTTGCCAAGGTTCTGAGGATCGTTGCCAAGTGGTACGGCAATCCTAAGAGCGACGAGGTTTTCCCGCAGATATTCGAGGACGCGGTCTATGCCTGGAAGACGGGCGAATTTGAGGGAGAGAGCGTCTTTCAGGCCGAGGATCCGGGCGGCGTGGCAGCAGAGCAGCCCACTCATGCCAGCCAGCGAGAAGCGACGACGGCCGATCAACCTGTCGAGCCGGCAGCTTCTCAATCGAACCTGAAGGACGCTGGTATTCGGATCGACCTTTCGCGGATCGATGGGCAGCGTTAGCGCTCGGCGGGGGGACGATTATTCAAGTCGGGCAGAAAATTTGTGTGATCCAAACGCATTAACTTGGTGTCGTCCCTTGATGTCCCTGCGCGACGAACCCCCTATAATTTGAGAGGCGCCATCTACGGAGATTGGCCGAGGCTATGAATCAGCCGTGCTTTAAATTAAAATCAGTCAGACATACGCTTTAAATTAGCCGACCGATCGTCGAAATGGCGCTGGCTGACACGTGTGTTGTGCTAATTGCCGGCCCGCGGCAAGCCGGAAAGACGACTCTCGCACGACAGGTCTCTGGCTCAGATCGTCCATTTATCACCCTCGACGACGTTGGTACGCTGAATACAGCAAAGACCGACCCGATCGGCTTTATCCGAGGCATCAAACGGGCTGTCGTCGACGAGGTGCAACGGGCGCCCGAACTGATACTGGCTATCAAGGAAAGTGTTGACCGCGATGACGAACCCGGACGGTTCTTGCTTACAGGCTCGCCAACCTTGCCACCGTTCCGGCGATTGCAGACTCGCTCGCCGGCCGTATGGCCGTTGTCCCACCGTTGCCATTTGCCCAATCTGAGATCCGGTCCACCCCGGGTCGTCTGCTGGATCGGCTGTTCGCCGGCGAGGAGCCTTCCGCCGGCGAGGACACGGTGGTTGGTGACGACCTGATGGCGATAGTGCTGCAGGGCGGTTACCCAGAAGCTTTGCGTCGGCCGACGGCCGACCGGCGAACCGCTTGGCTGGAAGATTATGTGAAACTGATCCTCGACCGCGACGTACGTGAGATCGCCAACATCGATCAGTTGGACCGGTTGCCGCGGTTGCTCGAAGTTCTAGCGGAGCATGCTGGACAATTGGTCAATCACAGCAGTTTCGGTGCGGCGCTTGGATTGTCGAGCATCACCGCACAGAAATACGTCGTGATCCTCGAGTGTCTCTTTCTAATCACTTGTCCCATGGTCCAACAACCGCTTGAGCCGGCTCGTCAAGACACCAAAGCTTCACTTTCTGGACACAGGCTTGCTTGCGACTTTGCGAGAAGACGACGCGGTTGCGTTACGTGACAACAAGGGTCGATTTGGCGCTCTGCTTGAAAGCTTCGTGGTTTCAGAACTGCTGAAGCTGGCGTCATGGTCAGGCCGGCGATTTTCCTTCTCCCACTACCGGACGAGAGACCAAGATGAAGTCGATATCATCATTGAGGATCGGCGCGGCCGGGTTGTTGGGATAGAAGTTAAGGCGTCAGCAACGGTGAAATCTGACGATTTTCGCGGGTTGCGCCAGTTACAAGAGGCGGTCGGTGATCGTTTCGTGCGAGGGCTCGTCCTACACGACCACGACCGAGTGACGCCATTTGGAGAAAAGCTCCAGGCAGCACCGCTATCTCTCCTATGGACAATGTGAGCCGCGAGCAAGCGGCGTCTCTCGCCGAGACGTTGCCGCGGGCATTCCTTCCTTCTCAGCAGATGTCTATCGTAAAGTCCCGCGAGATTTTCGTCAGTCAAGATCGCGGGTTCACTTCTCCTCCGGCAACCGTTTCAGCAGATCGGACGCCTCTGCTTCCAAGACCCTCGCCAAGCGATCCACCACGACGATACTGGCCTTGTATACGCCGCGTTCCAGGGAGCTGATATAGGTTCGGTCGATTCCTGCTCGATGCGCGAGTTCTTCTTGCGACAGGCCCTTGGCCAGACGCGCAGCTTTCAGGTTTCGTGCGAACACCTCTCGAATCTCCATGATCGAGAGAGCAACCGGTTGTGGAGTATTTCACCACGGAGTATACTCTACAAAGCGGTTCCCCATGTGGAATCAAGGCCCTGCGCGGCGCCAAATGGTGCTTATGTTCGGCGGTGAACGACAGAAAAATCAATTTCCCTCGACTGTCAGAAAATTGGTAATCGATCGCAAGCATGCATGATGCCACTAAGCCTCGGTTCCTGGCGACCGCGAAAATGAAGCAGGAGGAAACAAGGATGATTGAGGCTGGCTCATCCGAGGCAGGCGAACAGGCCGCCCGTGAATCTCGCTACCGGTCGATGCAAGAATCGGAGCTGGAAGCATTGGCCGTTTCCGCGATCCTTGAACACCGTCGCCTTCTTGTCGCGGACGAGGCTGTTTACGAAGAATGGACCCGTGCGTCGGCGGACCCGTCGGTCTCCGCCGATGTCCTTGCCAGTCTGCAAGACGAATATCTCGCGCGCCAGAAGAAAGCCGAGGCACAGCAGCGAGAGCTTTCGGAAATCATCGACGTTCTGGGTTATGTTCCCGAGGTTCCGCTCGACGAGGAGACGTGACGGTTACACCAATCCGTGATCCTTCGCGATCGCGACGAGTTGTGGAACAGTCGCGGCCCCGAGCTTGCGACGGGCTTTATCAAGATAATGCTGGACCGTTCTCGCCTTGATCCCCGTCAGCCTGGCGGTTTCTGGAGCGGTTTTGCCTTTCGCGGCCCACATCATGCACATGGCTTCCCGGGGAGAAAGCAATCGTTTTGGTGCAAGAATGGCAGAGGCGGCGATGATTTTCAGGCCGTAGTGGACCGCGAGCACCGCATGAACCGCCTTTCGCGGATCCCGGAGTTTCGAAATGTCGGCCGATTGTGCCGAGGACGCGAAGGTCAGCATCATCGTGGAGCCGAAGCTTCCTTCGACGGGTATCGTCACGCCGCTGCGAATGCCGTGTTTGATTGCCTGGTCTCGAAAGCGCCTGAGTTCAGAGGATCCACGCGCCGGCCAATCATCTGCCCTCCAGCTAAACATGTCCATGCGACGTTTGGCTTCGATGATGACGGGATCGATTAACGAATACCGGCTTTTGAAATAAACGCCCTGCCATTCCTCCGAATACGAATTGCATGTTCGGATTTGCAGGCCCTCTTTCCGCAGAAACGCGAAGCGCTCGAAGCCACATGAATGGGCAAATGTCTTCAGGGCGCTCTTGATCATGCGTTCGTCGTGGGCGATCTCAGTCATGTCGATGAGAGAGCGAAGATCACTATCCATGAAGTTGTCTCCAGTCCGATTGCGTCAGTCCTCCCTTTTGTCTGTTCGCACGGCGCCGGGTACCGCAACGCCAGATCATCGCGGCGACCACGGCCTCCCGCCGTGCTCGCATCACCCGGTGTTTGTGAACGTTTTATGATAACGTCATTCGCGCTTAACGGGTAGTGATTTTTTCGTTTCAAGTTCGGGGGTGTCCTGAACCAAACCTCGGCCCCGACGGTTGAACACGGAAAGCGGTTCGCTCGTGGCTCGGCTCCTTGCATGGTCCCAAGCAACACGAAGCCCGACGCTTGCGCCACCTGCGGCAGCTGTCCGTCGTCCTCGGAGGGGACTTGGTGAATCCTCATATTGCCCACGCTCCCTTGGGCGGCGATCTTGGCGATCAGGCATTCCGTCGGACTTGGATGAAGCTCATTCAGGGCCCTCGGCACGTCCGATCGCCGGATTCGAGAAGATTTGGATCGCGACAAGGAAGATCATTGGTAAGCGACAAGCCATTGGAAAACGACGAGCTGAGAAGGGGCTTCGTCAAACGCCGCGCCGCCCGAGCCATGGACCGATGACGGGGTCGGGCGCGGAGGAAACATCTTTCGTTCGAGGCCGGTTGTCGTCGGCACTGAAAACACTGAAGCGTGTGCGGCACGGTGACGAGTTGGACTTGGTCCTCGCGGAAATCCGCCAGGCCTATGGCTTCGCGCATGCGACATTCCTTGTCGTCCGTGCCGGGATTTCTCCCCTTTGCTATCCGTACTTTCGCACGACCTATCCGCCCGAATGGACGGACACCTATTTGCGAGAAAACCATTTCGAGATCGATCCTGTCATCGCGATCAGCCGTACCGGCCTTCTTCCGGTCGACTGGCATGCCCTGCGCGTGCCGTCCGAAAAAAGTAAGGCGTTCTTGAGGGACGCGAGAGCGTTTGGCGTCGGCAGACATGGCCTCTCCGTGCCCGTGAGAGGGTCACGCGGAGAGCGTTCCCTCTTTTCGGTAACGTCAAATGCGAGCCGGTCGGACTGGCGGAGACTTCGCGATTCGAGCATCCACGAATTGCAAATCCTGTCCCATTATCTGCATGACAAGGCTTTACCTGTCTCCGGCCTTCGCGCCTTTCGCGAGCACGACGTACTATCCCGCCGCGAGCGCGAGTGCCTGCGGCTTGTCGCGCTCGGTGAGCTTCCCAAGCGCATTGCCGCCACGCTGGGGATTTCCGAAGGCACGGTACGACTTTATCTGCGCCTGGCCAGGCGCAAGCTCGGCGCCAGGACGCTCTACCAGGCGGTCGCCAGGGCCAGTTTCCTGGAGATGATCGATGTATGAGCCAAATGCCACTCGGCGCCAATCCGACAGCCTTCGCTTGCCCGTCAATCTAACAAAATCGGCCGATTGCTCCGCCATCCCACCTCGATGACATCTGTGCATCACGGAGCCGCCGTTTCAGCCTGCTGACGACGACCCAGTCCAAAGCCGTGATCGCATCGTGACGCGGCTGCTCCTTTCGACCCGACGGGAAGGATTTGAAACATGGTTGATAGGCAAACGATCGAGGCTTGGCGAAAGGCGCCCCGCCTGAACGCGTTCGCGCCGTTTTTTGAGCGAACCGCTCGAGGTCTTGGCGGAATGCCTGACCTCGCCACTCCCGAACCCGACTTATCGCTCCTGGAATTCGATCTTGACTGCATGGCGTTCTGGGACACGCACCGCCGCCTTTGGGGGAATTTCGACAACCATTATTTCGCGAGCATTCCCTATCGCCTGGAAGAGGAGTGCCGGTTGGGCGCCGCGATGCTCGTCCTTGCCCTGCACGCATGGGGACGCAGGCGGCAAGCCGCTGCCGTTTATACGCTCGGGGCCGGAGCCGGCACGCTTTCGAGATCGCTGGCAAGGCTCGGCGACGGGAGGCTGAAAACGCTCTGCTGCAGTCCCACGGACGGAAATCGCATCAGTTTCTTCGCGCGGCGCGGAAGCGAGCATGCCCATTTCCATCACGGTCCGTTCTTCGAGCTCGACGACGAACGATATGCGACCGATGAAAATCTCCAGCCATTCCGGGACGGCTATGATCTACTTTTCGAAGATACGACCTTTCAAATGTACGGTCGTGACCGGAAGGAGCAACTCGCCGTCATCGCGCCTCGGGTCAGACCCGGCGGCCTGCTTATACAGGTGCAAAAGATCGCGCATCCGGACGTCGATGCCTATCTGGAACGCGAGCGCCAGAAGGACGAACAATTCAAGTCGCGCTATTTCTCGAAAACCGAGATCGTGGCCAAGAAGCACGAGGTTCTCGACACCATGACGAAGTTCCAGGTGGACCTGGAGACGTCGATCACCGCGCTGGGATCCTATTTCAGCTATTCCGTCGTCACCTGGAATAGCGGCAATTTCTACACGATCGTTTCGTCCAATTCGGCCGCGTCACTGCGAGAGTTCGTCACCTCGATGGTGAAGCCGGCGATTCCAGAGGAATTTTGCTACGAGCAACTGCCTCTTATTTTTGCGCACGAGACAGCGCCGCCGCTCGATGAGCGGTGGGCGTGGCGGACTGCTCGCCCTGCGGTGGATTCTGACAGTGCCATATGAGGGGTCAAGACAAGGAACCGGACACGCATGGATGCGAGCGGCGACGGCCATTTGACCCCGGCGGACCTGAAGAGGACCTTGTCACATGTGATGCCAGGCCTTGACCAGTTCTGGAGCCGCGAGCTTAACGATTACGCAAGAGCTGTTTATGAGGTCGAGCGCCACCGCGCCGGTTGCGCTATTCGCGACGATGCCATGATCCGGCTGAAAGCGTGTGTCGAACGGGCGGCACTGAGGTCAGGTGCCGATCGCGCGCGGGCGCGAGAGGCTGCGGATCAATTGGCCGCGGCTCCTGTCATGCAAACCGGACCACATTGCCATCTGCTGATAGAGCCCGATAGCTTTTACACACATCTGTTCAGCCTGCTTGGTCTTAGCGCCCATCGGCTTCGATGGCATATCTGGTATGGCGCCTCCACCGTCAAATTCATCGAGAAGGCGAAGAAGGGGCCCGGGTGGCTCAATCTTGAGAACGAAACGATCAATCTGTTCGGCCTGCCGCGAAGCCGAATGGACGCCTACAGCCTATGTGGATCGAATGGCGCCTACAATTTCCTGTTGTCGGGAATCGAAAGGAGCGAAGCGGCCAATCCGTCTGCGGCGAGGTTGAAAACGATCCTGCCGAGCGAAGGCTTCGCATCGGCCGCCGAGGCGATCAAAGCCGGGAATCAGGCACTATGGACGCGGTTTTTTCCGGAGCCGATTCAGTTGCTTCAGATTGACGACATCGATGTCGCGGATCTCGTGGCAGATCACCTTGAAGATACGGGCTCATGGCTTTCGAAGTGCATCGGTGGAGATGGCGCATGGGCTTCCGCCATCCTGGAGGCGATCGATGAACTTGACACCGGGCCATGGACAGGATGGATTCGCAGAACGACAGACCTGTTCTGGGGATTGGCAGACGGCAAGATCTATCCCTTGCAGTTGAAAAATGGCGATCTGTCGGACATTAAGGGATCCCACTCCGACGTGCCATTCCAGCCCAGCTGTATCGCGGAAGCGCTTCGGGAACGCAGAATCGTGCCCAGCCTGTTTGTCGCGTTTCTGGTGATCTCAATCCTGCCAGGAACACGCGTTCTCGGTGGATGTCGTCAGGTCGTCTACTATCCCCTCATGCGCCATGTTCTTGCGACAGCGCTCGGGAAGACAGGTGAAACTGATCTGTTGAACTCCCTCCGCGCCGACGCCTGTCCAGGAGTATGGGGACATCGCGTGCTGAAACCACATAACGGTTCTTCCTTTGCGGCCTTGGAGAACGAGACCGTGATGGGTCTGCTGGAGATCTATGGTAAACAGTCGCTTACCGACGCATGCGGTGATCTCGCGAGTTTTACCGGCGATTCGATTTGGGCGGAACTGACAGAGCGCGCGAGAAACAGGGGGCTTCATGCTCCGCCGCCGGAGTGGCAGTGGGCACGGTGGTCGTAACAAACCGCCTCGGAGAAACTGAAACATACGGCCCCCTCACCCGTTATAACTGGCCCTACTCTACTGGAGATGGATATGTCGTCGAACGCACGGAGGCTAATGATCAGGCGCCTAACAATCGACGACGTCGAAGTCTTCCGCCGCATTCGCCTGGAGGCACTTTCCTGCGAACCGTCCGCATTTGCGAGCGTCCACGAAGATTGGGTAGATCTTTCGGACGAGGAGTGGCGCAACCGGTTGAACGAGCCGGCTTTCGTCGCTTTCATCAATGAGGAGCCGGTTGGGATGATGGGCCTCTCACGTCATCGTCCGAGGAAATTGGCGCATCGCGCAACCCTCGTGAGTGTTTATGTGCGAAAGAGTGCGCGCGGATCCGGCGCCGCGGCCGATCTTCTGACCACGGTTTCAGATTATGCAAGAAGTCTTGGAATTCTGCAGTTGGAACTCGCGGTCAACGCCGAGAATACGGTCGCGGCGCGATTCTATCGGCGCCATGGCTTTGTCGAGGTTGGTCGAATTCCCGGCGGAGTGCTCGACGACGGCAGGGCAATCGACGACATCATCATGGTGTGGCGACTGGGCGGATGAGGCCACCCTCGACCAGCTGGCTGGCAGGCCCGCGGCAAATCTTCTCACGTAAGATGGACTTCGAAGCTCACGTGATGGAGCAAATGCTGGTCCAGCCTTAAAGAAACGGGGCAAAGGTCAGGGGCCAATATTTTTCGCGCCGAGCCATTTTTCATCAAATACCTCGCGCGAAATCGGAACGTCGTCGTGGGATGCTAGGCAACCGACCAGTTGAATGCCGCTATTGAAGATCAGAGATCTCCTGCCACCATCAGGTCTCATCGCGGCGATTACGCGCGTCGAGCTTCCCCGTTGAGAGAAGCAGCCTTTTATATACTTGCCAGTAGTGCGAATTTTAATCAGAACTTTCGACTGGCGCGATCTCTCCACCCACTCGCGGCATATAGTCCAGATCCGGCATCTTAAAGGCCGGTGATGCCGGATCCCATTCCAGTCGTCTCGTAGTGCGCGAGAGATCGGGAGCGCTGACCACAAAACGCTCATCATAGCGAGCATACAGAGTGTCGAAGAAGCCGCTCAATCGAAGCGGGCTATCGAGACCAGGAAAACTATCGAGCAGGCTGTTTCGTCCAGTCCCGTGCATTTCGACCAGACCGAAGCCTATCGCCTCGTAACGGCTTACATCGTCGCGAATGCCGCGCCGGCCGACGAGTTCGCGCAGCGCATTATGAAAGCGGACGATACCGGCAACCGGTTCGCCACCTTCCGTCATAGCGATGTCGTTTGCGGCAAGCGTCTTGGCACCTTCGCTTGCCTGCTCCACATCTGCGGCGACTTCGGCGGCATCGTCAAGTGCAGTTTCAATCATTCGGTTTGCACGTAGCAGGACGAGGTAGCCTAGAACCAGTGCCGGATACGTGATGTGCAGATTGGTGCACTCACCGATCGTCTCTTCCATGCGGTTCGTCAGGTTTCGGAATGCACCAGTCACCCCCTTGCATGAAACAGCCAGAACCGGGCCAATACCCTCGCGCGTCACCACGACGTCGACGTTCTTAGTCTTCAAGCCGCCAAGGACGGTCCGCTCGCCACCTCCTGCCGAAGCCGGTTCGTATTCGAGAAGAGGGGGCTTTCCGGAACGGCGCTTTATACGAAATGGTGGGCGGGGTACGATATCGTCTGGATCAAAACCGCCTTCAATGACCAATCGACAGGCTACATACCAATGCAGCGGCTTGATGTGGCTGGCGCTCTGGGTCTTGCCAGTGAATTCGGCAAAAGCCGCCAAGGCATCAGACTGATTGGTCCATTGGCAGGTCTTCGCCTCCAGATTACTCGACATAATGCCTCCAACGATGGAGCGTGTTGATCGCATCTTCCAATGCGTCGGCTTCAGCGGCTCTGGCCTCCGCTGGAAAGAGAATGCGCGAAGCTTCCCGGGGCTCCAGCTTCAACATTCCGCCGCCGAGCGCGTGCCCTTCAAGCTCGCAACTCAGCCGCACGAATGGGGTTGTCCATTGCGGCAGCAACTTGGCTGCAAGCGCACGATCACGGACACGCACCGAATGAACGCTGTTGGTGCAGGTCACACCGGCGAGGTTTTGCACGAGGTTCGCGGATCGACCCGACATGTAACTCAGGACGAAGTCCGGTATCTGCACATCCGGCACGGCATACCACGGCGCGCGATTGCGGCACTTGTAGCCGAGGCGGGCTTCACGGCCGGCACTGCTGTTCAGATAGCGCTGCACGCTCGACGGCAGTTCCTGTTCGCGCGTCAGTCGAAGGAGAAGAACCTTATCATCACTTTTGGTCCAACCTTCGACAGTTGCCTCGGTAATCTGGCTGCTCGGCATCGCCCGGCCGTTGCGCAGGCTGGGATGAAGAAATGCAGCCGGAATTCCCAGTCGCTTGGCCTCCGATGGCCGCAGATGGAAAAAGTCATTGTCTCCGCTCACATACCCGATACCAATGGAGGCTATATCGCCGAACCGTTTGCTTGTCGGATCCTGGATGGCCGTCGCATAGATGTCGCGAACATTCTTCGACAAGAGGTACGGTCTCAGGCGACGCGACCAGGTCGTGCGCCATTCATCGACGTCGACGAAGATATCAGGCTTCGGCCTGTGTTTGTCGGGCTTGAATGTCTCGCACACCGTCAGGCCAATGCGGGACGTTGAACCGCCGTGGCCTTCGGCATAAAGCAGCCAGCAATCTTCCGAAAGCGATGGAAATAGCTTTCGCCGGATGGCGATGATGTGAACCTCAGCAAAGGAGCCGACAAGGTATTCCAGGAGAGGGGCGGCATATGGCGCATGCCCGATTTCTGCCGGCACCACGAAAGCCATCCGTCCCTCCGGCTTCAGCAGCGAGGCGGTTGCCACCAGGAACGGCGCCCAGGACGATGTCAGGCCGGAGAAGTGCGCGCCATATTGCGAACACAGATCCAACGCGCGGCGTCGGACGTCCCCTTTGAAACTTTGATAGCGAATAAATGGAGGATTGCCCGCTGCGCATTCGAAGCGCTCGCGCGTTTCGGCAGCCCAAGCGAAAAAATCGCCTTTATGAACCAGCGCCCAGGGTGCGGCCGCAATGGCAGCTTGAGCGGAAAGCGGGTTTTGCTCGATGCCGACGGATTTATGGTGGGCGGAAATGAATTGGCCGTCGCCGCATGACGGGTCTATCAGCCGGTCGGACGGCCGACGAAGCACCCAACTCACGAGAGCCTGCGCGACATCGCTTGGCGTGAAATAAGCACCAGATTGTTTCTGGCTGAAAATAGCCGACTCACCCTCTATCATCGCCCTACCTTGTCCTAGCGCATCCGCTGTTTCAACTGACCACGTCGCCAGCGATGGGTAGAACATACAAAGAACATTTAAGAGATGCAAACGCTGCTGATGGCGAGCCCGCGTGCTCAACCGATCTTCCCTCCAGACAGGTCATTGCTTCAGGCAGAGATATGTGGAGAGGGGGCCCAAGGTTGGGGAAACCGGTATAATCCTTCTGCAGGTTGGCAAGCACATCTGCCGGTGTGTGGTACCCGGTGTTGTATGGTTCGGAGGCAGCCGCGCCGCTTGCTCGTGTGCCGAGCGCCAAAAGTGAGCCGCGGCAATCGTAAGGGCGACGGGCTGCAGCGGTGTGTTCGGCCGATTGTGTTTTAGCGGTCTACACCCCCGGCTTCCTGAAACGAACGCCAACTCCGCCGCCGTTTTCTGCGATAAACTCTATACCTGCATTTTCCAGCACGCTCTTGATACGTTCCAATGTACTCGGCCGTAGCTTCTCACCTCGCTCGAGGCGAGTGATAGTTTGTGTCGAGACGTTTGCTGCCTTTGCAAGATCGAGAACTCCCCAATCGAGCGCAACGCGTGCTAATTTGCACTGAATTCCCTTCATATCACCATGCCATGGTGATTTTGGTTGCACATTCAAAAGTTGCCCTGTATAGAGTGTTTAACTAAGCAGCTGCATCCGGTGCTGGAACACCGAATGCAGCCTAACCACAACCAAGCTGTCAGGAGCTCGGATCATGGCTGATTCCGACAATAGCAGAACTTTGTCTATGGTCACGCAGGGAGACCTCCATTCCTTCGTGTCGGCGTCTTTTCCCACACATCCTGGGCTTGCAGCCCGACTTATGGGGCCGTTGGACATCCAAAAAGACGATCTCGCCTTTGCCATTTGGGAGCAATGGTGTGCGGCTCGGCACCGGTTAATCGAATCATGCGTGCGGCAGCAGGGTCTCGAAAAGAGGCTGTTCGAGATGGTTGGCACGCCGTCCGACGCGCCTGAGGCGTGGAAGGCGGCCGACCGAGAGATCGGATATAGCGCGGCGGTTCGGGAAGAGGAACGCGCGGCCGCCATTGAAGACGGGTTGGCAGAAAGGCTGTGGGATACGCCCGCGGAATCAATCGTCGGCGCGAGCCTCAAGCTCGATGCCATGCTCGCCAGATGGGAACCATCCGCTTCAAGCGATGAGTATCCCTGGCCACAGCTCCGTTCTGTCATCGCCGACTTGCTGAAGATCGACGCCGAAATGTCGTCCCGCGGTAGCGTTCGTCGCCAGGTCCCGGCCGCGATGCAGGGAGCGACTCTCGGTGTCTAGCACCGCGCGTCTGCCGCAGGTCGGGTTCGCCGTTTCGGTTCCTCTCTAGGAATCTATCGGTTTTCGTTCCCCTCCGCTGACGCGGAGACGCCTCTGCCTCGTGTAATCGGAGGATGCCGCTTCGGGGTTGCTCATCGGGACGGCCGGCCGGGCCAGACGGTGCGAGCCGGATCCCTGAGGAAATCATCTCAATAGACATGCGTGGTGGGATCGCTTCCACCGCGACGGCCTCGGCCGCGCCAAAATTAAGAAAAGGGAACTTCATGATGAAACTCGGAAATCCATTGCGTCGGCTCATCCTGTCCGCGGCGCTGATCCTGCTTACGGCCTGGAGCGTGCAGGCTGGCCCTGCACAGGCGCAGGAGCTGCGGATCGCCACCTCGTACAAGCTGATGACGCTCGATCCGCATTACGCGAACCTCAACGAGAACACATCACTGCTGTCCCATATCTATGAGCGGCTGGCCTATCAGGATGAGCATCTTGACCTCAGGCCCGAGCTCGCGGTTTCCTGGCGCGCCGTTTCCGACACGCAGTGGGAGTTCAAGCTCCGCGACAATGTCCGCTTTCATGATGGCTCGCCCTTCACGGCGGACGATGTCGTCTATACGATCGAGCGAATCCGCGATGTCCTGAAGCCACCGAGCGGGGGCTTTCGGTCCTATCTGACCGGAATAAAGTCAGTTTCGGCAAGAGATCCCCTTACCGTAGTCATCGACACGGACGGCAATCTCCCGAGCCTGCCTTTGTCCCTCTCCTCGATCTTCGTGATGCATCGGCCGGCGCAGGGGTTCCAGACCACCGAGGAACTCAATACCGGCCGTCCAGTCGGCACGGGACCCTACAAGTTCGAGAGCTGGAGTTCCGGCGAGACGCTGAAGCTTTCCAGGAATGATGGCTACTGGGGTGGAAAGCCCGCCTGGTCCGCGGTGACGTTTCGGGTCATTGAAAGCCCCGCCGCACGCGTGGCGGCGCTGGCCACCGGCGATGTCGACGTGGCGGACGCCATTCCCGCGCGCGATGTCGTCTCCCTGAAAAATCGCGGCGTCCGGATCGCCAGCATTGGCGCCGCGCGCGTTAATTTCCTGCAGTTCGACGTGGGCAGAGATACGCTCCCGGGCGTCACCGGAAAGTCCGGCGAACCCATTCCCAACCCCTTCAAGGACCCATCCGTCCGCCGGGCGCTCGCCATGGCGACCGATCGCCGTATCCTGGTCGAGAAGATCCTCTCGGGCTACGGCACGGCCGCTGCGCAAGTCTTTCCGGCGGGCCTGCCGGGCACATCCGCGACCCTGAAGCCCGAGGCGCCGAATTATGACGACGCGAAAGCGCTTCTAGCGAAGGCAGGCTTTCCGAACGGCTTCAACGTCGTTCTGGCCGGACCCGCCGGCCGCTATCCCGGCGACGCCGAGAGCCTTCAGGCCATCGCCCAGAGCTGGGCTCGCATCGGCGTCAGCGTCCGGCCGGTCGCCTCTCCGTTCTCGGTGTTCAATACCCAGAGGGCGGCGGGCGATTATGCCCTGTGGTATGGCGGCAGCTCGGGCGAGACCGTGGATGTCATCCTCGATGCGCTGCTTGCCTCCCCAAATCCCGGCCGTGGAACCGGAGCCCTGAACTTTGGACATTATCGTAACGAGACCTTCGACGCGATGCTCGCCAAGGCGGAAAGCATGCAGGATGGGCCGGAGCGGAACAAGGCACTTGCCGCCGCGACGGAGTTCGTCATGGCCGACCAGCCGATCATTCCGCTCTACCACTTCCATCACATCGTCGGTTACGGGCCGCGTATCGCCTCCTATGTGATGCATCCCCGTGGCTGGACGACCGCGATGCAGGCGCTCGCGGCGACGGAGTAAGCATCATGGCCTTGGTTTCAGTCGCATTCGGAAGGCTTTCTCAAGCCCTCCTTCTCCTCCTCGCCATGTCGCTGATCGGTTTCATCGGGCTTCACAGCGTCGGCAACCCGGTGTTCAGCATCGTCAATATGGAAACCGCCACGCCCGAGGATATCCGGCGCGCGACCATCGCGCTCGGGCTGGATCAACCGATCTGGCGTCAGTATCTCCTGTTCCTGGACAATGTCGTGCATGGAAACTTCGGCACGTCCTACATCTATCACCTGCCGGCCTTCGCGCTGGTCATAGCCAAGCTTCCCGCGACGCTCGAACTCGCCTGCGTGGCGATGCTCATCGCGGCTCCGGTCGGCGTAGGAGTGGGGCTCCTCGCCGGCCGGAGGAAGGGTACGTCACTCGATAAGGCCATCTTGAGATCAAGCGTGTTCGCGCTCAGCGTTCCATCATTCTGGCTGAGCATGATGCTGATCCTAGTCGGCGCCATCCTGACGGGCTGGTTCCCGTCCGGCGGCCGGGGTTCGACCGTGGTCGTCCTCGGCGAGGACTGGAGCGTGTTCACCGCGAACGGCCTGTGGCATCTCGCCCTGCCCGCCCTGGCGCTCGCCATCCCGAATATCGCGCTGATCGCCAGGCTGTCGCGAGCAGGCACGATCGAAGTCGAAAACCTGGACTTCACCCGGTTCTGTCGCGCCAAGGGCCTTTCCCCGCGACGGATACTGTTTCGCCACACGCTTCCCAACATCAGCGTGCCGATCGTGACCATCATCGGCCTGCAGTTCGGCGGCATGCTCGCCTTCGCGGTGGTGGTGGAATCCATCTTCGCGTGGCCGGGCGTCGGCAAGCTGCTGATTGATTCCATCCAGCTCCTCGACCGGCCGGTCGTGATGGCCACCCTGACCTTCATCGCCGTCGCCTTCGTCGTTCTGAACGCCCTTGTCGACCTGTTCCAGGCCGTGCTCGACCCGCGCGTGCGCTTGTCTTCATAAGGTGATCCATCGTGAGAACTGAAATCCTAAACACGCTGAAGAGGCGTCCGCGCCTTCAAGTCCTGACCGCCGCCAACATCGTGCTCGCTGTCTATATCCTCGTCGCGGTCGCCGCGCCGGCGATCGCGCCGCAAAACCCTTATGATCCGCTGCAGATCTACGGCTGGGAGGCATCCTCTCCGCCGGGCACACCGGGCAGTGGCGGCTATCTTTACTTGCTCGGCACGGACGGGCTCGGCAGGGATATCGTCAGCTGCATCCTCTACGGATTGCGCATCAGCCTCGTCGTATCGGTCACCAGCGCCGCTATCGCCGCGTTGATCGGGCTCACCGCTGGCGTTAGTGCTGCCTTTTTCGGCAAGTGGGTTGACATCGCGATCATGCGGCTGGTCGACCTGCAGCTTAGCCTTCCGACGATCCTCATCGCCCTGATCGCCATCGTCACGCTCGGACCCGGAATGGACCGGATCATCCTGGCCCTGATCATCGCCCAATGGGCGATCTATGCGCGGCTCGCGCGCGGCATCGCCTTGAGCGAGACGGGCAAGCCTTACATGGATGCCGCGCGCTTGCTGCGGATGCCGACCTCGCGGATCATCTTTCGCCACCTGCTGCCGAACAGCATCGCGCCTGCCGTGACCCTGATACCGATCGAGATCGGTCACGCCGTGGCGCTCGAGGCGACCTTGTCCTTTCTGGGCCTTGGGGTGCCGCTCGACAAGCCATCCCTTGGTTCCACCGTCGCGAATGGCTTTCAGTATCTCCTGACCGGCCAATACTGGATCAGCCTTTTCCCCGGCCTCGCCCTATTCGGGCTGATCGCCAGCATCAATCTGGTCGGCGAGGATATTCGCCGCCGTCTTGACCCGAGGAGCCGCGCGGCATGAGCGAAGAAAATATGAAGACTCCCCTGCTTCGGGTGTGCAATTTTGGCCTTCGTTACCGCTCGGCGTCCGGGCCGGTCACAATCCTGACCGATGTGAGCTTCGAACTCGATCGTGGCGAGATCCTCGGTGTCATCGGCGAGTCGGGAGCGGGAAAATCCACACTGGGTAATGCCGTGCTCGGCCTGCTCGCACCGGAATTCCAGCAATCGACCGGAACGATCGAATTCGATGGCAAGTCCATCGACGCCATGACAATGAGTGAGCGAGATGCCATTCGTGGGCGGCGGATATCGGCTATTTTTCAGGATCATACATCCTCGCTCGATCCGCTAATGAGCGTCGGGATCCAGATCCAGGAGACGATCCTGGCGATCGACCCCTCTCTTTTTCGGCGCCAGGCCCGCGCGCGTGCGATCGATCTGCTGGGCCGAGTTGGAATTCCCGACCCGGAGCGGCGATATGGCGATTACCCGCATCAGTTTTCGGGTGGCCAAAGACAGCGGATTGTCATCGCCATCGCGCTTGCCGGCTCTCCGGACATCATCATCGCCGACGAGCCGACATCGGCGCTGGATGCCACCGTCCAGAAGCAGATTCTCGGATTGCTTCGAACCCTCGTCGATGAAACCGGCGTCTCGGTCGTCCTCGTCACGCATGACATGGGCGTGGTTTCCGAGATCACCGACCGGGTCCTTGTCATGAGAAAGGGCCAAGTGGTCGAGCAGGATCGTACCACGGCTATCCTGGACGTGCCGCGAAATGACTATACGCGGAACCTGCTCGCGGCCGTCCCGCGGCTGCGGATCGCCGTGACGGCTGTGAAGACTGATAATGACACGGGTGGGATTGTTTCCGTCGAGAACGATAACGAGCGAGACATGTTTCTCGTGGTTGAAGGTCTTTCCAAAACCTTCCCGCCGCCGGGCCTGGCGTGGCGCCTTGGCCTGAACGGCCCGAAGTTCGCGCTGCGTGACGTCAATGTCCAACTGCGGCGCGGCACGATCACCGGCATCGTCGGCGAGAGCGGGAGCGGCAAGACGACTCTTGGCCGTATCGTCGCTGGCCTCGACACGGCACAAACAGGCAGGATCATCATCGACGGAAGGGATTATGACCCTTCGAGGAATGGCCGGCGAGGCGGTCTTCTCGGCCGCGTGCAGATGATCTTTCAGGACCCGGCCATGTCGCTCAATCCCAGGATGACGATCGAGGAGACGCTGCGCGAAAGCATCCGATTTGGCGGAGTTTCGCGTCACGATGGCGAGCCCGACGATCTCGTGAGGATGATGGATCGCCTCGGCCTCGCCCGAAGCCTGCTCGGCCGATATCCGCACCAGCTTTCGGGCGGCCAGAAGCAACGCGCCTGCATAGCGCGAGCCCTGCTGGCTGAGCCGCAAATCATCGTGGCGGACGAACCGACATCGGCTCTCGACGTCTCCGTGCAGGCGGAGATCGTGACGCTGCTGAAGGACACCATCACCGAGCGGGACATCACCATGATCTTTATCTCCCATGATCTGGCCGTCGTGCAGCAGCTCTGCGATTCCCTTTACATCTTCAGGAATGGCCAAGTGGAGGATGCCGGTCCTTGCGATGCCGTCTTCTCGCGTTCCCGCAATCCCTACACGCAAACGCTCATCAGCGCGCGGCCTCACCGCTTCATGGCCTGAGCCTCGATTGTTGCAACGGCTGAGCGCCGGTGCGCGCTTCAATATTGGTTTTTGGAAATTGGCGGCATTCGCCGCGATAAAAGGTGACATATGAACAACAGCTTCACGTTGGCCGTCACAGGCCAATCGCTCATAAAGCACGACATCCACGATATAAGCGCTGCAGCCTTCGGGCAGGTTCGCTCGCTACTTCATCAGGCCGATCTCTCGTTCACCAATTTCGAGGGGACGATCCTTGGTAATCACGGCGGTTGGCCGCTAAAGGGTTCGTTCTTCGGATGCAGCAAACCAGCCGTCCTGGACGCTCTCCGATCCATGGGGTTCGGCGCGCTTTCGCTCTCGAACAATCATGCCTTCGATCTTGGCCCGCCGGGCGTGTTGTCGACGCTGGAAGAGGTGGAGAAGCGTGGCTTCCTCCATGCCGGTCTTGGTCGCAACCTTCAGGAGGCCTCGCGTGCGGGTGTCGGGACAATCAAGGGCCGGCGTGTCGCGATCATCGCGATGGATGGCGGTCCGGGTCCGGATTTCATGTATGCGGCGGATGCGGACAACGGCCGTCCCGAGCGCCCCGGCGTGAACCGGCTCGGACTGTCACAGGTGATCGAGGTGGACGAAGAGTCGTTCCGACGGATCGGCGTCATCCGGGACAGGGTCGGCTACACGCCGATCGACCTTGCCAATGACAGCCAGCCGGACGATCCACGGCGTCTCTCTCCAGATCGCGAGATCGGTATCGGTCGCGCCGTGTTCACGCGATCCAACGGGTTCGGCCGCGGCGTGACGATCGATGAGCGCGACATGGCGAGAAATCTCGCGGCGATCGGCTCCGCCGCGGCCGACGGCTCCTTGGCGGTCGCCTATCTGCACCATCATCACTGGGCCTCGGACTGGTACCAGGTTCCCGAATGGGTCGGCGGCGTCGCCCGGCAGTGCATCGACGCGGGAGCCGCCATGTTCGTCAGCCACGGCGCGCCGGTTCTCCAGCCCCTGGAGATCTATCGGGCCAAGCCGATCTTCTACAGTCTCGGCAATTTCATCTTCCATGTTCGTTCGGAAAAATCGACTTGGACGGCACCCGAGGTCTGGGAGAGCGTGATCGGCTCGTGCTCTTTCGACGGTGACAACAATCTTACCGCCATAACGCTTCATCCCGTCATCATCGGCGGCGACGAGGGACTGAAGGACCGACTGCTGGAGCGCCGGCTGGTGCCACATCTGGCAACCGGGAAAAGCGCCGAGAGAATCTTGCGGCGGTTTTCCCAACAATCGGCCAGCCTTGGCGTCGATATCGTGATCGAGGGCGATATTGGCGTCGTGCGGCTCGAGCCGAGGACATCAGGGTCGGAGGTCATGCGCGATCGCTTCGCTATCTGACGCCATGCCCAAATGCAGCGATCGGCCGTGCCACGAATGAGAATGCCGAGGATTTCGACGGCACCCCCTTGGGCCAGCCTGGATGGGATGAAAAACATGCAAGTTCGAGACGAGCTCGTCAGTCGATTTTTTCGTTATGCCGCGATCGAGAGCCAGAGCGACGGCCGTTCCCAATCGCTGCCATCATCACCCGGACAACTCGAGCTCGCCGTCTTGCTGGCAGAGGAGTTGCGTACGCTCGGGCTCGATGATGTCCAGGTCGACGAGCATGCGATCGTGACGGCGGTGAAGCGCGGGAGCAGACCGAAGGCTCCAAAAGTTGGCTTCATAGCCCATCTTGATACAGTCGACGTCGGTCTCTCGCCGATCGTCCGACCGCGGGTTCTTCGCTTCGAGGGAGCGGATCTTTGCCTCAATCCTCGCGAGGACATTTGGCTGCGCGTCGACGAACATCCGGAAATTCTCCGTTGGGCAGGCGAGGAGATCATCTTCGGCGACGGCACCAGCGTCCTGGGCGCGGATAACAAGGCGGCGATCGCGGTCATCATGACACTCCTTGCCCGGCTCGATGCAAAAGGCGAGCACGGAGACATCTTCGTTGCCTTCGCACCAGACGAGGAAATCGGGCTGCGGGGATCCAAGGCGCTCGATCTCTCCCGCTTCCCTTGCGATTTCGCCTATACGATCGATTGCTGCGAGCTAGGCGAAGTAGTCCTTGAGACCTTCAACGCCGCATCTTGTGAAATCGTCTTCACGGGTGTCAGCGCTCATCCCATGTCGGCGAAGGGCACCCTCGTCAATCCCCTGCTAATGGCCATGGACTTCATCGGCCACTTCGACCGTGGCGATGCACCGGAATGCACTCAGGATCGGGAGGGTTTTTTCTGGTTCAAGGATCTGATCGCAAATGACAGCCAGGCGACGTTGATCGCCCTGATCCGGGACTTCGATGAGATCGGATTCAATGAACGCAAACGTCGGATCTTGGAGATAGCGGATTTGGTCAACTCGCGATATCCGACTGGCGATGTTCGCTGCCAGCTGGCCGATACCTACCAAAATATCGCCAGCAGCCTTTGCGATGATAACCGCGCCGCTGAGCTGCTTTTCGAGGTTCTCGCCGAGCTCGGGATCGAAGCGAAGCTCCTGCCAATGCGCGGCGGCACCGATGGCGCCGTGCTTTCCGCTCGAGGAACACCGACTCCGAACTTCTTCACCGGCGCGCACAACTTTCATTCTCGCTTCGAGTTTCTACCTCTGCCGGCCTTCGAACGATCATTGGATGTTGCCCGCGGGATATGCCTGCTGGCCGCCAGGGAAAATGGATCGGACGGCAGCTGAAGGAATCGGGACTCGCGGGACCTCGTTTGGCATCGGCACCTTCTACGGAAAATTCAGCGACTTAGGGACGAGACGGATGCACCGAAATCATCGATGCGTTCCGCTTGACGCTCCGTCGAAGCTTCTCTTATCCCTGATAGGGGGCCGGGAAGATTATGTCCTGGTCCACCAGGACGTTGAATTTGTAGCCCGGCCTGATTTGGATCGTCGGCTGAACATTGAGGCTCTTCGAGATCGTCTGTTCCGCGACCCGGCCGAAGCTCTCGGCGAAATTTCGTCGCGCGGCATCCGACGCCGTGTCCTGCGTCGCAAGCGTTGAGCTTTCCGGCATCGACATGTCGATCCCAGTCCCGATAATCGCCACCAGCGCCGCTGAACCGAATGTCCTCCAGAGATGGCGGTCTACCTTGTCCCGGAAGCCCCCATATCCCTCGGCGTCGGTGCCGGCCATGCCGCCGATCCGCAAGGTAGACCCGTTTGGGAATATAAGATCCGTCCAGACGACTAGTACCCGCTCCTGGCCGAAGGAAACTTTCGAGTCATATCGACCGAACAGCTTGGCGCCTTGCGGGATGAGGAGGCGATAGCCCGTCGCGCTGTCATAGACGTTCTGGCTGACCTGCGCGCTCATGCGCCCAGGCAGGTCGGAGTTGAGGCCGGTGATCAAGGTTGCCGGAATGACCGAGCCGCGCTTCAGTTCATAAGGCGACATCCGCGGCACGACCTGGTTCGGCAGGTAGCCGAGATCCTTGATGTCCTGGTTGAAGAAATCCTCCTTCGACGCCTGGCCGTTCTGGTCGACGTTTTGGCCGATAAGCCCGGATTTCATGGCGGTGGCGTAGAGGTCCGAAGCATTGTTCGCGGCGGCATTCGGCGCCTGGCGACCAGGCTCATTGGTGGAACTCGCCGCCTTCTCGACATCCGAGATGTCGACTTTAAGCGGTGAATCGAGCGCGGTGGCGCGGGCCTGAAGGCGCGCCATCCGTTGGCGCTGTGCTTCACGGATATATTGCTCGTCCTGCTCCCGCTTCAACCGCGCCTTCCACTCCTCTTCCGACTCCAGCCTTTGTCGACGATCTTGCCGCTCCGGTGGCTGACGTTCGACGAGTGGTTCGTGCTTCTCCGTTTTTTCCACGATAACGGGAGTTGGTTGAAACGACTCCTGCTTTTCCGGCTCACCGATAATGCCATCGGTTACACCTCTCTTGAGCTGGTCGCCGAAATTGGTCGCGGGGCTGTTAGACGCCTCCACGATGTCGCCACGTTGGAAGGAAAGACCGCGCAGCGACAGACCGATGACGACGATTCCCACGAACAGCGTGATGACGATGATGGCGACGATGATCGGCAGGCGGTTGAGCCGGCGCATGCCGGTCTGATCGTCGGCTTGGCCTGACGTGCCAAGCTGGAGCGATTGGCCCATTTCGATCTCCCTCAGTTGCGCCGCATGATCGAAAGCGGACTGGCCGGCGCGGCGCCGGATCCCGTCGGCGTATAAGCACGGCCAAGAGCGATCGAAGGCGTCGACAGGCGCGCGAAAACCTGTCCATCGAACCGCTCGATTGCATAAGCAAGCTCAACCGGCTTGACGTCCTTCGCAACCTTGCCGTCCGTGACGACCGTGTAGCCCCACCCCTTCAGGGCCGCCTCGAGGGCGGTCGCGAACTCCGAGGTGTCGTTCTCCATCTTGATCGTCGCCACACCGGCCGGACCGATCTGCTCGGCAAGCCGGCTTGCCATGTCACCGGCAATGGCGCTTGCGGCGGGTCCGGTGACGGCGACGGGAGTTGAGCTCGTGGTCAGCGCGTCATCCCCCGTTTGGCAACCGGAAAGTAGCACGACCACGAGCAGGAATCCGAAAAGCTTGCCCATCGATCATCCTCCCCGCCGGATAGTGATCTTCTGCTGTCGCCAACCGACGCCGGAAACGAGGATCGCCTTGTCGATGGCATAGTCGACGGTCATCATGTCATTCTTCATCCGATAGTTCACGATGCGATTTTGGCCGCCGGAAACGACGAACAGTACCGGTGCGTCCTGACCCGAGATCGACTTCGGGAACTGGATGTAGGTCTTCACACCGTCCGAATAGACCCGCTTTGGCCTCCAGGGCGCGCTGCCGCTCACGGAATAGGAGAAGTTCAGCTTATCCGGCGTCGTGCCCGGAATGCCGCCTGTTTCGAGACGGGCATTGATATCCGCGAGCTTGGTCGAAACATCTTCCGGATATTCGAAGCCGACACGCGCCATGTATTGGCTGGGGTGAGACTTGAGCTGAATATGGTAGGTGCGTCGCGATGTCGTGACCACCATCGAGGTCACAAGACCAGATTCGGAAGGCTTGACGATCAGGTGGATCGCCTGGCCTCCGGTGGCCCCCGATGTCGCGGGTTCCACCTTCCAGCGCACCGTGTCGCCCACCAGCACGTCACGGACGATCTCACCACCCTGCAGCTCGATATCGCAGACCTGCAGTGGCGAACAGACGACCGAGGGCTGGGTCTCGCCGAACAGGAAGATGACCTTGCCATCCGGTCCTGTCGTGACCAGGCCAGGTGCCCCACGCCACTTCCGGGAAATAGTCGTTCCCCTCACTTCATTCGTGGTCATGCTTTGCGCCTGCGCGCACGCCACAAAGGCGAGTCCGGCCATACAGCCGGCGGCCGCGATCAATCCTCTTTTTCGCATTGAGATATCCCTATCCTTAAAGCTGAGCCGTCCAGTCGAAATCCCGGACATAGAGGCCGATGGGATTGAGGCGGATCGTCGCCTCATCCTGCGGCGCGGTAAGCGCGACCGTGGCGATGCCACGAAAGTGACGGGTCCCGGTTTCCTTGCCCTTCCGGTCCCGCTCGTATTCCGTCCAGTCGATCTGATAGGTCTGCTTCGAAAGCGCCACGATGTTGTTGACCTCGATCGCGACCGTCGAGGATCTCGCCCTCTCGAAGGGTGAATTGCCGCGGAACCAAGTGTTGATCTTCTCGGTCGACGGATCGGAGGTGCGCAGCAGGGCGTAGGTGCGGTCGATATATTGCTTCTGTACCACGGCGTCGGGCGTGATAGAACGGAAGCTCGTGACGAAGTTGCCGAGCGTCGAGCGTACCACCCGCGCATCGGCATACTCGATTTGTTCGGGGAAGCCGGCTGTTACCGCGGTTCCAAGCTTGTCGACCTCGACGATATAGGGGACAAGCTTCACTTGGGTACTCAGATACATCGCGTAGCCGAACCCGATCACGGCCATTGCCAGGCCAAGGATGCCGACGATCCGCCAAGCGGCGGCGGCTTTCACATAGGAGCCATAGCGTTCGTTCCATTCAAGACGTGCGGCGAGATACGGATTATCAGGTGCGCGGTTCGCTGCCATTTGTTCTTCCCTTGTGATTTATGATCTGTCGTTGCGTTCCGGGGGCGGCTTTGGCGCGCCGTGACCGCCACGCTGTTCATCGAGCTTCGCATTCGCAAGTCCGAGAATGGAGCCGGCATAGGCGCCGGGGGAGCCGATCGCCTTTTCCTTGGCGGCTGAGCCGGCTGCTTGCGCGCCCGAACCGAAGCCCACACCGATACCGCGAAGAGCGGCGCCAGCGACGGAAGAGCCCGCGGCTCGTGCGGCCTGGGCCGCCGCGAAGCCCGCGCCGGCAGCGCCAGCGGCGAGGAACCCGGCGCCGGTGGCGAAGGATGCCGCCTGTCCACCATGGCGGATCGTCTCCATACCGCCGCTGACGGAGGCTCCCTGGACAACACCCTGAAGGATGCTCGGTACATACATGGCGATAATGAAGACCACGACGGAAATGCCGGCGATCGCCAACGCGGTTTGGAACTGGTCGCCAACATCAGGTTCGTTCGCCAGGCCGATCAGGACTTCCGATCCGATCCTGGAGATCATCACCAGGGCCATTAGCTTCATCCCGACCGAGAAGGCGTAGACTAGATATCGGACTGCAAAATCCTTGGTAAAGGACGAACCGCCAAGACCGAGCATGATCATGCCGGCGAGGAGCCCGATATACATCTCCACCATCACGGAAACGAAAATGGCAGCGACAAGAGAAAATGCGATAACCGTGACGACCATGGCGAACGCCGCCGAGATAGCGAGCGCATTGTCCTCGAAGAGGCCGAATTGGACTTTTTCCGACATCTTCGTTGCAACTGCCAATCCGGCATTGAACACGTCAGCCGGGGAGGCCGTCCCGCCGCCGGCGCCGATCTGAAACAGACTGTCTACGACTGCTTTCGCAAAGGTTGGCCCCTGTGCTAGGACGAACGCGAAGAAGCCGACGAACATGATCCGTCGCACCAGTTCGGCGAACCAGCTATCCAGGGTGGCTGACTGGATAGCGAGCCAGACGGCGGCAATGCCGATCTCGATCGACGCGAGGATCCAGAACAGAGATTTCGCGGCGTCCATTACGGTGGTTTCCCACCCCTTCGCAGCGGTCGTGATCTGGCCCTGAAGGGACGTCAAAACGGATCCTTCTTGAGCAAACGTAGGCTGGGTCGTCACCACCGCGAACGCGGCAATCAGCATGGCGAACCGGAGCTGATGAAGTGTCGTTGTGTGTGTCATTGGATCACCATTCGACCTTCATCTTCTCGCCGCCGGATGTCGGGTACTCCTTCGATGAGCCAAAGAACATCGTCCTGCGCTCCTGAGCCGCCTGCTTTTCGGAGATCAGCATCCAAATGCAGGCGCTGCCGAAGGCCAGAATTGATGCGGCCACAATGAGGATTGCTTTCGTTCTCACCACTCCACCTTCATTTTCTCGCCGCCGGACGTCGATGGCGCCTTCGCACTGAAGAACTTTTCCCGACGGGCCTGAGCCAAATCCTTGTCGGTCTGCTCGGTCTGGAGCCAAGTTCCCATCATCGTCATTTGCTGTGAGACGAGACCGCGAAGCTTCTGCATCTGCGCGACCTGCTGGGCGGCGATTTCGTGGCCCACCTGTAAGGCCTTCATCTGCCCATCGGCCGTCTCCGACATCGATCGCAAGGACGACATCGTCTCCTCCTCGCTGTCGAATTGGCTGGCCGTCAGGCTCGCCGCCTTCAGGGAGCTGGCGATGGTGTGGCGGTTTGTGTTTGACCAGGACTGATAGGTCGAGGAGAACGTCGCGTTGTCCGGCAGGCCGGTTTTAAGATCGGCATAACTCTGAAAACGCTGCTGAAGAACATCGTCGGCATTGCCCATCGAAAAGGCGATGCCCTGACCTTGGTTGACGATACCGCGCAGCTGATTGAGATCGCTTTCAACCTGTCCCCAGATATGATCGGGAAGCCGAGCCGTGTTTTGCAGCATGTTCTGGTAGATCTTGAGCTGGTTTTCGATCTGATCCGCAAGCTGGCTGATCTGCGTCAGCTGGTTGTCGACCTGGATGCCCGAGCTCTTGAGCAGGTCCACCAATTGCGCGTTGTTGGCGAGCTGCGTCCACTCCGTCGCGGCACCGGTGGCGGTCCCCGCTCGAGCTAAAGGCGCGGTTCCGATCGTCAGGGCCGCGGCCGCCAGCCAGGCGAACCATCTATTCGAACTTGAGTAGCGATGTGGCATCGTGAACTCCTCTCGATTCAAGCCAGTGGATCGGCCAGTCATGGCCATGTTCGGATTTCAGCGCGCGGATGCGCTTCAAGTCTTCCTTGCCGGAAGCGCCGACGAAGCTAAGGGCGACCGGTCCGAGCGACATGTCGAAGAGGCGTCGGCCTTCAGGCGTCGCCACGTAATATTCGCGCTTGGGGATCGCGGTGGAGACAATGTCGATCTGCCGCTCGTTAAAGCCCATTCGCTCATAGAACTCCCGCGTGCCCGGCTGTCGAGCGGAACCATTGGGAAGGCAAATCTTGGTCGGGCACGACTCCTTCAGGACGTCGATAATCCCGGACCGCTCGGCGTCCGAGATGGATTGGGTCGCGAGCACCACCGCGCAATTGGCCTTGCGCAGTACCTTCAGCCATTCGCGGATCTTGTCGCGGAACACGGGATGACCGAGCATCAGCCAGGCCTCATCGAGGACGATCAGACTGGGAGGCCCGTCCAGGCGCCTCTCGATCCGGTGGAACAGGTAGGTCAGAACCGGGACGAGGTTGCGCTCGCCCATGCTCATGAGCTGCTCGATCTCGAAGGTCTGGAAGGCGCCAAGGGTCAGCCCGTCTTTCTCGGCATCCAGGAGCTGCCCCATGGGCCCATCGACGGTGTAGTGATGCAGTGCGTCCTTTATCTCGCGCAGCTGCACGCCGCTCGCGAAATCCGAAAGCGATCGCCCAGAAGCACTCGCCATCAGTCCGATCTGACGGGAAATGGCATTACGATGATCGGGCGTGATGGTGACACCCTGGAGGCCGATCAGCATCTCGACCCATTCCGTCGCCCACGCACGGTCGGCGTCGCTTCCGAGTTCGGATAGGGGGCAGAAGGCCAGCGCCCGATCCTTCCCTTCGGCGTCATCGCCGATCTCATAGTGATCGCCGCCGGCCGCGAGCGTCAGCGGCAAAAGCGCGCTTCCTTTGTCGAACGCGAAAATCTGAGCTTGGCCGTATCGGCGGAACTGCGCGGCGATCAGCGCCAGAAGTGTCGATTTACCCGATCCCGTCGGCCCGAAGATCAGCGTGTGGCCAACATCATCGACATGCAGGTTCAGCCGGAACGGGGTGGATCCGCTCGCGACCTGCATCAAGGGCGGCGAATTCGGTGGGTAGAAGGGGCAGGGGGCGATCGGGCTTCCCGACCACACCGAGTTGAGCGGGATGAGGTCCGCGAGATTGCTGGTGTTGATCAGTGGTTCGCGGATATTGCAATACCAATTGCCTGGCAGACTGCCAAGAAACGCGTCCGTCGCATTGAGTGTCTCTATCCGAGCGCCAAAACCTTCGGCCTGGATCAGCCGGCGGATCGCCTCAGCCTTTTCCTGCAGTGCCTCGCGGTCGCTGTCGAACAGCACGATGACCGGCGTGTAATAGCCATAGGCAACCAGCTGCGATGAGGCCTGTGCGATGGCATCCTCGGTCTCGGCCACCATGGCCATCGCATCCTGGTCCATCGACCGGTTTTGTGTTTGGAATATCTGGTCGAAGAATGGCCGGACTTTCTGCTGCCATTTCTTGCGCGTGCGCTCCAGCTTTTGCCGCGACTCCTCCGCATCGAGAAAAATGAAGCGGGATGACCATCGATAGGTCAGCGGCATCAAGTCGAGGCTATTGAGAATGCCTGGCCAGCTCTCCGCCGGCAGACCATCGATCGCGACAACGCCTAGGAAGCGGCTTTCGACCTTTGGCGTCAGGCCATGCTCAAGCTCGGCCGTCGCGATCCAGTCGACGTACATGGGAATATCCGGAAGCCTGATCGGATGGTTCTCGCCCGTGATGCAGAATCGCACGAATTGCAGCAGGTCGTCATAGCGGGCGATCCTTTCCCTTCCCTTCTCGATCGTCTCACGGGTTTCCATTCGCCTGATCGACAATGTGTTCGCGAGATACTGCTCGATTTCACGGATGGCATTCTTGAAAACAAGGAGCACCGTGTCCGCGTAAGACTTCTTCCGACTCTCTTCATCCGAATAGATATATTTGCTGAGAGCGGTCTTCCGGGACTCAAGCGGCCGGTAGGTGAGAATGAGGGCGTGCTTGCTCTCGAAATGCCCCTGATCCCGCTTGAAATGCGCCCGGCGCTCCGCGTCGATCGCGCGCGTGACCGGATCGGGGAAATGGCAGCGCTCTTCCGACGGATAATCGACCGTCGGAATGCGGATGGCCTCGACCTGGATCATCCAGCCGCTTCCAAGCCGCGAGAGGACCGCATTGATCTGCCGCGAAAGGCCGTTGCGTTCAAGATCGGTCGCGCTTTCCGAGTCCGGACCGGCGAAGTACCAGCCGGCCATCAGGCTCCCGTCCTTCAGCAGGAGAACGCCATTGTCGACGAGGCCCGCATAGGGAACCAGATCGGCGAAGGATGGACCGGTCGCGCGGAAGCGTTTGAGTGCCGCCATAGCCGTCTCCTCAATACCGGCGCCAAGGCGACGTGGTCGCCTTATAATAGGGTCTGTACGAGATATGCCGGATATAGACCTGCCGCATGAATGGGTCGGACTTCGCCATCATCCTGAGAAGTCCGACGATGACGATCCAAACGGCGACTCCAAAGAGCGCGGAATAGACGGTCAGCACAACGAAGATCAGGATGACCGCGGCCAGACCGGTGAGCAGCACTAGTTCGCGGTCGGCGCCCATCAGGAGGTTCGGACGCGAGAGTGCACGGTGAATGCGGTTGCGCTGCAGGCCAGATACGGGCTCAGTCATGAGTCCTCCCCCCGTCCAAGCGTTGTCCGTTCGATGTTAGCTGCGCGTCCGGCAATCCGATCGAGGCACCGGTCGCGCCGAACAGGCCCACGATGTTGGTGGCGCCGAGCAGGATGCCGGCGACAAGGACGACATAGACCAAGCGCCGCGCGAAATCGTTGAGCTCGCCGCCGAAGATCAGCATTCCGCCAGCGATGGCCACGGCGGCCAGTGCAATGGCGCCGGCGACCGGACCGGTGATCGATTCCTGGATTTGCTGCAACGGACCTTCCCAGGGGAGGCTGCCGCCAGAACTGGCGAACGCTGGGGTGACGCTAGCAAGAGCGAAGGATGCGGCAAGCAGCGCAACGATGAAACTCAAGTTCTTACACGACATGATGTGCTTCTTCCTGTTCTTCGCTAAGTTGGTCGGATTCAATTTCATATCGGCCGTTGACGAAGCGCTCGACCTGGATGACGTCGCGAACGCGCCGCCCGCGCGCTGTCCGTTCGATGGAGACAACGAGATCGACGGCTTCGCCGATCAGCTCGTTCATGGGCTGCTGGCTTGCTTCCGCCGTGAGCTGCTCAAGACGACGCAGCGCCGACAGGGCGGTGTTCGAGTGAATGGTTGCCACTCCACCCGGGTGACCGGTGTTCCATGCCTTGAGCAAGGTGAGAGCGGCACCGTCGCGGACTTCGCCGACAACAATCCGATCGGGACGCAGGCGCATGGTGCTCTTCAAGAGCCGTGCCATGTCGACAGTGTCACTGGTATGAAGAAGAACGGCGTTCTCCGCCGTACATTGGATCTCGGCCGTATCCTCCAGAATGACGAGCCGATCCTCTGGTGCGCATTTCACGATCTCGTCGATCACGGCATTCGCGAGCGTTGTCTTGCCAGACCCGGTACCACCCGAAATGATGATGTTCAGCCTGGAGGAGATCGCGCTTCGAATCGTGAAGGCCTGGTCCTGTGTCATAACGCCGGAGCACACATAATCGTTGAGCGGGATTAGACGCGAAGCGCGTCGGCGAATCGTGAAGGCAGGCTTGGCGACCACCGGCGGCAGCAGACCTTCGAACCGGTGACCGCCTATCGGTAGCTCTCCGGAGATGATGGGTTGCTCGGCGTCGACTTCGGACTGGAGGGCATGGGCAACCGTGCCGATCACCATTTCGGCGGCGGCCGACGACATCTCGCCGGCCGGAGCGATACCGTGCCCAAGCCGTTCGATGTAGAGCTTTCCGTCCGGATTGAGCATTATCTCGACGACGGTCGGATCATCTAGCGCGACGCAGAGCTGATCGCCGAGGGCTTCTTGAAGTTTGCGGACAAGCCGGGGGTGAGAGCGAAGCTGGTTCACCGATTTCTCCTTACACTGCATGGTTGCTAGGGGTGAATTCCGACTGGTAGTTGGAAGGGCGGAGCTTCTGAAACATCTCCTCATTGGCAGGTAAGGTGCCGGCTACCGCCATGGTACCACCGATCTTCCTGGGTCGGCCGAGGCGCTGGAGCGGCCAATCGACACGAGCGAGGATCCGCTCGAAGCGGACGTCGGTCACCGTGACGATTTCCGAGAAGTTGTTCGCCATGCACCATTCGATGATTCCCGCGAACATGGTCAGCGTTGCTTCATGCACTGAACCCGTTTCCCTTCCCTCCTTAAGTGCGGTGTCGACGCAAAAGCGCGAGCTTTCGATCATTGCGCGGTGGGCATTTAGCCGGCCATTCGGGAGAAGCGAGGAAAAGACCTCGGTCACCATGGTCGGACCGAGGGCCGGGAGCAGCCTTGCACATCCGGCCACTTGGCCACAGGCGGAGATTGCGAGGACGTAGGTTGGCCCATGAGCGTCAAAGTCATCGGACTCGCATTCCGCGGTTACCTTGACGTCCCAACCCAGGCGACCGGAGAACACGCGGGCACGGAGTTTGTGATGCATGTGGAGGAGATGCGTCTCCTGGATCGTTCGGGGCGTCGAGAACGCGACAACTCGCATGAACTTCTCCGTCGTTGTTTCTTCCGCGGAGAAATCAGCACAGATTGGAATCGTGTGGCAGTTGTAGAATCCTACAAATCGGTAGCGGCCTGGGTCGGGTGACTTGGGAAAGATGCTGGAAGATCAATATTTCAACAGCGTTTCCGTTGAATGTGGTACCAGAGCCTGCCCGCAAATTTCGAGCCATGCGATTTGTGGCGGATTTCGCATGGGCGCGAACTGATGGCGGCCACGGTGGTCGTTCGGGCCATGCTGGGGGTGAGCAATGCAAAGCTTGCTGTTGATCGACCTCGCACCTAAAGTGTGAGTCCAAGCTGCAACAGTTTTCGACAATCGACCGCTTGGCCCAGCCGGCGCTGGATCCCTTTCCTCCGTTCGAGTTATTTCGATAGGGCAGGATGATTTGAGCGGACATGGTGGCCGTCTCATCCGAAGGACACGTCATGACGGCGCAGATTGTCGCGGCATGGGCCGCACGGAACGGTTTCGATTTGCTCGATGCATGGAGGTATCGTCGCAGTGACGATGCACGCACAATCACCATCGAGATCAAGAGGCTCTCGGTGGTGTTGATCGATGAGAGAACAGGTTCGCGCCCGCGGATCGTTTCCGCATTGTTCAAGGATCTGGTGTTCGGGAATCCGAGCAGCAAACTCGACCGGCTCCTGCTTGATCGTTGACAAGCGGGTGGCCGGGATTTCCATCTCTGTAATTGTTACGCTATTCGACCATGCGCAGCTGTGGACCCTCCGAGATTACATTGAATCTCTAGGTGGTAGCTTGAAAATCATCGCCGATGTCGCCGGCAAGAAGGTCGACCTTTCCAGCATCGCTGAAAAGTCACCACACCGCTCAAAAAGGGCATAATTCTGAGTTCGGGCGGCCACTAGATTACCAACCTAGCCGCCCGTCCGTTCTTTCGCTCCGCATTGTTATAGTAACTCGCCGCCTGCGCCACGGACTTGTGTAGGGATTGCTGCATGGCTTCCTGCAAAGGAACGCCGCGATTGGCGGCTTCCGTCAGATATCCGGAGCGCAGTCCATGCGCCGAAAACAGCTCCGGATCCAAACCGGCCTGGCTGCAGCGTGTCTTCAGGATCAGATTGACCGACTGTGGCGTCAGCGCCCGCCGATCGATATTGCCCCATTGGTCGATGCGCCGGAACACCGGTCCCGCGTCGACCTTGGCCTCCATCAGCCATTGCTTGAGCGCTTCGACCGGCCGGCCGATCAAAACGACGTGCGCGCGGTCGTCGGCCGCTGTCGTCTTGGTGCGGCCGAGAGTGATGGTGAGACACGGCAGGAGAGGGGAGGCGGGATTTCGGGGATCGGCATGCACCGGCTCCTCGTCGACCAGATCCTCTACTCGCAGGTCAGCGACTTCGGAGCGCCGGCGGCCGCCGGAGGCAAAGGCAGTCAGCAACAGGGCGCGGTCGCGAAGATCGACGCGGCGGTCGCCAGCACAAGCGGCCAGCAGCTTTGCCAACACATCGCCGGTGACGGCTCGTCTGCTCTTGCGGCGGCGTTGTCGCGGCGTGGCGCGCACAGCCAGGCGCAATGCGGTTTTCAGGGAAGGCGCGGCAAATGATCCCGTTAGCCCGCGCCAGCGCGTCAGGATCGACCAGGAGGTCAGCCGCCGGCGTACCGTGTCTGGCGCATGCGGGCCATCGACACGCAGTAGACCCTGGGCGCGCAATCCGATCTCGACGTTGGCCGGCATACCATGCGTGGGATCCTCGGCACGCTCGGCGGGATCCCAGAGATGATGGGCGACGAATTTGAGAAGCAGGCTTTCCGGCGCCGGCCAGGGGAGGGAAGCGCCGGTGGCAAGCTCGCACCAGGCTTCGAGATAGCCGAGATCGGAGGCGAGTGCGCGAAGCGTATTGGCGCCCATGCCTTCCTTGGCGAGATGCTTAAGGGTGGCGACGTCGTCATCGGTCAGCAGCGCCGCCAGCTGATCGCGGCGGGCGAAGGGCAGGATAGCATCAAGGGCGTCCAGCTCCTCGGCGCAGAGCAGCACTGGATCAGCGGGGGAGGGCCGGACGACAGCTTTGCTTGTCATTGAGTAGCCGATGCGGGATGGCACTTTACGTCCGTCCGCCCGAAATCATTCCCCTTGAAGAGGAGAGGGGCCTTTGCGATCGCGGCAACGGCGTACGAATAGCAGTCGCCTATGTTAAGGCTGGCCGGATGGCGACCTTTGCCAAACAGGTCGAAGGCCTTCTCGGCAACATAATGATGCCGCTCGCCAAAGGCCACCGCAATCACATTTGGCAAAGCGACGAGCTGTGAAATGATGATTGCAGCGTTAGGAAAGTTCTTGCCGGTGAGCACCATTCGTGCCTCAAGCAAGGTCGGCCAGCCAATGACGACATCCTCGCGGGAGACGAGCGCATGAAACCGTTCAGCTTCGGGCTCTCCCAGTGATGTAGCCACAATTACCGACGTATCGACAGCGATCACTTCGGCAAACCGTTTTCGTCGTAGAGATCATCGTGGGCGTAGGTGGTGCCGGCCGGCACGGACCGTCGGCCCTCCGCCATCAACTCCCAAAGCGTGTCGGCTGGCGTCTGTGTCGGTTTTTGCCGCAGTTCTTGGTCGTAATGTTCGAGCGCAATTTCGACGAGCTTGTTGATTGGTTGGCCGGTGCGTCTGGCCAGGGCGTGCGCCAGATCGCGTGCCTTGCTGCTGCGGATGGAAAGCCGCGGTGCGGGCATTTTGAGCACTCCTGGCGCGGATATCATGGCCCGCAAAGATAGTGCTTTGCTGGGAAGATAGCAAGCGAACGCCTTCAGATGGCTCACTATCGATACTTGGTAAGTCTGGCTTGAGCGGCGTTGGGGCCGGATCGCCACGCACGGTCAGATAAAGCTGGAACTGATCGAGAAGGATGTCGATCCCTCGAAGCGCATCGATGCGCTGGCACCTCAGAAAACCAGACGCGGCTATCAGCCGAAATACCCCCCGGCGGGACAGGCCTCTTTGACGTTCGACGGCAGAACGATGCCCCCGGTGGCAAGACCGGGGGAGATTTGCGGTGTCAGTCCCAAGGGATGACGGCCATCAGCTCGTCGCCATCCTGTCCGGGATAGCGGCCGAGGTTGGCGTTGAGCCTGCCGTAGCCGGTGTTGACGGAGAGGGTCAAATAGTCTCCGCCATTCTGGTTCTGCTTCTTCCAGATGCCGCCGATTTCGACGCGGCGTCCGCGAGGTGTCTTGACGAAGAGGCGATAGACCGGAGCCTTGGCGCTGGGGCTATCGAATTCCTCCCCGAAAATGTCGAAGTCGTAGGCGAGGGATGCGACATTGCCGGTGAGCATGTTGTCCTCGTTGACGCGGATGAAGTTGACGAGATCGGTCATGGCAGTGTCTCCTTGGTTTGCGTTGCCGATGGTCACCATCAAGCGGCCGGAAGACAGTCAGCGCAAATGCCAGGGCATTTGCCGCGGGGACTGCACCCGAGGGGCAAAGCGCATGCGGAGCGGCGCCGGCTGGGAGGAATTTGCCTCGCGAGGAATGACGTCAGTCAGGGGAAATTCGTCAATGCGGCGGTTGCTGTCCGACTGGCCGGTCGCAATGAGCCATCAACTTGAGGCAACGCAATCCAGGAAGATACGTCCGCGCTCAGGTTTCGTCTCATCTGCCTTCCATGAAGACAACGCGCCGCCGGCGCGATCGAACAACAGCCATGCCACGGATGGGTAGGGAAATTACGAAACAGCAGCGCCAAGGTTTCGGTCCACAGCCCGAAGGTGATCACCTAGGCGTGCCTACATGCTGGTATCGGCGGCATATGGAGGAAGCAGAAGCGGCAACGGCGCTGTTTGAGAAGCCGTCACTTAATAACCAAGCCGCCCGGCATTGCACCGAACGGTATGCTTCCGACGGGGATGTCTTAGTCCTGTCTGTCGTGCTCCGGGTGCGATCGGACCGATCTGGCCGAAAAGCCGGGGGCATCGCCTGCCTTCGACCTTGCGTTTCATTGCGGGCGGGCAGGGGTGCACGAGGGGAAGGGCCGAAGGGGGTTCCCCTCGCCCCAATGATGATCAAGCAGCTGCTCGCAGATCGAAATTCGCGTGGATCACCTCGTAGGGAATATGAATTTTCCCATCGTCGGTCTGTTCGATTATACCCCAATCAGACAAGGCTGACACATCGTCATGCACCCGCTTGATGTCCCGTTCGAGAGAGCGGGCAAGGCCGCGAATGCTCGACGGGCCGATCTTTTGAAGATGTTCGATCAATTCCCATCGTTTGGGTGTGATGACCGAAAAGAGCTGGGCGGGTGAGGAAAAAGTGAAGACGGCGACGGGATCAGAGGGCTTTCCCGACCGCATCGCGCTAGCCGCCCGGTCAAAGGCTTCATCAAAAGCTGCTTCGCTATCAGCTCGGATTTGGATCAAGGCTTCTTTCATGGCTTCTGCCTCCTCTTGATGATCTCCTTCCGAAAATCGGACAGGAGGGCATCGGTCGTCGTGAAGTGGTAAGGCTGCTCGTCACCGTCCAGATGGCAATGATCACCCTTACCCCGCTCATTGTCGAAACCGACGATGCGGCGACCATCCTTGCCGTAGAACAGTCGATACTTGAACAGATGCATGCTTCCGGCAACAGGTTCAGGCACTTTCCAGATAACGATCTCGACAATCGCGCCGTCTGGCAAAACCGTTTTGGAACGTTCGATCAAGGTCGCTGCAATCATGTTGTCATTTATGCCATCAGTTAAAACCGTTGTCAAGAATGACAACGGGCAAGATATGGAGAAAGCAAGCCGGTCGCAGCGGAGAGACGCTGCGACCGGCGACGGCTGATTACTCAGCCGCCTCGGGACGTTGATCATGTCCGTTGCATGGTAGTCGCTGTACTCATCTGCCTCGGCAGCCAGCAAACCACCCTTGCCTTCGTCCGCCTTGGAAACGGCGGGGCGGATGAGGGAGGGGAGCAAAGCCGCGCCGATGGCCCGGGCCTCGGCATAGGCTGCGGCTTCAGCGTTATGAGACGGCGGCGAAGGAAACCTTCACGCCACCTCGTAATCAAGCCGCCTTCGATGGCTCGTCCGACGACGCGAGCGACACGGAGAGTTTCACGCCGAGCGCTCTGGCGGCACCGATCAGCGTCGAAAGCTTCGGATCGCCGTGCTCGCTCGGGGCTTTATAGAGCGCTTCCTGCGTTACACCTGCTTCCTTGGCAACAGCACTCATGCCGATAGAACGAGCAACATCGCCAAGCGCATGAGCGATCAGGGAGGGGTCGCCATCCTCAAAAGCCGCTTCGATAGAAGCGAAGCGCTCCTCCGGCGTTTTCAGGTAATCCAGAACATCAAAGCGGGTCGTTTCTAGCACCATGTCAGATCTCCTTCGCCATTTTCTTCGCTTGGGCGATATCGCGCGTCTGCGAGGACTTGTCGCCGCCACATAAACGAATGACCAAGGTGCGGCCCGTATAGGTCAAATACAAACGATATCACGGCTTAGATTGATCGAACTGCCTCCGAAGGACCTGCCATTCCTCCCAGACATGGGAAAAATCAACATCCTTGTAGCCACGCCTCTCTTCTACAGCTTCCGCGGCGCTCGTCGGCACAGCAATGGCGGCAGCGCATAAATCTTCATCGCTATTGCCCCTTACCAGACCCGTTCGTGCAGCACCGTGTCGAAAGCCACGTCTAGCGACAAGAAGGTGCAGTGTTCCAGCCGTGTCTGGGCGGCGAGAATGCGATCCCAGGGATCGCGGTGATCCCAGTCGAAGCTTGCCGCCAGCTCGGCATGCAGATCGCTGATGGCCAGCGTCTGCAAACCGCTGGCGATGACTGCGGCGCGCAATTCCTGCGGCTTCAGGTCGAGTTTCCTCAGGCGCATCTTGTTGTCGAGCTCGTAGAAGGAGACGGCGCTGACGAGGATGGTGTTGGCCTTGTCCTCGATTAGTGCCCGGGCGGTGCCGGACAGCCGGTCGCTGCCGATCGTCCACCAGTAGACGGCGTGGCTGTCGAGCAGCACCTTCACGGCTTGGGCTCGCGCTCGGCCGCTCCGCCCTGCCAGACGCCGACATCGTCGTTGAAGTCGCCGGCATCGATCACCGCCTGCTCAGTGTCGACATCGTCGAACAGGTTGTCCGGCAGGCCACGCTGGCGCAACAGGCCGAACGGGCGTTTGCCACCGTCGGCCGGGCCGATACGCGCGTAGACTTCGTTGCCGCGCATGATAACAATTTCCTCACCCTGGTTGGCTCGTTCGAGCACCTCGGCGAAATTCTTGCGTGCATCGCTGATCTTGTAGCTGGTCTGGGGCATTGTGCGCTCCGATAGTGGCTTTTGGCGCTACTGTAGCAGCGTGAATGCTCGCGTACAAGGCATTTGTACTTATCACTATCGATACCTGAACCCTATCGATGGTAAGAGCCACAGAAAAACGCCGTCTGTGCAACGGAAGTTAACGCCTTATTCGATTCACTATGAGAGAAGAACAGCGTTAATTCATATAGTTAATATGATGGAACTAGGTACGCGCTCTCGATCACTGGGAGGAAGAGAGCCGTAGTCTCGCGTCGCGTCGATGATTTCGGACATATGTAAATATCCGTGATTGACCCCCCTCTGATGTGCGCACGGGCGAGCGAAAAGGTGATCGCAATCCACAATTTTGAGGTGTTTCTCGGGCTTGCCTCAGATGAATGCGGTGACAAGTTTGATATAATCTTTTCGAAAATCGTCGCGTATCGGCTAGTCGATCTTGGCGATACATCTCCCGATGCAGGAGCGTTCTCGCATGGAGGATTTTGAAATCGACTATAATAAAGCAGTCGATGCAGGCAGGCGAAATCTGAAAGCTACCAAGCTTCTAAGCAATTGGTGTCTTCATGCGGAGTTTGCCCGCATGGGTGGCAGGGGAATGATCGAGGCAACGACCGGCCTTCCGATCGGGCACATGGGTGTTCGTTGCAAATTTTCGAAAGCAAACTCCATGTTCACGTGGCTGCTCGAAGACGCGGCTTATGGATTTTACTTAGCCAACTGTAAGGGATGCGACAAGCGAGTGGCGGTTGGACTCCCGAATATTATGGAGTTCATCGGCCCTAGGGAACAAGAAGCAGAGCGACGCGCGATTCAAAGTCAAGAGGAACTTGAGCGGCGAAAACAGGAGCAGTCGGAACGAAAGAAAGTCCGCGCAGAATTACGAAACGACTTGTCTTTGGAAGAGGGTTTTGTGCTCGATCTCATTGACGAGCTCGACAGCGACGAAATTTCTCACACCGACCCAAGGCTCGAGCAGCTCGCAAACCTCGCACCTGAAAGTTTCGGCCGCAAGGTCATCGATTATCTGCTCCCGGCGGCGACATGCGAAAATCGCCCGTATTCGGTCCACGCCGCAAAGGCGCTTTTCAGGGCAAAGGTGGAGTTAAATGAGAAGCTCGCAATCGCGGTACGGTTGATCCAAAACTATGCGGAGTCGAAAGACGTCGTAGACTTCGTGATTCTGGAATCTGCTAATCTGGACTGTGATAGCCTTGCAACGGTTCTGCGTCGCTTTGTTTCACTTGCAAATCCTCTGCCGCCGGGCATGCGAATCGGTGCGGAGGAGCGAGAATATGATCGCGGTCCAATACAAGCTTTATTTGAGGCCCGGCCAGCCGACGTTTGCAATTACATTGCAACGTTTATCACTAGCGGGAATCTTGCGGAATTCGAAGCTGCCACAGAGATGATTATCGGTATAGGCAGCGATGAGCTTTTTCAGAAACATGCCCGCAGCCTAATTGGAAAACTGATGCGTCGAAAGCGTTTGCTACCGCAGGAACGTCGTGACAGCAGCGTACTCTATTATCTTAGAATGGCGGCTTCTGAAGCCCTCGAGCGGCTTCCGGAACAAACCGACGCAATTATTCAATCCTTTCTTCGGGACAATGAGGATATCGGTAAGAGGGAAGCATACAGGACCTATCGTTCTGTACTTCAACACAAATACGGTGAAACGGCCAAGATCGGAAATCCTCAGAAGATCGCGTTCCGAAGATTGCTTTGGGCCGCCGTTGATGCGCCTGAGTCCCCGACAAATGAGGCGGCACAGTTCTTTAGACATACATGGGACGAATTCGAGCAATTAGCGGCGGAAAATCTCGATGAACTTATCGGCGCCGCCGCAACTCTAAGCGCGAAGTACGAGCGGCTCGAAGAACAAAGCACGCTGGAAATCCCCGACACAGTTCTTGCGATGATGGAGCGGAGGAACCAGCGCAGTTCGATCGACACATTGCAGGGCGCGTTGATCAGTTGGGCCGCCCTAGGCGCAAAAGCTAAGGGCAAGCAGGGAGTGGGTGACTTTCTCGATCTTTACCGTCGGATGCCGGAAGGGCAGACACAGATGCGTGGGAATATGATCGCCCATGTCTCAAAACTGCTGTCAGGCATTGAAAGCCTCAGTCCGGTCTTGTCTGATTGGTATCGGGCATTGATGGACGAAAGTGCGCTTGTGCGTGCAAGTGCGGCTAAGGCGTGGGAAGATGTGCCCTCCGCCTTGGAAATCAATTTTCCCGACCTTTTTTTCGAAGCATTTGCTGTCCTTCTTACCGACCGTTACGTCATCGTTCATCAATGGGCTGTTCGCGCCCTGCGGAGGAACTTCTTTCCAAACGATAAACGCTCAATGCTCGCTATTCCATTACGGAATCTGATCCACCACTATTCCAAAGATGGTGAACGAGAGCAGTTTCTGGTGGATTGTATTGATGTTTTCGCACTTCTCTGTCTGACCAAGGAACAGGTAAAGGGAAATTATGGAGCATATTTTTCAAACCTGCTTGTGAGGCTCGAGGGCGATGCGCTGTATTCTGCAGTTAGCGACTTGAACTATCGCCTTGGTGAGGCGCCGGGATTCCTCAAGGTCATATTGAAGGCGTGGCGCGACGATTACGTTCGCTCGATAAGTATCGATGATTGCATCAGCGCAATTTTGAGAGCGCCATTGGAGCAATTACGAGAATGTACGGAGGAGATCATAGCTGCATTTCGGGCGATTACGCCAATTGAGCCCGAAGATATCGTGGAAGCCCTTGTCCTGATTTTTTCTTTGAGCAGGGCCACACGATTTGCGACCGCTCGTGATTGCGCCCAAGCGTTGTTGGCGGGGATTCCCACCGAAGATCGAACCCAAATGTGGCGGCTTCAATTGACACTCGTTGATGTTGCCGTCGCGATCGAAAACGCGGTCGCCAACCGCGAAGATTCCGCCGAATTGATCGCGTTATGGAGCAGAACTGAAGCAGAGCTGGAGACCGAGATTGAAGAACGAGCCCGAATTCGAAACTTTCCGCCGCACGTTCTCATCTCGGATTAACGTGGCTTCTGCCATCTCCGAGGCACTGAATGCTTCTCAAGGAGCATCAGATCGATTAACTGAGGCTTGCCTACAATTCGACACTACAATTTCTGCGATCGGGAACGGAGACGTGGAGGATCAGTATCGCGCATATGGAATGGCGTCTGGTCTTTTTGCTCTTCTGGCTGAATGGAAGCAAGCCATCCGCCGAGCCGAGCCAGAATCGTATCGTTTTTTAGCCGCGGCGAAAATGAAGGCCTCGGAAATCGATCGGGATGCAGGTTTTGCTCAAGTCGATAAATTGCTCGATTTCCTCGCAAAGGTGGATAATGTCCAGACGCCAGCCGACCTCGATGACCTGCAAGCGCGTCTTTGCGGTTGGAGTCTTCCGCCTCTACTCTTTGCTAAGATTCCGAAGCCGCTTCCCGATTATGTTCGGGCGCCTGGCGGTGTATCCACATCAAATGAGCTCGACACTACAGTAGCTTTCCTTAGGTTTGATATCGACGGTCAGCCGGCAAAACACTGGAACCATCTCAAACCCCGGACCGCCTACGATTTATCCATAGAGGTCCGGGTGTCGAACTGGCCACAGGGCGCAACCACATTGTCGCTGGTTCCAGTGACATTGGATAGCCGGGAGCGCGACTGGTTGCCAAAGTTTCTCTTCGCGAAGCCCGACGGTGGTGGGCCGTTTACGCTGACTGGAATTGGGAGAGCGGTGCTGGAGACCGCCAACTCATTCGGGTCGAGGCCTTATGAGTTTCTTTACGCTGCTGAGTTCAACGATCTGGAGGGTCACCGCAAGGTGGAGATCGTCGGTCACCGGCGCTTGCTGCTGGAGGGAACCGATGTTGATGCAAATCCGCTGACCGGTTTTCCCAACGTAGACCGACACCTTCGGAAAGTTCGCGATCGTCTCCGGTCATTTGCCGGATTGAACGTGGATGACCTGGCGAACGCGATGGTCATTCTCGGCGGTTTTGGAAGCATTGCTGCGTCAGCACTTCAAGACGCCATCTTTGAGGCGGACACCACTGAGCGCGAGTTTCAAAAGGAGGTGACCGCGCGGCTACGGATGCGTCCGGATATTGGTTCCGAGCTCAACGGCCATCCGGCTGCTGCAGGTGGAATCACCGATTTAACATTCCGGCATGTCCCTATCGAGTTGAAGGTCGAAAACAGCAAGGTCCTTTCTCCTAAAGACTTCGCGAATTATTTTGATCAGACGGCAGCCTATGCGTTGGGGCTCGGCAAGAAGATTGCGATCCTTTCGGTACTAGACTCCTGCGCTAAAAATTCGCCTATCGGAGATGTTGAAAAGGATATCGATATCTTTTCACATCAAGTCGGCAATTCTGCCGTTGTCATCGCGGTGGTCGTCATTCGTGGTGGACTTCCTAGGCCCAGCTCCTATTCAAGGTAGGTCGTACACAATGCAATCTCGCATTCCCAAACGCCTCGGGGATATCCATGCAACCGCCGCGAAGTAAAATGAAACGCACTCGCTCGCCCTTATCTTACTCGAGGATCCCAAACCAGTTCTCGATCATTGATCGATACCGAACGATCATTTGGTCACAACTCCGTTCCTTATCCAGCCGATCGAAGCTAGTTCCGCTGTGGATGCGTTTGGATTGACAACCACCGCTCGTCATTTGAAGGTGACTTCTAAAGGGAGGTTTGGGATGCAAATACCGGAGGCGATAGAAGCGGTCATCCATGAGTTCGACAAAAAGAAGGAGCCGCTAAGCACGTATTCCATTCAGGCCGCTCTTTCAGGTGCGCGAACAAAACTCGAGGACAAAACAGCGATCAGCGACGCTTGGGCCGATTTAGCCGCGTTCGCCTTAGCGGCCGAGCAAAAGGACCGGCCCCCATGGAACACATACTTCGGCCCAATGGGGTCTGGGACCGATCGCGACGGCAATGAGGTATACTTTCCTGACATCCAGCAAGTGACGCCCGAAATCGTGAGCCATTGGGAGCAACGCGCCGATGCTCTGACGCATCCCGTCATGAAAGCCAGATATGCTGATCTTGTATGGGACTTGAGCAAAAGGGCCGCGAACCGCCGTCCTGATGTCCGGTTTGCCCGCATAGCGATAGACAGTTACATTGCAAGCGTCGCAGACGGTTGTTACGCGGAGATCTTTGAAGACGTCGTGGTGCTCAAACGTGCGCTTCAACTTGCTACCTCTCTCCAAGATGATGAGAGGACCGGAATCGTTAAAGACATGATGATGGCCAAGTTTCATGTCGAAGCTGAAACGAACGGCAGGTGGGAGGACCTCTACGACACCCTCACAACAAACCGAAAGTGCAGACTGAGCGCGGATGAGAAAGGCGGCATGGTCGCTCGTCTGGAGACGTTGCTGGCAACATTCATTGAGCAAAATACTCTTAATCCGCATGGTGCGCAGAGCGTGGCATCCCGTCTTTCCCAAGCCTATTCCACAGCTGGAGATTCCGACAGCGTGAAGAGGGTCGCGCTGGCAGTAAGCGAGGTATTCGAGAAGATCGCAGCTGGCGCCACGCGGATGCAGGCCATGGCTTGGCTTCAAACCGCGTTAGAATTCGCGCGACGGGCTGGTGACGAAGAGCGGTACAATAGGCTGCGGGTGGAGAGAGAGGCGGCGATCCGCGACTCCGGATCAGAGATGGCCACTTTTAGTCACACGCAGAAAATCAAAAAATCCGATGTGGAGGACTTCGTCAACATTCTGATTGACGACAAAAGCTGGCAGCAGTCGCTCTTTAACATTGCTGTTGAGTTCATCATTCCCAAACAGGAACTGCGGCATCGCGCGACCGAAGGTGCGGAGAAGTACCCCCTGCTGTCTATGATTCCGATGTCATTGATCGCCGATGATCATGTTGCGGCACAGGTCGGCGGTGATGATGATGGACCCCTTTTTAGGTATGCGGATTACTCACGCCAGTCGAGCCGCATCTTTCTAAGCAAGGCGCTCGACACTGCGGTCGAAAGGCATAAGCTTTCGCCAGAGGAGGTGGCCGCGTTCGTTCAAAGGACGGAACTTTTCTCCAATTTTCCACTGATCATTGCTGGGATCAAAGCCTGGATCGAGGGTGACTACGTCAAGTGCCTATTTGTCCTGGTCCCGCAAATTGAAGACGCTTTCCGGAACTTGGCTCGCGCTCTCGGCGAGCCCGTGACAAAAGACAAACGAGGTCAGAAAGGCTGGGAGGTTTCTGCAAATCTTGGCGATCTGCTCAGTATGGAAAAGGTCAAAGCCGACGTCGGTGAAGATATCCATTTCTGGATACGCGCAATATTTGCCGATGCCCGGGGAATGAACCTTCGCAACCTCGTTGCACACGGGTTGGCAAGTCGTGAAGCCGCGACCTACTATAACTGCGATTTGATCATCCACTCGATGCTCATTCTCGGGGCATACAAGGAGGTCGCGACTGCGTGCATTCGGAAGGCCGAAGCGCAAAAGAAACGGCGCGACAAGACTAAGGCATCGAGCCAGTCCGACCAAGACGACTTTGACGCAGAGGAATCAGTGATTGGCGTTACGGAGATACCTAGAGGCGAGCGGAAGCCTAGAGAGAGCGCCGAATTGCGTAGACGTGAGCCTCGGCGTCGACCGCAGCCGTCCGAGCCTGACGAATGCGCGTAGCGGCCTACATCTAGAGTTCTCATTGATCGCAGATTCGGTGGCTAGAAATTGGGGGAGAGAATGGGCGCGCTGACAAAAGCTGACGTAATCGATTGTTTCGATAGCCGCGATAGGTCCTACCGTCTCGCACTCCTGTGCACTCACGGGCTGCAGCGTGTTGAGTTTCACGACATTCCGACCCGTATTTTCATTTGACGTTGATCCTGTCAGTCGCGGTCAAACCGTTGAAGGATCGAATGTATCAATGTCGAAGTGGGGTGATGGCGGAATGCAAATCTGGGTGAAATTGCGATGAAAATAAGCAGCGAAGGGCTATGAACATCGCGGCGACCGTGAAATTTACACGCAACGGAGAGTGACCAGGTGCTGTGCGATTATCACGAGCACGGTTGCTGCCCATCTGCTTGGATTTGCTTGATAGTATTTTCGGGGACGTTTACACTGGGCATGAGGCGGGCAACGGATGGATCAAGCCGATATATCCGGCATCCTGTGCTGTCATACTCGTCGGTTGGATTCACCCCATAGTACATCGCGGGGGAGGCACCATGAGCTAACCCGTTCCAAGCATGGCGAATGTATGCCTCTATGCCGGCAGACTCACCCAATCTCGATTTTGAATTCACATAAAGCGCAATGCTCTTTTGTGGACGCCATTCATCGGCGATCGAGCGAAACTCTATCCTCAAATTCTTTGCCGCTCGAATGGCTTGAGTGAAGGTGAACGTAAAAGGCGATTGGAGGCCTAAAAGATCGGCTCCGCTGCAACAAGACGAGCCATCGCTGAAATGAAGGAGATCGCTATCAGCGGCTCCATACAACATCTTGTTATCGTGGGCTCGGTTCCGGAATTCAACTTGGCGACTTACTCTGGTCTCGATCGGCAAAACCCATTCGCGGCCAATTCGGGTCGACCCCATCCCTTCGAAGTAGTGCTTAATGTCGAAACCAAGCGCTGATGACAGGCGGCCGTGGTTGCTGGGCTCTACCGCGAGCTTCAGGTGTTCGACCGAGACGTGCTTCGCGCCGGCCTGAGCTAAGCGATCGATGAGTTCAGTCACATCCTCCTCTCTCTTTGGGAGGACTGGCTGAATCCGACAAGCAGCACTTGCACCAGCCTCAGCGAGCGCACGAACAGCTAAGAGGCGGCGAGTGGCGTTCGGCGCACCTACGTCAATACGTTCGACAATCTCGTCGCTGTGGCTGGAAAGAGAAATCTGAGTAACGAAATTCGGCTGCTTTAGAAGATTGACATATTCCTTCCGCGCACAAGTGTCTGATTTCGTGCTAATGACAGTTGGATATTCAAAGTTCGCCAGTACTTCCAGCATCTGAAATGTTGTTCGCATTTCACGCTCGAGCGGATTGAATGGATCGCTCATTCCACCAAAATGAATAGGGATTCTGGCGGAAAGCATCTCATCGACTATGGATGCAGGCTCGAGCCCGCCCTCGAGCCGCTCCAATCTACGCCTAAGTGCTTGTGGATCGGCTGCCTGCAGCCTTCGCTTTGTTGCCGCACCTCCACGCGCTGCGGCGAAGCAGTAATGGCATGCGAACTGACAAGCGGAGTAGCTATCAAGTCGCAGCGGCATGCTGCAAAAAGGAAACTGGCTCGTCAAGGACAACGCGTACCTATAAGTGGGCCTCATTTGCTATTCACATGCAGGGAGGTTGCATCGACTTTGAACTGTCCAACCGTTCTCAATACGATGTAGTAGTGTTGGGTAGTGCATCCGGATATCACCCCGGAGATTTCGTTTTGCTTTACCATTTCGAGCGGCACTTTCAGGCCTTCACTTGTACTAAGAACCCATTGTGGGAGTTCTGAAAGTGCCTTCCCCGTGTTCGTAATATCTACGTTGAGAAGGATCTCTTCAGCTCCGTTTTCGACCGTATGGCTGAGCCACTCCCCTCGTATAAGAAGCTTATCGGTACGCCATTCCGCAGCGTGAGGAAGCTGAGCTCTATGGTCTTGGATGGCCCCCGCGATGATCGAAAATATAGATACAGTTATCCAAATTATAAACCCATTATTAAGTATCGATCTAAGTCCAGATAGGTATAAATTTTTGTATTTTTCATTTAGATGCAGAGAATATAGTTGCTGTTGATCCTGTTCGTAATCTTCGTTTTTATTGACAAGGGTCGAAAGTTTTTTCTGAAACAACGGCAGTTGTCGATTATATTCTAATTGGACGCGCGCTCGTTCGCGTTTAGTGACATATATATTCGAAATAAATTTGGAGCTAAAGGCATTCTGGTCTGGCAAGGCATCACGATAGAACCACTTCCAAGTGGTGGTCGCTGACGTCCAAGGGTAGAAGTTAGTCTGGCGAGCATAAACAACAAAAAGGACTATTCCCAGTAACGTGAATGAAATGGCGCTGGTCCAAAGCGGGTAAGCCAGCACTGCGTCCATTTGCTTTCCAGCAATCAAACCTAAAAGAGCAACACCACCGGCAAGCAGAACCCCAGCGATCACAGTGAAATTTGAGCGCCGACTTTCAGCGTAGTGAATTCGTTCCGCGACTGCCTGTAGCACGGGCGTTAAGTCAGGCTTCTGATCGGGTGACATAGCTACGCTCATCTCCAGGCTAAATGCTGGCGTTACATACCAGACATCCGCTCATGATACATGCTTTGAAAACGAGTCAACCCAGATAGTCTGATGTAACCCAGCAAATATTTCTACCTCTAAACGATTCAGAGAAAGGTCATCTTTTGGTGACCGAAGTATTATGCTGCGCGACCGCGAAGGTGCGGGGAGTTGTAGTATCGGTCGTCTCCATCTTGCTAGCCGCAGACGGTTCCCTTTTCGTTCGATGGGTCATCGGTTCGACTCCTTTCAAGAGCTTCACATTGCATTTATAGTCACGCGGGCATGGTGTGGATAGAGTCAAGGCCTCGGATGCAAGGGGCGGAGGATGTCGTCGATTTGTGCTGGCTGGAGCCTCTCCTCACATGGACGTCGAACGACAAAGGTGGAGGCAAAGATGATCGTGCTGCCATTTAGGGGGAAGCGTGCGAAAACCCATCGGGGCTCGCAGCGACGGTATTCGCACTGCATCAAGAAGCCGAATATACGTCAGCAGTTGTGACCTGACATCATCCCTCGATCGAATGCTTACGCTAAGATGGCAGGCTGCCGACTACGAACATATTGTTCTGATCATCGAAGTGTACGGTTTGCGCGGCGTTGCTCGTGTTGAAATCGAGGATGAGCGGCGGTTGCGCGGTGATTTGGGATGCGTTGCGCTCGTGCTGACTTTGTGACTGGGAATCGGGGATGATTTGGCTTGGAATTGCCATGCCGAGCTCGACACCACCTAGTAAGGTCAACATGATTTCATTGTTGATTTGGAAGCTGCCTTGACCATTATTCAACACCGAGGAAGCGGTTGTGATTGCAGGAGATTGCGATTGTCCATCGATATAGAACGTCCTGGCTAATCCTGAGGTCACGGTGCTGCCGGCGTTGTTGGTAAGCTGGACGGTATTAGGCAGGTTAGTTGTACCGGTTTGATTGATAATAGTGCCATCAAAGGTAAATGTCTGTCCGGATAATGCTGGCGCCTGAGAGTTGATCTGCAAAACTTCATAGGCTTGCAAGCTATATGACGATGTATAGACTAATATGGAATCGGTCCAGCATATGTGGATAGTGTTTGCTGCTGAGGTTAACAGCGCCACAATTTGATAATCAGCCGTATCTTGAGGCTGCAAGAGCGCCACGGACATTCCAGTATCCGATATGGTTTGAGATCCTGCCTGGTCAATTTGGATTTCGAGGGAAAAGTCGGTCATAATCGCTATCCGGGCCGAAGCGTTGGAAGTCGAGGTTTCGGGGGGCATTTTTCGAGCGGTGAATGCGTTTGCCCGAAATGCCAAACAAGTCATTCCGGACAAACGATTTTTCTATGCAAGCGTGGGCCGCTACCAGCTTATCGTCAGATTGTCCGGGCCGGGCGCGGCCGTAGTGTTTGTTACTGACACACTCTGGCCATTGATGGCATAGACGTCAGCAACTCCTACTGCCGCCACATGCGCAGCGGCTGCTCCGCCATTGATCGAAATGGTGTAGGGCGTAGCCACGCCAATTACATTAAGGTTGTTTGTAACGGTGTTTGCACCAAGATTAGCGGTATGCCCGCGTGGGATTACTTGACTTGGCATTGTATGTCCTTTCTCGATGAAGTTTTGCGACTGCAACATCTGCGTCGTGCAATAAGTATACTTTACTGAACAACGCAGATTCGTTGCTAGCTCATGATGAATTGGTTCTGCTGATCGTTATACGTGATGCTGGCAGTCGTATTCGTCGTATACTGCACCGTCAAAGCGTTGCCGGAAACCTGCGAAATGACGATGCCGTTGTTAGAGTAGCTTGACGTAAAGACCTGAATAGTTTCGATCGGAGTGAATAATGCTGTCTGATTATACAACACGCCGGCGGCGCATATGGGAGCGGAAACGGTTGTGCCGTTAACACTGGCCCCTTGAACCAAGCCGGCTGTGACCATCGCCGTCCCACTAATAACAAGACTCGGATCGTTGTTGACGATCTGATACTGGGTTGGGCCTACGACACCAGAAGCACCCGGGTTGAAATAACCAGAAGTGTTGAGAGTGTAGCTGCTGCCGGCAATTGCAGTGGCTTCGGAACTGGTAACAATCACCGCTCCTGACTGAGCGTTGGTTGTGGAGGAATAAACAGAATATTGTTCCGTCCATGAGATGCTGTTGGCCATTTGTGGTGTAAAGGTGATCCATGCGGTGGGCTTGCCACCTGCGGACTGCTTGACAATGGTAACGCTTTGGCCTGAGGCACTAAGTGCACTTAGTCCGGCTGCGTCAAACGTAATGTTTAGTTCGTAGCTTGGCATTTTGCGTTCCTCACGGGCACCCAAAAACGGCACCCTTCTGTGTTGATCGGGTTTGGTTCGATGAGGTTCTTCGTCAAGATTCCGGCCAATTACATTCGTGATCTCATGCAATGTATGGCTTTTCACTTTCAGAAGGACAACCTCGAGTACACGGTACTCGGGTGAGAATTTGTGTTCTTCTGCGCCGTTCACATTAACTTTTGCGCGGTTCAGTCTTTCTGTAATGATGGGGTGTCATGCCAAAATGTCGCCGGAAAGCCGTCGCGAAGTTGCTAGGCAAATCATACCCGAAATCTGCTGCGATCACGTTGACGGGTGTATTTGTTAGTCTCAATTGATGCGCAGCGCCCTCCAGGCGCACCTTGCGTTGCCACGCCGAGGGCGGCAGGCCCATTTCCCGTTTGAACATCGCGTTCAGTGTGTTGTGATTGGTGTTAAACATCTGCGCCAGCGCCCGTACTGAAATATCTTCAGTAATATTGCTGACCATGTAGGCACAGCATTTCTCCACCAAGGCGACGCGCGAGTACCGATATTGTGGGTCTCTAATCGACTGGGCCCGACATTGCGCCAAAATGCGCGCATACAGTTCCGATGCTAAAACGGGCCAGCTTAAGTAGTCCGCAAATCCAATCATGAATGCGTCGTGCCGATTGCTGGGCTCAGGCTCAATGAGCGCGATGTTGGAATAGGCAGCGCTGAGGTGCGGAAGGTAAGCGCTGTTGAGATCGGGAAAGCGACTTCGGCAGTCAAAAATGACGATCTGCTTGTTCGCTACCTCGCTGTCAGGCTTGGCCTCAACAATATCGAGCTTTGTCATGCTGCGGATATTGTGACGTAGCAGCCCGTCGAGACCCATATCCTCTGACTGGACCATGAGTTGAAAGGTTTCTAGCCCGCGATGGGTCGCCGTGCGAAAGAAAGCGATATGACGAACAACGCCCCCCAATATCCACAGGATTTCCTAAGCCGAGTGCAGAGTTTCTATCAGGCAACTTAGGGTTAAGGTAGTTGCATGGGAGCTTATATTCTTTTGCACTTATCATCTTAATTTTTGCGGGATTCATCTTCTCGGCAATCATAGGATCGGTCTCGTCAAGCCGTTTACCACAACGCATCCCACGATGGGCTCTGTCTCGTTCATGAGGATCAAGTTGGAGCCGTTCTTGCGGCGCCAAGACGAGCGCGACATTCGAAAATGTTTCGTAATTAAACGATATGCTGGAGGCCTTCGGAAGGCCGCCGGTTCGATTCCGCTCAAGACCGGGGCATCATCACCCCTTGATTGACACCTTTGGCAATCGCGGACAGCGCGTTTATCGCATAGCACCCGTTGCGTCCGATGTGCCCGAACGTAGCATCCGGCGGATCTCGGCGGCAGCCGAGGACCTCGCTGAGACTTGGGTGCATCATTGGCCTCGCCCTGTGCGGCTACTGGCGTGGCCGGAATTGATCGACGTCATCGCGCTTCTGCCGGACCATCCACCGGTCTCCGTCACCTGGCGCGGCAAGCGCCGGCGGGTCAGGCGCGCGATGGGCCGGAGCGGATCTTCGGGGAGTGGTGGACCAGGAGTTCCGAATTCGATGCGGTCCGGGATTATTTCGTGATCGAGGACGAGAGTGGTGAGCGCCTGTGGATCTTTCGTTCCGGCGATGGTGTCGATGCGGCCACCGGCTCACATCGCTGGTTTTGCCACGGGATCTTCGCATGAGCTACGCCGAGCTGCAGGTCACCACCCATTTTTCCTTCCTGCGCGGGGCGTCGTCGGCCGACGAACTGTTCCGGACGGCGAAGGAGCTCGGCATCAGCGCGCTCGGGATCGTTGACCGCAATTCGCTGGCCGGGATCGTCCGGGCGCTCGAGGCCTCGCGGGCCACCGGCCTGCGCCTCGTCGTCGGCTGCCGCCTCGATCTGGCCGATGGCATGTCGATCCTTGTCTATCCCATGGATCGCGCCGCTTATTCCCGGCTGACGCGGCTTCTGACGCTTGGCAAGGGCAGGGGCGGCAAGGCCAACTGCATCCTGCATCTCGACGACGTCGCGCTCTATGCCGAGGGTCTGATCGGCATCCTTGTCCCCGATCTTGCCGACGAGACCTGTGCCCTTCAGCTCCGGAAGCTTGCCGAGATCTTCGGCGATCGCGCCTATCTGTCGCTCTGCCTGCGCCGGCGGCCCAACGATCAGTTGCGGCTGCATGAGCTGTCCCATCTCGCGGCGCGCTTCAAGGTGAAGACGGTCGTCACCAATGACGTCCTCTTCCATGAGCCGTCGCGCTGGCAGCTGCAGGATATCGTCACCTGCATTCGCAACGTCTCCACGATCGACGATATCGGCTTTGAGAGGGAGAGGCACGCAGACCGTTTTCTCAAGCCGCCGGAGGAGATGGAACGGCTGTTTCCGCGCTATCCCGAAGCGCTCGCCCGCACGCTGGAGATCGTCGAGCGCTGCACGTTCTCGCTGGAGGAGCTCACCTATCAATATCCGGAGGAGGCGATCGTTCCCGGCAAAAATGCCCAGGAATCCCTGGAGCATTATGTCTGGGAGTGCATTCCCAACCGCTATCCGGAAGGGTTGCCGCCGTCGGTGCTGAAGGTGGTGAGGCATGAGCTCGATCTCATCCGCACCATGAGCTACGCCCCCTATTTCCTGACGGTGTTTTCGATCGTCCGCTATGCCCGTAGCCAGGGCATCCTCTGTCAGGGCGGGGGATCGGCCGCCAACTCCGCCGTCTGCTACATCCTCGGCATTACCTCCATCGATCCCGAGACCAACAATCTGCTCTTCGAGCGCTTCGTCTCCCAGGAGCGCGACGAGCCGCCTGACATCGACGTCGACTTCGAGCACGAGCGGCGCGAGGAGGTGATCCAGTGGATCTACAGGACCTATGGTCATGACAAGGCGGCGCTGTGCGCGACGGTGACGCGCTACCGCGCTAAGGGGGCGATCCGCGATGTCGGCAAGGCGCTCGGCTTGCCGGAGGATGTCATCAAGTCCCTGTCGTCGGGCATGTGGTCGTGGTCGGAAGAGCTGGTGACCGAACGTGGCCTGCGTGAGCTCAACCTCAATCCAGACGATCGCAGGCTTGCCCTGACCCTAAAACTGGCGCAGCAGCTGATGGGCGCGCCGCGTCATCTCGGCCAGCATCCCGGCGGCTTCGTGCTCACCCACGACCGGCTTGACGATCTCGTGCCGATCGAGCCCGCGACGATGGCCGATCGGCAGGTGATCGAATGGGACAAGGACGACGTCGAAGCGCTAAAATTCATGAAGGTCGATGTGCTGGCCCTCGGCATGGTGACCTGCATGTCCAAGGCCTTTGCCTTGATCCGGGACCACAAGTATCTGGATCTCGATCTGATCGGCCATTTCGGTGAAATCCTCCCGGCTAAACACGGCACGACCGTAGTCGTCTTCGTTCCCCCAATAGGGCGGGTCAAGGTAGAAGAGCGTTCCCGGCCGATCGTCGCGCTCGATGAAGGTGCGCCACGAGAGGCCCGTCGTTCCGTTTGGAACGTTCGATGGACCTGGGTTCGCTCGTATGATGTGAGGTATGCGGCCTCAGAAACTTGGCGGTTGCGGGCCGAGGTGAGAATCATGTGTACGGCAATTGACCGAGCGGTCCCCACAATTGAAAAGGATCGCAACGCGATATATTTGTTTTCCGCCGGAAATAGATCCAGCAACGGCCAATGGATCGCTCGGAAGCGCCTGCCACAGAATGGAAGATTTCTGGCGCAAAGTGCGGGTTCAGAACCTATTGGCTCGCGGGAGCGCAGACATGAGACTTGGGAGGTCGAACCAGTCTGCTTGCGTGCCATATTTGAATTGTTCCGTCTAACAGGGGAAACACCGGCAAGGATTCGGAGCATCAATTCACAGCAAAAAACTCACGCGAACGATAGAGGGAGCTTTGAAAACAAAAAGGCACAAACACGCGCGCGCGAAGGCCTTGGCGGTTTTCTACGATGATTGGGAGCTTTTGGATCGCGCGTCGAAACACCGCGCGCATAGAGCCTTCGATAGAATGATCACGGTCTACCTGGAGGAGCTCCGTGGTCGCATTTGTTTGAGCGAAGCTGTTGGTTTCATGTATCCACGGGACATCGAACGGCTGCAGGCCGGCCGAATAGCCCAGATCTTCGCCGGAAAACAGCACGATGGACGATTCATTCCCGTGTTTTCAGGAGATCCGTCGTTCATTGAGACAGAAAGCTGATTTCCGGGAATTTCGCTGATGCGGTTAGCTGGCGCGCTCAAGGTAGCAACCGGTCGCGATTTCGGTTCAGCTCTGTCCGGCCAAAGGTCAGATGAGCGGCGGATCCTGTTTTAAGCCCAATTAACGGCAAATTTATTCACATCGATGAAGCTCATTGTTCCATCACCTTTGGATCATTGGAGCGAACTCAATTGAATTCAGCCGCCGAGATAGCCGATCGCCTTCCAGAGGATGATTGCTCCTCGGTTGCGGTTTGGTTAGATACCACGAACTTCGCTGCAGCCGCCTTGCTTCCTAATGGAGATGTGATGGCTGTAAATGCCGCGTGTGCACATGTCGGCCAATTTCTTCCCGGGTTTCTCGTTGGAAGAAACATCCGCGACTTTCTCGATGCTCATGATGCCGTTATCTTCGATGCACAGCTCATGGCAGCGGTGGCGAAACCCGGGACCATCCGGATGGCGCAGATCCATTTGCGTAGTCACAACGGTTCGTCCTGGCATGTCTTGATCGAATTGGTGAGAGCGACCGACGCCGCGGGCGTATTGGCGCGTTTTATTCCGGCCGACGCACGTTCCGCTCAGGCTGCGGTGGAGACGGAGGCAGAAAGACCATGGAACTTCGCTCTACTCGCCAGCCGCACGGCCGTGTGGGATCATGATCTCGAGCGGCAGGAGACGTACTACTCAGATATATGGCGGGAGATCCGCGGCTTATCCGCGGAGGATCCTGTTCCTCAGTCGCTGGACGAACTGCTCGAGGAGATCCATCCGGACGATCGGCAAACGGTTATCGATGGCATTGGCGCGCAGCGATGTGGAGACGGAAGCCCCAGTGTATTTCAGTATCGCTATAAACATGGGCAGGGCCACTGGATCTGGATCGAATGCCGGGGTGGCTGTGTCAAATGGGATGCCAAAAATCGACCTCTTCGGGTCGTCGGTACTGACATAGATATAACGGCCAGAAGAAATTCGGAAGAGACACTCGAGCGGATATCGCGCCGCCTCAAACTGGCATTAGAAGCTTCCAGAATCGGTGTTTTCGAGGCCGATTTTGATCTGGGTACCGCCGAATGGGACGCGGGCATGTATCGGCTTTACAATGTCGAGCATCAAGGCGAAGTGAAGATTGGCGGTTTGTGGGAATCGATGTTGCATCCCGAGGATATGGAGCGGGTCTTCAGGAAGGTAGATCACCACGTCGCGAACCTTATCCCCTTTTCGGACGAGTATAGGGTAATTCTCCGTGACGGAACCGAGCATTTCATTCGATCCAGAACGCTACCCTTCATCGACACTGATGGCCATCGCAAGATGATTGGCGCCAATTGGGATGTCACTACCGATCTTGCCCTCCAGCGCGATCTTGAACACGCGAAGAAACTCGCGGAAGCCAGGAACGTCGAACTCGAATCCGCCAAAAAGCACATCGAATACGTTGCACTGCATGATCCTCTGACGGGCTTGCCCAACCGTCGATATCTGGAGGAAAAGATCCCTGCCATTGAGGCCGATTGCAAAGCAACCGGTTTGGGTGTCGCGTTGCTTCATTTTGATCTCGATCGCTTCAAGCAGATCAATGATACCCATGGGCACCATGCTGGCGATGTTCTGCTGCAGCATACCGCGAAGGTACTGAAGGAAAGTGTCGGACGGGACGAGTTCGTTGCTCGCCTTGGTGGCGATGAATTCATTGCCATCGTCGGATTTGACGGTTCGCTGGAACCGCTTCAAGCGATGTCGGCAAGCATTATAGAGGCACTGCGCAAGCCTGTGAATATAAATGGCATCGAGTGTCGCTCGGGTACGAGTATCGGCATCGCTTATGAAATGGGTCGCAACGTCGATGTACGCCGCCTCCTGGTTAACGCCGATATGGCGCTCTACCAAGCCAAAGAGCATGGGCGCAACCGCTTTGACTTCTACTCAAGTCAGTCGCATAACCGCGTGGTAACCGTAAAGCAAATCTCTGACGAGATTCTGGTTGGGCTTGAACGCAATCAATTCCTCCCGATGTATCAGCCCCAGTTCGATGCCGTAACACTTGATATTGTCGGTGTCGAAGCCCTCATCCGTTGGCGGCATCCAACGCGCGGTCTGCTCACACCAGGTGAATTTCTCGCGATTGCGGAAGAGATGAACGTCGTCAGCGACCTTGATCACCTGATCTTTTGCAAGGCCATGGAAGACATTGGGATTTGGGCCGAAAGCGGGATTTTTATTCCCAAATGCTCTGTCAACGTTTCTGCCCGACGTTTGCACGATCCCAAGCTCAAGACCTTGCTCAATATCGAGCCGCAGTTGGCCAGTCGGTTCTCCTTCGAACTTCTGGAATCTATAGTGCTCGACGAATTGGACAGGCCAATGCAGGAAAATCTCGATTGCATCCGCCAGCTCGGGATCGCGATCGAAGTGGATGATTTCGGCTCGGCACATGCCTCGATCATGAGCCTGCTGCATCTACGCCCGAGTGCGTTGAAGATCGACCGCCGTTTCATCCGTAACATCGACACGTCGCGAGAGCAGAGGGAACTGGTTGGCTCCATTATCGGCATGGGTCACTCTCTGGGTGTGAGGTCTACCGCGGAAGGCGTGGAAACGGATAGCCAGGCCACCATACTTCGAGATCTTGGCTGCGACATTCTCCAGGGATTTTGGTTAGCTAAACCCATGTTGTGCCAGGATTTGGTAGAGTTCGTTAAGGGGCAAGCCTGGCGTCGGAATGCTTCCGGGATGGCGCATGAGCACGGGTAATAGTTTCTTCCTGCGTCCGAAACCGAAATCGAGCGATCGGGCATCATGTCATGCCATTCAATGTCTCATGCGCACGATCAGGAGCCGCCGAGCGCCGCAAGGCAGTCGACGGCAGCTACGCAACCTTCGCGGCCAGCATTTCATTGATACAGTCTTCATTCCGTGCTTCCAGCTCCTGCATCGGAAAGGCTCGGATGAACATGCGGATTGTCTCGTCGAGATCGGCACCGGATTGCGACCAGCCTGGACCGCAACTGACCTGCTGGCCAGCTACGTCCTCGACCTGGAACAGGCCGCAGGTTTCGCCGGCCTCGTCATCGACGGCTCCCAAACCTTCACCGCCGGTTTGAGATCGCATGGCATGATTGCGCCTTGGATTGTCAACGCACCGATGAACCGGAGCATCTTCGAGACTTGGGTCGAGACACAACTTTCGCCGACCCTGTCTGCGGGAGACGTCGTCATTCTCGACAATGTCGGCTTTCACAAAAGCGAATGGGCCGAAGACCTCGTCGAAGCCCACGGCGCTGCGGCTAATTCTGCGCGGATAGTTGCTTCCAGACCAAAATCTAAGCCTGGTCGTCCCTCGTAACTCACGCGCCACCTGACCCCTATCAGGCTTGGACGCTTGATCCTGTCCCCGACTTCGCGCCATCGGAAGCGCTGCCCGATCCTAGAAGGACATCTAATGATCTCACGAAGGACAACGTTGTTCCCACCGACATCAGGTGCTGGTTGATCCAGTCAAGGCCTGTCGTATCGTCCGCTGCCTACGCATGCTGGGTCAAACTGGCGGCTGGACGTCTGCTCGCTGCGCTGGCTAACCAAGTCTATATCGGTGAAACGGGCACGGTCTATCAATTTGCGGGTCCGCCAGCCTGCAAGGTCCAGGTATCAGACGACGAGGTTGTTGGCATCCATGAGCGTCTCAATGAGGGAGCGACATGGGTATTTGCGGATGGGGCAAAGGATGCCGACACGCGACATCTGCTTTTGGCGACGGAGTGGGCGAGATCGCACGTTATCGCTGGTCCCGCCGGTCTTGGGCTCGGCAGCCTCGACTCCGCGCAGGCGGCCTATAGTGCATATGTAAAGTCCAGCAGCAAAGAGACGCTCAAGGCGATTGCCGAGCTGCGCAAGACCGTTACCGATGAGGCGCAGAAGGCGAGTCAGAAAGCGCAAGACATGACGTCGGCGCTATGGAAGGACTTGGCGGTTGCGACCACGCCCTTCGTCATCAAGGTCCTGCCCGACGCTGGCAAGGCGCCGAACCTCTGGATTGCGGGTTTCTTCGCATTCGGAGCAGCCGTGTTCCTGCTATTCTCGCTGCAGGTCCAGCTGTATTTGAACAGGAGATACCTGGCATCGCAGGCTAAAGCTCGGTTAGTGTGGAGCAAGCGCCTTAATCTGGTCCTCTCACAGGACGAGGTCCGTGAAATCAGCGACGATCCCATCGAAGGAAGTGTTAAGGACTACCATCGCGTCAAAATCGCTGTCGTCCTGATCTATGTCTTGCTCATCGGAGTCCTTATTCTGTTCGCGCTTAAGGAGTTCAGGGAGGCGGTGGCTGCGCCGAACGTAACGGCGAAGTCGGGCGAGCTGGCTCCCACGCCCGTGCGGCTCGCCCCCGGTAACGTCCCAATCTTTCTAAGAAGCGTCGAGAGTGTGGGTTTCCGTCGAGATCCATCAACGCCGAGCAATGGACAATGACGAACAAATTAGCCTTCTCGAACCTGACTATTACAACGTGACCTGCCGCCGTGAAGCTACCCGACATCGACTTCTCAAACATTCGCCCTCATGACGGAAGCCGCCATACGGGCTTCGAAGAGCTGTGTTCTCAACTGGCCTCACTAGAGGACCAACACGCTGGCGCAGTGTTCACACGCAAGGGACGCGGAGGCGATGCCGGTCTGGAGTGTTTCTATAAGCTCCCCAGCGGAGATGAACTGGGATGGCAAGCAAAATACGTCTTTGACTGGGATTCCAGCCTGAGTGCGCAGCTAGATAAGTCCGCTACGGCCGCCATTGAAAAGCATCCGAAGCTGACTCACCTAATAGTCTGTCTGCCGTTTGATCTGTCAGATTCACGTCCGGCGAAAGGAACAAGCGCACGACAGAAATGGGAGGCGTGGAAGGAAAAATGGGAAAAGTCCGCCAAGACCCAAGGCCACGCACTTACCATTTCGCTCTGGGGTAAGAGTGAGCTGAGCGGAAAGCTGACGATCGACAAGCCAGGATATTCTGGCCGCCTTCTCTACTGGTTCAGCAAGGAGATGCTGACCCGCGCGTGGTTTTCCGAACAATACGGCAAGGCCAGAGAAGCGCTCGGTTCTCGCTACACCCCTGATTCGAACGTGGAATTACCGATCCGCCAAGACTTTTTGGCCTTCGCTCGTGATCCGTACCTCGAAGCTACCGTTCAAGAGTGGGGATTGAGCATTGCCGACAAAGGGGCGACCACTCTGCGCTCGGCGTTGCGGGCCAACAACAATACGCCTGCATCCCAAACAAGGGCGCTGAGCGATGCGATATCAGCTCTCAACATCGCCTTTGACGGGGATGCTATCGGCCCTGAGGCGTTGTATCCTTTGGAGCGATGGGTGAAGGCGGTTCGCGAGTGTTACACAGCCGTGCGCGATGCTCTCGCCTGGGTCTATACGCTGCCCGAAGGCAATTCCGACCATGGCGTCACCGATCAAGCGTGGGCTCGCGAAAGCCTCTATCGATTTGGTGATCTGCTCAGTGACGTTGAAGCCGCTCTGAGCTCCAATCGATGGCGGTTGGTAAACGTGCATGCAGTACTGCTCCAAGGCAGCGCCGGGACCGGAAAGTCTCATTTGCTGGCCGATGTAGTGGAACATCAGGTTCATGCTAACCGGCCCGCAGTCTTGGTCCTTGGTAGCGCCATGATCGAAGGCGAACCATGGCGGCAGGTCATGGAGCAATTGGATCTGCCCGCCGGTCTTCAAGCCAAACAGTTTTTGGGAATGCTCGATGCCGCAGCTCAAGCCGCTGATGTTCGTGCGCTGGTTTGTATTGACGCTATCAACGAACGGCACGGACCAGATATCTGGCCGGAGCGCCTCGCGGCATTTTTGAAAACCGCGGAGCCTTTCCCGCGTGTTGGTATCGTGCTGTCGTGTCGATCAACCTACGTGGCTCACGTGGTGCCGGATACCCTCGATAAAGAGCAACTGCCCCGGGTGGTGCATAAGGGGTTCGGCGGTCGGAGCGGTGAGGCAGCGAATGTCTACCTGGCAAAGCGCGGAATCGTTCGGCCAGGAGCGCCGAACCTTGTCCCTGAGTTCCTTAACCCCCTGTTCCTGAAGACATGTTGCGACTTCCTTGATCGCGAAGGAAAGAATGAGCTGCCCCGCGGGCTACGGGGCGTCGGCGCAATTTTTGGCTTCTACAATCAAGCCGTGGTGCGCGCCATCACGCGGCGAATGAAGCTGGACCCCCATCTAGAGTTGGTTGAAACCGCTTTGACTCGCTTTGCGGACACACTGGTCGCTTGCGGAGAAAATTACGCGCCGAAGCCGGAAGTCATATCTGCGCTCGAAGCAGTACTCCCGTCCAATGGCGGTTTGGATCGAAGCTTGCTCGCTCAGTTCGAGAGCGAAGGTGTGTTAGCGATCGAGTTAGTTCGACAACACGACGGATCGGTGAGCCCGATGGTTCGCTTCACGTTCGAGCGATACAGCGATCACGCTATCGCCGGCCGCCTGCTTCGAGAGCATTTGGACAGCACCAATGTTGAAGCGTCCTTTGCGCCTGGAACACGCCTGGGTGAGCTGACATTTGGTGCGGAGAACACCCGATACGCCGGCGTAATCGAGGCGATCGCCATTCAGCTGCCCGAGCAGGTAGGTGTGGAGATTGTCGATCTCCGGTCAGAGCATGACTGGACCATTCAGCGTGCCTTTGCCGAGAGCCTACTATGGCGCGAACAATCCTATTTCACCGATAGAACTCTGACGCTCGTCCAGAAGCTCAATGATAAAAACCGGGTCCGTGATCTCCTCGTCTCGGTCGCCACCGAGCCCCGCAATAAATTCAACGCGGACCACCTACATCAGGCCCTGCTTCCTCGCGCCATGCCCGAACGGGACGCCGATTGGACAGCGTATCTCAATGGACGTGGCGACGAGGAAGACGCGGTTGGGGTTCTCATCGGATGGGCGATGCAGAGCGGCATGGGCACCATCGACGATGAGCGCGCCCGACTGACCGCGCTGGTATTGGGATGGTTCTTGACCAGCTCCAATCGCATGGTGCGGGACAGGACGACGAAGGCGTTAGCCTGCATCTTTGCGACACGCCTCGCTCTCGCCGCAGCCACCCTGCGCGCATTCGCTCTGGTAGACGATCTATACGTTCATGAGAGGCTGTTCGCCGCCGTATACGGAGCGGCCCTTCAGGGCAAATCGACGGAAGGCTTATCCGAGCTGGCAGAGGTGACGTACGAACTTGTGTTCGCGAGTGGGTCGCCACCGCTCAACGAATTGCTGCGCGATCACGCCCGCGGTCTGCTGATCTACGCCGAATGGCGTGGGCATGTTCCGACTTTAGTGAATCTTGCTAGTGTGCAGCCACCTTACCGTAGCCCTTGGCCGATCGAGTATGTCCCCGACGCAGTGATCGAGAGCTACAAGCAGAACTATAATGGCTCGTTCTTTGGCGATGCTATCACAAGCTCCGTCATTAATGACGGCGATTTCGCCCGCTACGTCATCGATCATAAGATCGATCGGTGGGCACCCGTTCCCCTATCCGCCTCCGAATGCCCGCGCGCCTCGGATTTGGCGAGGGGATGGGTGCAAGAATTTATTCCCACCGCTACGGCTGAGCAGCTTGAGACCTATGATGCCATGATGGCGGCCGCTAAGGCGGCCAGCAGTCAGATAGGCTACCAGGAAACTCCGGAGCGCACGGCGCTCAAGGCTGCAGAAATGGCATTCCAAAAGTCGATATCGAGCGATACGTGGGAAGAATATCGAGTCACCGCGAGGCAATACCGCCACTGGCTATTCTCCGATCAGTCGCACGACTACTCTGCTCGCTTCAACCAAGGCTGGGCCCGTCGCTGGATATGCAAGCGGGCGCATGAGCTAGGCTGGACACCCGAGCGATTTGCTGCGCTCGAACGCGACCCCACTCATGACCGACACGACCATCGAGTAGAGCGGATCGGCAAGAAGTATCAATGGCTGGCGCTGGGTGAGCTGGTTGCCAGAATGGCCGATAACCTGCTCTTCATGGGGGATAGTTACGGCAACGATGGTCCGCGATCCTACACCGGTGCGCGAGAAATCGGCCTCCGTGACATCGATCCTTCGCTGTTGGTGACGAAGACACATTACGACGGCTGGAAAGAATGGCCGCGTACGTGGTGGGTGCCCGTCCAGCCCCGGCTTCGCCAAATCACGCCACTGGAACGCCTAGCTTGGCTCGACAGCGAAAATGACTTGCTAAACGACGCCTCATTCATCGATCTTACAGATCCCAAGACCGGGCGCCGGTGGTTGCCCCTGCACAGTTTCGCCTCGTGGCGGCAGTCCGGTATCGACGGTGAGAACAAAGAGATGCAGCGGGACACCTGGTATCGCGTTAGCTGCATCGTCGTGGCCAAAAAGGATGAGGCGAAGGTCGCGAAAAAGTTGAAGACGCGGATTGTTACCAATCCGAGCAGCATCCCCGAATTTCACTTCGACAGACACTATTACCTTGGCGAGTATCCTTGGCATCCTAGCCTGGATGGTGCAGAAGATTGGGTGCAACCTGATAATTGGAATCAGTTTGCCGCTCCCGTGCGCCCAACCACAAGCGAGTATTATTGTGAGCGCGGCGGCTATGATTACTCAATCGATGACACGGTGCGGATTGAACTGCCAGCGCCTTGGCTCGCAAACGCAATGGGTCTCAGGCTTTCCGATGGTAGGAAGCCGACCTTCGTCGACATCTTGGGCGTCACTCGGTTCTTCGATCCGTCCGTCATCGAGCCTGGCTATCAGGCAGCCTTGGTGGACCGTGAGGTGTTCCTAAGCATGCTGGATCGTGAAGGACTGGCTGCCATTTGGATCATAGCCGGAGAAAAGGGTGTGTTCGGGGGCCCCGGCTATAACAGCGGATTTGGCGGTCGCGTCCTGCACACTGCGATCTACAGACTGGGAGCCAAGGGGTTCACCCGAACTTTCCACACCGACCGAGAATATCCTGACGAGGGGCAACTCACCGCACTTCTCGGAGAACGGCCCTCCGACGAGCTGCTTGCGCATTACGCGAGGCCGCGTGTGGTTCGGACTCACAAGGAGATTGCATCTTCGATAGAAGACGGGGATCTGGCGGAGCTGCATCGCCAGCTTATCGATGGCCAGCTGCCCGACGAGCTAACCAATTCAAGCGAGCGTCCCAGCTAACAACCTCGCACCGGCGGTATTATCCTTACCCCAGAAGCACGCGTCGCCAACAAGTGTGTTCAAGACGATCTATAATGAGCCCGGTGTTGCCGGGCATTCTCTGGCCCTATCGCTTCAAAGCGCAGCACGGGACGGTAATGTCTGTCGCCGTCTCGCCGCAGCCAGCAAATTGGGACCGGACTATCGAAGGCGGACGCTCGCCCTGCTCGAAGAACTTGACGCCTCGCAGCAGATTGGGGCCAGAACAAGATCAGTGCGAAATCGTACGATAACAGAATTCGTACAGATTTTCCGTAACTTACGGCCTGTGCTGCAACATGAAGCTTTAGGGTGAAATCCTACTTAGCGCACGTTTTAGGGAACGAATGTCGATCTCCAGCATCACTTTCCCGCCTAAGCGTACTATTTCGCACTGATCTTGTTCTGACCCCTAAATGGCCGGTTAATCTGCCAAAGTAGTGCTAGGCTTTGGGGTTCCGCCACATTGGTGAAAGAGGTCATCGTGGGCGTATATAAGTTCTGAACGAGGTCGAGCTCGTTGGAGCGATGGCCATCTGTGTTTGCCCGAATGCTGATATAAAGTCGAATAGCCGAGAGATCGTCATCTCCCGGCAAGCATTTGATCTCAGCGGGATTCTCGGTGCTGCTGATTTGGCAATTACCAACGGCGGCGCGGGTTTGCTGACGCGATGCATGACCATGGGAATCCCAATGCTCCTGGCACTACGCTTCCCGAATAACAACTCAGTGCTCGTCGTGTCGTAGATATCGGCGCCAGAAAGAAGGTAGCGACCGACAGCGGTCAGGAGCTTCAGGCATTAATCAAAATGTTGCTGGAGGACACGGCGTACAGGCAGACAGCGGCCACTCTTGCCCGGAAGCTCTGCAGCAACATTCAAGGCGAACCGCTGACGGCTGTGGTTTTGCGCATAGGACGATTAGGTCGCGGCTGACGAACTTTGGAGTATCTCATGGCAGTGGCCATACCCGAAGGTATGGCCACTGCCGGCATCGATCGCTTGGCCTATGTCTTGCTCGGCAAGCCGCATGGCCTCGTTGGTCACCCGTCTGCTTCTTCGACAGCGCCGGTAATTGTCGTCTCAGCCTTCAGCGAAGCGTGCAGACGCAAATTCGTTGAAGCTGTTGACGAGGGCATGTTCATTTGGGCCGGCATTCGCTCTAAACGCCTTCGCACCCTCAACCAGGATCTCGTCGGAGTCGGTGCCGAGTACTGCCATCGTCTCCTCAAGGAACTGGTCGAGCGGCATTGCCTCCGCGGCCTCTCGGCTGTTCATAAGGTCAGTCCGCACCCAGGGCGGGGCGATCTCTAGCACGCGAACGCCGGAATCCTTCAGGAGAAAGCGTTGCGACAACGCATAGGAATGAAGAGCAGCCTTTGTCGCCGAATAGACGGCCGTAACAGCCATCGGGACGAAGCCGAGTACCGAACTGGTGTACGCGACGACAGCGTCGTCCTTGCCTTTCAGGTGCTCGATCAGGGCCGATGTCATGCGGATTGGTCCGACGAGATTTGTAACAACGGTATCGACCATGAGCTTGTCGTCGATCCGTCCGGCAGCTTGATCCGGCAACATGATCCCGGCATTGTTGATGACGACATTGAGATCAGGATGCTCGGCGATCAAGCGGGAGGCTACAGCGCTGATGCTGTCAGGATCGGTGATGTCGAGTTCGACCGCGGACATACCGGGGTTGGCGGCGATAACTTCATCGAGATTGGCGCGACGGCGACCGGAAATGATGACCTTGTTGCCGCGCTGATGAAGCGCCTCGGCAAGGCCGCGTCCGATGCCCGATCCGCCGCCGGTGATGAAGATGGTGTTGCCTGAGAGTTTCATGGCGTTTCTCCAAAAAAGTGCTGTGGGTGAGGTGGTCAGTGGGGAAATTTGTCGCCGAACATCGGCAAGCCGCTAAGGGACTCCGCTTTGGTCGCCTCGTCCTGAAGGACGTCCCAGTGCTCGGCGAGCTTACCGCCGTCGATGCGCACAACGTCGGCGGCAATCCAGGCGGCCGGTCGGCCGCTGCCGGAGAAACGCCCGTGCGCGATCACATAGTCGCCTTCCGCCACGATGAGCTGGTTTTCGTATTTCAGCGTATCGGGAAGCGAGCGGACCAGGTTGAACAGGCCATCGCGGCCGGGTGCGATATGCGCGCTGTGCTGGATATAGCGATCTGACCAATATCGTTCGGCGGCAGCATAGTTGCGCTTGTTGAACAGCGTATTGAAGGCTTCAAGAACGAGCGCCTTGTTCTGCTCCGGTGTTGTCTTGGACATGATCAAGAGACCTCACATTGATGTTGTGTGAGGTGAAGATCGGCCTTCCCGGCTTCTGTCGGTAGCCACTGGATTCCGCTAATTTCTATGCATGGAATACATCAATCGATGGTGAGGCGATCTCCTTCGGAACCCGTTGGAGCCGTCTCCGAGGTCAGAGCGATCCATTGATCGCTGTGCGCCGGAAGTCGGCGGCAAGGTGATCGATGGCAGCCCGTGCTGCGGCGCGTGTGGCCCGCCCCATCGGGAAATAGGCGTGGACGGGAATGCCGGCCAAGCTCCAGTCGGTAAGCAGGCGCACCAAGCTGCCGTCCTCGAGTTCGCGGCGACAGGCCCAGCCGCTCGTCGATGTAATCCCGAAACCTGCTACCGTGGCCGCGATGGCACCCTCGTTCTCGTCGGTCGAAAAGTGTGGTTCCAGCTTGATTGCCGCTTGCTGGCCGTTCCGCTCAAATCGCCAACCGGTCGGTACAGCGGCGGCGGTGCCGCCGACGATACGATGCCGGACAAGGTCGTTGGGTGTCTCCGGCGTGCCATGGCGCGCGAGATAGCCGGGCGATGCGACGATGACGCGGGGGATCGTCGCGATGAGCCTGGCGGTTGCCGTGGAGTCGACAAGGCGGCCAAGCCGTATGGCGACATCAACGGCATCCTTGATCAAATCCTGGCGCTGGTCGCCGAGCTGCACTTCGAGGTGCAGTTTCGGGTGCCGTTCGGCGAACGAGGCAAGGCGGGGAATGACATCGCGAATGCCAAAGCTGGTCGGCGTGGTGATCCTGAGTACCCCCCGCAATTCCTCGCCCTCGCGTACGCTCTGCTCGGCGTCATCCAACGCCAGCAGAATGGGCTCGATGCGGGCCAGGAATTCGGCGCCGGCTTCGGTGAGCACGACCGCCCGCGTGGTGCGTGTTAACAGCCTTGCACCAAGCTCAGCCTCGAGATCGGCGACGATCCGCGACGCCTGAGACTGTGACAGGCCGCATTCCCGTGCCGCAGCCGAGAAGCTGCCCAAGCGAGCAACTCTGGTATAGAGACGAAGGGCAAAATTATCCTTGATCAAATATCGCAAACTCCCGCGTCGGCGTGGCGGCCACGCAAGCAACGATATTACTGTATCGAATGTCCGAAAAGATTCGAACCATCGCTTTCGAAATCGAGCGCTGATCGGGCTGTCCACCGGGCAATTGGCGTTGCATCCGAGCCGATCGGCCCATCAGAGTGCAGGAATGGATCGAGGTCAGTAGCGCCTTTGTCGAGCCCATTGATCCTACTGAGATTATCGAGTCTGGCCTCGGCATCGAGAAACTGACGGCCGTATAGCAGACATAACAGGATTAAGCGTTAATGGCGTGAACTGAAGGGACCGAGTATTGTCGGCAGGCGTTTCTCGATCAGCGTTAGGAACTGCCTGGCGGCTACGGTCAAGGTTCTGCGGCTCGGATAGACGACGTAAATATCGGCAGCAGGCGGGCTCCATTCGCTCAATATCTCCACCAGCTCGCCGCCTTGGACTTGATCTTCGCACAGGGCGGTCGGCAGCGCTGCCACACCGACTCCTCGCATTACTGCTGTTATCAATGCGCTGAGCTGTGTAGTGGAGAAGCGTGGTTCAAAGGTGACACGACGCGTCTCCTTCCCCCTGCGTAGCAGCCATGCCCATGAGGTTGAATATGGCCCGAAGCCAAGACTATCGACGCCGGCCAGTTCGTCAGGCGCGGTGGGCGGGGCCCGGCCGCCGAACACCGATGGTCTCGCAACGAGCCGATAGGGCGTTGACGCGACTTTCCGGGCTATGACATCGATATCCGGTAGAGGCTCGAAAGCGGCATGAATAACGAGATCTGCTGCCACAAGACGCGGATCTAGCAGCCATGCCGTCTCCTCCAAGTGCAATCTCACCTTTGGGGCGGCGTCAACGAACTCGGCGGCAAGCTGCTCGATGATGATCGAACCGAGCAGAGGTGGACACACCACGTGCAGAGAACCGGCAACCACATTGGCGGCGCGGTCCGCCATTTCGAATACCTTATCGGTCTCTCGTACCACTCGGCTGCATTGGTCATAGCATTCGCGCCCGAAGCTGGTGAGCACAAACCGCCGCGGTCCGCGGTGAAACAGCGGCACGCCGAGTCGTTTCTCCAGATCGCCGAGCCGTCGCGCAAGCGTGGATTTCGGCACGTCGAGACGTCGGCTTGCCTGCGATATGCCGCCGCAATCGACGACCATTTTGAATGTGTAGAGCTCGTCAAGACCTTTCACTGTTGTTCCGTATTTGGGACAAAGCCGTCCCAATCTTAGGACACAATCAGCCCACTTCCAATGGTAAAATCCGAACATTCAAACACAGGAGAAGTACCATGACGGAAGAGACGCAGAATAGAAGCCTTGTCATCGAAACCCCCTATGGGCCGATCGTCGGCAGGAGATCGGACGGCGTGATCGCGTTCACTGGCGTCCCCTATGCGCTACCGCCGATTGGGCCACGACGCTTTCGTCTACCCGAACCCATCCACCCGTGGAACGAGCCGCTGGATTGCACTCGGCAAAGCTCGATCGCGCCACAACTGCCGTCGCGGTTGGCCAAGGTCATGGGCGATTATCCGGCGCAACAAGACGAGGATTGTCTGCATCTCGACATCTGGGTTCCGGAGAAGCGATCGGCCAAAACTCCCATCTTCGTTTTTCTGCATGGTGGGGCCTTCATGACCGGCGGTGGCTCATTGCCGTGCTATGACGGTGCGTTGCTCGCAAGGAACGCTGGGATGATCGTTGTGACCATCACCTATCGGCTGGGGGCGCTGGGTTTTCTTCCGATAAGAGGCGTGGCGCCTGGCAACCTCGGTCTTCACGACCAGGTCGCGGCGCTGCGGTTCATCCGTGACATCGCGCCGGCCTTTGATGGTGATGTGGCAAACATCACGGTTTCTGGCCAATCGGCGGGCGCCCTTTCGATCGCACTGCTTCTCGCCGCACCCGGACAAGACGCATTGTTTAATAGATCGATCATCATGAGTGCACCGCTAGGCCTCGACCTGCCAAATTTGGATGTGGCGGAGCGTATAGGTGAGGAATATATGCGCGCACTTGGTTTGGAGTCCGGCGATCGCCGCGGCATCGAGGCCCAGCCGATCGAAAGACTGATGGCAGCCCAACTCGAAGTCGCTAAGGCCCATGTTCCTCCTCCGGGCGACTTGACGCCTGCATTCCTGCCGGTGATCGACGGCAACCTTATTTCTATGCAGGCGCGAGATGCACTTCAGGGTGGCGTCGCTGCGGGGCGTGCCATCATGATCGGCACGACACGTGAAGAGATGACCTCGTTTTATCTCGGCAACGAGGCGCTGGCAAAGATCGCGGACGAAGTCGCCACTGTCGCCTTCCGCCGCCGTTTTGGCGCAGATGCAGAGAGCGCGATGCGCAGAGCTCGCGCAAGACGCGTGCCGGGTACAGCTCTCGCCTTGCTGACCGATCTTATGACCGACGAGGTCTTTGTCGGGTCGAGCCTTTCTGTGGCGCAGGCGCAAGCCAAAAGCGGGCACTCGGCCTATGTCTACCGATTCGACTGGCAGTCTCCAACGCCAAATATTCAGGCCTGCCATTGCATCGAGCTTCCATTCCTGTTCGCGAACTTCGACACATGGCGCGTCGCGCCGATGCTCGCTGGAGCCGATAGGAATGAACTCGCCGATCTCAGTCGAATTTTCCAAGGCGCACTTGTAGCATTTGCGAGAAGCGGCAAGCCCGAGGCATCGGATCTGCCCGCCTGGCCCGTCTATGGCACCCGACAGATCGTTCAGCATTTCGGAACCCTAGTTCAAGCGGCTTCTGCAGCCTGAACGGAATGATCGTGGTCCAAACGAATTGGCGCGCCCTTGATGTTACATGCGGCGCGCTCAGCAACCAGTTTCGCGGCAAATGCGATCGATGAGCGCGCGTCTACGCCCTGAGCCATTCTCTGGCTGCCTGTTGCATCCCTCCAGGTGGGGCATGCCGAGGGGCGACATTCTCCCCGCATTGTTGATCGCGATCTACGGCGCGCCCCAAACCGACTAGCTCGCGGTCGGCCGCGATCTCCATGCGGCCGGTACGATGTCGCACTTGATCCGAGCTCATGAGCAAGTTCTCATCGTGAAGGTTGTCTCTGAAAAACTCTTAGAGGATGTTGGCGCAAAGCTGCGTGCGAATCTATGGAGCGCAATCCGCTTACCCAGGTGTGGATCGCGGCGTGAACCGAACGTCCTCAAGATAAGCAGACTGTCCTTGTCACTCCTCGATCCGATTCATGGATCGATCGAATCTTACGAATGGTTTCTTCAGAAGCTCCGAAAAGTTGGATTCGGAATCTTCAAAGATCGCTTAGAAACGGTCAGGACTGGTCTCTCGGCCGCTCCCGTGCACCAAGAAGCAAGCAAAAATAAAGGGGAATTCCATGAAGACGATCCTGACGATCGCTGGCGCGATGATCTGCGTCAGTATGCTGGCTGGCACAGCCTCCGCTGGGCCGACACTCGATGCCATTAAGAAGAACGATTATGTCCGTTGCGGTGTCAACACCGGCCTCGGCGGGTTCAGCATACCGGACAGCAGCGGCAAATGGACCGGCCTCGACGTCGACATTTGCCATGCCTTCGCTGCGGCGACGCTCGGGGATGCCAGTAAGGTGAGGTTCGTGCCGCTGAGCTCGGAACAACGGTTTACGGCCCTTCAATCGGGCGAGATCGACGTCCTGTCGCGAAACACGACCTGGACCATCACACGCGAAGGCAATCTCGGCGCTCTGTTCGGACCGGTGACTTATTATGACGGCCAGGGCTTCATGATCGCAAAGAAGCTGGGTGCAACGAGCGCAAAGCAGCTCAATGGCGCGAGCTTCTGCGTCCAGCCTGGCACCACGACCGAGATGAATCTCGCCGACTATTTTGCCAGCAATGACATGACGTATTCGTCCGTGGTTATCGACAGTATCGCGCAGGTCAACGCGGCGTTCTTCTCCGGCCGCTGTGACGTTTATACCGACGATGCGTCGGCGCTTGCTGCGGTTCGCGCAGCGGCACCCAACCCCGACGATTACTTGATCCTTCCCGAACGCATCTCGAAGGAACCCTTGGGCCCGGTGGTACGCCAAGGCGACGACGAATGGTTTAACATCGTTCGCTGGACCGTGTTCGCGATCATCCAGGCGGAGGAGTGGGGGATGACCTCCAAGAACCTCGACACATTCAGCGGCAGTAAGAATCCTGATGTTCAACGACTGCTGGGAGTTGTCGCTGGGATCGGCAAACCCGTGCATCTCGACGACAAGTGGGCTTACAACGTCATCAAGCAGGTCGGCAACTATGGCGAAATATTCGACCGGAACGTCGGTGCCAGCTCATCCCTGAAGCTTGATCGCGGGCTCAATGCCCTCTGGACCAACGGCGGCATGATGTACGCGCCCCCCGCTCATTGAGCCGCCGGTGACGCCGCGGAATCCTCCGCGGCGTCACATTGGGCCGACAAATGCTGCCGGTTGGAGATTCGCGCGGCGCCCGGTTTCCCGTGGCGAGCATTTAACGACCATCTCACAAGGAGGATTAAGAGTTGGCGATTGTTGATCGAGCGCAGCCGGCCGTGCCGAAGCCAGTTTCATTTATTTACGACCCTCGGCTTCGCGGCCTGGTCTATCAAGTTTTGGTGGTCGGTCTGGTGTTCGGCGGTGCCTGGTACCTGGCGTCGAACGCACTTGAAAACCTGGCACGCCAGTCCATCACGACCGGCTTCGGGTTCCTTACCCATCGCGCGTCATTCGACATCACACAGCACCTCATCTCCTATTCAGCAGCGTCTGACTATTTACGAGCCCTCGAAGTGGGCTTTCTAAACACGATGCTCGTGGCGATCCTCGGCATCGTATTGGCAACGGTGCTTGGCACAACCGTCGGCATGCTGCGATTGACGAAAAACTGGATGGTGGGACGCATCGCGGCAGCATACGTCGAGCTCGCGCGTAACCTGCCTTTGTTGTTGCAGCTCTTCTTTTGGTATGGCTTTGTCACGATAAGCCTCCCCGGACCGCGCGAAGCGCTCAGGCCACTGCCGGGAGTGATTCTCAGTAACCGCGGTCTGATGTTACCCGTCCCGCAGTCAGCGCCGATCTGGGTTTGGGTCGCCGTAGCGCTCTTGGTCGCCTTGGGGCTCGCCATCGGATTTCGGATATGGGCAAGGCGTCGCCAGGACAGAACGGGCCGGCCACTACCGAGTGGACTTGTCGCAGCTATTACGATCGTCGCGTTACCGACGCTCACCTGGCTCTTAGGCGGCGCGCCCACGGAGATGGATACCCCCAAACTTGCCGGGTTCGCTTTCGACGGGGGCGTCACCCTTTCCCCCGAATTCGTCACGATCCTATTTGGCCTGGTCATCTATACTGCCGCCTTCATCGCTGAAGTCGTTCGCGCGGGTATTCTTGCCGTGAATTGGGGACAGAGCGAGGCTGCGTTGGCGCTTGGTCTGAAACGTGGCCAGATCCTGAGGCTCGTCGTCGTGCCGCAGGCCTTCCGCGTAATCGTCCCCCAGCTGACGAGCGAATTTCTCAACCTGACAAAAAACAGCTCACTGGCGGTAGCCGTCGGCTATCCGGACCTCGTGTCGATCACGAACACAACAATCAACCAGACCGGCCAGGCCATCGAAGGCATTTCGATCATCATGATTGTGTACCTCACGATTAGCCTGCTGATCTCGGGTTTCATGAATTGGTTCAATGCGCGTGTCGCATTAACGGAGCGCTGAGATGTCAGAAAAGACCGTATTCAACACATCTCCTGGGATCACTCCGCTGCTGCAGGTTTCCACCACGGTTCGCTGGATGCGCGAGAACCTCTTCAGTTCGCCCCTCAATGCTGTCCTCACCTTGCTGTCGGCCTGGCTGATCTGGAAGACTGTTCCCGCCTTTTTCGACTGGGCTGTCGTCAGGGCCGTCACCGGAGCCAAGACGGCGGCGGCCTGCCGTGCACCGGACGCCGGAGCCTGCTGGTCCTTCGTCTACGAGAAATGGGGCTTCATACTGTTTGGAGTATATCCGATCGACCAACAGTGGCGACCCGCGATCGTTGTTGTGCTGACCGTCGCGCTCCTGATTGCAAGCTGCAACCGAAGCCTCTGGGGCAAAGGCCTCGCGGTGCTTTGGCCGTTGGGCATCTTGATTGGAGGGGTTCTCATGTGGGGTGGCGTCTTCGGACTCCCCTTTGTCGAAACAACGCAATGGGGTGGCCTTCCGCTGACGCTAATCATTGCGATCATAGGGATGATCGCCGGGTTCCCGTTAGCCGTGGCGCTGGCGTTGGGTCGGCGCTCGAACTTGCCGGCGATCCGTGCGATTTGCGTCGGTTTCATCGAACTGTTGCGAGGTGTGCCTCTGATCAGTGTGCTTTTCATGGCCTCTGTGATGATCCCGCTGTTTTTGCCGAGGGATGTGACCATCGACAAGCTCCTGCGCGCCCTGGTGGGTTATTCAGTTTTCTTCTCGGCTTACCTTGCCGAAGCGATCCGGGGTGGTTTGCAGGCGATCCCGAAGGGCCAGTATGAAGCCGCCGACAGCCTCGGCCTGAGCTACGGGCAAAAAATGTTCAAAATCATTCTGCCACAGGCGTTGAAGCTCGTGATAGCACCAATGGTCAACAACTTCATTGGCCAGTTCAAGGATACGTCATTGGTCATCATCATCGGCATATTCGATCTGATGATGACAACAAGGACGGCTTTGTCGGATCCGGCATGGCTAGGCTTCTATCGAGAAGCCTATCTCTTCATCGGGATGATCTATTTCAGCTTCTGCTTCTTCATGTCGCGCTATAGCCAGTGGTTGGAAACGCATCTGCATCGCGGGCACCGCCGCAGCTGATATTCAGCTTGGCGCTTTTGACCTTGCGGTCATCCGAGCAATCGACGCCTTCAAAAGCCGGAGCCGATTGACTGTCGGATTCGCTTCCTGGCTGGTCTCATGTGCTTCGTCGCTGACGATGTGACCAGGTTACTGGTGCTCGAAGTGATTGGGCGAAATACAAACGTGTCACTCAACGGAGCCACTGATGATCGATGACCTCTTCACAAGGAACAGGCAGTGGTCCGTAGAGCGGCGAGCAGAAAGGCCAGATTACTTTGAGCGTCTGTCGCAGTTGCAAAAACCCGAGTATTTGTGGATCGGCTGCTCCGACAGCCGGGTTCCTGCTAATGTTATTGCTGGCCTGGAGCCAGGCGAAGTCTTCGTGCATCGCAACGTCGCCAATCTCATACACCCGACTGACCTGAATATGCTGTCGGTCGTCGAGTATGCCGTCCATCACCTAGGTGTGAAACATTTCATCGTCTGCGGTCACTACGGCTGCGGCGGCGTTCGCGCTGCAGTCAGCGGCGAGCCGTCGCGGCTAATTGAGCACTGGTTACAGCCCATTCGCGATGTGTCGGATCAGAAGTTCCGATGCCGCGAATGCGAGGCGTGGAACGACAAGGATCTGGAAAGGCTGTGCGAAGCATCGATTGCGGAGCAGGTCCGACGCCTGGGAAGCACACCGACGCTGAAATCTGCATGGGCGGCCGGGAAGATAGTCTCGATCCACGGCTGGGTTGACGGGTTGAAGGATGGATTACTCACCGATCTCGGGGTCACCTTAAGCTCTTGAGCTGGCGCAGTTCATCAAGATCCTTCTGCCTGCTTCGGGCCAACTCACACCACCAAACACTTACGAGCTTGTTGCCACCTCTGTCTCAAGAAACCATCCTCCTTTCAGCCTAGTTGGAGTTTTATATCCGGCGAAGAGCCACGGCGTCTGCGGTAATTCACCGGCAAGGAGTGGCTGCGGAACAGGTGATGTACTCGTCGCTGAACGACTTCACCATAAGTGTTCAGTCGCGATCGACGGGACAGGCGCTGGACACGAAAAGGAAGACGCATTCGAGCTTACCTCGTTGTAACGGAGATGCTCAGCCCATACGAGGAGACGCGGATGAGCGGCTCCCATATAAAAATAACCGTCGTTAGCACTATGGTGGGCAACTGAGAACGGTCATGCTATAGCCACACGATCGTCGGTTCAGCTTCTAATGCAAGATCTGGCTGAGGAATAGCTTGGTGCGCTCGTGCTGAGGATTGTCGAAGAATTCCTTCGGCGAATTCTGTTCGACGATCTGGCCCTGGTCCATGAAAATGACGCGGTTGGCGACCTGGCGGGCAAAACCCATTTCGTGGGTCACACAGAGCATGGTCATGCCTTCTTCGGCAAGGCCTACCATGGTGTCGAGCACTTCCTTAACCATCTCCGGGTCGAGCGCCGAGGTCGGTTCATCGAACAGCATGATCTTCGGCTTCATGCAGAGTGAGCGGGCGATCGCCACGCGCTGTTGCTGCCCGCCCGAAAGCTGGCCCGGATATTTCTTCGCCTGTTCCGGGATCTTGACGCGGGTGAGGAAGTGCATGGCGATTTCTTCCGCCTGCTTCTTGGGCATCTTGCGCACCCAGATCGGCGCCAGCGTGCAATTTTCCAGAATGGTCAGGTGCGGGAAGAGATTGAAGTGCTGGAACACCATGCCGACTTCGCGGCGCACTTCGTCGATGCGTTTGAGGTCGTTGGTTAGCTCAATTCCGTCAACTGCAATGCGTCCTTCCTGGTGCTCTTCGAGGCGGTTGATACAGCGGATCATCGTCGACTTGCCGGAGCCGGAGGGGCCGGCGATGACGATGCGCTCGCCGCGCATGACCTTGAGGTTGATATCGCGCAGCACCTGAAAGGCGCCGTACCACTTGTTCATCCCGATAATGTCGACCGCAACTTCAGTGTCGGAGACAGACAGTGCCACTGATTGTGTGTTTGCCATAGTATTCCTCCCAATTCTAAATGAGCTGCCAAATGAGACCGAGGTAAAAACGCATCACCACAGGGATACCGGAATGCTCCGCTTACCCTCACGGGGCCTGACAATTTCCGATTCCGGCCTCTGGTCGGCCGGATAGGGTCAGACGTGGCCGTATTTCGCCAGAGCGTCGGCAAGTGACAGCCCCTTTTCGAGCTCGGCACGGATGAGGATTTCTTTCTGCGTCAGCTCTTCGGCCTTCGCCAGAACCTCGTCCAGGCAATCCGCCGGCACGACAACGAGACCGTCGTCATCACCAAGCAAGAAGTCGCCTGGATTGACGATAACGAATTCGGACGTCGCACCACGCATGTAGACGGGGATTTGATGCGCGGTGACGCGCCAACGGCCAATCGACTGGGTTGGTGTGCGGTAACGGGCAAAGACCGGGAACTTGTGCTGACCAAGCCAGCGAACGTCACGAATGCCGCCGTCAACGATGGCTCCGACACTTCCCCGTTCTTTCATGCCGAGTCCGATCAGCTCGCCGAAATAGCAGATGCCCTGGCCGTCGCCGCTCCACACGGATACTTCGTCGCTGGAGATTCCCTGGCAAGCTTCCATCTTCTTTGCATCGCCGGTGCCTTCATACGGGCTCATCTGGCCGCGAATGGTGTAGGCGAAGCCGGCAACTTTGCCGCCATCCCCCGGGTAGGGCCGGAAGTCAGCGTGAAGAGCCTGGTCTGGCCGGTTTATCATGTCGAGGGCATCCATGACGTTGGATGAATCGACCGCCAGAAAACGCTGCCGGATTTGGTTACGTTGTTCGGATTGTGAGGACTGTGTCACGAATGCGTTCCTTCCATTGCTGTTCAACTAGGCGAGGCGCCCACACGCCGCGGCGATGGCTTTGCAGGCGGCTTCAAGGCGATCCAAGGGTTCGCCAATCGAAATTCGGAAATAGGGGGAGAGGCCGAAGGCCGCACCAGGGACGACGGCAACGCCTGCCTCGTCCAGAAGATAAGTTGCCAATGCAACGTCACCGTCGATCACAGTGCCGAGAGGCGTCTTCTTGCCAAGAAGGCCGGCACAGGACGGGAAGAGATAAAGAGCACCGCCTGGATTCGAACATTCGAGACCGTCTATTGCATCTAGCCATTTGCTGCATTTGACGCGGCGCTCGTTATAGATCGCGAGTTGATCCTTCAGGAAGTCCATGGGCGAGGACAGCGCTGCGCGGGCCGCCTCCTGAGCGATAGAATTCGGGTTGGACGTTGAATGCGACTGGATCGTCGCCATAGCGGCGATGAGCTCCTTGGGGCCGGCGCCGTAGCCGATGCGCCAACCTGTCATCGCATAGGCTTTCGACACGCCATTGCAAAGAAGCGTCCGGCTGCGAAGATCAGGTTCCAGTGCAACGATCGTATGATGCGCACCACCGTCAAAGATGATGTGCTCATAGATGTCGTCGGACATGATCAGTACATCGGGCCAAGCAAGCAACTCTTCGCTGAGAAGATGTAGTTCGTCTGCCGAATAGCAGCAGCCGGAGGGATTGTTCGGATTGTTGAGAACGACCCACTTCGTTTGCGGCGTCAGTGCCTCGCGAAGCTTTTCAACCGTCAGCTTGAAACCAACATCTTCGCCGCATTCAACGATGACCGGCGTACCGCCGGCCAACCGCACCATTTCTGGGAAGGACACCCAGTACGGGGCGGGAATGATCACCTCATCACCCGCCTCGACCGTCGCCATAAAGGCGTTGTAGAGCACTTGTTTTCCGCCGGTCGAAACGATGACTTCATCGGGCTTGTAGGCCAGCCCATCCTCGCGCTTGAGTTTGTCGATGATCGCTTGCTTTAATTCAGGGGTCCCGTCTGTCGCGGTGTATTTGGTCTTGCCGGCGGCAAGGGCCGCACGAGCGGCGTCCTTGATGTGTTCGGGCGTGTCGAAATCCGGTTCGCCTTCGGATAGGCGTATGACGGCCCGGCCCTCGGCCGCCAGGGCTGCCGCTCGTTTTGTGACGGCAGTTGTCGCAGAGGGGACCACATTGCGAACACGTGCTGCGAGAATCGACATCGATTACGGAACCTCTTGTTTATCCGCTATCGATTTCGACATTTTTCGGGAATCTCGCAACGAAGTTCACCTATCTTCAGAACACAGTTTTTCCTCGTTGCGCAGCATCGCCCGCACGGTTCTTATTTCATCGTCGCTGACCCAAAACACAAAAAGGGCAGGGGAACGAAAGTGTCGGTGATTTCGTCGGCACTTCTTAGTGGGAGTTCCGAATGATTGGCAAAAATGAATCGCTCGAGCCTGCGAACTAGAGGCGCCTTTGGCGCACAAAGAAATGGTTGAAGGCGCTTGAGCGTTGTTATGATTGCGCGCAGGCGTTTGAATTCAAAAACGCGCGATCATGACAATTCTGTTCGAATATGAGAACTTCGTCGTCTCCGCACCTATGAGTTCGCTCTGGCCTCGCGGTTACGATCTCGCGCTGTAGCCGTGGGACAACTCGTCATAGATCGAACTTGATAAAGCTCCACCGTTTTTGACCACGAGTTCGGCGGACGAGGCTGATCTGTCCTTGCCAATGTCCCTCCCAGGAAAACCGCATCCGGCGTGACGCCGGTGCTCACGCAAGATCGAGTTCGGAGGACTCAATATGAAGCTTGGTTCAACAGGAAGATCAATTGTTGCAGCATTTTGTGTCTTTTCATCCGGGGCTACCATGGCCTGGGCGGGAGACCTGCTGGATGAGATAAAGGCAAAGAAAGAGATCGTCGTTGGGACCGCCGATGAAGTGCCGCTTTCGTTCATCGATTCTGCCACACATGAAGGAAGTGGTGCCCTCATCGACATTCTGAAGGAAGCACTCAAGCGTGAAGGTGCCGACGTCAAGATCACCACGGTGGCAATGCCGTTCTCAAGTCTCATCCCATCGGTTCAGAGCGGCCGCATCCAGCTGATGGGCGACGCGATGTACGTTCGTCCCCAAAGAAAGGAGCAGATGGACTTCACCGATGGCATCTTCTTCAATCCGGAATCCCTTGACGTCCAGGCGGGCAACCCTGCGAAGCTTCATAAGGTCGCGGATCTTTGCGGTCACTCGGCTGGCACCTACCAGGGCACCTCCTATTTGGAAATGCTGCAGAAGGCGGCCAAAGCATGCCCGGCTGACAAGCCCATGGACGTTCACACCTATCCGACAATTCAGCATGTTTTCGCCGACCTCGCTGCCGGTCGGATCGACGCGGCGGTGGTCGACGCCTCGTTATCGGCCTACGCCTTGAAGCAAACACCAACGCTTGGTTTCGAGCTGGTCGCCGATTACGTTCCTGAAGATAAAGCCAGCTCGATGTGTGCGTTCGGTGTCGCCAAAGGCCAAAGCGATAAATTTCTCGCTGCTTTCAACAAGCAATACAAGACCATGCTTTCAGATGGAACGGCGGCGAAAATTTTCGCGAAATATGGCCTGACGCCAACGGACTTTTTCCTGAAGCCATGATGAGGGGCACAGCGAGGGATGCACGGGCATTCGTCGCTGTGCCGTCTAGCGAAGCTCCCGCAGGCCTTTCGAGCAAACTCGGCCACAAACTGGGGAATGCACAAAAAAATGACAAATCTTATCGACCAGTATCTGATATGGTGGCCGCAGTTGTGGGCCGGATTGCAGCTTACCGTGGGGCTTACATTCGCGAGTATGGCGGTGGCTCTCGTCATCGCGATCATACTTGCCCTGGGCCAAATTCATGGCGCGCCATCCTGGGCCCGGATTGGCTCCGTTATCTTCGTCGAGCTTATTCGCGGTACGCCGCTGCTGCTTCAATTATTCTATATTTTTTACGTTTTCCCCTACTTCGGTATCAGGCTGTCTCCGATCGTTGCTGGCATCGTCGGTCTTTCCATCAACTACGGCGCCTATCTGAGCGAAGTGTTTCGAGCAGGTATCGAGGCGGTCGACCGAGGGCAGTGGGAATCTTCACGGGCTCTTGGGATGCGCTCACTTCACTTCGTGCCGCTGGTCATTCTCCCGCAGGCGGCCCGCATCGTGCTTCCACCGACAGGCAACTATTTTATCTCAATGTTCAAGGACACAGCCTTGGTCTCCACAATATCTTTGGGCGACCTCATGTTTCGCGGGCAGCTGCTCGCATCCGAGAGTTTCAAATACATCCAGATCTACAGTTTCATCTTCTTGATTTACCTCGCCATCAGTTACCCGGCGAGCCGGGCCGTCGTCACCTTGGAGCGATACTTGCGAAAGGGGCGACGCGTTTGAGCCGAGTAACTCCCGATTCCGGGTTTGAAGGTAGGGATGGAGTGCTGGCGCTGGTTCGAGACATCACTTTTGCTTAATTCTGAAGCTAGAGAAATGAACCTTTCCTCATGTTCCGAGCCATGCGAATCTGAACTGGGAGAGGAATGTGCGTGAGGGCTGCGCGGCCATCGGCGACAGAGCCGCGTCCGCGCAATCTTCAAAGCAAACGTCGCGACAGGGAGGCGTCACATGCCCAATTCTATTGACCTTAATTCGGATCTTGGGGAGGGCTTCGGCCCTTATACGTTCGGCAGCGACGAAGCGATGCTCTCGATCGTTACCTCGGCAAATATCGCCTGCGGTTTGCATGCGGGCGATCCCGAAATCATGGCGCAGACCTTCGCGCTGGCGGCCGATCGGGGCGTATCTATCGGCGCGCACCCTGGGTTTCCGGATTTGTGGGGCTTCGGCCGCCGCAGGATCCCATTCTCGACCGGAGAAGTGGAACGGCTGATTGCCTATCAAATCGGCGCCGCAGCCGGTATCGCGGCGCTTACTGGAAAACGATTGTCCTACGTCAAGACCCATGGAGCACTGGCAAACATTGCCGCGGAGGAACGCTCCGTGGCGGATGCCATCGCAAGGGCAGTGCGCGCGGTCGATCCCGCTCTCGCCTTGCTTGCGACCGCCTTGACGGAACAGGTACGAGCCGGAGACGCGGCAGGGCTGCAGGTCTATCAGGAGATCTATGCAGACCGCGGATATGACCAACGCGGACAACTTATTCCGCGAGGCCATCCCGGCGCGCTGATAGAAGACATCGATTTCGCTGCGCGCCGCGCACTCGAGATGGTTGAGCGCGGCGCGATCGTTACTGACGCGGGGGAAGCACTCGTAACCCCGATCGATTCGATTTGCGTCCACGGCGACAGCCCCCACGCCGTGGAACTCGCAAAGAGGGTCAGAGCCGTGATGCAAGGCGCCGGCGTTACTTTGGAATCGTTCTCGTCATGACTAGTCCTTCCCCACCGCTTCCGCGTTTTTATGACGCTGGAGAAGCCGCGCTCGTGGTTGAATTCGGGACCACTGTCGATCCTGCGATCAACGGTTGGGTTCTTGCTCTCGACGAGAAATTGTCGGCGCTGCCGATAACGGGTATTCGAGAACTCGTGCCGACTTATAGATCGCTGATGGTTCACTACGATCCCCTGATATTGTCCCGCCAGGCCCTGCAAGTCGCGATCTTGGAAATCGTATCTGCTTTCGAGAAAGCTGAGCGACCGATTTCGGGCAAGAGATGGCTTCTCCCCTGCTGTTATGAGCAATCCTTCGGCGAAGACGTTGATGAGGTCGCCGAGGTGACCCGCCTTTCCCGCAATCAAGTCGCTTTGGTACACTCTGCGACCGAATACAGAATTTATATGTACGGTTTCGCACCTGCCTATTGCTATCTGGGAGGTCTTGCGAAAAGCCTTCAAATCCCACGTCGGGAAAAGCCGCGTCCGCCCCACGCGACAGGTGCCGTTATGATTGGCGGCGGCCTCGCGTCGATTGCTTCGTTTGCCATGCCAACTGGTTGGTATGTGCTTGGGCGCACCCCGATAAAACTTTATGATCCGAGCCGCGCCGATCCGTTTCTGCTCCGGCCGGGCGACAGCGTGCGCTTCAAGCCGGTCGGTCCAGATGAATTCATGGAATTTGAGGGGCGCATCGCTTCGGGTGAAATCAATTTCGGTGAAATCGAAGACATCGAGGAAAAGCGATGACCACTGTTCTCATCCATTCCGCCGGACCCGGTGTGTCGCTTCAGGATGGGGGTAGGCGTGGCTATCTGAGATTCGGTGTGACGCATGCCGGACCGATGGACGCGCTCGCCCACGCGCTTGCCAACATTGCCGTGGGGAATGATCGAGACGCAACCGCCATAGAAGTTTCCCTTGGTGGGTTAGAAATTTCGAGCTTGTCCGCTGCGGTCGATGTTGCCGTGGTCGGTGGGGGGTTCGTCGTCACGCGCGACGGTAAACTCGTTGCGACGCCATGCCGTCTCACATTGAGGACTGGTGAGAGGCTCAGGATCGCGGCGGGCGAGACAGGATCGTGGTGTTACGTGGCCATTGCCGCCAAGTTTGAAGTACCGCGCGTGTTGGGTTCGCAGGCCACGCATACACGCAGCGGCTTCGGAGGCATCAACGGGCGTTGTCTCGCGGGCGGCGATAGAATCGAAGTAACGGGCACGAAGTCCTTTTGTGGTCCCGAGGGACGGTTGATTGCGCCTTGGCTGGCAAGGGCGGAACAGACGATCAGAGTCATTCCCGGACCACAGCGCAACTATTTTGACGACGACCAGTATCGGGCGTTTCTTGATGGGCCTTGGGAGGTGAGTGCACGTAGCGACCGGATGGCAGTCTTTGTCGATGGTCCGCACCTGCGCCATAACCAAGGGTATGACATTGTATCGGACGGCGTGGTCATGGGGTCGATTCAGGTTCCGGGCAACGGATTGCCGATTGTGCTTATGGCCGATAGCCAATCAACCGGCGGATATCCGAAGATCGCTACAGTGATCGGCGCCGACCTCGGCGCGCTGGCACAGATACGTCCGGGTAACACGATCAATTTCGTATCGGTTTCCCTTGACGAGGCTCTACAAGCGCGTGCCTCCTTGGAGAACGAACTCGCAGCCCCAGTTGAGATTGAAGCCTTTGTCAGAACGGAATTTCCGACCGAGTTTGTTGCTGCGATCGATTGGACAGACGGGGTGGTCGCCTCGACACCCGAACAGAACGATAGCGGGGAGAGCCCACACGCGAGCGGACGGCTAACGATGCCGGAACGGCTTTCGCTGCTTTTTGACGAGACCGCATATAAGGGCTCCGAGCACGGAGGTGTTGTCACCGCCGAAGGGGAGATCTACGGGCAGCGCGCCCTGGCGTTTGCGAGAAGTCCCGACCTCGCTGGCGGTACTGTCGGGCGGGTCGAAGTCCGAGCTCTATGCCGTCTCCGCGACATGGCACGACAGAGGCGGTTGCCTTTGATCGGTCTTTACGACGACACGGTCGCGAATTCCTCTTGCGAAGGTGAAGCTGTCGAGGCATTGGCCTTGATGGCTGGTCATCGCAATCGAGCTGAAAACCTTGAGATTGCAATTGTGTTCGGCCAGTGCCTCGGTGTGGACGCCGTATCGGTTTCACTGTCGGATATCGTTCTGACTGCGGGTGTTGATGCTGGCGTATCGCTTATTGGCCCCCGCCTGACGCGTCGAATTTCGAACGAGATCGTTGCATTTTCGGACCTGTCGCGTGCCGAGGAGGTCACCAGTTCTCACTATGAAGACGAAGTGTCCGGTATTCTTGCCTTGCGCCGGCTCGTTTCAATGCTATCGGATCATGGAAAACGGCGCTTTCCCGATCCCGAAGATCGGCTTTCGCCAGGCCTCGATGGCATTGAGGCCGGTGCGCGCTATGATATGCGCGAGGTTATCAGGAGCGTCGCAGATCATGGTGACGCGTTTGAGCTGAGGCCATCGCAGACATGTGGCCTCCTCACAACACTCATTCGATTGGGCGGTCGGCCATGTGGCGTTGTCGCCAGCCAGCCGCTGGTGAATGCAGGCTTGGCGGGAGCCGAGGAGATGAACAAGGCCGGAGACTTCATCGCCCTTTGCGACCGGCACAATGTTCCGATGGTCTGGTTTTGGGACACGCCGGGCTTGCGAGCCGGTAAATTCGACGCGCATGCCAGATCTCTGTCGGCATATGCGAGGCTTCTCTCAGTCGTATCGCAGGCCGCTTTCCCGGGAATATTCGTTGCCACTGGCACACCATCACCATTCTCTGCTTTGGCCATGTGGTCGTCTTTTTTTGCGGATGGCCGGCGCTTCTGTTGGCCACGTGCGGTCGCGGAGTTCAACCCGGCTCAGGCCAGCGTCGGCAATTCTTGTCACGACCGATTTGATCTCATCACCCCAAGTCAAACCAGAGCAAATGTTATCGAAGCGTTGCGAGCGATGACAACAGCCGGAAAGTAGGAACGCGGTGTTCAAGAAGATTCTGATCGCAAATCGCGGCGAAATCGCGTGTCGGATCATCCGCACGGCAAAGCGCATGAACATTGCAACGGTGGCAGTGTATTCCGACGCCGATCGCAATGCCATACATGTGCGCATGGCTGATGAAGCGGTTCATATTGGCCCTTCGGAAGCGTCCAAATCCTACCTCGCAATTGAGAGAATTGTCGCTGCATGCAAGTCAACGGGGGCGGAAGCGGTCCATCCCGGCTACGGGTTTCTCTCCGAACAAGTGGCGTTTGCGGAGGCTCTATTGAGGGAAGGCATCGTGTTCATCGGACCGAATCCCCGGGCTATCCGCGCCATGGGCGACAAGATTCTATCCAAGAAGGCCGCGTCCGCCGCCGGCGTCTCGACGGTCCCCGGCTATCCCGACGCGATCGAAACGGCGGATCACGCGGTCGAGATTGCTGAATCCATCGGATATCCGGTGATGATCAAGGCTTCCGCGGGCGGGGGCGGAAAAGGGATGCGGATCGCCTATAACGAGGACGAAGCTCGGGAAGGTTTTAATCGAGCCAGATCCGAAGCGGCGTCGTCTTTCGGCGATGATCGCGTCTTCGTAGAGAAATTTATCCGCGAGCCTCGTCACATCGAGATCCAGGTGCTTGGCGACAAGCATGGCAACGTGATCCATCTTGGCGAGCGAGAGTGTTCCGTGCAACGCAGGAATCAGAAGGTTCTTGAAGAAGCACCCTCGCCGTTGCTGGACGAGGAAACGCGCCAAATCATGGGCGCTCAGGCGGTCGCCTTGGCCAAAGCAGTCGGATACGATTCGGCTGGCACCGTCGAATTCGTCGTGGGACAGGACAAATCCTTCTATTTTCTTGAGATGAATACGAGACTGCAGGTCGAACACCCCGTGACCGAATTCGTCACTGGCCTCGACCTGGTTGAGAAAATGATCCGCATAGCAGCCGGCCAGCGACTCCAGTTGAAGCAGAAAGACGTTCGGCTTCAGGGCTGGGCTGTCGAGGCTCGCGTGTACGCCGAAGATCCAGCACAAGGATTTGTTCCCTCGACCGGTCGATTGTCTCTGTTTCGGCCCCCGGTAAGCGCTTACGCGGACGCCACCGTTCGAGTGGATGTCGGCGTGGAGGAGGGCAGTTCGGTAACGGTCTACTACGATCCGATGATCGCCAAGCTAATAACGCATGCGTCGACACGCGACGCGGCGATGGAGGCTCAAATCATGGCGTTGGACAGCTTCGCGATCGATGGAATTCAGACGAATCTCTCCTTCCTTTCATCCCTGATGACCTTGCCACGTTGGCTTGACGGTCACCTTTCCACGTCCCTTATCTCGGAAGAATATGGGGCGACCGCCAAACCAAAAATGCCAGAGGGTGATCATCGCAAATTGATGGCGGCAATTTGCGCATCGGTTCATCATCGGCTGGAACAGGTGCGAGAGAATGTCGATGGGTTCGGCACGGATACTGAGCGTAGGTATGTGCTGATTCTTGACAACGCCGATGCCGACCAGGAAGTTAAAATATCGGTAGCGGTGCGCGGTGAGGGCGACGGGAACCTGATTATATTTGCGGAGGGAGAACAGTTCGATTTGTCGACTGCCTGGCTGCCTTCCGAGCCGACGTTCGTGGGTGTGATCAACGATATTGACCTGGCGTGCCAGGTTCGCATTTCCGCCGAGGCGATCGCGGTCTACCATAGGGGCCGGTGTTTAATGGCCAGGGTGCTTTCGCCATTTGCAGCGGAAATGCTGGCATTGATGCCACATCACGGAAAGAACGAAAGTGAGGGGCTCGTCTTGGCGCCAATGCCTGGCGTTGTCCGCGAAATCGGTGTTGCCGTTGGTGATACCGTCGGCGCTGGCCAGGCAGTCGCTATCGTTGAGGCGATGAAGATGGAAGTGACCATTCGCGCGCAAATCTCCGGGCGTGTTTGCAAGATTTTCTGTAAATCCGGGGCAAATGTGAGCGCCAACTCCCCTCTGATCTCAATTGAAATGTAATTGATGATTGCGGTTGTCGGGGACGGCCCTCGAAAATGGCCTCCGAGCTCGAAAATCGGCATTGCCACTGAGACATGATGGCGGCACAGATCGTGCCTGCACATCAATTGATCCCAGCAAGCCGCCGCCGAGTTCGACAAATGCTAGATGTGCTCCAATGGCTTATCTGCATCTTGATGGTCGTTTCGGCCGGAGTTTGCGATGCTTGAACTCACGCATTGAAAAAAGATTTCCAGGAACCGAGAGTTAGGTGAAGAACGGTTCGACAGGAATATGATCTCGCGGTATGGCGCGCCGCTGCCAAGAGTTGCTTTGGCAACACGGTAGTTCATGGACCGCAAGGGGTAGGAATCGGGAACGAGGGAGACACCAAGCCCTTTTTCCACAAGCGCAGCGATGGCGTCTATTCCATCCATCTCAAATCGTTCCTGTGGCTGGACGCCAAGTTCAATGAGATATCGGTCAGCGATCTGGCCATCCCAATGGCGGCGATCGTAGCGGATAAACGGGTGTTCGCGCAGCAGTTCGACAGTATCCTCGGAGCTAAGCGAGAGCGATTTGAGTACGACAAACTCTTCTTCCAACAGAAGCTGCCAGTCGCACGTTTTGGGGATTGTAAAATGACGAGGTCTGATGATGATCGCTGCATCAAGGTCACCATCGACGACCTGCTGGTAAAGCGCCTCCGAAACGCCAGGCGTCAGATGCACCCCAACGCGCGGCAAGGATCCGCAAAAATCTTCGAGTGCAGATGGAATAATACCAATCATTGCGGCTGATATCGCACCCAATCGCAGTTCACCGATATTTGCGTCTTCCATGGCAATCGAGCGGATCTGTCGAACAGTGGCCAGCAGACTTTGAGAGCGCTCGATAATCGAAAGTCCGGCTGACGTAGGTTTGACGGTTTGACCAACGCGGGAGACCAATGGAACGCCAATATCCCGTTCCAAGGCTTTCAATCGTTGCGCCAATGCAGCTTGCGTCAGATTCAATCGTCTCGAGGCTGCGGCAATGGAGCCGGTTTCGACAACTGCCAAAAAGCTCTCTATGAAACGAGTATCCATCGCCTCTCCTTACGACAAAGCCGCGGCAACCGGGTTGCCGCAGCTTCGTTATATCATGCCAAATGTCGAGGGGCGAAGAATTCGACGGGCGTTCACCCTGCAGCACGCTGGACTCGAGACGCTTCTTAGTTGCTATCCTGCTTCCATTGTTCGTATCGGGCCTTGTTCTCGGCGTTCGCGGGATAAAGGCCCGGCAGCGCTGCGCCCGAATTCACTTGTTCCATGATCCAGCCTTCGAGACGCTCCTGTTCCGGCGCCAACTCGATAATATCATCGACCAATGCAGCGGGCACGACGACGGCGCCATCGCTGTCAACGACTAGGACGTCACCCGGAAAAATTGCTACGCCTCCGCAACCGATCGGTTGCTCCCAATCTACAAAAGTCAGGCCCGCGACCGATGGGGGTGCCGAGGCGCCCGTCGCCCATACCGGCAGACCGGTGCCCAGTACGCCCTCAAGATCGCGAACCACGCCATCAGTCACCAAAGCCGCGACATTGCGCTTCACCATACGGGCGCAAAGGATGTCGCCAAAAATACCCGCATCCTTTACTCCCATTGCGTCGACAACCGCGATGCAGCCATCTGGCATTGCTTCGATGGCAGCTCGTGTGGACTTTGGCGAAGACCACGATTCAGGGGTCGCAAGATCCTCGCGCGCTGGAACGAAACGTAAGGTAAAGGCGCGCCCGACAATTCTGCGTTGGCCGGGCCTTATCGGCATGGCGCCTCGAATCCAGACATTCCGGAGTCCCTTCTTGAGCAATATTGTCGTGAGGGTCGCTGTTGTCACTCCGCTCAATATGCTCTTGATTTCATTATCGGTTGCCATTTCTAACCTCTTCAAATTAGACAGACGCTCGAGATCTCGAGTGATCGACACGGATGCACTTCATTTGGCGTGCGAGCGCGAGGTGTCGCCGCACGAAGGTGGCACGTTGGCAGAATTAAGAGAACTCGCGGAATTGAATGTTCGAAATTAAGATTTTCTGAGCATTGTGCGGCAGGCGCAACCTTTTCCCGTCGCTTGAACGAGAATTGTGTTCGAAGCCCGCTGGATCGAAAGCTAAAGCAGGATGTGACCTATTGGTTGAAAGCTAAGATTGCAGCGTTGCTTCCTTGCGCGATATCGCGCTCCTGGCTTCTTCCAGGAAGGCTGAGAGAAGGCGGTGGCGAGTTGACAACCGCTGATACAGAAGTCCAACTTTTCGACTGGTTGCCCCGGCGAGCGCGATCTTTCGCAGCTGAAGACCCGCAGGCCATGGCGGGAGCCAATCTGGCACGACCGAAACACCCAGGCCGCGATCTACGAGCGCCGCAATTCCCTCCAAGGAGTCCAATTCGTATCGCTCCACAGGATTGACCTTGATCTTCTTGAGGTAGTTATCGCCTACGCGACCGCCCCAATGCTTTCTATCATACCGAATGAAGGGTCTGGTCTTGAGGATGGTGAGGGGGTCGTCTTCAAGCTCGATTGCGCTGCAGAGCAAAATCATTGGATCGCGCCTCAGTTCTGCAAACTCAATGGCTTTAGATATTGCATATGGTGGCTCGACAATGATTGCAGCGTCCAGTGTTTCCTTCGCCACGCATTCGTGAAGCTCCGAAGATTGTCCGGGCTGAACATACACATCGATGCCTGGTCGCGTGGATTTCATGGCGCTCAGAATTTCGGGCAGCAGCCCGGTAATCATCGAATGAATGACCCCGATTCTCAGCGTGCCAGCTTCTTGATCGAGACTGGCTATGTCTCGTAAATCATCAGCGGAGGCCACGATCAGACGAGCCCGCTCAAGAATCGAGAGCCCAGCTTCAGTAGGCCTCATAGAATGCCCGGCTCGCTGTACTAAAGGAGAACCGATTTCCTCCTCGAGGGCACGCAGCCTCTGAACGACGGCCGAGGATGTAAGGTTCTCTTTTCTTGCGGCCGCAGCGATCGAACTCGTTTCGACGACAGTCAGGAACGTTCGTAAGAACCGTGTTTCCAACGTTAAGCCTTTCTGAACTTCGAAGGCAGGGAACCATATCTTTTAATGAATAAATGCCCGTGTCAACCTGCGACAGCCTTTTAGGAGGAGGCACGTCATCAAGCTGCGATCTTGTGGGACGCGCGGCGCCGTGGCTCGGTCAGCCGCGGTCTTTTTCGGATGCATCCCAAGGCTACCAGGCACTCTCGGCCGAACTGATGACGATCTTCGTGGGGAACGAACAATCAAGACGGTGGCAACCGACTCCCTTTTTCAGCCACTAGTGAGGAGCAGCCGATGTCAGTAGACGAAATATCCGGAAGTGCAGCCATCCATGCAAAGCGAGCGAACGAAATGACAGCGCAGCGCGCGGCATTGGCCGCCGCGGCTGGCAGTGCAATCGAGTACTATGAATTCGGGATCTACGGCTACATGGCTGTTTTTCTCTCGCAGATCTTTTTTCCGAGCGGCGATCAGACGGCAGCGCTTCTCTCGACTTTCGCCGTCTTCGGGAGTGCATTTCTTGTCCGGCCGGCCGGTGGCTTGATATTGGGAATGTTGGGGGATCGAGTTGGTAGGCGGGGTGTACTGATCGTGACCGTAGTCGGGATGGGCATGGCCACCGCCGGGATCGGTATTCTGCCGACGACAGCGACGGCAGGCTATATCGCTCCCTTGCTCCTCGTCTTGCTTCGCCTGGCGCAAGGCTTTTTTGCCGGTGGCGAGGTGGTTGGTGCGGCGGCCTTTATTGCTGAATCGGCTCCAACCGGGCGCCGGGGATTCTACGGTTCGGCCACGCCTGTTGGCATCGCTCTGGGTGGCGCACTGGCTGCGATGGTCTGCGGGTTGGCGACGCATTTCGTCGGTCAAGAACTCATGCTCGTCTGGGGTTGGCGTATCCCCTTTCTTTTCGCAGTCCCGCTTGTGATCCTGTCTGCATTGCTTCGGCACAATGTTGAAGAAACCCCCGCATTCAAGCAGTTCATCTCAAAAGCGAAGCCGAAGAGGGCGTCGATCACGCGGGTGGTTGCAGAGCATCCTGCATCGATCATAAAAGTGATCTTGATCGCAGGCGCCCAAAATATTGGATATTGGGTCGGTCTGATCTTCATGAACGTCCACCTGACTGCAAATCTGGGCTACGATAAGACCGTGGTCTACTGGATCATGGCTGTCGTCAGCGTTCTCTTGGCGTTCATGATGCCATTTTGGGGCGGCCTCTCAGATCAGATCGGTAGAAAGAGGGTATTGGTTATCGGCTTCGCCGGCTACCTTGTGCTGGTGATCCCCGCGATGGCCTTCATGGCGCAGAACAACCTTCTGCTGGCGGCTGTTGCGTTCTTCATATCCACGTTGCCGATGCCGGTCATTCAAGCCGTCGGCTATCCCACATATTCCGAGCAATTTCCCACGGCCGTTCGCTATACCGCCATGGCGATCTCCATCAATCTTGCCGCCATCATTGGCGGCGGATTCACGCCCTATCTATCGACCTGGCTCATTTCGCTCACTGCCTTCAAGCTGATACCCGGCCTGTTACTGGCGGCAGGGGCTGCGATCGCCATGGTGACAGTGCTTACGCTCAAGGAAACATCTCACACTGATCTTCCATGAAGTCGTGCAGCGCCGGCCGCCCTCATGTGGCGGCTGGGATTCTGGATGGAGCCATGGATTAAGGAAAACTAAACTTTGACAATCTGAACGATAGGTTATGCGAATTTTTTGTCGCGCTAGTCTAGGCCGTTCCGAACCGATTGAGTGGAAGCAAATGGCACAGTTCGATAAAGAAACCGGCGACGCTCGGCTATCGCAAACCCTTTCGGTCGTGGGGCCATCTCCGACCATCGCCATCACACGACTAGCGAATGAATTGCGCAGAGCTGGAAAGGACATTATCGGTCTCTCGCAAGGCGAGCCGGACTTCGACACCCCGCTGCATATCCGCGAAGCTGCGAAGCGCGCGATTGATGCCGGGGAAACCCGCTATACGGATGTCGATGGGACACCGGAGTTGAAGGACGCTGTTGTCGCCAAGTTCACGCGTGACAACAACTTAACTTATGAACCGAACGAAATCACGGTCGGCACGGGTGGCAAGCAGGTTATCTACAATGCTTTTGCTGCCACGCTAAATCCGGGTGACGAAGTTATCATACCCGCTCCTTACTGGGTCAGCTATCCGGACATGGTCTTGCTTGCTGGGGGACGGCCCGTTCCGATCACCTGTCCGGAAGCCAATGGTTTCAAAGTTACGCCCGCTGAATTGCGTCACGCGATTTCGCCCCGCACAAAATGGCTCGTGCTTAATTCACCTTCCAATCCAACCGGGTCGGGGTATTCCGCCGCTGAGTTGAAGGCGCTTGCTGACGTTTTGCTTGCGCACCCGAAGATCCTTGTGCTGACGGACGATATGTATGAACATATTCGATATGATGGCTGGCCGTTTGCCACGATCGCATCCGTTGAACCTCGATTAAAAAACCGGACGCTGACGTGCAACGGTGTTAGCAAGGCCTATTCGATGACAGGATGGCGGATCGGATTTGCGGGGGGACCGGCGTGGCTGATCAAGGCTATTGCTACCATTCAGTCGCAAAGCACGACCAATCCGTCGTCAATCAGTCAAGCTGCAGCTATTGCGGCGCTAACTGGACCGCTGGATTTTCTCGTTGAACGCAACGCAATTTTTCAGGCCCGCCGAGATTTGTGCTTATCAGCGTTGAATGCGATCGACGGTTTGAACTGCCGCACTCCAGACGGTGCGTTTTATCTATTTCCGTCGTGTGGAAACCTAGTTGGCCGGCGCCGTCCGGACGGGCGAATGCTCGAATCCGATAAAGACTTTGCGACATTTCTTCTTGAAGAAGCGGGGGTAGCTGTTGTGCCGGGATCAGCGTTCGGCCTGGGGCCATATTTCCGAATCTCGTTTGCGACCGCGACTGCGCGATTGGAAGAGGCAATGGAGAGAATAGCCGGCGCCTGCGGGAAGCTTGTGTAGGCTTGGCCCGGCACTTTTTACGAGCCGATGACTGGGGCTGGCGAGATCTCTCCCGAGCCCTGGGTGCAGTAGGGCAGCCGGTATGCAGTCCCACCTAATGTAGGTTGGGTTGCATCGCCATTCGGCTGCATTTGCTGAAATGCAATGTCAGGCAACGGACGGCAACGCGCCGGCCACCAAGGCATCAAGCCAGGTAGAAAATAGGAAAGTCATAGTTGTTCGCCGTGAGCTCCGTGCCCTGCAAGCACGGAGCTGCCGTCAATCTTTGAACCTTAGCCTGGAATGACGCGATTGGTGATTGTCCCAAGTCCCTCAATCGTTACTTGCACAACATCACCGGGCACCAGGCGCCCGACGCCCGAAGGTGTCCCCGAGTAGATCAAGTCTCCCGCCTTCAGTTCGACCAGGGTGGAGAGAGTGGCTATGGTTTCAGGAACGCTCCAGATCATCTGCGATAGATCACCCTTCTGCCGCGGAGCGCCATTGACACTCAGAGCGATGGCGCCGCGATCAAGATGCCCGACTGTCGCAACAGGATGGATTGGGCCGCATACGGCGGAGCCATCGAATCCCTTTGCCATAGTCCACGGCCGACCGAGCTTCTTTGCCTCCGTCTGAAGATCGCGTCGCGTGAGGTCGTTGCCGATGGCGTAGCCCCAGACGAGTTCGAGCGCGCGATCGGGCGTAACGCCGTGACCGCCGCTCCCCAGAGCAATTACGAGTTCGGCTTCGTGCTCCAATTGGTTCGTGTTGCTGGGATAAAAGATATCGGCGCCATGTTCGATCAGCGCATCCGCGGGCTTGTCAAAGAAGAACGGTGGCTCACGGCTCGGATCATGACCCATTTCCCTTGCGTGATCCGCATAGTTCCGGCCGACACAGAATATTCGCCGCACCGGGAAGCGGGCGTCAGATCCTTTAACGGGAAGGCTTGCTATCGCAGGTGGAGTTATCACATAATCGGTCAAGAGCTGCTCCAAGTGGAAAAGGTTAAGGGGATAATGGCTCGAGTACCCAACGTCGTAGCACTGGCTGGGTATCGATGAAGCTACGGTCGCGGGCCTGCCGAAAGACTGTTCGGATGGGTTGGCTCCTCGCAAATGTGCCGAAGACGAACCGTTAGAGGATCTGGTACAAATTGAGCGTCGAAACCAAGATCTGAACCAGCGCAAATACTAGAACATGAAAAGCCACGATCAGGCGGATACCTATATCTTGGGAAATCGGCCGATCGCTGCTTTCCCTTCTTTCGGCGCTTCGCTGTAAGGAGCTGTTCAAGGGAACAGACCCCGCATGCGTTTCGCCTCGAGGACTCTTGTCACACCGATTGTCAAGGCAGCGTCTCGATGCGAGAGCTGCTCGGCCCTCGCCTTGGCGATGACGGCTTGGAAGGAGCGCTCGAGAGTTCGATACAACCGATCCATGACCTCCGTTTCATCCCAGAACAGTTGCTGGATTCCCTGGACCCACTCGAAGTAGCTAACAATAACACCACCCGAATTGCACAGAATGTCTGGTATGACGAAGATGTCGTCGCCCCGATCGCGTAGGATACGATCAGCTTCCGGCGTGGTTGGACCATTTGCTCCTTCTGCAAGTATTCTGCACCTGAGCTTGCCGGCATTGTGCGCGTCGATAACCCGCTCGACGGCTGCTGGAACTAAGATATCGCATGGCTGAACGAGGAGATCGTCCGGGGCAATGGAAGACGCGTTCTCGTAACCGGCCAGACTCCCGCGGCGAGCCTGATAGGCGACTAGATCTTCGATATCGAGGCCGCGCTCGTCAAAAAGGGCGGCTCTATCGTCACTCACTCCGATGATTCTGGCGCCTCGTTCCTTGAGAGAGGCGGCCGCCACTGAGCCGACATTGCCAAAACCCTGAACGATCACCGTTGCGCCAGAAATATTGACACCGGTCATTTCACAAGCTCGAGCGATGAGATAGCTGACCCCTCGTCCTGTCGCCTCGCGACGTCCAGCAGTCCCGCCGGCAGAAACTGGCTTCCCAGTGACAACCTCGCTCACCGTTCGACCCAGGTACATGGAATAGGTGTCCATGAACCAGGCCATGACTTTCTCGTTGGTCCCGATATCGGGAGCCATTACGTCGACATGCGGGCCGATAAAGGGGATCATCTCCTGCATATATCTACGCGAGAGGGATTCCAGCTCTCTTGGGGAAAGCAGCCTTGGATCAACGGCGATCCCACCTTTTCCACCTCCGTACGGCAAGCCTACCAAGCCGCATTTCCAGCTCATCCAGATGGCCAGTGCTGCCACCTCGCCAACCTCAAGATTGGGCGCAAAGCGGGTGCCGCCCTTGGTTGGACCCAGGGTGAGATGATGTTGAACCCTGAACCCCTGAAACACCGCTACAGAGCCGTCATCTCTATGGATCGGGCACGAAACAGCGAGGACACGCTTCGGCATAAAAACGCGTTCGCGTTCGTCCAACCGAATTTCGAGGTGATCCGCTACTTGATCGAACTGCCGGCGCGCCATCTCGAAAACAGGGCTGGCCGAATAGACATTATAAGACGACATCAAGCTTCCTCCGCCGCAGCATCGGTGCGGGAGCATTAGGTGAAGATGTTTGTGGTGTGCCGCGAACAGCTTGGTTTTCATAACCTATGCTGCGCGTTGTTGAGTCAGCCGTTGCTCTGAATTCGCGGAGCGATCATCAGCCGGTATGCATTGCTGGCTCCTCCTAGAGCGTGGTGTATGCGGCCGACACTGCACACGATCCCAATTCCTCAGGACGGGTGAATCCCAAGGACGAAGCAAGTTTAGGGCGCCACGGCTGAAAACAAAACCTCGCTCTTTGTTCGTTCAAACCTCAGATTTTATGAATTTCACCTCGCCAAATCCGTTGACGATCGCCGCGCTTTTTCATCGTCACAAACTCGGTGAAGCGTTTACCGACGATCAGACCTTCGGGTTCCATAGAGCGACTCCAACAAAGTTTTTCTATTGTTTGAAAGGGAAAAAACGGAGGTTTCCTCGAGTGATTGTGTTGCCATAATGGGCCGAAACACGGGAGGAAGACTTGGATCTACAGCTAAACCAAAAGACGGCACTAGTATTCGGCGCAGGCGGTGGCCTTGGTGGTGCGATTGCAAAATCGCTAGCTGCGGAGGGCGTTTCCGTTGTGGCGGCCGATATCGACGAGAAAAGTGCGAAGTCCACTGTGGACGCAATCATCGCTGAAGGTGGTCGCGCCATCACTCTTACTTGGGATATCGCAGACCTGTCCCTCATCGAGCAGAATCTCGAACAGATCAGGACGTTGTTCGGTCCTGTTGATATCTTGGTCAACAATACAGGCGGACCACCGCCGACACCGGCCGCTGGTCAGTCGCCGGCGGACTGGTCGAAATACTTCGACATGATGGTCCGGTCGGTCATTGCGGTCACGGATGCCGTTCTGCCGAACATGCGTCAACGGCAATGGGGCAGGATTATTACCTCGACATCGTCAGGCGTCGTCGCTCCCATTCCCAACCTTGGGATATCCAACAGCCTTCGGCTTGCACTTGTTGGCTGGTCGAAAACCCTTGCTCGGGAGATCGGCCGCGACGGCATCACATCGAATATTGTTCTGCCGGGCCGCATTGCTACAGGTCGCATCGTCTTCCTAGATGAGCAGAAGGCTAAACGGGAAAACAGGCCGGTAGCGGAAGTGACCGCAGAAAGCACCGGCTCCATTCCCGTCGGGCGATACGGTCATCCGAAGGAGTATGGTGATACGGTCACGTTCCTCGCAAGTCCTTTGGCCTCCTACATTACGGGCTCAGTGATACGCATCGACGGCGGTCTAATTAACAGTATCTGAGGTCGCATCTCGGACGCTGCACCCATTCATGTAGATTGACCGGAAGAGGACGGCTGGTTGTCGAAGGATAGAAAAATGATCTTCAGCTCGAGCGCCAAGGTGCCTACATGCAATCGCCGTAACAAGGTGTGTTGACGATGGTTCATCCGATCGACGGGCTGACGGATTTCTATCAGGGCAGTTGCTGCATAGGGCTCACTGTACTCGGCCTCATGTGCGAGGCGTCGAAGCTGGAACCGGAAGCAAACCGCGCGATCGTTTGTGAAGGGCGATGCTGGTTGAGTTCGTCGATGTCGAAGCTATGACGTCGCCGCCATTCAGCTTCCATCGCCCTCAGGTCCAGCTCCAGCATCTCCTTCAGCAGGAGATGAGTATCGGTGAGCTGCCTATGTTCTGGCACACCCTGGAAATTTGCCACACCGGCAATCAGGTTTGCCACGATCAATTTCTATCCCTCAACGGCCGCTTGAGCACGATCGATCGCTACCGATAGGTTGTCGTCGGGCAGCCTTTTTGTATCTCGCCATCAGACATATCCTACCCATGCGTTATCATGGATTTCAGGTGCTTGGCGATCTCGTATGAGCGATCGTCGGTTCAAGTCCCATCAAGAGCGCCTTTAGTTCTCATCCGTGGAACGAAGATTCTGGCGGAAGAATTCGAGAACGTCCGTATCGAACATCTTGTGAAACGCGGCGCGGTCAAACCCCGCCTGATCCGCGCAGATTTCCCGCTGCGATTTGGTGAAATCGGGCGGGCATGGCGCGAGGAAGGCGAGGTGGCCCGAACCAGGCACGACATGGAAATCTGGCTTCCTTGGCAGATTGGCAACCAGCGCGGCGACATTGTCAGGCAGCACGCCGTCACCGCCATGTTCCGAGCCCCAGAGTTGGATCGGAACGTCAACTGCCTTCAGGCTCTCCTTCGTCGAAAAGAAGCTCAGCGGATCGGCAAGCACGAGGGCTTTTATGCGCGGATCCCGGGCAAGCGGTTCGGCCGGTATTTCGTTACGGCGGATCTCGCCGCAGATGGGAGCTGGCTCAGGGCATGGCACTGTAGGATCATGAAAATCCGGTACAGCGCCCGCAAGGACCAGGCCAGTATAGCCGCCGCGCGAAAATCCGAAGAAGCCGATGCGATCTGGATCGATCTTTTCTGCCTGCGACCAGCCGGAAAGTAGGAAATCGATCAGTCGCTTGATGTCTCGCGGCCGCTGAAACATGATCGAGATATCGCCCGACCGGCTGAAATCGGAAAAATTGTCGCCGGGATGATTGAGCGCCACTACCAGGAAGCCGGCATCGGCTAGTGTTTCCGCTATATCGTGATGGTTGAGCGAACCGCCGCTGTCGCTTTGCTCTTAAAGGCGAGATAACAGCTTCAACGAAATTAAAGGCATTTCTTTGTCTCTAAATCTGATATTTTGCCTTTAAATTTGAGATTTTGCCCCTAAACTTGATATGGGGTTCACAGGGGACCGGCGGCTGGCTGCTATGGATGGGGAAGGGGACCACACTGGGACAATCGGTGCTGAAACCGCGCGGAGAGCGGCGGTCTTACGGCCACTTGTTCAGGATTATCTTTCTGGCAAGGGCAGTTTGGAGAGTGGCATTCATGATGCAGTTTGGGAGTTGGGCGTAAGCAGGGCAACGGTTTGGCGTTGGATACGGCGCCTTGCCGAGGACGGCGGGCGGACCAGTGCGTTGGTGCCGAAGAAGCGTGGCCGCCGTATAGGCGCAACGGTCATATCTAGCGAGATCGAGACGCTCATTGAAGAGTATCTTCGTCGCTACTACTTGCGACGGGAACGAGCGAGCCTGTCGCGGGTAGTGTCGGAGATCAGGATGGCCTGTGGTGAACTCGGGCTACAAGCGCCGACGCGGCGAACAATTCAGCGACGTCTTGATGCGATGGATGAGCGTGAGGTCATGAAGGCAAGAGAGGGCGCAAAGGTAGCGCGTCAAAGGTTTGCGCCGGTAACAGGCAAAAACAGGGCTGAATTACCTCTGGATGTCGTTCAGATCGACCATACGCTTGCTGACATCATCCTTGTCGACAGTTTTGAACGCGCACCAATCGGGCGTCCTTGGGTGACGCTTGCGATCGATATCGCAACGCGGATCGTCAACGGCTACTACGTCAGCTTCGATGCGCCCTCGCGTCTTTCGGTGGCACTTTGCCTTACCCGGGCGGTGGCGCCGAAGGCAGAATTACTCTCCGATATCGGCTGCAATGCCCCTTGGCCAGCACAGGGTAAACCGCGCAGCATCCATGTAGACAACGGCCGTGATTTCCGATCCAAGGCGTTTCAGGCCGCCTGTTTGGAGTGGGGAATTGAGCTTGCCTACAGGCCTCAAGGGAGTCCCCACTTCGGCGGGCACATCGAGCGGCTGATTGGCATGATGATGGGAGCTGTCCATCTATTGCCAGGAACCACGCAATCGTCCGTTGCCGCCAAGGGCAGCTATAAAGCCGAAGTCAAAGCGGCAATGACCCTGAGCGAATTCGATAGCTGGTTCGCCCTGGAAATCTGCCGCTACAACAACGGCATTCACTCGAGCCTCGGTTGCACGCCCGTCGCCAAATGGGAGGCTTTGGCCGCGCAGATGTCGAGCGATATTCCCTTCGACATGGATGCGTTTAAGGTGAGCTTTCTGCCAAGCGAACAGCGCCAGGTTAGGCGAGACGGTATCCATCTATTCGGTATACGCTATTGGTCGGATGTCTTGGCAGGGCACGTTGGTCGTAAAGATGGGAATGTTATCGTGCGGTATGATCCCCGCGATCTTTCGTCGATCTGGGTCGAACTTGAAGAAGGACGTTGTATCGAAGCGCGGTACCGCAACCTGGAGATCCCGCCGGTGTCGCTGTGGGAATATCGCGAGGCCATGCAGAAGGGCCGGGCTTTGGGCAGAAAGGGATCAAATGAAGTAGTACTTGCCCAATTGATTCATCAGCAACGCCAGATCGCGGATAAGAGCCGCGTGCGGACCAAGGCGGAACGCCGGTCCCGCGAGAGACAAGATCAATTGAAGGGGGCAGTGCAGACGGATGGATCATCCGAGGGGCTGCGCCCCGTGGACACGGGTGATACGTCGCGGCCGCTGTTCAAGGTGGAGAGATGGTGAGGTGAGAGCTGAAGGATCAGGTGAACACGGTCGCATCGCCCTCATTCAATCGGACATCTGGATCGGATTTCCTCGCGCGGAAAGTGTCTTGGACAGATTGCAGTTTCTTCTCGAAGCGCCGAGGCAGACACGCATGCCAGGTCTTCTCGTCCACGGCGCCTCAGGCATCGGCAAGACGATGATCGCCCGGAATCTCTCGCGCAGATACGCCCCGGAATATGATGCGATCGCAGGCATAACCCATACACCGCTTCTGCTGTTGCAGGCGCCGCCGGCTCCTGACGAGCGGCGATTCTATCTGCACATCCTCGCTGCCGTCGGTGCACCAGTCACGGCGTTGGGCATACGCGCGCAGAGTGTCGCCGCTCTCGAGGTCCGTGTCATTGCTCTGCTGCGCGACCTCGGTTTGCGGATGATCATGGTCGACGAAGTCCACAATCTATTGGCGGGTACACATCGCGAACAACGCCGTTTCCTCAATGTCCTGCGCTACCTCAGCAACGAACTGGAGGCCTCGCTGGTCTGTTTCGGGGTCAGCGAGGCAGTCGATGCCATCCGCGGCGATGTTCAGCTGGCCCGGCGTCTCGATGAGCATCACTTGCCAAACTGGCGTGACGACGCCGAATTCTCGGATATGATCCAGACCCTTATCGCGGCGATGCCACTCGCGAAGAAATCCAATCTGAAAATTAAATCCCTCAAGCAGATATTGGCGCTGTCCGGTGGAGTAACATCGCGCATCTTCTCTTTGGTCAAGGATCTTTCCATCGATGCCATCTGCTCGGGCGAAGAATGCATCACCGATGGCGCGATCGCCACGTGGTCTCCCGTCTGGTCGCGTCATGCGCCTGCGCAACGGCGGCTGGAGCAGGCAGGCCCGTAAACTGCGCCCGCTGCCAAAAACTGTCATGCCTACCCAAGACGAGTTGCTTTCCGGCTGGCTTAGACGGCTTGCAACTGCCAACTACTGCGATTTGGTCGATCTTCTGGCGCACGTTGGCCTGGATTATCGGTATGCGGTTTCCCTCGATTTCGGGCTCGAAGCAGGTACAGCCGAAAAGATCGCCTTGGCCGCGAGGGTTACTCCTGAACTTGTCCAATCGCTGACCTTTCCGGCATTGAACGATACCGAAGCTGCGCTGACCGCGCTTTTTCCATTCCAAGCCTGTCCGAACTGTACGATGCGCAGCCTCGCACTCAAGCATTGGCGGCGAGCTTGGGCATTCGACTGTGAAATCTGTGGGGCGATGCTCACGCCGACGTTACCCAAGTTGGGTAAGGCCGTCCCGTCTCAAAAATTGCTCCAGCGCGCGCGGACTGGGTCGGCTCTGCTTGAGCAAGCGGTAATGCAGAACAGCATCCGCCAAATCCGAAGGGCAATGCGGAGCGTCACCTTTACGATGGCGCTAAAGAATGTCCGCGGAGATCCTGCTTCGGCACTGCAGAGCTTCGATCCGGACATCCGCCTTTTCTGCCTCGCCGCGATTGCAGTGGTCCAGAAGCGTCCGCTACTCAAAGCAGCGTTGTTTGCCACTGGTATCGATGACTTCGCCACAGTCGCCTTGCTCCGGAGTGATCAAAAGGACGACCGCTTGCTCATAACCGTCGACCGGATCGGTCGCCAGATTGAGAACCGACGTCGCGCCTCAACATCAAATGCTATCGAACGGAGCTGATTGTCGTCTCGAATTTAAGGGCAAAAAGTGGCGTCTGTCGACACGCAACGCGAAAAATCTCGGAATTAAAGGCAAAGCGACACCGCGGCCATACATCTGGCGTTTCACAAGTTTGAGCTTGGTGATCTGCCCCTCCGTCTGGCCGTTCGACCATGGCGAAGTAATCGCGGCGCTGACGGCTGCACGGTCTTTGACGACGCCGTTGGCGAAGGAAGCTATCAAACCCGTTCGGGCTCTCTCCAACCATGGATCGAGATCAGCGAGGGATTTCTTGCGGATCATCGCCTGGAAGGCGGCGATGGCTTCCCGTGCCTCAACGAGCAGCGGCACGCCGCCCTCAATCGTCGCAACCGTCACGGTCTCAGACTTGGAGAGGTCGTCACGACCTATGGTCATAAGACGCGCGATGGTCTTGGCCGAAGGCGCTCGGCTCAAGGTGCCCTCGTCGACCTTATCCGCTTTTCGACGACGTGTGGCCCACTCGGTGACAACGCGAACGCACCCGCGGAACCCTTGGTTCTTGAGCTGCCGCCACAGCTCTGTCCCGTTCCGCTGTCCGGCCGCCCATTGAGCGTCAAGCCACGGCAGATGGAGTTCAAGCGAGTTCTCGCGGACACGGAAGACATCAGAGCGTTGACCACGCAACACGCGCCGGACCAGGCCGCGGCTGTACCCCGTTTGTCGGACGATCTCCTTGATTGCGGCTCCCGACTTGGCCAGGTCGAGAATGGCGGCGTTGGTGTCTTCGCGGCGAAGATATCCCTCGTACTGGATGCGCTCGGCGGCAGTCAGCAATTCGGGATTGATCGTGGCAGATCCGATCGCGGTTCGGATCTGGCGCATGGATTTGCGCACCGCATCGAGGAATGCCCTGCTGGCGTTCTCCATCAAATGCCAGCGGTCAGCGACCTGGGTCGCCTGTGGCAAGGCCTTGGCTGCAGCCGTCGCGTAACCACCACCGCGGTCGCGGGCGACGATGCTGATCTGAGGTTGGTCCGAGAGCCACGCCTGGGCCGTCGACGGCTCCCGATCTGGCAGGAGGGCAATGGTTTTGCGCCGTTCCAGATCGCAGATGATGGTCCCATAGCGTTGGTTACGTCGCCACGCCCAGTCATCGATCCCGATCACGGTCGGCGGGACGAAGCGCGGACTGCCGCGCCGCCGCACGACGCGCAGCAGCGTATCGTTGCTTACCGGCAGCATCAGCCTCTTGGCAAAGGTGGCCGCTGGCCTGCCACCCAGTGCAAGCCCAAGATGATGGACGATATGCTCGAGCCTGGCAGTTCGCCGCGCTGAAGGCGCGAGAACGTCCCCGTCGAAGCGCTCGGCAAAGATTCGCCGGCCGCACAACACTGCGTCGCAATGGAATCGTCGCGCTTCAATGACAAGCCTAACGGGCTTTCCCGCCAAGGGCAGGTCAGCCAAGCGCCGTTGATATCGACTGTGGATTCGCTCCGAGCTTGTTCCGCAGATCGGGCAACGGCTTGCTCTGCTCGCCGGCCGAACGGCGATCAACATTACCTCGTCATCGATGGCTGTATTGTCGACTACAAAGCCGCGAGGGACGAGCGTCGACGGTCGGAGCGAATGACCCATGGTGTTGATTCCTTGTGTGAAACCAACATCAGCCAGCATTTGATTTCATCAAAAGTGAGTCAGAGACCAAATCTGACGCCCTTGGCGGGTTATCGGCGTCCAATTTTGGGTCTGACTCAATCTCGCTGATGTTCTGGTTTCAATTGGCGCTATTTCCCGAGGAGAATCAGCGCCATGCGAGCCCAGTTCCGTCTCTCTGATCTTATCCCTAGCGAACTAGACGTTGATGAGGTGCGTGATGCCGGCGACGCGATTATGGTGTATTTAGAGAGGAAGAGGCGGGACCTTCGACGCTAGTATCGCCTAAATATCGCAGCGGGTGTAAAGCAGTTTCCAATGGGAGATATTTCAACCGGGACATCAAGTGAGGGAAAACTTAGTGAACGGAAAGAGGCTGAGGTCTTCTCAGAGCTCGCTTCGTTGTGTGTCTCCCCAGGATACATTCACGCGATAGCGTATTTCTGCTTCAGAGATAATCTGATCAAGTACAGCGGCCAGTTAGGTGTGAAAGACATGGGTTCCCACTATGAGGGTTCCAGTCTTCTTCGCAGTGAAATCTCCACTCTGATCGGACTGATGGCTCGATCGCCCATTGTGGTCGACATACCGGCACCGAGAATATTCCAGAGCTATATCGAACGCACCGATGAATTGATGAAAGAGCTTCATCACTCGATGATGGCTGAGGCTTTCTTTAGCGGAAAGGACTGGCATGCGCTATTCGCCGCAGGCAGGGATCCGTTCCAAGACGGAGCAGCCATGCGCGAGCCCATCTTTTATGGCGGCGAGTCTGCCTACAATTTCCAATACGAGGCGCTGACACAGTTGAAGTACGAGGCCGATGATGGCTGGCTCGTAAAGATGCGTGGTTTCAGAATTGCTGATGCACTCGCGGTGACGAAAGCCATAGGTGATTTTCATCTTCGTCGGCTCTCCTTACTTCGTAGGGAAATGCGCACACAGACTCCTGACCAGTGGACATTCCTTCCGGCGTTTGCCTTCACAACTGAGGACATCGCCACATCCTCGGGTGTTGAGATCCCCACCATTGAAGCGGTTCTCTCCTCGTTTCGTTTCGGAAGCAACGAGCGCAACGAACCCTTCGCTGGGTTGAGCGAATTCAACGAAACGAATGTTCGCCCAATTCTGCATCTCGGTGATGGCACTTACGTTTTGCTCCAGCACTACCAACTGCAAGAATCGCTCTATGAATCTCCGTTTTTCTGGATGATGGCGGATGATGACTATCGCGAGATCGAGACCAAAAACCGAGGTGCGTTTACCGAGTCTTATTCAAGCGGGTGTCTTCGGGCTGTCTTCGGAGACGCCCGCGTCCTGACAAACGTCGATATCTATCGCGGAAAAAACCGTTATGCAGAGGCGGATGCGCTCGTCCTCTTCGGCAATCACGCAATCGTCGTTCAAGCTAAGTCTAAGCGCCTCACTTTGAACGCTCGCAAGGGCAACGACTTGGCGTTGCGAGATGACTTCAAGAAGGCTGTCGCCAATGCGTACGATCAGGCACTTCTCTGTGCAGACGCACTACAGCGTACTGGCGAGTTCGTATTTCGAGATGCGACGCGAAAAGAACTGAAGATTGGGGAGCCTGTTGAATTCATATATCCGATGTGCGTCCTTGCCGATCACTACCCTGCGCTGACGTTTCAAGCTCGGCATTTCCTGAAGGTTAAGACCTCGGAGATCGTGCGTAGTCCGCTCGTGACGGATGTATTCACTCTCGAGGTAATCGCCGAATTTCTCGAAACGCCGCTCCATTTCTTGAATTATCTCGAACTGAGGGCACGCGCCTACGATAAGTTGGTCATCACCAACGAATTGATTCCACTCTCCTATCACCTCCGTAATAACCTTTGGCTCGATGACAAATACGACATGGTGAATCTCGGGGATGATTTCACGGCCCATATCGACGTAGCGATGGCCGTAAGACGCCAAGGGGCATCCGGTAGTCGTGAGATTAAGGGAGTTTTGACTCGATATCGCGGAACTCCGATCGGTTCGATCGTGGAGCAGATCGAAGCCGCGTCGATTCCACAACTGACCGAAGTGGGTATATGGCTGCTGCAGCTCTCGGACAGTTCCGCGAATGGTCTTTCGCGTGCCTTGGAGAACCAGAACAAGGCGGCCGTAAGAGAGGGGCACACTAAGGATATCTCGCTGCCCTTCAATGGACAGCGGGCTGGTCTGACGATTCATATCAGTTCGCTGCCTGATAACGTTGCAAGAGACAAAATCTTACAGCACGCTCGATTGAAGAAATACGACCTGAAAGCCGAACGATGGTATGGAATGGTCCTGCGTCCAGGCGACCTTCGTATCCGACTGGCCGTGGTGCTGACTGACCCGTGGCAGGCGAACTCAGAAATGGATGCCGTGCTTGTAAAGTTGCCGCGGCGCGCGCCGGCCGCACTTCACGAGGTCGGCTCGCGAGCGAGAAAGATTGGACGTAACGAACTGTGCTCATGTGGCAGCGGCGTAAAGTATAAGAAATGCTGTCTAAATCGATGACCGTTGGCGGCGGGAAATCACATCTTGGTGCTGGCCATGCGGTTGCAGCGAGCTTTTGGTATGTTCATCTGCGGGAATAGGCAGGCCAAATCGAAATTGGCGGGGCTTTTAGGGGTTGAAGAGCCATGGCATCACCATTTGATGCAATTCCAGACATTGTAATCGACTATGTGCGCGCGGTGTTCGGCGCGGCAAATGAGAAAGTCTCGACCACGATGTCGGTGCACCCCTCCATGCACGAGGAGTCGCTGGATCATATTCTGATCATGGAACTGACCGCATCGGCACCTGCATTCTTTGCGCAGGAACAAGTGGGCGTTTCCTTGGAATCCCATTGGCTTGGTGCGCGATGGATGCATGGACGTTGGGAGATCGCCGATATCGCGTTCTTCGTTCTGTTGCGTCGGCGTGGGCACTTAATCGACCGCAAAGTCGCACTTCTCCAAACAAAACGGCTTTACTCTCACGAAATAGCGGTAGTGCCAGTCGATGAGTCGGATTATCGCATCGGCATTGGCCGGCTTGCCGATCGAACCGATCAATCAGTGCCCATTTCGAGCCAGCGCATTTTCGGTTTCGATACCTCGTCTGTTTATCAGGCCACGCAGGCGGGCCACCGACAGATCGATCACATTGATGAGTATTTCGACCTACGCGGAATTCCTGTCTATTACGGATTTTATAATCCGTTGACCCTCCCGTTTCAAACCACCTATCCCGTGTTGAATGGGCGGCTTCCCATGTGTTCGAACGAAATCGGTTTTCGCGTTATGCCCTCTGAACACGTCCACGCCATTCTGCGGAACCTTGACGAGGGGCGCTCGCCGTCTGTCGATAATATCACCGCGACCTCGCCGCTTGATTCTGCTGATGCCAGTTCGACGTTGGGATGGCGACTTGAGCGCTTCATCGCAGACGAGGTGCTCCGATGCAAGCAAGGCCGAATGTTTGAGGACCTCACCGACCCAAATTTGCGTGGCCTATTGTATGAACGCTCCGCCCCAATCGCTGCGGCGATCACCATAACTATCGATCTAGGTGAGCGCGGCTAGGAATGGACCGTCTGATTATTGCTCCCTAGAGAGGAGGCTCAGTGACAGCCATGGGTAGCGGATCGACACGTCCCCAGAAGCGTACACCGGCATGAACGTAACGCCGAACGTCATGGCTGCGAATGCGGATTTGTTCACTATGGGGCGACGGTCCCGCATTGATGTCGATATATTCAGAACGGTCATAGATCCAGAGTTCCGGCGCAATTTCGCGCAAGTTCTTGCTCGTCCGTCCGTCGCCGTGCCGGACCACATTCGCGACGAGATATGCCTGCACTAGATCCTTTCGCACATTGTCTCGACTACCATTCAGTTCCTTGGCTTCAAAACACCGGTCTAGCAGCTTGGCGAAATCGCCTTCATAAATCTCGCGCGGATTCGGTGGCGCGAAGAGATGCAGCGCCCAATGACGTAGTTGCCGTTCGAACAGACCGGCGAGCGCCAAGACGAATGCTTTGGCCGCTTCGTTGTGTGTATGAGCATCGACTTGGGCCGCCATGAGGTCAAGATTCTCCTCAATTGAGTTCGCAGCGACGACCTCCCTCAGCACCGGTTCCGGCAGATTTTCCAGCACTGGCACGATGACACGTTGATAGAAGCGGTGGAGGTTGCACTGAAATATGCGCGGTAGCTGGTTCTCTAGATCATTCATTCAGTTTGACTCTGTTGCCCTGTTGATGTGCAGGCTGTTTGCTATCGGCAACAGGTGGCGATGGCATCGAAGTGGGGCATAGAGGATTGCAGACATATGGTTTGTAACTATTTACAAACGTGGCGATATCAACCGTTCCCCAGCCGGTTGCCAAATCGTAGCCAGCTACGGCCGAGTATCCACTGACGTTCTGAAAAGCGTTGTTCCCGACCGTAACGTCGCGAAATCCCAAAGCCGCTTCCGACGGGCCGAGCTTGTAGAAGATTGAATTCATGTTGCCCAAACGCGGGTTCGGCCATTTGGGATGCGTGTTTCCTGCCTGTGCTATCAACCGTGACACTCCAGCCCACATGGGGGCAGCGATGCTGGTGCCGCCCCACTGTTCCAACTGAAGATTGTTGCCGTGTTGGGCGTATATCATAAAACCGGGGTAAGCAGGACTTGCGCCGAAGGAGACGTCCGGAATGTCTCTCACAGAGTCGCTGGGCGTCGATGCGGTTTGGAAACTTGGTTTGCTAAAGATCTTACTTTTTCCACCACCGGTCCCGCTGATTATAGCGCCGTTGGCGCCAGTATCTTGCCAGACCTGCTCCGGCACTGAGCCGACATCATTTCCACTTGCATCTAGGTTTGGAGCAAATTTGGTGCCACCGACGGCGACGACGTTCTGGCTGGCCGCCAGTTCGCTGACACCCTGGGTGCTGCTTGGCATGCAGCGCTGGTCAAGTTGGGCAGATCCTATGTCGCCTGCGGAAACGAAAACGGATTGTCCTTGTGCGGCCGCCCGCGCAAACCAGTTGTCAAAGTCGTGATAGAGAGACGGAGCCGCCGCGCAGTAGCCATAGCTAATGTCAATCGCAGGGCAGTTGTTGTCCGAGATTGCGCCCTTTATCGCGCTGGCCAAAGTCGAGGAAATGTAAAGGCGAATTCTCGCTCCGGGTGCCACCGCAGTGCTCCAGTCAACATCAAGAAGAGCTTCACTTTCCCGGTTATCCCCAGTACGTCCAGGGTTTGAATTGTCAGGAAAGACCCGCTCCATCTGATAGACGCTGCGTTTAAGAAGAAGGTTGTTGAACCACTGGATCGCAATATCCGGAACGTCCGATGTTGCAGCAATTGCAATCCCGCAAAATGACTTGGGATGTGGTTTGGGAAGGGGATTATCGCTCCCCATGATGCCCGCATTCAACAACGGCAACTCGTCATAAAAGGTGTGAAAGTCACTCGGTTTGAACCCTGAGGATGGGTATAACAGCCGTCTGGAGAAGGGAACGGCTTGGGTTATATTGTTAAGGCCATCTATCGAGCCTATCGCGGTGACGAAACGGGCAGGGAAAAGTGGATCGTCGGTGCTTGCGTAGAGAATTCCGTTCGTTGACGTTGCAATGTGGATCGAAAAAGCATCCTCGACGAGGCGCGCATTAGCTTCCACAACGATCTTGTCTTGGTCCGCCTGGATTATCCGAAATTTTTGACTGTGAAGCCAGAGCTTGAGATTGACTAGAGTGTGTTTCGGCAAAGCAAAGCGTTGTCGGAATTCGCGGCGTGTTAGCCATCGGTGGTAATTTGGCGAGCCAGGATCTTGTTGCTCTTCAGTTAGCTTCCTCAGATTATCTAGATTTTGCGACTGGAGATTGATCTGCAGTCGTAGCATACGGCTGTCGCTAATCGCTTTCGGCAGTTTATCTCGATCGGCCAGTTCCACGTGGTTACCGCCCAACCGCGTCCTCGGTTCGGACTCGGCACTATGAACTGTACAGTTGAGAGAAGCTATAATTCCGGCTGCGCCAATTACCTGACAAATAATCCGCTTCATTATCAGTACCCCATTAGTAATTAAACGAGGAAAGCTTTTCTCGTGCAACATATCCCGAGTGCATGGGGGTCGTCTATAACTTGTTGAGCAAATCAGTTCTTATAGCGTTCGCATTAAAAACTTTGGGTGGGGTTTGAAATTAATTTTTTGGCGGCCTTTAGGTCCAAGGACGGGTTTGTGAACATGGATCTATACCGTTGCGATGGCTAGGGGGATTGTGCACGCGGATTGCATGAACCGCTCTCGTCTGTACAGGCATCAGGGGTTGAGCTGTCGGGGGTCAGAACAAGATCAGTGCGAAATAGTACGCTTAGGCGGGAAAGTGATGCTGGAGATCGACGTTCGTTCCCTAAAACGTGCGCTAAGTAGGATTTCACCCTAAAGCTTCATGTTGCAGCACAGGCCGTAAGTTACGGAAAATCTGTACGAATTCTGTTATCGTACGATTTCGCACTGATCTTGTTCTGGCCCCAGAAAATCGCCCTTCTTCACCATCTCACCTTCGCGGAAATGGATCTCCGTGAGATAGCCGCTGATCTGTGATTTGACCGTAACAGTCGTCAGCGATGTCACAGTGCCGAGCGAGGCCAGCCTGATCGGGATGTCACCCTTCGTCGCGGGTGCCACGGCGACCGACTGTATTGATTGCGACATTGGTCCGCCGGGCGGCCCACAGCCGAGGCCGGGATGGTTGTTCCATGGCTGGCGCCAGACGACGATGGCGGCAACTACAAGGACGGGCAGCAGAAACCAAGGCCAGGCGCGCCGGCCTTTTGCTCTCCGTAGCTAGACGGAGTCACCTGGTTCATGAAGAGGTTCAACGCGCTTGTCCATGGGGGTCACCGCAATGCTGGAATAGACCGAACCTGAAGAAGCGCGGCTTGGCGGATTATGAAAGGCAACATCAGATCAAGATCAACTAAATTCTACTTAATATACATATTGTTACGAACGGTACATAATGTATTACATTATTTAATACATCGAAATATCTGCGTCTTTGCGTTCGCTGGCTATCGCTTCTGTGGCAAGCGACGGGCAATTGTTGCAGGACTGGACGCCCAAATGCAGCCCCCACGAGCCATCGCGTCAATCCGCCATGACTATCTCCAGCCGTCATCACCAACTGCGCGCGGCGGCCATAAACCTGTGTGCGAAAATCGCTTGGGCATGACCGACAAAACGGGCCTGCGTCATAGTCTGGCAACTTCGCCGTTAAGTTTACCATGCCGAAGACGGGCATAAGCCGATCTAGCATCAATGATCTGGAGCGCCAGACGGCCGAGATTATCGCCTGCCTTGTCGAGGTTTCGCCGACGTTCCTGACGCTCACGCCTATGTTAACAATGTCTGCCGTCTCCGCGTCGGGCGCTTCGCTGCGGCGCTTATCAACACGACCGGCAGGCGGAGGAAGCGCTCCATTCGGTGATCGGGAAATCGTCCTCAAGTCTGGAGCCGCTCACCGAGAAGTTCACACCATCCCTTGCGCTGAACCTTGTGGCTGCCAACGGGCTTGACGGACAGCTCCCCGGCAATTACTAGAACTTTTATAATTAGCCTTAGCGCCTATGGTGATGTTGGATGAAGCCGTCACGCCTTGGCTCTTGGTGAGGATTGCGAGACGGAACCGCGGGCGTTCCGACTAATTGTCGGGAAGAGCCTTAACGCTGCGGGCAGAGGTGTTCTTTCGAAAACAGCTATAAAGGTAGCTGCCCGGTCTTGAAGGCCTCGATAGGATAGCCGGAGAGATCACTCATGTATCAGCCGGACACTCTCATCATCATTTTCGTTCTAGCCTGTATTGGCGGTGCTGCCGGAGCTAGGGTGGCGGGTGTTATTGCCTGGAAAGGGGCCGCCATCGTCGCCACCTCCATGACCATAACCCTCCTCATCTTTGTTTTAACCGGCACCGATAACCACTTTCTCTCTGTAGCTGTCAGCATGGGAGCATCCGCAATTATTGGTACGATGTTGAAGTTGGCCGCTCGCGAAACTGCAGCAGTGATATTGGGGTCTATTCTTGTCACCTTGCTGGCTGATGCGCCGGTGTTACCACGATGATCGCGTAGTGCTGATCCTTCTTTGTCTTGGCGACATTGGCGCACCTTGCGAGCGTGGCCCGGTCGAAGGAGTTGTCTAACCGTAGCTAGGTGTCGTATCCATCCGGGACGGGTCGACGGGCATTTCGTTGTCGGTAATAACATTTGTTTCTACTTTTCGAAATTCCTTGGCATGAGGGCATCGGGGATGGTTCGAGGGTTTGCGTAAGCCAAGCCAACGGGTCGATTTCGCTTGGTTGTTTATGCCGAACGTCTCTTCTAATGGGGAATATGTGATGCGTTCGCGGCCAGTTCGGCCAGGAGCAGATGGTTAACACTGGGCACAGTTCTCAAGCTCTGAGGGAATTCCGGAATTTCGGAACCGGTTAATGGGTCAAAATCGCTCAGCCTCGGCCTGTTAGTACGACATGAAGATAGGTGCCGTCGTTTCCATCGCCTCATGACCAAGCCACAGGCAATAGCCAAGCAGTCGACGCCTGTAGGAACTCCAAGCAGCGCCGTGGCGCGAGACATGGGGAGATACCTGCTTCAAGTAATGGGAGATGCAATGCTCGCATGCTTCAGAGACATATTTGTTTGGCAGCGGCTGCACGCTGTCACTCTCTTTGTCTGGGCCAACCTTGTCGGTTGCTATGCGCATATTATCGTAGATACTGCGACCGGTGGCCCCAACGAATACGCGGAATGCATGATTGTAGGCATCGAACAGCACTCATGTATTTGCGGGAGATAGGCCAAGACTGCAAATGCGCGGCTGTAGCTGAGCTTCGTATGCGCCACCTATAGCTTGGCATGCTCGTTGCCGATGATCTCTCAATCTTCTAACCAGTCGAACTGGAAAACTTCACAGGTTCGAATGCTAAGAGCACAAACGTGTCGCGCCCTGTTATCTGGAATTCTCTCTGCCAGGCCGCCTGCCATTCTCGAGCAACGGCTGCAACACGGCAATAGGAACCATCATGGCCGAGGGGCCCGTCAAGTCGGTGTATAATTGCCTCGGGATGCGCCATTGCTGCCGGCTCTTGAATTTCGGTTTAACACCGTTCAGACACATGTACTTGCCGGTGATATTCCCGGAAAGGCTGGTCCGGCGGCAAATCTCGCGGATCGATATGTGCTCTCGAAAATGCCAGCGTCGGAGTATATTCAGCAACGCCATGCCGATCACCTCAGAGCTCCCGCAGAAGTCATGCGAGGGATGATTGAAACATGGGTCAATTCTCGGTGATAACTTCCCGCAAGTGCCGAGGTAAATTTCCCCATTTATGCCGACGTGGACGACAAGGAGAGGTGGTCATTATTTTTTGGTGGCCTGCTGCGCAGTTATGATGGTCGGCGGAGAAATCGCCGCTGCGCAGTACCACATCACGTCATGGATTGGTTATCTTAGCAAACTCAGCAGGTGTCGGACGCCGAGGTCAGAAAGTGGTTGGTTCTCGTTGCAATCGCTTCGCCAGCTTAAAAGCGCTGATCGCGACGTGGGTTAGTGTTGAAAAGAGAGTTTCATTCAACGGCTCGTCTCGCAACCGCTTATCGAAGTTTTCGATGTTGGCGTTCTGGATCGGCTTGCCAGGCGCGATGTGATGCCATTCCACCTTGGTCCGATCCGTCCATTGCAGGATCGCGTTGCTCGTGAACTCGCTGTCGTTGTCACTGACGGTCATCTTCGGCTTGCCACGCCCCGCGATGATCCGGTCAAACTCACGGGCAACGCGTAAGCCCACGGTGAGGGCCGTCTTGCGAGGTTGATGCGAACATCGGAAGTCCTAGTGCAAACACTAGGAGTAGTCCTATGACCAAGCATCCGATTGAAGTGATCACGTCTGTCGAGCGCCGTCGGCGCTGGTCTCGCGAGGACAAAGAGCGACTGGTTGCAGCCTGCCTTGAGCCTGGTGCGGTTCTTTCCGAGATTGCCCGTGCGGCCGGCATCCACGTGAGCCAACTCTTTCGGTGGCGCAAGGAACTCTGCCGGATCGAGGAGCCGTCGACGCAGGTGTCGAGCACCTTGGTGCCCGTGATCGTTTCGGAGGCCGCGCCGGCAGCCCAGCCCGCTGCCTCAGAAGCGCCGGCCTCATCGCATCCCCGCCGGAAGCGCAGCGATGTGACGATTGATCTGGGCCGCGGTCGTCGTGTCCGTGTGGACAGCGACATCGACACGGAGGCACTTGGCCGCATTCTCGATTGTGTGCTGGGTCGGCGATGATCCCGGTTCCTGCTGGTGTGAAGGTCTGGCTGGCGACCGGCCATACGGACATGCGCAAGGGCTTTCCCGGTCTGTCGCTGATGGTGGAAGAGACACTGAAGCGCGATCCGATGTGTGGGCACCTGTTCGTGTTCCGCGGGCGTGGCGGCGGCCTGATCAAGGTCATCTGGCATGATGGTCAGGGAGCCTGCCTGTTCACAAAGAAGTTGGAACGTGGACGCTTCGTATGGCCGTCGGCGGCCGATGGGGCGGTCGTGATTACGCCTGGGCAGCTCGGTTATTTGCTGGAAGGTATCGACTGGCGGATGCCGCAAAAGACCTGGCGACCAACCTCGGTTGGATGAGCAAAAACACTGGAATAGCGGGGGCGAATATGATTCCATCTGGCCATGAACAGCCCTGTCGACCAGCTTCCAGATGACCTTGCCAGTGCGCTCGCACTGCTGGCGGAAGAGCGAGCGCTGCGTGTTGCTGCCGAGGTGGAAGCGGCGACAGCCAAGGCGGAAGCTGCCAGCGCAAAAGCGCTCGTGTCACATTCCGAGGCGCTGATCGCGCGGCTGAAGCTGGAGATCGAGAAGGTCCGCCGAGAGCTTTACGGCAGCCGCTCTGAGCGCACGGCGCGGCTTCTCGAACAGATGGAACTGCAACTCGAAGAACTCGAAGCTGATGCCGGCGAAGACGAACTCGCGGCAGAGATGGTTGCCAAAAGCTCGACCGTCAGGGCCTTCGAGCGCAAGCGTCCGTCACGCAAGCCCTTTCCTGAACACTTGCCGCGCGAGCGCGTCGTTATTGCCGCCCCATCCAGTTGCCCATGCTGTGGATCGGCCAAGCTGTCGAAGCTCGGCGAGGATATCACCGAGACCCTGGAGGTCATCCCGCGCCAGTGGAAGGTTATCCAGACGGTGCGGGAGAAGTTCACCTGCCGCGAGTGCGAGAAGATCACGCAGCCGCCAGCACCCTTCCATGTGACACCCCGCGGCTTTGCCGGCCCGAACCTTCTGGCGATGATCCTGTTCGAGAAGTACGCCCAGCATCAGCCGCTCAATCGCCAGAGCGAGCGCTATGCCCGAGAGGGGATCGATCTCAGCCTGTCAACGCTTGCCGATCAGGTCGGCGCGTGTGCTGCAGCCCTGAAGCCAATCCATTCGTTGATCGAGGCCCATGTCCTAGCGGCCGAGCGGCTGCATGGCGACGACACGACCGTGCCGATCCTGGCGAAGGGAAAGACCGATACCGGCCGCATCTGGACCTACGTTCGGGACGATCGGCCGTTCGGCGGACAGTCACCGCCCGCCGCCCTCTACTATTCCTCTCGGGATCGGCGGCAGGAGCATCCAGAGCGACATCTGAAGACCTTCACCGGCATTCTGCAGGCGGATGCCTATGGCGGCTATAACCCGCTGTTCAAGGCAGATCGCGATCCCGCGCCTCTGCGCCAAGCACTCTGCTGGGCACATTCGCGCCGCAAGTTCTTCGTGCTGGCCGACATTGCCACGAACGCCAAACATGGCAGCAAAGCCGCACCGATCTCACCAATGGCATTGGAGGCCGTCAAACGGATCGATGCCTTGTTCGATATCGAACGGGAGATCAACGGTCTTAGCCCCGAGCAGCGCCAGGAGCGCCGCCGCAAAGACAGCCAGCCGCTCGTCGAGGAACTGCATGACTGGCTCCAAACCGAGCGGGCAAAGTTGTCGCGCAGTTCTCCTGTCTCTGAGCCGATCGACTACATGTTGAAGCGCTGGAACGGCTTCACGGCCTTCCTCGAAGATGGCCGGATTTGCCTGACGAATAATGCCGCCGAACGCGCGCTCAGAGGCTTTGCTCTCGGAAGAAAGTCATGGCTCTTCGCCGGATCGGATCGTGCCGCCTTCATGGCCACGCTGATCATGACCGCCAAGCTTAATGACATCGACCCACAGGCTTGGCTCGCCGGCGTTCTCGCCAACATTGCCGACACGCCGATCAGCAGGCTGGAGCAATTGCTGCCGTGGAACTGGAAACCGACGCAAACAGCAGCCGTTGCGGCATAGGATCAACGATGGATCGCAAAGCCAACCGAGCTATCATTCGGAAAATATTGCTCACCGAGTGGGACCCCATCGGCGTGTCGGACATTCCTGAAGCGCAAGACGAATATGATGCCTATGCCGATACCGTCTTTGGCATGCTGGCCAACCAAACCGCCTCAGTTGAGGCCATCGCCCAGTATCTCTTCAAGATCGCGACCGAGCACATGGGGCTCTCATACCCAGAACTTATAGAGCGCTGCGATAAGGCGGCAAGAGCCGTCGCGGCACTTCAGTCAGACCGCTGAACCTACACACCATCAGCGCCAGGTGCGGCAATCACCGGATGCTTACGGCAACGCGCAGACCGGAAAGCGATGTATCGGCGACGAGTGCCAGGGATTGCCTTATACAATCGTCGATGGTTGGAGCGATAAAGTCTTGCGTCGTCGCAAGAGTTCGAGGTCCGCCTTGCAAAATCGGGACTCTATCGATCATCATATCGAGCCGGCTGTCGGCGGAAGAACACCATGACGTGGTTTAGCTTATCCAATTCTATTGAAAATAAATCAAATTCAGAAATGTCCGGATAAATCCAAAACATAATAACCGCCAAATTGCAATTAATACTAAAAATATCTGGAGGCATATAGGTATTAATGTGGAAACCGATCCGGCGTCACATGATTTACTCAAGAATTTTTTTCAGCGTTTGTGCCGTGTCGTTGCTTTTGGTGTGTAATGGCGCGTCTGCATCGGTCGGTCAGCAGAGTTTTGGCTTATACAATAATGAACCAAAGCAAGCACAACTTGACGTTGTAAACTATCGTCAGGAAATATCGACTGCTCAAGATAAGGGTCCTCTTCCTGGTGACGCCGACGTTCTCAAAGAGGCGTTTGGTGACTGGGCTATAGAATGCAAAGCCGTCGACATGGTTAAGCGTTGCGTGATGGGGCAATATCAGGTCGATAAAGCAACTGGAAACGAGATAATCTCCATTTCGATTTACCTTACCGGCGACGGCTCCGCCCGAGCCGTTGTGATGCTTCCTCTTGGCTTGGCAATTGACAAAGGCGCCAAATTAACCTGGGACGACAGCGGTGCATATGACATCGCACCGTTCGTATCGTGTGTTCCAGAAGGGTGTATTGCGTCACTGCTTTTGTCCGATTCCAGGCTTGCGGCTCTTGAACAAACCAAGTCGTTTTCAATCTCCGTCTCGGCCTTCGGTTCACTCGCAAAACCGACGTTTACAATACCGCTCGACGGATTCTCAGAGGCACGCGAGGAGTTGCTGCATTCGCAATAGCGGGTTTTCTCGGAACGGGATGCCTGTAAAGGATTATCAACGGTTCTGATTAAGTCTTTCTGGGTTAGGCATGCGCGCCGGGCGGGCAAACGTGAGGCTGCCAGCTTCATTAGGGATCCAGGCCCTCGGTGTCGCCGCCATGCCATGCTATTGGGATAGATAAGCATAGCCGCAACGCAGGAAATATAAATTGAGAAACTAGAAGTATATTAATTGGTAAGTTGAACATGTGTAGAATTTAAAAGCGCAGACCAGAAATTATGCAACATTGCAAATTAAAAATTATTAATTTGGAGGGTGCGGTGCTTGTATTTATTGCTGTCATTGCTGCGCTTATACTAAGTTGCTTGGTCATAAAAGTAACGCCCGATTCGCAGGACGAAGAAGATAATCCCTGGTAAGCAGGAGTGCTGCTCCTCGCGGCACCCTCGCAAGGTGGCATCAGGTCGCCGCTCAGCTGTATAAGCGAATAAGAAAATTCTGCCTGGCAATTCCTTCGGTGCTACATGTCGGAGGATTATGGAGGATTTGTCGTGGCTGACGCAATTTAGAACTTTGCGTCCTGAACGCGGCCAGGGTTGACGTCGCCGCGCGTGCGGAGCGTCAGGCGCGCACCGATGGCGAAATCGCTTGTGGAAGTGGCAGCCGTATCTTTCACGTCGAGAAATAAAGGGCTGAAGATCGTGCACTCGTCCTCCTAGGGTAGGGTCAGCTCACATCTGCTCGCGAAGACGTTGCGTGGTCGAGGCCCTCACAGGACAACATTCTGAAAAAGCGTACAAGCAGATATGAGGAAACCTGCGTGGTCTAGATCGAGGATGCGAGGGTCGCGCACTGCTTATTCCCGATACAGTTGAGAGCTTCCCGAATGGTTCCCGGAGCGTCCAACTGCAGCTCTATAAGTGGTCACAAGGTAGCAACCATTCGAAATGTTCCGGCCCTCTTGTCGCCAGGCTCACAAAGTATCGATCTGCTGTTCCTTGAAAACTCCAGTTCGGGACAATCGGCCGGACCTGGCTGCCCCACGGTCGAGGTCCGGCCACTCCTACAGACACCTGTCGAGCCTTAAGGCGCAATGGTGGTGATCAGCTAACTGGAACGAAAGACACAACCTGCCAATAGGAACGGGACAAATGTTCGGCTAGCGAATTGGCAGCTATGATAACGAGCCCGGAGGAATGCAAGCGGCCCGCCTGAAACTACGTATGAGCGCGGGCGACGGGTACGGATCGCCGCGTCGTCTGCATCTGTTGCGCTCACTTGGTGACGTCGTTTAAGGGCGCCAGTGTCATGCAGGAGTCCGACCGGATTCTGGGAATGATGATCTTCATCACGGTCGTGTCTATCTGTCGCCTTGTTGAGGGTTTTTCAAAATATTGAATTTTGCAAACAAACCACGCCGGGAGTGTCAAACTCAGCTATCCCGCTCTTTTCGACTATTACGGCCAGCAACTTGATTTATATCATAAAGTCAGTGGCTTACTGGTGCCGAGCTGCGCTCGAGCATACGAGTGAACCCGTCATGTTGGTGACAGGTCTTGCAATAGAGACATCTATTTAAATCAGGCCACATCTTTCGAAACCTTACAGCCGAATTTCAATCATCGATCTTAGCTACCGCTTACGTCGCCGCCTTTGCTGAACTCTCCGGGGGACTGAGGCCGGAAGCGCTTGATTTGTCAAGCATCCGGCTTCTGACACCCAACAGCCGCTCCCCACTTCTCAACAAACACTTCTCTGGGTGACTTCAGATGTCTTTGATCACGATGCGATGCCCTTTCGGTTCTGCAAGTACATGCCTTCATTTACGGGAGGTATGGTGATGACGCTTGTTACATTTATCATTCCCGTGCGCCATCAAGGCAATTGCAATGATTGGCCGTCACTGAAACGGCGGCTGTCACAGACGATCGCATCGATCTCGGGGCAGTACCACGGTGACTGGCGCGCTGTTATTATTGCCAATGAAGGCGCCGACCTGCCCGATCTGCCAGTGAATTTTTCGGTCAAGCGCGTTAGGTTTCCACCCAATCCACTATACGACCTGCACAGCGCCGAACGTGAGCACGTCTATGAAGCCGTGCGCCTGGACAAAGGCCGGCGCATATTGGCAGGCATGCTTTCAGCCCGTGACACGCGCTTCTTTATGACCGTCGATGACGATGATTTCGTCAGCGCCAATATCGTAGACTTCGCAGCCAAAAACCCCTGCGCCAACGGCTGGAAGATCGATCGTGGTTATCTCTGGAGCGAGGGGGGACGTCTGCTTTTGCATCACAACGACTTTGCCAACTTTTGCGGCACGTCGCTGATCATCCGGTCCGATCTCTACAAGCTACCGGCAAGTTTTGAGGATGCGGAGGTCGACTACATCAAATCCATGCTCGGCAGCCACGTGCGTATTGGTAAATTGCTCGCCGATGCCGGCACTCCCCTTGGATCACTTCCCTTCCGTGGTGCTATCTATCGGGTTGGTCACAGCGGCGCGCATAGCAAATCCTTGAATTTGTTCAAGGCCCATTTTCTGAACCCAACGGTTCTGCGCCATCCTCGCCAGTTCGTGCGCAATCTTACGCATGCCCGCCTTCTTAACAACGCACTTGAAAACGAATTCTTCGGTGCGAATACAAACGGATAGGGTTGATTACGGGTGGAAAATCGTTGAAACAAAATGACGTCCATCGTTGGAACACTTTCCAGACGTCTTTGTTTGCCGATCAAAAATAGGAATGTATGAAGGCTGAGCGCGAAAGGCAAGCTGAACGGGATCTACGTGCGTTGCGCGGTTTTGCTGCTGGAGCTTTTAACTGCAGTCTTTTTGCTGGCATGTGTTGGAACGCCAGTATTTTTCATCATAAAATTTTTTCTGAACCCACTGTATATGCTACATTTGCCGTAGGGACGGATAGCAAATCCAAGGACAACAGCGCGTCGCTGATCGGCCGTAATAGCCCTGTCGCTCTCTCAATGGCGCGCAAGTGGGCCTTGTTGTTGGCTTCGGTTGCTCCCGCCAGCCTAAAGACGACATACTTAAAATGCCCCGATCACCAGGCCCATTGGGATAATGTGAGCCAGTTCTTCTCGAAAGCTTTCTTCTGTCAATATACCGTTCTAGCGACTATTGGATGGCTCAGAATGTTGAGTCCTGAACGCTGCCGAGATTGACGTCACCAAGCGTGCGAAAGGTTATGCGTGCGCCAATTGAGAAGTCGTTTGTGGATCCGTCAGTCGTATCCTTCTTGTCGAGGAAAGAGAGACTGAAGACGGTACATTCATCCGTGTAGGAGAGACCAGCGCCGTATTTGGTTATTTCATCGTTGTTGAGATCATAGCTGACCGTGCCGAAGACCGACCAGTATTCCTTGAACTTGATCTGCGCGCGCGACTGGATTTCGTCCTGATTGCTGGTGAAACCATATTGCGGCTGGGCAGCAATATGCGTGTAGATCAAGGATGTCTGGAACACATCGTTCGAGAAGCCGACTGCCGTATCGCCGCGACGGAAGGCGAAATCCTTCTCGTCGAAGCGATCGGAGGTCGAAAGCGAGATGCCTTGCGGCGTCGTCAGCCCGACCATGGTGACATAGTCGGAGCGGGCCGTCTCAAGGCCGGAGTCCGAGCCCGCGCCTGCCAGATCGCTGGTCGCGAATGAGTTGCGTCCCGCGAGCTGATAGGACTGTCCGAAAATATGCTGCAGCTTGTAACCGCTGTCGAAGCTGGCGGTGTAGCGCCACCCGACATTGGCACGCGTGCCGCCTTCAACGCGGTCGAAGCCCGAGAACTTGTCACGATCAAACAGGTTGGTCGCATCGAAGACAAAGCTCTGCGCGTCCTCGTTCGGCAGCCGCCCGGCAAGTTGCTCGTCCGGTCGCACATAGATCTGAGCGATCGGCTCGAACACGTGCGTGCTGTTGCTTGTCGTGATGAGGAACGGATACTTGGCTTCGAGACCCAGGGTCGCCATGCCACGCGTGGCATAGTCGCTGTTGTCATAATTGCCGGAGTAGGTGTTGGCCGCCGGCCCGTTCATGTCCAGGCCGTAGACGTCGCCGCGAAGTGCGGCCAGCGGCGTCAAAACCAGGCCCTGATCCGTGGTGAAGGTACGCTGCCACTGCAGCTCGGTGCTCAGACGCGTATAGTCTCCGGAAAGACCGAGATAACGGTCGTTCAAGCTGGCGTCGCCGAGATCACTCGATGCGTCGAGCACAGAGGCCTTGCTACGCGACAGATGCGTGAAATTCATCGTTGCCGACAGCTCGCCGCCATAGACCGACTTCGGATCGACATAGTGATAGTCGATGCTCGGGTAGACGACAGCCTGTTCCTTGGTGGCGGTGTTGCTGTTATCGGCATCCTGGACCTGGTAATAGGAGGCGCGCATGTCGAAGAAATTGCGCTTTCCGATACCTGTCAAATAGGCCTGGTTCGTATGGGTGCTCTGGTTAAGCCCGTCCAGACCATAGGTGCGCGAGAAGTTATTGTCGCTCTGTACCATGACGTCCCAGCCGAACGTCCAGCGAGGATTGATTCTGAAATCGGCCTTGGAGCTGATCATACCGCGCGTTTTGTGCTCGGCATCGGTCGTACCCGCCGTGAAGGCGTCCGGATTCATCTGGTCGATGCCGGCAAAGCGCAGGATATGCGTTCCGTTCTCGAAGCGCTGGCGGAATTCACCCTCGAGAAGCAAGCCCTGGTTGGTGTAGCCCGTCGCGGTGACCGTCGCATCCATGCTCGGCGAGATGACGTAATAATAGGGGACCTTCAGTCCAAAACCCAGATGGCTCGAATAGCTTGCGGAAGGAAACAGGAAGCCGGACTTGCGCTTGACCGTATTGTCGGGAACCGTGACCCACGGAACATAGGCGATCGGCTGTCCGAACAACTCGAAACGGGCGTGCTCGAGACGAATCGTGTGTGTCACGCCGT
>NZ_JAEPVT010000009.1:0-323047 GCF_027109195.1 Rhizobium sp. AG207R
TTTACGCGACCGAGCTTGAGCCCGGGATCGCCACCGACGTTGCCTTCGCCTTCCTGGTCGAGCTTGGTCGCCGCGGAACCGGCCAAGCCCTGACACCGGTTCGGGTCGAGTTCATGCGCTCCGGGCCTAAGAGCGATCTGTATCGGCTCTTTTTCGGGTGTCCCGTGAAGTATGGTGCTCCGCAGAACAGGCTCGTCCTGAAATCGGCCGATCTTGACCGGCCGTTTCCGGGCCACAATCCCGAACTCCTGGAAATCCTCACGCCGGCACTTGCCGCCGCTATGGGCGAACTGCAGGCCCGCAGTTCCATTGGCGACCAGGTGAAAGTCGTCCTGAAGCGATCGCTTGCAAGCGGACGTCCGGAGTTGTCGCAGATAGCGCAGGATCTCAACATGAGCGAGCGAACGCTGCAACGGCGCATCACCGAAGAGGGCAAGACCTTCCGCGAGCTTCTGTCGGAAGCGCGCCAGGAACTCGGACGGCAACTGCTGTCCAACCCGTCCACCGACATCGACGAGGTCGCATGTCTTCTGGGCTATCAGGATCGCAGTTCCTTCTATCGCGCCTTTCGCGACTGGGAGGGGCTGACGCCTCTGCAATGGCGCGAGCTGAACGGACGGGACGCGTTGCATTTCAATTCGCTGCATTGATGCGGATCAGGCCTCGCATGCTCCAGCCATAGCGGCGGAAGGCAGGCAACTACTTTCCAGCCATCGAAGGCAAATCCTTTGGCGCCTGCTGCAACGGGATCGGCAACGTCCGCCACTGCGCCGGCATGCCGGTGCTGATACCAAAAGATGCCGTAGCCGATAGAGGGCTGTTATCAGAATGGGGCTGAAGAAATGTGCGTTGCGCCAACGCACGAACAGCGACATTGGTGCCGTTAAAGGCATTCGCCGACAGCAACCTGCTGAATTGTCATAGCGGATTCCTGTTTTGTTCTTTGATGCATTTTCCGGGCACCGAAGTGCCCGGAAAATTGTTGATTGAAACATACTCAACCGTTTTGGGACAACCCACTGGCTTCCCAGGCTCTTGTTGTGCCAATACTCAGCTGCAGCCGCTCGTAGCCCCACACGTGTCGCACTTCTCGCAAGTTCCATTCCGAACCATCGTGAAGTTCTGGCACTCGGTGCACATGTTGCCGGTGTAGCCCTGCATGATGGAGCGGGCGCGGCGTTCGGATTCGAGCTTCTTGGCTTCCGTCTTTGCGTTGGCAGCCTCGCTTGCCGCGTTGTCGCTGAAGAGGCCCGTCGCGGATTCGGAGATGACTTCCTCTGCGATCTCTTCGGCCAGCTCCTTCGCACGCTCCTCATAATCGCGCTTGAAGGCGACGACTTCTGAGGTCGAGACCGAGCTTGCCGGTTCCAGCTTGCGGACCGTGTTGCCGGCAAAGGCGGTAACGGTCGAAAGCGAGGCGGCGCGGGCAGGGGTGGCCGTTGCCGAACCCTTGGCGTCTGCCGAACGCTCGCCCGATGTCGGAACCAGCGTCGGCTTGTAGCCGCGGGTCAGGCCCTTTGAGACGACATCGGCCTTGCCTTCGGAAACGCCGCGGCCGAGCGCCGTGTTGTTGAAGTCGGACGTGTCGACATGGGCGAGATCGTGGCGGCCGAGATAGGAGATCGCCAGTTCGCGGAACACGTAGTCGAGGATCGACGTGGCGTTCTTGATCGCGTCGTTGCCCGTGACGATGCCGGCCGGCTCGAACTTGGTGAAGGTGAAGGCGTCGACATATTCCTCGAGCGGCACGCCATACTGCAGGCCGAGCGAGACGGAGATCGCGAAGTTGTTGATGAAGGCGCGCAGAGCCGAGCCTTCCTTGTTCATATCAAGGAAGATTTCGCCGAGACGGCCGTCGTCATATTCGCCGGTGCGCAGGAAGATGGTGTGACCGCCGATCTTGGCCTTCTGGGTATAGCCCTTGCGGCGGCTCGGCAGCTTTTCCTGCGTACGCACGACCTTCTCGATCACGCGCTCGACGATCTTTTCCGTGATGGTGACGGCCTGGGCCGCTACCGGTGCCTGCAGGAATTCCTCCAGCGCATCCTCGTCGCTGTCATCCTCGATCAGCGAGGCGTTCAGCGGCTGGCTGAGCTTGGAGCCGTCGCGATAGAGCGCGTTGGCCTTGAGGCCGAGCTTCCAGGAGAGCATGTAGGCGTTCTTGCAATCCTCGACAGTCGCCTCGTTCGGCATGTTGATCGTCTTGGAGATGGCGCCCGAGATGAAGGGCTGAGCGGCCGCCATCATGCGGATGTGGCTTTCCACCGAGAGGTAGCGCTTGCCGATCTTGCCGCAGGGGTTGGCGCAATCGAAGACGGCCAGATGTTCTTGCCTCAGGAACGGAGCGCCTTCCAGCGTCATTGCACCGCAGACATGGATGTTGGCGGCTTCGATGTCCTTCTTGGAGAAGCCGAGATGGTCGAGCAGGTTGAAGCTCATATCGGCCATCTGCTCGTCGGACACCTTCAGCGTGCCCTTCAGAAAGTCGGCGCCGAGCGTCCACTGGTTGAAGACGAACTTGATGTCGAAGGCGCTCTTCAGCGCAGCGTTGACGGCATCGACCTTCTCGGCGGTGAAGCCCTTGGCCTTCAGCGTCGACGGGTTGATGGCCGGAGCCTGGTTCAGGTTGCCGTGGCCGACAGCATAGGCCTCGATCTCGGCGATCTGGCTTTCGGAATAGCCGAGCGTGCGCAGCGCTTCCGGAACGGCGCGGTTGATGATCTTGAAGTAGCCGCCGCCGGCGAGCTTCTTGAACTTCACCAGGGCGAAGTCCGGCTCGATGCCGGTCGTGTCGCAATCCATGACGAGGCCGATCGTGCCGGTCGGCGCGATCACGGTTGCCTGTGCATTGCGATAGCCGTGCTTTTCGCCGAGCTCAAGCGCCTTGTCCCAGGCCGCCTTGGCATGGGCGACGAGATCCTGGTCCGGATTGTCGGAGTGGATCAGCGCCACCGGATTGACCGACAGGTTCTCATAGCCCGAGGTCTCGCCGTAGGCGGCGCGGCGATGATTGCGGATGACGCGCAGCATGTTTTCGCGGTTCGGCTTGAACATCGGGAAAGTCCCGAGTTCGGACGCCATTTCGGCCGAGGTCGCATAGGCGACGCCAGTCATGATCGCCGTCAGCGAGCCGGCAATGGCGCGGGCTTCGTCGCTGTCATAAGGAATACCCGACGACATCAGCAGGCCGCCGATATTGGCGTAGCCGAGGCCGAGCGTGCGGTATTCGTAGGAGAGTTCTGCGATGCGGCGCGAGGGGAACTGCGCCATCATCACGGAGACTTCGAGAACGACGGTCCAAAGGCGGACGGCATGTTCGTAATCGGCGATGTTGATGCGCTTCGTCGCTGCGTCCTTGAAGGTCATCAGGTTCAGCGAGGCGAGGTTGCAGGCCGTGTCGTCGAGGAACATGTATTCCGAGCACGGATTGGATGCGCGGATCGGGCCGGCAGCCGGGCTGGTGTGCCAGTCGTTCATCGTCGTGTTGAAGTGCAGGCCCGGATCGGCCGATGCCCAGGCGGCGTAGGAGATGGATTCCCAGAGATCGCGGGCCTTCAGCGTCTTGACGACCTTGCCGTCCTTGCGGGCGGTCAGGTTCCAGTCGCCATCATTCTCGACGGCACGCAGGAAGTCGTCCTTGATCGAGACGGAGTTGTTCGAGTTCTGGCCCGATACGGTCAGATAGGCTTCCGAATCCCAGTCGGTGTCGTAGGTCTTGAATTCGAGATCCGTGTAGCCCTGGCGAGCAAACTGGATGACACGCTGGACGTAGTTTTCCGGAACCTGGTCCTTCTTGGCAGCGCGTATCTCGCGCTTCAGGGCAGGGTTCTTGGCCGGGTCGAAGCAATCGTCATTGTCGCCTTCGCAATTGACCGTCGCCTTCATGATCGCCTTCAGATGCTTGGCGACAATCTTGGAACCGGTGACGAGGGCGGCAACCTTCTGCTCTTCCTTGACCTTCCAGTTGATATAGTCCTCGATATCCGGATGGTCGATGTCGACGACCACCATCTTGGCGGCGCGGCGGGTCGTGCCGCCCGACTTGATGGCGCCAGCAGCGCGGTCACCGATCTTCAGGAAGCTCATGAGGCCGGAAGAACGGCCGCCGCCAGAAAGCTTTTCACCTTCGGCGCGCAGCATCGAGAAGTTCGAGCCGGTGCCGGAGCCGTATTTAAAGAGGCGGGCTTCGCGAACCCACAGGTCCATAATGCCGCCTTCGTTGACGAGATCGTCTTCGACGGATTGAATGAAGCAGGCATGCGGCTGCGGATGCTCATAAGCCGACTTGGACTTGGTGAGCTTGCCAGTGAAGGGGTCGACATAATAGTGGCCCTGGCCGGGGCCGTCGATGCCGTAGGCCCAGTGCATGCCGGTGTTGAACCACTGCGGCGAATTCGGAGCGACGCGCTGGGTGGCAAGCATATAGGCGAGCTCGTCCTGGAAAGCGGAGGCGTCTTCCTCAGAGGAGAAGTAGCCGCCCTTCCAGCCCCAATAGGTCCAGGTGCCGGCGAGGCGATCGAAGACCTGGCGTGCATCGGTTTCCGAGCCGCTCTGCTGATCCTTCGGCAGATCCTTCATGGCCGCATCGTCGGGCACGGAACGCCACAGGAAGGAAGGAACGTCGTTTTCCTCGACCTTCTTCAGCTTGGCGGGCACGCCGGCCTTGCGGAAATATTTCTGCGCGAGAATGTCGGCGGCGACCTGCGAGAACTGCGCGGGTACGTCGATGTTTTCGAGGCGGAACACGATCGAACCGTCAGGATTCTTGATCTCGCTCGTCGCCTTGCGGAATTCGATGTCCGCATAGGGTGACTGGCCGGCCTTCGTAAAACGACGTTCGATGCGCATGGTCCCAATCCTTCATTCGTTGGTGTGCGCCTGCATGAAAACAGGGCGCAAAAATTCTCATTCCGGCATCGCGAATTCAACGCGCAGCCAGCTTCCGATCCGCTCTTTGACAGGAGGTGTCACCCGGAGATGTCTTTCCTGTATCTTGTGGTGATGGTGGCTGCAAACACTAAATATAGTATTAACAGCTTGTTACCGCCAGTCCCCGCATGTATTTTTTCGGCAGCTCGAGATCGACACAAAAACCCTCACGGCGGGCCACCTGCACAGGTGAATCGCGTTGAATCCAAATCCGATTTCGAATTGAGAACCAGTCCTCGTAACCCCGCCTGGTCCAGTCGCCGCCGCAACGTCGTCCATTAACTTTGAAAGACCCGATTCCGTCAAGGGGTGGTTTGTAATGGATTGCTAACCACAATATCTTGTGGGCTCGCCTGTGGAAACTGGGGAAATGCCAGTAGGCTAAGAGATTCAAGAGCTTGAGGAGGGATGCTCGCCCTTCGCGCGACCGTTGGTGCAGCAAGTATCATCACCGGCGGTGTCGAAAGCGACAAAATTGTGACCGTGACCTCGATGCCATTGGCAGCGCCGCAAATTCATGCCGTGACGCATCATGATTCGCGCGGAAAGCCTTGAATCTCACGCTTTCTCGCCTTTGTGATGCCCACTAAATCTAGTGGGCGCCGTAGCGCCCACCTCTATTACCACTATTCGAATCGCATTTCGCGACGGCGCGTGAATCGTGACTGATTCGCGTGCCGGCAGCGGGAGATCAGCCGCGATGGCCCTTGGCGATTGGCTCCTGATAGGTGAAGCCCATGTCCCAGGGGAAGTAGATCCAGGTGTCCTGGCTAACCTCGGTGATGAAGGTGTCGATCGTGGGAACGCCGGTCGGCTTGGCGTAGACGCAGGCGAAATGCGCCTTGGGCAGCATGGCGCGGACTTCGAGAGCCGTCTTGCCGGTATCGGTGAGATCGTCGATGACAAGGACGCCTTCGCCGCCATTGACCGATAGTTCCGGTGCGATGCCCTTGAGCAGGTTCATTTCGCCCTGGCTGGAATAATCGTGATAGGAAGCGACACACACCGTCTCGATCAGCCGGATATTGAGCTCGCGAGAGATGATGGCAGCCGGCACGAGGCCGCCGCGGGTAATGCAGACGATTGCCTTGAATTCACGGTTCAGGCCGGCAAGCCGCCAGGCAAGCGCGCGCGCATCGCGATGGAACTGATCCCAGGATACGGGAAAGGCTTTATCGGGCAGGGACATGGCAGAAAGCTCCGGGGCATGGAATAACGACGCACCGGCAGCGCCGGTGACCCTGAGCAGACCCCGCGGCGGGCGCGGACCAAGAACCAAATCCGGAACGCGATTCGCTTGCTATCTGCCTGAACGGGATCTTATCCGGGAAAGCCTGGGCTTTTCGGGATCATGCCCCTTCGACCGCGCGAACGGTTCCCTGGCGGGAATTCTGTCATCGGTCGCTGCTTTCTGCTGGATTTACGGGCAAAAGGCAATAGCCGCGAAGCAGCCAACCGATGCACATTTGCACCGGTTGATATAGGATTTGAGCTTTCAGCCGCTCAGCGAGCCAGCAACGTCATTGCTGTCATCGATTGCAGCAGGGTGCGCGTCGTGCCGCCGAAGATCATCTGCCACAGCCAGGAATGCGTATAGGCGCCCATAACAAGCAGGTCGATGCTGTCGTCCGCCAGGCGGTTTTCGATGACCTGCGACGGCGTCGACTTGCCGCTGCAGGCTGCCGTTTCGAACTTGGCGCGCACGCCGTGGCGCGTCAGCGCCGCGGCTATCCGGACGCCGGTCTCCTTGGACGGATGAGGGTCCTTTTCCGACGTGCTGACGGAAAGGATCTCGACCGAATCCGCAGCCTTGAGGAAAGGCAGGGCGTCGAAGGTGGCGCGGGCCACTTCCTTGGAGCCGTTCCAGGCGATCAGCACGCGGCGGACGGGCTTAGGCTCCTTGAGAATATAGGGGATCAACAGGACCGGCCGGCCGCTGTCGAACAGGAAGGTTTCGACATCGACCTGGGTATCGGCATATTTCGACGGGTCCGGCTGCACGGCCACCAGCAGATCGGCACTGCGGGCACTTTCGATCAGCGGTTCGGTGCCGTAGCCGACCGTGCTGGCAAAGCTGTGCCATTCATAGTCGATACCAGCGGCTTCCATTCTTGAGCGGAACACCCGTTCGATTTCGACCGCCTGATTATGGGCGACATCCTGAAGTGCCTGAACCGCAACGGGGTCCGGAATCTCCATCGGCGCCACCAGCGGCACGGTCGAGACGATTTCCGCATGAAGCCCGACGACATGGGCGCCGTGCTCCTTTGCGAGCGCCGCCGAAAACGCGGCAGCGATGCGCGTATTGTCGGGATTGTCGAGAACGGTCACTATCGTTTTGTAGGACATGAAGAGATCTCCCATGCGGAAGGGTTGGATCGGATCATGATATCAGCATTCCGCTACAAGATAATGCTCCGAATGGTCTCAGAGTTCCCTGGAACGTACACACCTTCGTTAAAGGTCAGGCCTCAGCCGACTGATTTTCCTTGGCTTTCGACTGTCGGATGGCTTCGATCATTGCGCGTACTTCCGCTGCGACACTTTCGACCAATTCCGCCGAGCGGCCCCTGACGACGATCTCGGTCGAGAAGAATTGGCCGACATAGCGCGGGTAGGAGCCGATGCTGGTTTCAGGATGCGCCTTCTGGATGAGGCCGAGCGGCGTGCCGATCTCGCCTTCGCCATAGGGGCAGGAAATCGCTGTTGATAGCACCTTTGCGCCGGTCCTTAGCGTCGGTATGACATTGTCGAGCATCGCCTGGAAAACCTGCGGCACTCCGGCCATGACGTAGACGTTGCCGATGTTGAAGCCGGGCGCAGTCGAGACCGGATTGGCGATATGCTTCGATCCCACAGGCATCCGGGCCATGCGCTGGCGAGCCTCGGTGAATTCCATCTCGCGCCGTGCGTACATTTCGCCCATGATCCGCATGGCTTCGGCATCGTGCTCGCAGGGCACGCCAAAGGCCTTGGCGACGGCATCGGCGGTGATATCGTCATGGGTCGGGCCGATGCCACCGGACGTGAAGACGTAATCATACTGGCCGCGCAAGGCATTCAGCGCCGAGACGATGGCATCTTCATCGTCGGCCACGATGCGGACTTCCTTCAGGTCGATGCCGGCCAGCAGCAGCACATCGGCAAGATGGCCGATATTCTTGTCCTTGGTCCGGCCGGAGAGCAGTTCGTCGCCGATGGCCAGCATGGCGGCTGTGACAATGATTTCGTTCGACATGAAGATATCCAGGACAATGCGCAGTCGGCGCGTTCAAAAGTGTTCGAGATAGGTAGCGCTGTTTGCAGCGATTGCAAACGCTCGTTTTCACTCGACCGCAGGTCCCGGCAAATATTGCAAATGAAATTGCGTCTACGCAGGATGAACAGTGCGTTCTGAGCGTGGGGGCTGCGCCCTTGTCGCATCGCTGATACAAGATTCCCCGACATTCAACGCGTCCAACAAACGGGAGACGTTCTTATGGCTAAGGTTCTGGTTCTCTATTATTCTTCCTACGGTCACATCGAGAAGATGGCCTATGCCGTCGCAGAAGGTGCAAAGTCCACCGGCGCCGACGTCACCGTTAAGCGCGTACCGGAACTCGTTCCGGAAGAAGTCGCCAAGGCATCCTACTTCAAGCTCGATCAGGAAGCCCCGATCGCAACCCCGGACGAACTGGCAGACTATGACGCTATCATCGTCGGCGCCGGTACGCGCTTCGGCACGGTCGCCTCGCAGATGCGCAATTTCTGGGATCAGACCGGCGGCCTGTGGTTCGGCGGCAAGCTCGTCGGCAAGGTCGGCTCGGTCTTCACCTCATCCGCAACCCAGCACGGCGGCCAGGAATCCACCATCCTCGGCTTCATTCCGACGCTTCTCCACCACGGCATGGCCGTTGTCGGCCTCCCTTATGCTTTCCAGGGCCAGATGGGCACGGAAGAAGTCAAGGGTGGCTCGCCCTACGGCGCTTCGACGATCACCAATGGCGATGGCTCCCGCCAGCCTTCCGAAATCGAGCTGGAAGCGGCAAAATATCAAGGCGCGCACGTCGCCAAGATCGCTGCCAAGCTCACGGCTTGATTTGAATCTGCATATCGATTGAGAGAGGCGCGGCGAAGGCTGCGCCTCTTTTCATTGGGATTTTGATGAAATTTGATTTTTGGTGCGGACGACGGGGGTCGAACCCGTACAGCCAAAGGCCGAGGGATTTTAAGTCCCTTGCGTCTACCAGTTTCGCCACGTCCGCGTGCCTTTCCCCATCAAGCACTTGAGCGATTCAGTCAAGGATTGTTTTGCAGGAGGGAGCCGATCGGCGTCAGCCTGACATGCTCGGCTCAGCGACCCTTGAGAACGCTGACAAGCGCCGGTGTCACCTTCTTCTGTTGGAACATGGCCTTAAAATCGGCATAGCTGATCTTTCCCGATACCACACCGTTCATCAGTCGCTGACAAAAGAGCCGCTTTGCGTCGCTTCTTTGAGATTTGACGTAGAAAGCGATTTCATCCAGCGTTTCCGGTGGCAGGCGCTGCGACATGCACTTGTCGATGACCTGCGCTCGTGCCGTCGGGCTTTCCTTCATAATGGGGATGTTCTTCTCGAAGCTTTTTTCCTGCGAGGCGCAGGAAGCAAGCACCGCAAGAGTGAAAGCGATTATAGCTGGGCGCATAAGGCGCATGACGATGTTCTCCCCTTGAACAAAACTGGGATAAACATCTTTTGCGCGATTCTCAATCTTATGTGCAAGTATAAGTTAATGCCAGCATGGATAAGCGAAGCCCGCCGTAGCCGACGATCGGATTTAAGGCGGGCCTCTAACCATCATCATGATGGCTGTGTCATATTGGACGCAGGGGGAGCTTGGCTGTCAATTCACAGATTTAGGGGTTTCGACAGTCAGGGGCATAAATGGTTAATGACTTGTTCGGTGCGGCCAATCTTGCCATTGCAGGACCGAAAGCGCGATAAAGAGGCTTTCTTTGCTCATCTTTCCTGTGTCATAGCGGGGGTGATTGAAGAAGGACGGACAAGCCGTGGACAACCAGACTGTTCTCGAAGCCACAGAGGCCATGCGTGGCCTCTTTCCCGCAACGCCGCTGCAGCTGAACGAGCATCTTTCCGCGCGCTATGGCGCCGACATCTGGCTGAAGCGTGAGGATCTCACACCGGTTCGCTCTTATAAGATCCGCGGCGCCTTCAATTTCTTTCGCAAGGTGATTGCCGAGGGTGGTACGGGAAAGACCTTCGTCTGCGCATCCGCCGGCAATCACGCCCAGGGCTTCGCCTTCGTCTGCCGCCATTTCGGTGTGCCCGGCGTGGTCTACATGCCCGTGACGACACCGCAGCAGAAGATCGACAAGACCCGTATCTTCGGCGGTGAGTTCATCACCATCAAGCTCTTCGGCGATTTCTTCGATCAATGCTATCAGGCCGCGCGCGATCACGTCGAGAGCATCGACGGCGTCATGGTGCCTCCCTTCGATCATGCCGATATCATCGAGGGACAGGCGACGGTCGCTGCCGAGATCGCCGAGCAGCTGCCTGATGGCGTTATCCCCGATCACGTCCTTCTTCCCGTCGGCGGTGGTGGCCTAGCTGCCGGGATTACCGGCTATTTTGCCGATAAGCTCCCGCGTGATGCATTCACCTTCGCCGAGCCGGCCGGAGCGCCGAGCCTGCGCCGCAGCATCGAGGCGGGGCAAGTGGTCACGCTCGCCAAGGTCGACAATTTCGTCGATGGCGCTGCCGTCGGTCGTATCGGCGAGCTGAATTTCGCGGCCCTGAAGGACTTTGCGGCCGAGCAGGTGAAGCTCATCGAGGAGAACGCCATCTGCGTCACCATCACCGATATGCTGAATGTGGAAGGCGTGGTGCTGGAGCCAGCCGGCGCCCTGGCGATCACGGCGCTGGAAAAGCTCGATCGCGACAGCATCCGCGGCAAGACCATCGTTGCCGTCGTCTCCGGCGGCAACTTCGATTTCGAGCGCCTGCCTGATGTCAAGGAGCGTGCCATGCGCTATGCGGGCTTGAAGAAATACTTCATCCTGCGTCTGGCGCAGCGTCCCGGCGCGCTTCGCGATTTCCTCAACATGCTCGGCCCGGAAGACGACATCGCCCGCTTCGAATATCTGAAGAAGAGCGCCCGCAATTTCGGCTCCATCCTGATCGGCATCGAGACGAAAAATCCGGATAATTTCAAGCAGCTTATCGCCAATTTTGAAAGTTCCGGCATGGGCTACGAGGACATCACCGAAAACGAGATCCTGGCAAACCTGATCATTTGACTTTGCGACCTTGCAACCTTCATGCTAAAGGCGATCCATGGCTTCGTTCTTTTCAAATATCCTTTCGATTTTCACCGGTGGCGCATCGCAGGCTGGCACTGAAAAATCCGGCGGCTCGACTGTTAGCGTCGAACCTCAGGTACATGCCGGCTGCACGATCTATGCGACGCCGCAGCGCGAGGGCAATCAGTTCCGCCTCATGGGCCGGATTGAGAAGGATGTAAATGGTGAGATCCTGGTGCGCAATTTCATCCGCGCCGATGTCTTCACCTCGTCTGATGATGCCGTGGAATCGACCTTCCGCAAGGGCCAGCAGATCATCGACCAGAATGGCGCCGGCCTCTTCGGCGACGGCGAAAAGGTTCGCCAGGTCTGAAGCAGCCAAACTCCTTTAACATGCATCAGACGCAAGGCCGCCTCTGCATCTGCTTTGGCGGCCCATAACACTCATTGAAAATTGATGGCTGATAATTCGCAGGCTTCAAGCCGTGCGGAAGAGCTTCGCGCCGGACGGAGCGTTGATCGCGCCGCCGTCGACGGTGATTTCGATGGCCGTCACGTTGGCGGAATCATCGGAGGCGAAATAGAGCGCTGCCTTGGCGATTTCCTCGGCTTCGCTCATGCGGCCGAGCGGGCTCAGGCTGCCGAAGCGGGCTTGCAGCGCATCCAGAGCCTCCGGCGTGCTGGCGCGGGGCTCCCAGATCGGGGTCTTGGTGGCGCCGGGTGTAACTTGGTTGACGCGGATACCACGAGGCGCCAGTTCGGAAGCGAGATTGCGTGTCATGGCGCGAACGGCGCCCTTCGTGCCGGCATAGGCCGAAGCGCCGGGAATGCCGAGAACGGCATGGACGGAGCCGTTCAGGATGACGGAGCCGCCGTCGTTCAGATATGGCAGGGCGGCCTGTACGGTAAAGAAGACGCCGGTGAAATTGACGCGAACGATGGTTTCAAACTGCTCAAGCGTCGTTTTGCCGAGCGGCGTATCCCCGGCAATACCGGCATTGGCAAAGACCACATCAAATTTCCCAAGCTTCTCCGCAGCCTCGGCAAAGGCCTTTTCCATGGCCGGGATATCGGTGGTGTCGGCCTGCAAGGCCAGCACGCCGCCGCCGAGTTGCTCGGCCGCCGCAGCCAGTGTCTTGGGATTGCGGCCTGTGATGGCGACCTTCGCGCCTTCGGCGAGGAAGAGGCGGGCAGTGGCGAGGCCAATGCCGCTGTTTCCACCGGTGATGACGGCAACCTTGTTCTTGAGACGCATGTTCGTAGCTCCTGTTGGCTTTTGTCACGATCTGGATTATGATCGTTATCTATAAGGATTATGACCGTAATCCATTTTGTCAAGCCAGGCATGAAAGGATTTTCGATGGGCCGCTCACAATTGGAAAAGCAGAAGACGCACGAACGCATCGTGACGCTCGCCGCCAAGCGTCTGCGTGAGGAAGGATTGGAAGGGATTGGTGTCGCCGACCTGATGAAGGAGGCGGGGCTTACCGTAGGCGGCTTCTACAAGCATTTCGCCTCGCGCGATGAACTGGTGGCGGAAGCCGTGGAATCGGCGATCGGGTCGTGGCGGCGACAGCAGGAGGAAAAGGGGATCGATCCCGAAAGCATCTCGCTCGACGATTATGTCGATACCTATCTCAGCGAGCGTCACCGCGATCATTGCGGCGAGGGCTGCGCCTATGCCGCGCTGACGGCGGATATGGCGCGCAGCAGCGATGCGGTCCGTACCGTCGCGACGGATGGCCTGCGAAGGAATTTCGATGCCATGACGGCGCGCATGCCGAAGCCGGAGGCAGCCGAAGCCAGGCGCAAGGCGATCATCGCCTCCTGCCTGATAACCGGAGCCCTCGGCCTCGCGCGCGTGGCGAATGACGAGGCGTTTTCCAATGAAATTCTGGAGACCGTGAGGTCGTTCGTGAAGGAGTTGCCACAGGCGGAATAGCAAAGCAGCCGGCTGATGCCGGCCGCCTGTCAATGCCTGAAGGCTGCAGTCGATTAAGCGGCGAGAGCCAGCTCCGAGGCGCGGGCCTGGGCGGCACCGACAGCCTTTTCGGCAGCTTCCGGACCAAAAGCAACGCCTTCGATGTAAACGGTCTCGACATCGGTGATGCCGATGAAGCCGAGTACGGACTTCAGGTAAGGAACGGCATGGTTCAGCGGGGCAGCCGGGCCTTCGGAGTAGACGCCGCCGGAAGCGAGCACGATATAGGCCTTCTTACCGGTCGCCAGACCCTTCGGGCCGGTTTCCGTGTAGGTGAAGGTGCGGCCGGCGCGAGCGATGTTGTCGATCCAGGTCTTCAGCGAGGAATAGATATTGAAGTTGATGAGGCCGGTGCCGATAACAAGCGTGTCGGCTGCCAGCAGCTCGTCGACGAGTGCGTCGGAAACCTTGACCAGTTCCTGCTGCTCGGGCGTGCGGGCGTCGGCCGGCGTGCGGATGGCGGCGGTGAAGGGGCCATCGATATGCGGCAGGTTGTCGGCAGCGAGGTCGCGCTTGACGAGCGTCTTGCCCGGATTGTTGGCCTTGATCTTCTCGGCCAGTTCGGTGGCGATCTTCGTGGAGAGCGAGTCCGGACGCGGGCTGGAGGTCAGAAGCAGAATGGAGGACATATCCGTTTTCCTTTTCAATGAGTTGCTAAATCGGCTGGGAGAGTCCGATCACGTTCGCCTCCATAAATAAGTCGTCAGTGCTATCGAGAAAAACTGTGATAATATGGATCGGAATTATCGATAGAATGGATGGCAGATGCTCCCCAATCCCACCCTCGACCAATTGCAGGTCTTTCTGACCGTCGCCGAGTCAGGCAGCTTCTCGGCCGCTTCACGAATGCTCAACCGCGCTCAGTCGGTCATCAGCTACACGATTGCCAATCTGGAGGCTCAGCTCGAAATGCCGCTGTTCGAGCGCTCCGGCTCGCGTCAGCCGAAGCTCACGGATGCGGGCAGAGTAATGCTGGAGGATGCGCGCCGCATTCTTTCCGATCTGCAGGTGATGCGCGCACGCGTGAAGGGCCTGAAGAGCGGCCTTGAGGCGGAGGTGGCCGTCGCCATCAGCGTCATGGTGCCGGTGCATGCCACGGTCGATGTGCTGCGGGAATTTCGCGATCGCTTCCCTTATGTTTCCCTGCGCCTCGACACCGGCGAACTCGGTTCGATGCTGGAGCTGGTTGCCAGCGGCAAGTCGACGATCGGTATCGGCGGCTCGGTGTTGAAGCAGGATGATGCCCTGGTTATCGAGCGCATCGGACATTCCTTCATGATGCCGGTTGCCGCTCCGACGCATCCGCTCGCTCTGCTGGGGCGGCCGCTGACGCTGGCCGATGTGCGCGAAGAAGTGCAACTGGTTGTCACCGACGCGTCAAATCTCACCAATGGCAAGGATTTCAACGTCCTGTCCTACAAGATCTGGCATCTCAGCGATATCGCCACCAAGCATCAGCTGATCCGCGGTGGTCTTGGCTGGGGCGGCCTGCCGGCCTCGTTCATCATGGAGGATCTGCAGAAGGGACGGCTGGTGCCTTTGGCTCTCGATGCCTACGACCAGAGTGAATATCCGCTCTATGCCATCCGTAAGGTGGACAATCCCCCTGGCCCTGCGGCTGCCTGGATGATCGAAGCTTTCCGTGATCGTCTGTCGCGATGCCCGAATCAGGAGGACTTCAAGTCCGCTGTCGAGATGTTCCATCCGGGAGACAAGCGTCTGGCGGCGGAGTGAAAAAGTCCTCTCCCCAAATGAGAGGAGAGGACGATAGCGTTCGTGCTTACAGCACTAGCCGGTAGTTGCGGAAGCCGTCGGCACCTTCGCCGGCGTCTTCGATCTTCACGCTCTTGACTTGATCGAGAAAATCCTTGGCCTTCGGCGAGCTCTGGAACCGTGCGGTCGTGCCCGGCAGCGGCTTGAAGGTCCAGTTGCCGTCGGCGGTCGGATTGATCGTGCCCTGCTCGTGGACATAGCGCACGATGACGTCGCGATTGGTGTCTGGTGCCTGATAGACCACCTTGTCAGCCGCGATTTCCGGGAAGTTGCCGCCGCCGCCGGCGCGGTAGTTGTTGGTGACGACCAGGAACTTCTGCGCGGGGTCGATCGGCTTGCCGTCGAACTGCAGGTTTTGAATGCGGTTTGCGTCGGCATTCAGAACCTTGCCGTCATCGCCGAATCGGCGCGGCTGCGAGAGGTCGATCTGATAGGTGACGCCGTCGATGACGTCGAAGTTATAGGACGGGAAGCTGCTGTTGATCAGATCCGCATCCTTGGCACCCGGCTGAACCTGGTTGAACATGGCGGCCGACATTTCCAGCCAGTTCTTGACCTGCGCGCCGTTGATAACAACGGCCTGGACGGTGTTCGGATAGAGATAGAGGTCGGCGACGTTCTTGATGGCGATATTGCCCGCGGGGACGTCCGTATAATAGTCGGCGCCGTTGCGCCCGCCGCATTTGAAGGGTGCTGCAGCCGAAAGAACCGGCAGGTCCTTGTACTGCGTCTCCTTCAGTATGTTCTTGATGTACCAGATCTGCGCCTGGCTGACGATCTGCACAGAGGGATCGTCGGCGACCAGCGCGAAGTAGGAATAGAGCGGCGCAGACGTCTTGCCGACGGGCGTGCGGACATAGGTCAGCGTCGCCTCATGCTCGGCCTTGGCGGCTTCGACGACTTCCTTCTTGTCGGTGACGTCAGCGATGACCTTCTTCTTGTCGTCGCGATGGTAGATCGGGCGTGCTTCGGAGGTGAAGTCGACGATCTTCCAGCTCTTGCCATCCTTTTCGAGCAGCAGGTCGATGAGGCCGAGATGCGAGCCCCAGAAGCCGGCCATGACGGCAGGCTTGCCGTGCAGCGTTCCCTTGACCGGATCGGCGTCCTTGATGCCATCCCAGGTCTTCGGGCCGGGGAAGACAAGATGCTGGTGGCCAGTGAAGACGGCATCGATGCCGTCGACCGCAGCGACGTAAAGCGAAGCGTTTTCCATCTTCTCGGTCGGGCCGCTGCCGTCGATGCCGGAATGGGAGAGGGCGATGATGATATCGGCGCCTTCGGCCTTCATGACCGGAACCCAGGCCTTGGCGGCTTCGACGATATCGCGCGTCTGCGCCTTGCCTTCGAGATTCTTGATGTCCCAAAGCATGATCTGCGGCGGCACGAAGCCGATGAAGCCGATCTTGATCGGGCTTTCATTGCCGGCGCCGTCTTTGATCTTCTTTTCAAGGATCAGATAGGGCTTGAAGAACAGGTCGTCCTTCGTCGGATCGGAGGCCAGCTGGCCCTTGGTTAAATTGGCGCAGACGAACGGGAAATTCGCGCCGGCCAAGACCTTGAACATGAAATCGAGGCCATAGTTGAATTCATGGTTGCCGAGCGTGCCCACAGAGTAGCCGAGCGTGTTCATCGCCTTGATGACCGGATGGACGTCGCCATCCTTCATGCCGTGCTGATAGGCCATGTAATCGCCCATCGGATTGCCTTGCAGCACGTCACCATTGTCTATCAGGAGCGAGTTTGTGGCCTCGGCGCGGATATTGTCGATGATCGTTGCGGTACGCGTCAGGCCCATCGTGTCGTTCGGCTTGTCGGCATAGTAGTCATAGGGGAAGACGTTGACGTGAATGTCGGTCGTTTCCATGAGGCGCAGATGCGCCTGATTGCTCGCAGCGCGGGCTGCGAAAGGATGCAGCACGATCAGCGCCGCCGTGGCGCTGAGGCCTTGCAGCAGGGAACGGCGCGACATGCTGGGCAAATCCAGAATGGAAGACATAAGGCACTCCTTCAACGATGGGGCTATGGTCCGTCGATCATCTCTCGGGCGAGCGAGATTAGGACGATTTTTGAAGGTGTGCACCAGGAATGTGACAGGCTTATTGTGGATCGTAGCCGGCTTGCGCCGACATTCGATCAGCGCTTGAGAACCGGCTTTATGTCCTTGTGGAAAAAGCGGAAATAGGACGCGACCTTGGCCGAGGCATTGGACGAGCGATCGAACTCGATGCCGATACGGCCGTTATGAGCCCAGCGCACGAAACCATCCAGCAGGCCGATATCGTCGCATTCGACGCGAACCTTGCTGCCCGCCGCTGCATAGAGCGGCGCCTGCAGATCGAGCGCGATGCCGCTTGTCGAAATATCGACGACGCGGCCGGCGACAAGCTTGGTGAAATATCGAACCTGGCCCGTGAGCCGCGCATGATGGCGCGGCGAGCCGCGTGTCTTTATTTTCAGATTGCCCTGAACGGGAGATTTCGAAGAGAACTGCATGATGTTATCCCGGCTCATCCGTCTTTTCTCGGTTTGGATATCAGATGTGCCTTGCGGGATGTTTAGCATAATCGCTAAAATTGTAGCCGGGCGTCCCGAATCGGTACCGCATCGAGATGGCCGCTGCGATCGGCCATGTGACTATGAGAGGTGCGGGATATGCGTATCGTTTCTTTGAATGCATGGGGTGGCCGGCTGCATGAGCCGTTGATGCCCTATCTCGTCGATGTCGAGACGGATGTTCTGTGCCTGCAGGAAGTGGTCCGCACGCACGACGCAAAATCCGAATGGCTGGTTTATCGCGATCACGGGATCGAGCTCCCGCAGCGCGCCAATCTCTTCGAGGAGCTGAAAGCTGCTTTGCCGGCTTATGATGCCTTCTTCCTCCCCGTCGCGCGAGGCGATCTCTTCGACGGTGACGTGCGATTGGACTCTGAGTTCGGACTGGCAACTTTCGTGCGCAGAACCTATCCGATCATCGGCCAGGCAGCCGGCTTCGTCCACGGCGAATTCTCGGCCGATGGCTACGGACCGCATCCGCGCTCCCGCAATGCTCATTGCATCCGCCTTTTCGACTATGAGCGCGGCTATCCCGTCACCATTGCTCATATGCATGGCCTTCGGGATCTGGAAGGCAAGGGCGATACGCCGGCCCGGCGCCATCAGGCGCAAGCGCTGGTTGAGATCATTCGCCAGGTTCGGCAAGAGGGCGATCGGCTGGTGGTTTGCGGTGACTTCAACGTGCTGCCGGATAGCGAGACCTTCGAGATCCTCGGCAGCCTGGGGCTTGTCGACCTCGTCACTTCGCGGGGACATGACGACACGCGCACCTCGCATTACAAGAAGCAGCCGCGTTTTGCCGACTACATGCTCGTGACATCGAATGTCGAGGTCATCCGTTTCGATCCTGTCGCGGAGCCAGAGGTGTCCGATCATCGCGCATTGCTGCTGGATATGTGCTGACGAAGATCACAAGCCGACATTCGGCCGGTCGATGATCTCGCGCAGTGCAAAGCTGGAATTGATCTTCACGACATGGGGCAGGGCGGAGAGCCAGTCGCGATGGATGCGCTCATAGTCTTCGAGGTCCCGCGCGGCGACCCGGAGTATGTAGTCGTATTCCCCCGACATGAGGTAGCAGGAGAGCACGTTGGGGCAGCGCTTCACCGCGGTCTCGAATTCCGAAAGCGTCTTTGCGAACTGGCCGGATAGAGAGATGTGCACGAAGGCGATCATCTTGTAATCCAGCGCCTTGTGCGAGAGATGCGCGTGATAGCCGTCGATGACGCCGCTCTTTTCCAGGATGTCGAGCCGGCGTGAACAGGCGGAGGGGGAAAGGCCGACCTTCTCGGCCAGTTCCGCATTGGTGATCCTGGCATTCTGCTGCAGCATCCGCAGAATCGAATGATCGATGGCATCGAGGTCGGACATTCGAAAATCTTTCGAAGAAATTCCTATTTGCGCAATAAATCACGAAAAATGACTGCAGCGCAAATCGTCTTTGCAAGGACATTGCGGGGCGGAGGTGGTCTGATTTCCCTTGGAGAAAATGAAAGACGCAAAAGCATTCGAGGAGGAATGAAATGCGCGTTGGCTGCCCCAAGGAAATCAAGAACCACGAGTACCGCGTCGGGCTGACGCCGGCATCCGTTCGCGAATATGTCGCCCATGGCCACGAAGTCTGGGTCGAGACAAAGGCCGGTGCCGGCATCGGTGCCGATGACCACGCCTATGCGGCTGCCGGCGCCAAGATCGCCGCAAGCGCCAAGGATATTTTCGAGAAGTGCGACATGATCGTGAAGGTCAAGGAGCCGCAGCCCTCGGAATGGGCACAGCTCCGCGAAGGCCAGCTTCTTTACACCTATCTGCATCTGGCCCCTGATCCGGAACAGACCAAGGGCTTGCTCGCCTCGGGCGTGACCGCTGTTGCTTACGAGACCGTGACCGACGAGCGCGGCGGCCTGCCGCTGCTGGCGCCGATGTCCGAAGTCGCCGGCCGCCTGTCGATCCAGGCGGGTGCAACCGCTCTGCAGAAGGCCAATGGCGGTCTCGGTATCCTGCTCGGCGGCGTGCCCGGCGTGCTGCCGGCGAAGGTGGCGATCATCGGCGGCGGCGTCGTCGGCCTGCATGCGGCCAAGATGGCGGCCGGCCTCGGTGCCGACGTCAGCATCCTCGATCGCTCGCTGCCGCGCCTGCGCCAGTTGGACGATATCTTCAACGGCCGCGTTCACACGCGCTATTCCAGCATCCAGGCTCTGGAGGAAGAGGTCTTTTCCGCCGATCTCGTCATCGGTGCCGTGCTGATCCCCGGCGCCGCCGCGCCGAAGCTGGTGACGCGCGAAATGCTGTCGGGCATGAAGAAGGGTTCTGTTATCGTCGATGTTGCCATCGACCAGGGCGGCTGTTTCGAAACCTCGCATGCAACGACCCATTCCGATCCGACCTTTGTGGTGGAAGGTGTCGTGCACTACTGCGTCGCCAACATGCCGGGCGCGGTTCCCGTCACCTCGGCGCATGCGCTCAACAACGCCACGATCTATCACGGTCTCGCCTTGGCCGATCGTGGCCTGCGCGCCATCGCGGAAGACAAGCACCTCCGCAATGGCCTCAATGTCCACAAGGGCCGCATCACCAACCGGCCAGTCGCCGAGGCGCTCGGCTATGAAGCCGTTGCACCCGAAAGCATTCTGAACGTCGCGTAAAGCCCATCGCGCGCACGTCAGATGGAGGCGCCGGCATCCGCGTATGCCGGCGCTCCTATTTTATCGATCCGGCATTGGTAGCAATTGTTGCGGGCCGAGCGGACATGGACATAGGCTATGTCGGGACGCTCAAGCAGCGAAGCTGCATAGGCTGGGATATCGCCGGTCGGCGTCACAGCACCGCTCCCATAGACGATGCGGTCGTTCTTGCCATAACCACGCACGATGAAATCCTTGCTGGTCGTCAGCACCGGCGGCAGGATTTCTTCTGCTTCGTAGCGCTGACATGGCGTCTTGTGCAGGAAGATAGGTCCCGTCTCCGCATAGGGCTGCAATTCCGAGAAGGGGCGATAGGCGAAGACGAACAGCTCCTCGCCGGCATCGATATTGCGCAGGCAGTGGCGGCAGGGATGGCCGGGGCCATCGGAAATCACGGTCTCTGGCCGGTGACCATAGGCATCGACGCCGCCGTTCCACAGAACTTCGGCATCGGAGGTGGGCATGGCTGCAAAAGCGATGGAAGGCATGGCAAAGCTCCTTTCGAGACTTGCCATGTGATGCGCCCGAACAAGAACCGAAGCCACCCGATTCCTGCCGAAAGCGAACCCTTAGCTCTTCTTGGCGAGCTCAAGCAGTTCCTTGTCACTCAACGGCCGGACGATGCCTTCGCCCGTCGAAATCGGCGAAAAGCCGAACATCTGATAGAGCTGTAATGCCCTGGGATGATCGAGATTGTTTGTCGTCGTGATGATCCGTTGCGGGTTCAGCGTCCATATGGCGTAGAGCGACTGCAGCAGGAACCATTTGCCGATACCGAGGCCGAGTGCGTGTTCGATGAGGCCGAAATGGCTAAGCTCGATCGTCTCCTCGTCCTGGCGGAAATATTCGAAGAATCCACCCGGCGCGCCATTGACGTAAAGCACGCTGATATCGTTGCGTTGGTCGTGAAGAATAGCGGTCAATTGCTCGTCGGAGAGGCGCAGACGCTCCACCCAATGCCAGCGAGCGCCCACCTGGCGATAGAGATAGCGATAGAAGGGCAGCGGAATGCCAGGCGCCCGCATGATCGCAGTCTGGATATTGACCGGCACCGGCAGGCTGGCCTTGGGCGGCGCAGTCATTTCCAGGCGCGTGATATGAACCTTGATGGAGGAGGGCGTCTTCACGATCGATACGCTCAATCTTGACCTGTGACGATGGGCGTATCCGCCCGGCTGCCCCATTCCGACCATGAGCCGTCATAGAGCTTATTGTTACCGTGGCCGAGGGATTCGAGGGCCAGCGTGATGATGGCGGCGGTAATGCCGGACCCGCAGGTCGTCACCACAGGCTTGTCGAGATCGATGCCGGCCTTCTCGATGGTTTCCCTCAATTCCGGTAGCGACTTGAACTTGCCATTCGTAGCAAAGACGCCGGATGGCAGACTTCTCGCGCCCGGCATATGGCCCGAGCGCATGCCTTCGCGCGGCTCTGGCTCGGTCGCTGCGAAACGGCCGCCACTGCGGGCATCTGCGATTTGCACGGAATGGCTGTCGACGATTTCTCGCATCTCTTCAAACGAGACGACGCGGCTGCCGTTGAACTTAGGCTTGAACGTTGCCGGCGCCAAGCTGGGCGTCGTCGTCTCCAGCGGCCGCCCTTCGGCCTTCCAACCATCCAGACCGCCGTCGAGCACGAAAACATTCGGCGCACCCATGACGATGTGGAACAGCCACCAGACGCGCGGCGAAGCAAACAGGCCCGGGCCATCATAAACCACGATCCGATCGCTCTCGCTGATGCCGAGCTTGCCGACTTCGGACGCGAAGAATTCGGGCGAGGGGACCATATGCGGCAGGTTGGTCGAATGATCCGCGATCTTGTCCTGGTCGAAGCGGACGGCGCCGGGAATATGGCCGCTGGCATATTCGGCATCGGCATCGCGCTTCTGTGCCGGCAGATAGAAGGACGCGTCGAGGATGCGCAGATCCTTGGCACCCAGCTCGGCCTGCAGCCAGTCGGCGGATACGACAAAACGGCTCTTGTCCGCTGCCATGATGATCACTCCCTGCTATGGTTTATTGGTCTTGATATCGAGATATAGGCGCTTGCCCGGTCAATTCTCGTCGGTCGGCGCGCCGAAGCGAATGCGGAAGCGGCGGTTTTCCTTGCCCTTCTTCTCGATCTTGGCGATGTGGATCGCGCCGACCTCCTGCGTTTCCGACACATGTGTGCCGCCGCAAGGCTGGCTGTCGATGGCCGAATCCTCGCCGATACAGACAAGGCTGACACGACCGAGGCCCATTGGCGGGCGCACATTCTTGGATTTGACGATACCGGGATTGGCAATCAATTCTTCATCCGTGATCCAGCGGACGAAAACCGGATGGTTTTCGTTGACGAGCGCCATCAATTTCGCCGTTACTTCATCCTTGTCGATCGTCTCGCTCATGTCGAAATCGACGCGGCTTTCATCTTCGCCGACTGCCGCGCCCGTGATCGGATAGGGGCAGACCACCGAAAGAAGATGGCAGGCCGTATGCATGCGCATCAGCTTGTAGCGCCGCGCCCAGTCGATGTGCAGCACCAGCTTCTCGCCCACGATGGGCAATGGCTGGCCCTCGAGTGGAACATGGATGATGATGTCCTTGATCGGCCCATGCTTCGTTTGACCGAGCATGATCCTAGAGCCGTCGCCGCGCTCCAGGAAACCTGTATCACCCGGCTGGCCGCCTGAGGTTGCGTAAAAGCAGGTCTGATCGAGCTCGATGCCCCCATCTTCGTGGATCGCGGTGACGACGGCTTCCGCAGTCGAGAGATAGAAATCGTCACGATAAAGGGCATGGACGGTCATATGATCACGCTGTTGTTTCGTATGGGACGGCGATTTCAGCCCGTTTTTCCAAATAGCTTGGCAGCGGCAAACCCTTCGACTTCAGGAAGTCGGGATTGAAGAGCTTGGACTGATAGCGATTGCCGTAATCGCACAGGATGGTCACGATCGTATGCCCGGGACCGAGATCCTTGGCGAGACGAACCGCGCCGGCAATATTGATGGCCGTAGAGCCACCGAGGCACAGGCCCTCGTGTTCAACCAGATCGAAGACGTAAGGAAGTGCCTCGGCATCGGTGACCTGATAGGCGAAATCGGGCGTGAAACCTTCCAGGTTCGCCGTAATGCGGCCCTGGCCGATGCCTTCGGTGATCGAGGAGCCGGAGGATTTCAGCTCGCCATTCTTGTAGAATTCATAGAGCGCGGCACCTTCCGGGTCGGCAATGCCGATCTTGATGTCCTTGTTGAAGGCATGCAGCCCCATGGCGACGCCCGCCAGCGTGCCGCCGGAGCCAACCGAGCAGATAAAGCCGTCGATCTTGCCGTTGGTGTCGGCCCAGATCTCCTTGGCGGTCGTCTCGATGTGGGCCTGACGGTTGGCGACATTGTCGAACTGGTTGGCCCAGATCGCGCCGTTCGGCTCGGTCTTTGCGAGCTGTTCGGCCAGCCGGCCCGAAACCTTCACATAGTTGTTCGGGTTCTTGTAGGGAACGGCGGGAACCTCAACCAATTCGGCGCCGAGCAGCTTCAGCGCATCCTTCTTTTCCTGGCTCTGTGTCTCAGGAATAACGATGACGGTACGGTAGCCGAGTGCCTTGGCAACCAGCGTCAGGCCGATACCGGTATTGCCGGCCGTACCCTCGACGATGACGCCGCCCGGCCTCAGTAGCCCCTTTTTCTCGGCATCGCGAATAATGTAGAGCGCGGCGCGATCCTTCACCGATTGACCGGGATTCAGGAATTCGGCCTTGCCGAGAATGGTCGAGCCCGTCGCCTCTGAGGCGCCCTTGAGCTTGATCAACGGCGTATTGCCAATTGCTTCTAGGACGGAGGGATGGACGGTCATCGGAATCTGCCTTCTGTTCGCAACTACTGTAAGAACGGTCTTTTCCCTTCACAAGGCGGCATAGGCAAGAAATTCTGTTCCTTGCTACTCCTTTGCCTCGCAAAATTCGACTTGGCGGGTCTCTTGGCCTCTCTCTTTCATCCAAGCCCGCAGTCTCCAATTGGTGACATTGTTTTCCCGATGAAGCCGTCAGTCTGGCCGAAAGCGGCCACAATGATACGCTATTTCTAAAATGCCACGACGGTCGCTGTTGAAAGCGTTTGATGTAGGCGGCCGCCAGCCAAGGAGAAGAGCCATGAGCCCGTTCATCGCACGTCCTGAACATGGAGTGGTCTGGATCACCGGCGCCAGTTCCGGTATCGGCCGCGCGCTTGCGCTGAAACTGGCTGAAGAGGGATATAAGGTTGCCGTTACGGCTCGCAGCCACGATAAGCTTCTGGCGCTGCAGGCAGAGGCCAGCGCGCTTGCCGGCAGCATCGTCGTGCTCGATGGCGATGTATCCGACACGGAGGATATGGAGCACACTGTCGCCGCGATCGAATACCAGCATGGCCCTGTTGCTCTGGCAGTTTTGAATGCCGGGATTTATCTGCCAGCCCGGGGAGAAGACCTCAATCACGAAGTCTTCGAGCGCAGCTTTGCCGTCAATCTTCACGGTGTCGTCAATTGTCTCGTTCCGGCGGTGCGGCATATGCGGGCTCGGGGATATGGCCAGGTTGCCCTTGTATCTTCCGTTGCCGGATATGGCGGACTTCCCGGCGGTGCGGCCTATGGGGCCAGCAAGGCCGCACTGATCAACATGGCCGAAAGCCTGAACTTCGAGCTCGACCGCATGGGCATCCACATCCAGCTCATAACTCCAGGCTATGTCGACACGCCATTGACGGCACAGAACAAGGTCGTGATGCCTGATATCGTGTCGGCACAGCAGGCGGCTGATGCGATCGCCGCCGGATTGAAATCCCCATCCTTCGACATCAGTTTCCCGAAGAGCCTGGTCTATCGGGCAAAACTGTTGAAGTTGCTGCCCTACGGCCTCTATTTCAAGGCGCTCAGGTATTTTCTCGGGAGCGGCAGCAAGCGCAGATCGGTAGGGCCGCGCATAACCGCGCATCCGGCCGAATAGCGCCTATCCGCCATCTTTGAGCGATGCATGGGCGGCGAGTGCGCGCTGCCGCGCCATGGCATGATCGACGATCGGCCGAGGATAGTGCTTGCCGAGTTCTATGCCCGCACGCTTGAGCACGTCATCAGGCGCCTCGAACGGCCGATGGATATATTTGCGGTGGAGGGTGGCTAGCTCCGGCACGAAGGTCCTGACATAGCCGCCCTCCGGATCGAATTTCTCGCCCTGCAGCACCGGGTTGAAGATGCGGAAGAACGGCGAGGCATCGGCGCCGGAGCCCGCAACCCACTGCCAGTTTGCCGTATTGGCGGCCGGATCGGCATCAACGAGCGTATCGCGAAACCAGGCTTCCCCGTCACGCCAGTCGATCAGCAGATCCTTGATCAGGAAGGAAGCGGTGATCATGCGGACACGATTATGCATCCAGCCATGGCGCCAAAGCTGCCGCATGCCGGCATCGACGATCGGATAACCGGTTTGCCCGCGCTGCCAGCTTGTGAGCAGCTTGGTATCGGATAGCCAGGGAAAATCATCGTAGCGATCGTTCCAGTTTTCTGTCCTGAGCTTCGGGAAATGAAAGAGCTGATGATAGCAGAATTCGCGCCAGACCAGCTCCTTGCGGAAGCGGACGACGTTATCCTTGGCGATATTGTCGGCCAGTCGGCGCGTCGCATGCCAGATACGGGCAGGCGAAATCTCTCCGAGCGCCAGATGCGGCGAGAGCAGGGAGGTTGCCGGTCTGTCCGGAAAATCGCGGCCGACCGCATAATCATCGATGGCGCCATCGATGAAGTCCTTCACCTTCTCTTGCGCCGCGGCTTCGCCCGGCTTCCACATGTCCGTAAATTCTGATGCCCAGTTCGGCTTGGTGGGCAGCATTGACCAAGAGGCGAGCGTGTCCGATTGCGGCCAGCGGCCGGGTGCGAGGAGCTTTGCCGGCGCTTCTATCGGAAACGGCGGTTCGCCGGATTGCTCGAATGCGCGCCAGAAGGGCGTGTAAGTCTTGTAATGGTCGCCTGCGCCCGTGCGCAGGCGTGTCGGTTCATGCAGCAGCTGGCCGGCAAAGCTGTTGGCCTCGATACCCTTGCTCCGCAACGCCTTCTTGATTTGGGTGTCCACGTCGATCCCGGCCGGGTCGTATCGACGGTTCCAGACGACGGCCTCAGCCTTGGTTTCCTCAATAAGTTTTTCGAGCACCGTCAGCGCATTGCCCTGGCGGAGGATAAGCCTGCTCCCGAGGCCATCGAGGGCGGTTTGCAGGGCGGCGAGCGAATGATGTAGCCACCATTCCTGCGCTCCGCCAAGCGGCCCGCGCTCCGTCACGCCCGGCTCGCGAATATAGACGGGAATTACCGCGCGGCCTGAAGTTGCCGCCGCCTGTAACGCGTGGTTGTCGTCGAGGCGGAGATCCTTGCGAAACCATAGGAGAACGGGGCTCGGCTCTTTTGTCGGTGTCGTCATGGTCCTGGCCGATCGCCCATCCTCTGTTGTGTCTCGCATGTCTTATAAAGGCGAAAACCCTTATACGGTGCCAGCCGTCAAATGGTTCCACTACCGCGCGTTACATAAGCGGATGCCACACGCAACTCTCGTAAGGAAAACTGGATGCCGCTTATGATATAGGAATGCTTGTCACTGTTCTGTAATGCAAATTCGCTAGCAGTCCACCCGATTGACGTGCCGAGAATGGACAGGCGGGGAAGATTAAAATGGCGGAAATCCGCATCGAACAAGTTCGCAAGGCCTATGGACGCAACCCGGTCGTTCATGGCGTCGACCTGAATTTCCGATCGGGCGAATTTGTCGTCATCCTCGGACCTTCCGGCTGTGGCAAGTCCACGCTGCTGCGCATGATCGCCGGCCTTGAGGACATCACCTCGGGCGAGATCATTATTGACGGCAAGGTTGTCAACAAGCTCGAGCCGCGTGAGCGCGGCTGCGCCATGGTCTTCCAGAATTACGCGCTCTATCCGCACATGGATGTCGCCGCCAACATGGGCTATGCGCTCAAGGTTGCCGGCGTGCCGCGCGCAGAGCGTGATCGCCGCATCAAGGAAACCGCCAAGATCGTCGGCCTCGAGGATTTCCTCGCTCGCAAGCCGGCCGAACTCTCCGGCGGTCAGCGCCAGCGCGTCGCCATGGGCCGTGCCATCATCCGCGAGCCGAAGGTCTTTCTCTTCGACGAACCGCTTTCCAATCTCGATGCCAAGCTGCGCGTGCAGATGCGCGTCGAAATCCGCCGGCTGCACAAGCGCCTGTCGGCAACATCGGTCTTCGTGACGCATGATCAGGTCGAAGCCATGACGCTCGCCGACAAGCTCGTCGTCATGTACAAGGGCAATGTCGAGCAGGTCGGCACGCCGCTCGAGGTCTACAACACGCCGCGCACCCGTTTCGTCGGTTCCTTCATCGGCTCTCCGGCCATGAATTTCCTGGAAGGCACCTTCGCGGCCAATGGCGAGCAATTCATCTTCGACGGCATTCCGATCGCCATCGACGCCAACATCGGCAAGCGCCATGCCGGCCAGCCGGTCGCCCTCGGCATCCGGCCGGAACATGCACGCCTCGTTCCTGCCGGCACGCTCGGTGCTATCCCGGCAACGGTCGATTTCGTCGAAGAACTCGGTGCCGGCCGCGTCATCCATTGCGATATCAACGGTTCAAGCTTTGCCGTCGCCGTTGCCGATCATACGACGGGCCAGACCGGTCAGTCGGTAGCGCTGGAACTGCCGCAGCAGCACACGCATCTATTTGCCCAGGATACCGGGCTGCGGCTAGACGCCGTTGCCTCCGTCACGCCGCTCAAGGTGCTGGCGAGCTGATTTCAAACATAAATTTTCAGTAGTTGAGCCCGGAAGTTTTCCCGACTTCCGGGCTTTTTATTTGTGTAGGTCGACGGAGCTTGCCGATGGCAGAGACCGCTCACGAGCGGATATCCCGTGGAATGTCAGCCGGCGGCGATTGCGGGCAATGACACGAAAGCAGGCATTGCAAGGCATCGGACGGGAGCCAAGTCGATGCATCATGGGTTTTGATCTGTTACAAAGAGGAGAGAAGGCTCGGTCTAGCTCGGGATGTTACTGCACGATGCAGATCGATATGCTCTCGTTAAAAAACTGCCGCGCTCACAAATGCCGCGCGGCAGGTTAGCAAGGTCACTTCTCGGTGGCGATCACGCCGCGAACCACCCAACGCTGCATCAGCACGACGATGGCAAGCGGTGGGATCATGACGATCAGCGTACCGGCCATGGCGATATGCCACTCCGGAAGGCCACCGACGTTCGGGATGAGCGATTTGAGCTCGATCACAGCAGTCATATATGCCGGATCTGTTGTGACCAGCAACGGCCACAGATACTGGTTCCAGGCCCATAGGAACATGATAGTGCCGAGCGCGGCCATGTTTGTGCGCGACAACGGTATGAGGACGTCGATGAAGAAACGCAGCGCTCCAGCGCCGTCCATGCGAGCGGCCTCCGTCAGCTCATCCGGTATCGTCAGGAAGAACTGGCGATACAGGAACGTGCCCGTCGCCGTCGCGATCGATGGCAAGATCAGACCAGGGTAGGAGTTGAGCAGGCCGAGATTCAGCGAGACCTCGATGCCTGTGAGTTTTTGAATGAGCCAGGTGACGCCGGTGATGTCGAGAAGCCCTTGAAAGGGCGATAGGACGTTCGCCGCGACTGCGTAGGTCGGCACGATACGCACTTCGAGCGGCAGCATTAGCGTTATGAAGATCAGCCAGAAAATGAAATGGCGGCCCGGATAGCGAAAATAGACCAGCGAAAAGGCGGTGATCGCCGAAATGAACACCTTTCCTATCGCGACACCCCCAGCGAAAATGAAACTGTTCAGCAGCTTGGGGCCGAGATTGGCAGTCGTCCAGGCTGTTTGCATGTTGGCCCAGAAGTCTGAGCCGGGGACCAGTGACATCGGCACTTTGTTGACGTCGGCGAGATTGTGGGACGCGGCGATGGCAACGATGGCCAAGGGCCCCACCGCGACTACGAAGCCGATGAACAGGATCAGGTGCGTGAAGAAATTAAGAATGGGTGTGCGCTCGATCATGTCGGCCTCAACGGTAATGCACGCGCTTCTCGATGAAGCGGAACTGGAAGACGGTAAGCACGATGATCAGCAACATCAGGACAATGCTCTGCGCCGCCGCACCTGAGTAATCGAGGCCTTTGAAGCCGTCGAAAACGATTTTGTAGACCATGAGATTGGTTGAGTTGTGCGGGCCACCGGAGGTCATAATGTCGACCACGCCGTAGGAATCCTGGAAGCTCTCGGTGATGTTGATGACCAGCAAGAAGAAGATCGTCGGTGTGATCAATGGGAGCTGGATATCCCAGAAGCGACGAAGCACGCCCGAGCCGTCCATAGCAGCCGCCTCGATCTGAGAGCGGGGAATGCTCTGGAAGGCTGCGAGGAAGAAGATGAAGCTGTAGCCGATATATTTCCAGGAGAAAGCGGCGATGATCGATGCCATCGCGGCCGTGCCATCGAGGCCCGGGTCCCAGAAGCCTGGCCAATAGTGATTGACGACGGACATGAAGCCTGCTTCGGGCGCCAGGATGAAGCGGAAGGCCATTGCCGACGCGGGAGCTGCGATGCCGTAGGGCCAGATCAGCACCACGCGATAGAATTTTGAGCCTCTCAGCTGCCGGTCGGTCAGAGCCGCGAGTATCAGCGCGGCCCCCATGGAAATAGTGGTACTGATGGCCGCGAAAATGATGCTGATCGTGACTGAGTTCCAATAGTCGGCATTGGCAAGAATGGACTTGAAATTGTCGAGACCGACCCAGATGTTGCCGCCGCCCCAGGGTTGCTGCAGCGTCAGTGACCAGAAGACCGCCTGACCGGCCGGCCAATAGAAAAAGGTGAAGATGAGGAGCAGCTGCGGCACCGCGAATAGAATGCCGACGCTCCATTTGCTGAAAGTTATACGCTTTTCCATTGTCTCTTCCGGCTTGGTATCCCGATGCCACGCTTGCTCTCATAACGAACGTCCGCCGGGGTTCCCGGCGGACGCTGTCTGTCGCGAGCTTGCGCTGCTTACGGCAGCTGCTTGCCCTTGTAGGTGGCTTCGAAGCGGTCGAGGACGGCGTTGCCGTTCTTGACCAGGTTGTCGATGCCTTCTTGGACGCTGACCTTATTGGCGAAGATGGCCTGCATCTGGTTGCCGAATTCGGCGCGGATCTGCGTGAAGTTGCCGAGGCGGACGCCGCGGGTGATCGGGGTCGGCTCGGAAGCGGTCAGGCTGGCGATAGCGACTTCGCGGCCCTTGTATGGAGCCTTGTCATAGAAACCGGAGGACTTCATGAAGTCGAAGCCGGACTTCTTGACCGGGATGTAGCCGGTGTTGGTGGACCAGAACAAAGCGGTTTCGGGCTTGCCGATGAAGTCGAGGAACGCTGCGGCACCCTTGTACTCGTCAGCCGACTTGCCGGAGAGGACCCAGAGCGACGCGCCGCCGACGAGCGAGTTCTTGCGCTCGGTGCCGGCGTAAACCGGGAGCTCGGCGACATCCCAGTTCATGCCGGCCTTCTGCGTCTTGCCGACCGTACCGTGGTCGCCGACCGAGGTCATGATCATCTGGCAATCGCCGGCGGCGAAGGCCTGAACCATGTCCTGGCCGAGGTCCTTGGACTTGATCTTGATGAGGCCCTGGTCGTACCAGCTCTTGAGGTCCGTTACGTATTTGACGAACTTCGTCTTGTTGACGGTCAGGCGGGCGTCGAGGCCGTCATAGCCGTTGTTCTTGGTGGCAACCGGCTGGTCGTGGATGGCAGAGAACTGTTCCATCAGCTGCCAGCTTTCATTGCCGGAGATGTTGATCGCCATCGGGCAATCATAGCCGGCGCCCTTGAGCGCCTTCATATCTTCGGCAGCTTCTTCCCAGGTCTTCGGAGCGGCGGTCTTGCCGATCTTGGCGAAGGCGTCCTTGTTCCAGTAGAGCAGGGCGGTCGAAGAATTGAACGGGAAGGAAAGCAGTTCGCCCTTGGAGGTGGCGTAGTAGCGGGCGATACCCGGGAAATAGTCGTCCCACTTAACCTTGTAGCCGTTTTCGGACATCAGCTTGCTGACCGGGTAGTAGGCGCCCGAAAGCATCATGGTGGCGGTGCCGACGTCATAGACCTGGACGATCGTCGGCTGCTTGTTGGCGCGGAAGGCGGCAATGGTGTTCTGCAGCGCGGCGTCGTAATTGCCTTGGCTGATGCAGGAAACTTCATAATCCTTCTGGGAATCGTTGAAGTTCTTGCAGAGCGTCTGGACGACGCGTTCCAGGTCGCCCGAAAGGCCAAACCAGAAATCGAACTTGGTCGGAGCAGCAGCGGCCGGCATCGCCAAAGCGACGCTCATGACGCCGGCAGTAGCAGCCGAAATGAAGTTTTTAAGTTTCGACATAATCCCTATTTCCTTTTTGAAAGCTCGGAACCGGTGGCCTTGCGCAAGTCCGCGGTAGCGGCGTTATAGACAAGCTGTGTGACAGTTTGTTGTGGGCAAGAATCCCGCATTGACGGGCTTTTTCACACGCGCAGCGGCTTTGCGGAGCAGCGCTTATCGCAGGATCGTGCATTTGAGGTTCTGCTGATCAAAAGGTGTGGGCTGCGCCTGTTCGCCCACAGATTGCTGGTCGGTTGGAAAGACGCGATGGTCCTCCTTGCCTGTGCCCCGAGCCGTGTTGCAAGATCACCGGCAGGACGTTCGGATGGCATTGGAGGAATGAGAATATGGGTCTCAGCGAGCGGCAGAAAATGGCAGCGGGGGAGTGGTACTGCTGTTTCGATCCGGAGCTCGATGCCTTGCGCTGGCAGGCGCGCGAGGCAGTGCATGCACATAACACGATGCCGCCCGCCCAGCGGGGCAATCTTGCGCCGGCTTTGTCTGCGCTCTTTGCCGAGATCGGCGAGAGCGTCTTCATCGAGGCGCCGTTTCATTGCTCCTATGGCATCAATATCTCGCTCGGCCGTCGGGTCTATATGAATGCCGGCTGCACGATCCTCGATAGCGCCAGCGTCCGCATCGGTGACGGCAGCATGCTGGGACCGGGCGTCCATATCTATTGCGCCGAACATCATAGGGATGCCGAATTGCGCGGGGCGGGTCTGGAAGTCGCCCGGCCGGTGAAGATCGGTAGAAGCGTCTGGATCGGCGGCGGCGCGATCCTAGTCGGCGGCGTGTCGGTGGGGGACGGCGCGATCATCGGCGCCGGCGCGGTCGTCACCAGGGATGTTGCCGCTGGCGCGACTGTGGTCGGCAATCCGGCTCGTCCTGTTCGTGCGGGATAAGATAAAAGAGTTAGTTTGCCGGGCGGCGTTTTCGCGTCCACCATACGGCAAAGCGGCGGCGCCAACGGCGCACCATAGGCATATCGTGCGAGAGCACGATGAAGCCCAGCGGCAGCATCCAGAAGCCGAGCACCGGCAGGAAGCCGAGCAGTCCGCCGAAAATGAGGGCTATCCCCACGCCGACGCGGGCAAGACGCGATCGAGGTAGGGGAATTCTCACGGAGCCGAAAACCAGCTCGCGGGTCGAGGGATCAATGCCAAAATGGCGGGTTTTCCGGCCATTCCGATCGGCATTTGCTGTCGTTTCGCTTTGATCGGTCATCCACAGGAAATGGTGGCGCGAGGAAATAATGCAAGAGAATGCATTTTTTTTGAAAAAACCGCTTGGCAAATCGGGAAAGCATTTGTATTACCCCGCTCACACCGCGCCAAGCGCATTCCCTGGTAGCTCAGCGGTAGAGCATTCGACTGTTAATCGACAGGTCGCCGGTTCGAATCCGGCCCGGGGAGCCACTCTTCTTCTACAGAATTGAAGCTGATATCGGAGCAAGCGTGCCCGATTGACTTAATCCTGTGTTCGTAATTCATCAAAGCTGATGAGTGCGGCCAGGCTTATAGCAGCACATTTTTACAGTTTTATTGTGCATGCCCCGCAGCACTGACTTCGGCCGAGGCTCGCCTGGTTCGACAGCGGTATCTTCGTTGACCGGTCTTTCCCATTCATGCCAGATTGCCGCCACCTGTCAGCCAGGCGTCAATGCCGGTGGGGCAATCGGGGATGTGGGCCAAATCTGGCACATTTGGGGGATAAGATGGCCGAGAATGCGAGCTTTCGTGGTGGAGTGGCGGTGGGATGGGTTCTTAGCGTAATTGTGATTCTTGCATTGGTGGCCGATGGGGCGGTTGATCTGTTTGCGCCAGCCTTGATCAGCGCGCAGATGGAGGAGACGGGCTTTCCCGCCAATCTGGCTACGGTGGTGGGTTTGATCATCTTCGTCTGCGTCATTCTTTACGCAATTCCGCGCACGGCAGTCCTTGGAGCGATCCTGACGACCGGGTTCTTCGGCGGTGCAATTTGCGCCCATCTGCGTCTCGGAGAAATCGGGTCGCCTCCACAACTTATAAGTTTATTACTCGGCGTCATGGCGTGGGGTGGTCTTTATCTTCGCGACGAACGTATTCGGCGCCTGCTGCCCCTTCGTTCGGTGGACGACTGAAAATCGAGCGCATGACTCATTCAGGATTTTTGCGGTGCAATAACAATATCTTGCGCTGCACTTTTCTTCCCACGGGATGGTGAATGGTAGCGGGCTAATGAGATCGTGCCAAAATGATGCATTCGTGATTGTCGAGAGCCCGCCAAGGGATCTCTCGGGTGGATATATGTGGTCTTTCTGAAAAAATTAGTTCAAGGTATGGTTGCTCTCGCGAATGTGAGAGCATGTTCATGTGTCGTTAATGCCATGCGGCGCATGAACGTAATGCGCGATCCGCGCAGCATAGTCCCCCAATGCTTTAGAGGTTCGACATGAAAAATCTGATTCTTGCTTCTGCAGTAGCTGTGGCGTCGGTCTTTGCCTTCAGCGTGCCGTCCGAGGCCGCTCCGATGCATCATCATCGTCATCACCACTATCATCATCACTGCCATGTGAAGAAGGTAAAGCGCAAGATTCATGGGCGCTGGGTTGTGCGCCACGTGCGCGTCTGCCGCTGATCGGAAGACTTAAGGGCCGGCGCAGGTTCCTCTTAAACCCATACGGCCGCTGCCGGAGTTCCGGTGGCGGCCGTATCGTTTGCGTTATACCTCGAAGTGACCGGTTGCCTGCGTGTGGCGGCAGTTTGGCAGCCGGCACATCAGCTGCGATGTGCCAACTGCCCGCAGCGCCGGTACGCTAGGGCCGAATCTCGAATATTACGCCGCCATGGCGGCGATGATGATAGCGACGGTCGTCCCGCCATCTGTCATCCCAATGACGGCGGCGATCCCAGCCGCGGTCACCATGCCAGTGACGGCGATCGCGATCGCGCCAGCGGGGACGGTCGTCATCGCCCCATCGGCGCGATCCACGCTCTTGCACAAGGATAATATCAGACGCGCGCGATATGGATGGATTGCTCGGCGGCGCGGCCATTGCGGGCAGGGCGGCGGGTAGCGCCGAGCCTATGGCCAGCGTCACGCTCAAGGCGAGTGAGGCAAGGTGGTGTTTCAAGATTCTAACTCCTGTATTCAGCCATGTCCCTTTCATCGCTAAACGCCAGGGCAGCGACTAGGTTCCCCTTTTCGTTGACTGGAGATCCTTATGACACGCGTATTGATCGCAGGAGGAGCCGCTGATTGCGGGTGTTACAACAAAAAGGGGGCCGGCAGGGAAAGCCGGCCCCCTTCCTTCTCTGATCGGAGGTCAAGTCTGATCAGGTTAGAAGTTGCGTTCGAAGCGCAGGATGCCCGAAACGGTGTCGTCGTGGGCATAGTCATAGTGAACGTAGGTCAGTTCCGGCTCGACCAGGAGGTTCTTGACCGGGTTGAACTTCAGGTTCGTGGTTGCTTCGAAGATCTTCGAGTCGCTATAGGCGAGCTGGAGGTTCCACTTCAGCTTGTCGTTGAACGGAACGCCAACGCCGCCCCAGACAGCCCAGTCACCCCAGCCGCACTTCGATGCATTGACGGTACCGTTCGGTGCCGTGCAAGCGGAGACGTCCTGGTTGGTGCCTGCGTACTTGTTGAGCTTGTCGCCGTCGGTGTTCCAACCGCCCATCAAGAAGGCCGTGAATGCGCCGAAGTCAGCGTCAACACGAGCCTTGATGGCGCCTTCTTCGACGATCGAGTCGTAACCGCCGACGACCTTGAAGCCCCATGCGCCAGACTTGAAGCCGGCACCGGCGACGACGTCAGGAGCGTAGTGGTTCGTCTTGTCGTCCGTCCACCAGCTTGCACCGTAGGATGCCGAGCCGGTCGTGGCGGAGTTGGAATCTTCGAGCGAGATCACAGCCGAGAAGCCGTTGCCGGCATCATATTCATAGGTCAGCTGGTTGAGTTCGTACGGACCGTCATAGATCACGTCGTCGTTGATGACGTCGCCGGCGTAACCGATGTACAGGTTGTACTGCGAGTCCTTCTTACCAACGGTGAAGCCGCCGAGGCTGATGTAGGACCACAGCAGGTTGGTGGATGTGGAGCCGCCGTCGTTCCAGTCCCAACGAACGATGGTTTCGGTCTTCAGCGGACCGTACTCGGTGTCGGTCGCGGTGTCGACGTTCAACTCAGCACGGGTGTGCCAGAGTGTGCCCTGATGGCTGTCGCGGTTGTAAGCGTTGTACCATTCACCTTCCGTACGAACCTTGCCGCCGATCTTGAGGCAGGTTTCGGTGCCCGGGATGAAGAAGTAGCCAGCGCCGTATGCGTCGCAGATACGGACGTATTCCAGCGGCTCGGGCTCAGCTGCTACGATAGCGTCAGCAGCGTGAGCACCGGATACTGCTGCCAAAGCAGCAGCGGAGCCGAGAAGAAGGCTCTTGATGTTCATAATAACTCCAATCTTTCTTGATTGGGCATGAGATATCGCGCCGAGAAACGACGTGCCCAACCCCATCCCGTTCATGTTCCCTATCAGTAGGTGCGAAGTAATAAGCTTCGCGAACTATTTCCTGAACCTGCTTCAGTGATTTGGCAAGATACTAAGGGGACGGAACTATATGTGCACTACTCGAAAACCGGCGTTGTTGCAAAAATGACGCAATTCACGGGGCGTCTGATCCCAGCCTGTTTGCCATCTCGTTTGGATGGCTTGTCTTCTATAAGTCCAGAAAGCGTTTACGTCTCCGGCTGTTAAGGCGATACGCGCGCTGATTTGGGGCGGGCGAGGGCAGGAAGCCGCCGCCATATGATTATGGGCACTCCTGAGACCGGGCGCAGCCGATTGCCCCTCAATCCGGATGGCCGCCCGAGTCGCGGTTCTTCTGAGTCGCAACTATTGAAACGATTCCCGGCAACGAAACCCGTGGTGGCGCACGCGCATCACTCTATAAAAGAGAAGGTGAGAGACCGTCTGGAATCGCGCTTGGTTGCGATGCGGTTGATGGGCGCTTGGCCATGGTGCGTCCGACGACATTACTGGGGGCGTAGTCTCGTCGGACGCGGCACTGTCCGGTCCGTGGGTGGCTTACAAACCGGTAGTACGAATGCTAACAGCCACCACAGGTTTCCATAACCTACCTGAATGGGCTGGCAGCTCCAGGCGCCCGATAGGATGGCTGCGTCGCGATCCAGCAATGAATTTTCGCCCTCAGTTTCCATCGGTTCGCCAAAATCCAAGATGGTCGCCACAGCATCTGAAATGAAGCGTCATCGGCAGCAGCGCCTCATGGCGCGGTCGGTCTTTGCCATCGCAAATGAAGGATCGGGTAGGGGCGGCCCTGATCGTCGACATCGGCGCGCCCCGTCCCCTTGAATCCGAGCCGCTCGTAAAAGCCGACAGCGCCCGCATTCTGCTCGTTTACGTCGACGGTGACGACATCTTTTCCAGCATGAAAGCCGTTCGGCCGATATTGGCACATCTGCGACGCTCCTGCCGTCTTGGGCGCAATGCATTTCATCACCCGCATTGAAGGCTTACACACGAGCAGCGGGCAATTCTCTCTTCAGAGTGAAAAAAGGACAGAATTCAGAATAAGCCTCTTGCGGTTTTCTTTGGATCATTCTAAATCCGCGCCACCACAACGCAAATTGCTTTCGGATGGCCTCGTGGCGGAGTGGTTACGCAGAGGACTGCAAATCCTTGCACCCCGGTTCGATTCCGGGCGAGGCCTCCAATTTCCCTTAATCAACAATAAGCAATTGATTTTTCTGCGGAATTTCAGCGCGATTTGGGCCTGAAGCATTCAGCTATACCGAAGTTAAATGTGGCAATCCGTTCTATGTTCGGTTTTCTGTCTCATTGGCTGCCAGCAATGATCTGGTGCCTATTCCATTTGCTCCGATCACGGGTAGTCCGGCATCTGCCTGCCCAGTGTGCAGGACGGCGGTGGCGCGTTCGATCTTTCGAAATTCTCTATTGAGCAAACATCATAAGCGACACGATACCGAGCAGTGCCAAAGCACCGAAGATTGGCAGCAGTCGAATCATAATTAGGCGAGCAAGCTTCCTGCGCTCGACCGGTGTCAGCGCAAGCCACTGCGACTTCGGTAACGACATTGATACTCCCTATCCCCGTCACAGCGTCGCATTCGAAACTGAAATGACGCTTAAGGTACTGAGGAGTTGCGGGAGTTGAGGATGGCGGGTGTCGGCGTTTCAGCTTCGGGCATCGCCCAAGTGACAAATGCAATCGAACGCCGATCCGGTTCGGTGCTGAAAGTGCGAAGCAAATGAATAGAGAATTCGTGCTTCCACAAAAGCAAAAGCGGTCCAGTCTAGGGAAAAAACTGGGCCGCCTTTCGCTGGACTAGAGGTCAATCAAATTCAGCGTCCTAATTATAAGTCGTACTTAGTAATTGTCAACGCAAATGCGATGTGACGTCTTCGCGCATCAAGCCTCGCGATCTGCGGCCTGACTGAGATCTTCGCTTGAGCTACCGGTTCCGTTGCGTATTTGGTCCGCGGACGGGCAGGGGCGTGGTCGCTTCGGATGATTCTCAATCCTCAGCGAAAGTTTTAGCTGTCTCGTGTCGGTTCTTAGCCACCATTGCGGAAGAACGACTATTCCTCAAGGCAAGGAAAGGCGAATTTGTAGGCGCGTGCGATCAACGAGCTGGCAGGTCGCTCGAGCTGCCAGGAGTGCTCCGCCATCCATTTGCAGGCTATTGTCGTCGCCTTTGTATTGCTGAGCTCGGGCGGCAGACAGAAAGCGCCGACGAACTGTTGAAGGTAGCGCTCATAGCGCGATGAGTTTTTCGGAGTCTGCTTCGTGGCTCGGATTGTCAGGCTCTTCGTCCGCTGGGCCTCGTCGAGAATGCCCTGGATATAGACAGACGCAAGCGTTCGGTCCTCTTCGCACCATTCGTCGAGCTGTTTTCCGGTAACGACATGTCCGATGATCGGGGCTGTCTCTTTCGGCTCATCCTCGCTTGACGTTTCCTCGCTCAACGCGACCTGGGGTAAGAGAAGGAGAAGCGCGGCAGCGAAGAGCGAAAGCCTCATTCGGAAAACCTACATCATCGAGGAAAGGCTCGCGGCCAGAAAAACCACCAGCGGCAGCGACGTTACGACGAAAAGAACGAGAGAAACAGGCATCCCAGCCACCTTCTATTCAAATTTAATGTTTGGGCCGAATAGCTTCGGGCCGGAAGGTCGATTGGTCACCCACCCGGGCGGGTCCAATGTCCTGAAGCGTGGTCGTGTGAAGTTAACATTTTGCTAACGGGCGTTCCGGTCTGGGACATGGCGGATTAGCAATCCTTGCAGAATCCCGAGTATCAAAAGGCGCTGGCTCGAATTTAAGGGGTCGATTGTTGTTCGTCGGCGACGCCTCACCATGAATCTCGGCGCCTGTTGCGGCAATGCCTTGAAAGCGCAGCGTCAGGCGATTAAGACACGCGTAACAGAAAGTAGAGCCAGCCCGTTCGGGCACCAAGGGCGCAAGAGGATAAGATGGATTTCGAAGCAGCGCGCGTGAAGATGGTCGAGAACCAGATCCGGACGACGGATGTCACCTCCCATTCCGTGTTGAATGCATTTTTCGCCGTACCGCGCGAAAACTTCGTACCGGAGAAGTCGAAGCTCCTGGCGTATGTCGATTGCGATATCGAGGTCGCTCCCGGGCGCTTCCTCATGGAAGCCTCGCCACTTGCAAAGCTGCTGCAGCTCGGCGCGATCACCAAGGACGACAAGGTTCTCGATGTCGGCTGTGGCACGGGTTACGTGTCGGCCGTCCTCTCGCTTCTCGCCGGCAAGGTTATCGCGCTTGAATCCAACGAGGAGCTCGCAGCTCAGGCGAAGACCAATCTTGCCGCGCTTGGCTATGACAATGTAACCGTTGTTGGCGGTGACCTTGAAAAGGGGCATGCCGCCGATGCACCCTACGATGTGATTTTCCTCAACGGCTCGATCGAGCAGTTGCCGCAGGGCCTGCTTGACCAGCTCGGCGAAGACGGCCGCCTGATCACGGTCATCGGCTATGGTCATGCCGCCCGAGCCACCGTTTTCATGCGCGAGCGCGGTGCCTTCTCGGAAAACGTCTTCTTCAACGCCTCGATCAAGCCGCTTCCGGGCTTTGCCAAGGCCAAGGAATTCGTCTTCTGATTTTCTGGACGAGCTATTTTTGAGCTTGCGACGGGCGCCTTTTGGCGCCTGTTTTTTATTGTCGCCGCCTGTGGCAGAATCGTGCTTAGCAAAGCGATTCGTCGTGATCGTAACAAAACTGTGCATCACCGGGTTTAGTGCTTTTCAGGTGATTTTTTTCCCGAAGGCAGTCATCTAGGGTGGCCCTGATTCGGGTGCCGCCTGGCGAGTTTGTGGTGCGGGTTTCCGGTCGCTGAATATGGGAAAACGGGGATGAATATGGCTCAGCCAAATGTAGTGCGTGAACCGTCCATGGAAGAGATTCTGGCGTCGATCCGCAGGATCATCGAAAGCAACGAACCCGTAGGCGCCAAGCCGGTTCCCTCAACGCATTTCGCCGGCACCGGCATGCGTGATGACGATATTCAATTGACTGTGGATGAAGAGTTCGCTGCCGCCGATCGGGCGCGCGCAGCGGAACAGGATCCTCGTTTCGTTGCGGCAAACTCCCAGGTGCCGGTTGCAGAGCCGGAAGCTGGCGGCCGCGGTCTGTCGCTGGCCGATGTTGCCGCGCGTGTGCGTGCTGCTTCCGAGCGTAATACCGCCGCATTGCTGAATGCGGGGCGTGAGCCGCCACAGCCGCGCGAGCTGCCGCCCGCCATGGCTGCGCGCCTTGCCGAGGTGCACGTCGAGCCGATCGCCGACACCCCCCTGAGACAGGCCATTGCGGATGTTGCCGCGCCGGTCGCTCCGCCTGTTATGCCGGCGGTGGCCGAGGTTGAACCTGAGATGGAAGCGCAGAGGCCGACGGCTGCCTCTGCGGTGCCTCAGGTCGCAGCATCCGCCGAGACACCGATTTTTGAGGCGTCAGAACTAACCATTGCGGTGCAAGCGGAGGCTGCATCCTCGCCATCGGCCCAGGCCGTATCCGCATCGCCGCTGATGTCGGAAGCCGCCGGCGCACAGGTTTCCCGCTCGTTTGAAGAGCTGGCTGCCATCGTCGATGGCGGCCCGCGCCGTTCTCTCGATGAACTGGCGCAAGAGATGCTCCGACCCATGCTTCAGGAATGGCTCGACGACAACTTGCCGACCCTTGTGGAACGTCTCGTGCGTGAAGAAATCGAACGAGTGGCCCGCGGTCCGCGCCGCTGACAAGCCTGAGCTTCGGGTAGCTGATCCGCCGCTCCGGGCTCCGGGGCGGCTTTTTTATTGACTTGCCCACGGCCATCCTATTTACAACCCGCATCACCCAGTCCTCTAGATCCGGTCATAAAATGCTCGACAAAACATATGATTCCGCCACCGTCGAACCGAAGATCGCCCAAAAATGGGATGAGGCCGACGCCTTTCGCGCCGGTGCGAACGCCAAGCCGGGCGCGGAAACCTTCACCATTGTTATCCCGCCGCCGAACGTGACCGGTTCGCTGCACATGGGTCATGCGCTGAACAACACGCTGCAGGACATCATGGTGCGGTTCGAGCGCATGCGCGGCAAGGATGTTCTCTGGCAGCCGGGCATGGACCATGCAGGCATCGCCACGCAGATGGTCGTCGAGCGTCGTCTCGCCGAGCGCCAGCAGCCGGATCGCCGCAAGATGGGCCGCGAAGCCTTCATCGAGAAGATCTGGGAATGGAAGGCCGAATCGGGCGGTTTGATCTTCAACCAGCTGAAGCGCCTCGGCGCGTCCTGCGACTGGTCGCGCGAACGCTTCACCATGGACGAGGGCCTGTCCAAGGCCGTTCTCGAAGTCTTCGTCACGCTCTACAAGGAAGGCCTGATCTACAAGGACAAGCGCCTCGTCAACTGGGACCCGAAGCTCTTGACGGCGATCTCCGATATGGAGGTCGAGCAGCATGAGGTGAAGGGCAATCTCTGGCACTTGCGCTATCCGCTGGAGCCCGGCGTTACCTATCAATATCCGATCGCCTTCGACGAGGAAGGCAAGCCGACCGAATTCGAAACGCGCGATTATATCGTCGTTGCGACGACGCGTCCGGAAACGATGCTCGGCGATACTGGCATCGCGGTCAATCCGGAAGACGAGCGTTATCGGGGTATTGTCGGCAAGCATGTCATCCTGCCGATCGTTGGCCGCAGGGTCCCGATCGTCGCCGATTCCTATGCCGATCCGACTGCCGGCACTGGCGCGGTAAAGATCACGCCGGCGCATGATTTCAACGACTTCGAAGTCGGCAAGCGCGCCGGACTGCGTGCCATCAACGTCATGGACGTCGATGCCTCGATCACCATCAAGGATAACGAGGACTTCCTCCAGGATCTCGATCATCCGGCAGCGCTGCATGGCGCCTGGGACGAGCTGGAAGGCAAGGACCGCTTCGAGGCTCGCAAGATCATCGTTCGTATCTTCGAAGAGGCGGGCCTGCTCGACAAGATCGAGCCGCATACGCATGCCGTGCCGCATGGCGATCGTGGCGGGGTGCCGATCGAGCCGCGCCTGACGGAACAGTGGTTCGTCGACAACAAGACGTTGGGGCAGCCCGCGCTGGAATCCGTTCGCGAGGGCAGAACCAAGTTCGTGCCCAGGAATTGGGAGAATACCTATTTCAACTGGCTCGAAAATATCGAGCCGTGGTGCATTTCCCGTCAACTCTGGTGGGGTCACCAGATTCCGGCATGGTATGGCCCGGACGGGCAGGTCTTTGTCGAAAAATCCGAGGAAGAAGCGCTGCAGGCCGCGATCCAGCACTATCTCTCGCATGAAGGGCCGATGAAGGCTTATGTCGAGGACCTGCTGGAGAATTTCAAGCCCGACGAAATTCTGACGCGCGATGAAGATGTGCTCGACACCTGGTTCTCGTCCGCACTCTGGCCGTTCTCCACGCTCGGCTGGCCGGACGAGACGCCGGAACTGGCGCGCTACTATCCAACGAACCTCCTTGTGACCGGCTTCGACATCATTCCGTTCTGGGTCGTTCGCATGATGCAGATGGGCCTGCATTTCATGAAGGATGAGAACGGCAATCCCGTCGAGCCGTTCAGCACGGTCTATATTCATGCTCTCGTTCGCGACAAGAACGGGCAGAAGATGTCGAAGTCCAAGGGCAACGTCATCGATCCGCTGGAACTGATCGATCAGTACGGTGCCGATTCGCTGCGTTTCACGCTGGCGATCATGGCCGCGCAGGGTCGAGACGTGAAGCTCGATCCGGCCCGCATCGCCGGTTACCGCAACTTCGGCACCAAGCTCTGGAACGCCACGCGCTTTGCCGAAATGAACGGTGCAAAGAGCGATCCGCATTTCGTGCCCGAAGCGGCCGAGCTCACCGTAAACCGCTGGATCCTGACAGAGCTGGCGCGTGCGGAGCGTGACGTTACCGAAGCGCTGGAAAGCTTCCGCTTCAATGATGCCGCAGGCGCTCTCTATCGTTTCATCTGGAATCAGTTCTGTGACTGGTACCTTGAGCTCTTGAAGCCGATCTTCAATGGCGAAGACGAGAATGCCAAGGCGGAGGCTCAGTCCTGCGCAGCCTATGTTCTCGAAGAGACCTACAAGCTTTTGCACCCGTTCATGCCCTTCATGACCGAGGAGCTCTGGGCGCACACGGCAGGCGAGGGGCAGGAGCGTGAGGGCCTGATCTGCCATGCGGATTGGCCGGCACCGTCCTATGCCGATAATGTCGCCGCCGATGAAATCAATTGGCTGATCGATCTCGTTTCCGGCATTCGCTCCGTTCGTTCGGAAATGAACGTGCCGCCGGCCGCTACGGCGCCATTGGTTGTTGTCGATGCCAATAGCCTGACGCGCGAGCGCCTCTTCCGCCACGATGCCGCCATCAAGCGGCTAGCGCGCGTGGAAGCGGTTTCGCTTGCCGATACCGCACCGAAGGGTGCCGCTCAGATCGTCGTCGGCGAGGCGACGATCTGCCTGCCGCTTGGCAGCCTCATCGATCTCTCCGCCGAGAAAGCGCGCCTCGAAAAGGCGATTGCCAAGAACGATCAGGAAATTGCCCGCATTGCCGGCAAGCTTTCGAACGAGAAGTTCGTTGCCAACGCCAATCCGGACGTCGTCGCCGCCGAGCGCGAGCGCCTCGGCGAGCTCGAGGGGCAGCAGTCGAGCCTCAAGGTGGCGCTGGCCCGCGTCAGCGAGGCCGGCTAGGACATGCGTGCGATCGAAGGTGCAAAGCACAAGAAGCGAAACTGAGAAATCGCGATTCGCTTGAGGAAGTAGAGATCTGGGATCGAAAAAGGCACGCGGTGTTCGCCGCGTGCCTTTTCGTTTATTTCTCTCGAATCGATAGAATTGACGGGATCTAACACCCTGGATCCGCCGTCAGTTTCGCACAGGCGAAACAGATTACCCCTAAAGTTGCTGGGCACGCTCGAAAAGCAAAACTGTTGTCATATTGTAACAGAATTGTTGCCGTGAAGAATGAGATTCTATTAGGGGCTAAAAATGCTATTTCGAAAGAAAAAATTACCTACACCGATGGATTTTCAGAGGCGGCGTTCGTTTTCTTACGTAAATCAATCACTCTCTTACATGGCCAGTGCTCTTGTGGGCCACATTGCCAATTCACGCGATCGTCGCAACAATCAAACCACTGAATGCACATGTGGGGGAGATACAATGGCATTTTCTGTTGCGTTGAGGAGCGCAGTCACACTCGTTATCAGCTCGTCTTTCGCCACCGCTGCTTTTGCGGGCGGCCTTGATCGTGGCGGCTATGATATTGATTTGCTTTTCGACAAAGGCCGTTATGTGTTCGAGTCAGGCGTTACTTACGTCATGCCCGACCGTAAACTGAAGAACGCCAAAGACATCAATCCGGCTGACGGCAATCTCAACAACCGTAGCCGTTCGACGGATGCGGCGGAAAATTACGCCATTCCCTATGCCGCTTTCAAGATCGGCATCACCGATGATCTCGACTGCATGGCCGACTATTCGCAGCCTTTCGGCGGCCATCTCAACGAAGGTTCAAATTGGGCCGGCGCCAATAACGAAACCGAAGTCAAGGTTCGCACGAACAACTATTCGGCCACCTGCTCGTACAAGTTCGACGCGGGTCCGGGTCAGCTGCGTCTGATCGGCGGCGGTTTCTATCAGGAAGTCAGCGGCTACAAGTCGCGCCTCGTCTACGCCACTCCGGCTCCGATTTCAGCCATTTACAACGGCATGGGTTCGCTTGACATCGACGGTCACGGCTGGGGCTGGCGCGCGGGTATCGCCTACGAAATTCCGGAATATGCCTTCCGCACGAGCCTCGTCTACAACAGCCGGGTCAAATACGACAACCTGAAGGGCAGCGTCGACCTGACCGAAGTACCGCCACCTGTTGTCCCCGGCTTCGGTGGCAAGGTAACGTCTGTTTTCGGCTCGGCCGACGCTCCCGACTCCCTGGAATGGAAGGTACAGACCGGCATCGCGCCTGATTGGCTGGCCTTCGGATCGGTTAAATGGACCAACTGGAGTATCCTTCAGAGCATCGCACTCTGCCCGAGCTCCACGCGCAGCATATCCTGCAGAGCCAATGGCCCCACAGAGCTTACCTCGCTTGATCTGCTGTACAGGGACGGCTGGACGATCACCGGCGGTGTCGGGCACAAGTTCAATGACAAGTGGAGCGGCGCCGTCAGCCTGACCTGGGATCGCGGTACAAGCGATGGCTATGGCATGAACTCCGATACATGGACCCTCGGCGCGGGCGTGGCCTATAAGGCGACAGAGCATGTTCAGTTCAATTTCGGCGGCGCTCTCGGCCTCATGACATCAGGCAAATCCGGACCGGTCACGCGCGGCGGTGTCGTCTACGGCAATGATGCGACCTATAGCTTCGGCAATGACTTGGTCGCCGCTCTTCAGACATCGGTGAAAGTCAGCTTCTGACGATAAGCCATTGAATTGAAGGAGCTAGTTGACTGATCCTTCACTCTATCATCAACGTCGCGAGCTTTTCCGAGTCTCGCGACGTTTCTTTGTCTGAACGGCAAAAGGCGGAACGCAAACCGCCTCTTTTGCCTGATTTATGGTTAAAGAAATCTCAAGTTCGATAAAATCTTTGTGACGAATTAGCAACACTCTATTTCAAGACATTGCAGCCACGTGATCAGATTACAATTTGTCCATTTCCCGCCACAAATGGGGAGCAGCGATTACGTGGGCACAGGGGCAAGCCTTGTAGAAAGTGCGTAAGCGGTCGATGGGTGAACTTCCACTTTGGCATAAGCAACAATTCGGGATCGGAGCTGCGATGCTTCCGACGCAGCCGAAAACGCGTTGTCTGCCAAGGGAAGTCGTCAGCCGGCCGATCTTTGGGCTCCATCATCGGAAGGCGAACGAAGGTGCTGCTTCGATGGTGGGATGCGATAGCGGCCGCGCAAATGCTGGTTTGGACATAATTGCAAGCTATGCTCGCAATTGTGGCAAACAGCATCGGTTGGATGCCACAGGAAATGCCTTTTCGAAGGACGATCCAGTCTCGTGCGCCATCAGGGAAAACATTCGTGAAGCTGGCGGCGATTATGCAAGTGCCGTGACAGGTCCGAATGGAGCGAAAGAAATCGACTGTTATGTTTAAGTCCGAGTTCATATCAGCGAGAGTCATGATGCTCAGCCTGTCCCTTGCCACCGCGGTGGTACTGGCGGGTCAAGCCAAGGCATTCGATATCAATGCCGGCGTCACCAAGGAATCAGGTCCGTTCGATCTCTTCAAGTTCGGCTTTAAGGCCTACAAGAACGGACAGAAGGAAGAGGCAGTCGAAGCCTATCGTTATGCCGCCGAAAAAGGCCATACCGGCTCACGCTGGGCCTTGGCCAATATGTATGCCGATGGCGACGGCGTGGCGCAGAACGATTTCGAAGCCTTCAAGATCTATAGCGAGATTGCCCAGCAGGGTGTGGAACCGGGCTCGGAAGACACCGGCTTCTTCATCAATGCGCTGCTGGCGCTCGCGAGCTACTACAAGACGGGCATTCCCAACAGCCCGGTGAAGATCGACCTCAACCAGGCCCGGCAGCTCTATTTCCAGGTGGCATCGACATTCGGCGTTCCGGAAGCGCAGTTCCAGTTGGCGCAGATGATGCTGTCCGGCGAGGGCGGCGCCACCAATGTTCAGCAGGCCAAGAAATGGCTGAACCAGGCCCGCAAGAGCGGCCATCCGGGCGCCATGGCCGTCTTCGGCAATATCCTGTTCCAGGAAGGCCAATCCATCCGCGGTCTCGCCTTCATGACGGCGGCGCTGGACAAGTGCAAGCCGAAGGACTGCAGCTGGATGGAAGACCTGCAGGAGCAGGCATTCTCCGTTGCCAACGAGAACGACCGCCGCGTAGCGGTCTCCATGGCCCATCAGCTTGATGTTGCCGGCTCCGATTGATCGCGCCGGCTTTACTGACGCTGTTGTTGCTCGGGCCGCGCGGTATGCTTGCAGCCGAACGGACTAGCTCCCGAAATCAAGATGCGCGATGACGGGCACGTGGTCCGACGGTTTTTCCCAGGCGCGCACATGTTTCTCGATTGCCGTTGCGGTGAGGCGATCGGCAGCCTCGGGTGACAGCATCAGATGGTCGATGCGAATGCCATTGTTCTTCGGCCATGCGCCGGCCTGATAATCCCAGAATGAATAAAGCTTGATTGCATCCGTCGTCGCGCGCACCGCATCGGTAAAGCCGAGATGTTCGAGCTGACGGAAGGACTGGCGCGTCTGCGGCAGGAAGAGGGCATCGCTCTCCCAGACCTTCGGGTCGAAACAATCATGTGGCTCCGGAATGACGTTGTAGTCGCCGGCGAGTATCAGAGGCTCCTCCAAGGCCAGGCGATCCAAGGCGAATTTGCGCAGGCGCTCCATCCAGGCGAGCTTGTAGGGGTATTTTTCAGTATCGACCGGATTGCCGTTCGGCAGATAGAGGCAGCAGACTCGCAGGGCGCCGTGTCCTTCAACGGAGAACACAGCCTCGATGAAGCGGGCCTGTTCGTCGCTGCCGTCGCCGGGTAAACCGCGCCTCACCTCATCCGGTTTCGTCTTGGAAAGAATCGCAACGCCATTGAAGCCTTTCTGCCCATGTGTCTCTACGTGATAGCCGAGCGCTTCGATCTCCAGACGTGGAAAGCCTTCGTCGACCGTTTTGATTTCCTGCAGGCAGACGATGTCCGGGTTCGAGTCCTTCAGCCATTGGCAGAGGTTCTCGATACGCGCTTTGACGCCGTTGATGTTCCAGGTGGCGATTTTCATGGGCGGCTCATTCCTTTGCTTCGCCTTGTTGTATCCGCAGCCGATCGGCTTGACTACAGCCCACATGAAAACCGGCCCGGAGCGAAGGCTCCCGGCCGGTCATCAAATTGTGGAAAAAGAGGGTAGGGATCAGATCGCGAAACTGGTGCCGCATCCGCAGCTTGCGACTGCATTCGGATTCTTGATCTGAAAGGATTGGCCGAGAAGATTGTCGACGAAATCGATCTCCGAGCCCGCCATATAGACCAGCGACAGCTGATCGATCAGGACGGTCGCATTGTCCTTTTCGACGACGATATCGTCATCCTCAGGGCCTTCAACGAGATCGAATTTATAGGAAAAACCCGAACACCCGCCGCCTTCGACGGCAACGCGAAGAGCGCGCTTTCCGGCATCCGCGCCGACGATAGCAGCGATTCGCTTGGCCGCAGCATCCGATAGGGTAACACTTGCCTCAGTCATATTTTCCTCCTGCCGGGGTCAAGATCCGGAGAGAACCAATAATAAGCCGTCGAACTTTCAAACGGCTGATATCCGTAGCCTTTATCATGAAAGTCAGGCCGTTGACAGCTATGGTTTCGTGGTTGAGCCACACACCATTTTGCTGTTTTCTTGTCTATAGGTATGAAGGCCGCAAAGCGGCGTCAATGGGCCGGAATGTACGAAGAGCGGGCATATGTCCGTACTGCCGGACAGGGCCGGGGACCGATTGCAGGGAAACGACTGTCGCGCCGATAGCGGTGCGGGAGCCAAATGCCGGAATGGATTGATAATGACGATTGATACGCATGCATTGGGTTTCGGGTATGGGGAAAAGGCAGCCTATGCGACAAATCCCTGGGAATCGCGTGGAAGGCTCTACGAAGAAGGATCGAGCCCGACACGCTCTGAATTCCAGCGCGACCGCGACCGGATCGTCCATGCGACCGCCTTCCGTCGGTTGAAGCACAAGACGCAGGTCTTCATTGCTCAGGATGGCGATCATTACCGCACTCGATTGACGCATACGATCGAAGTTGCCCAGATTGCCCGCGCCTTGGCGCGTGCCCTGAAACTCGACGAGGATCTGGCGGAGGGTGTGGCACTTGTTCACGATTTCGGCCACACACCCTTCGGCCATACGGGCGAGGATGCGCTTCATGAAGTGCTGCTGCCCTATGGCGGCTTTGATCACAATGCCCAATCCCTGCGCATCGTCACCAAGCTCGAGCGCCGTTATGCCGATTTTGACGGACTCAATCTTACCTGGGAAACGCTTGAGGGCCTCGTCAAGCACAATGGGCCATTAATGACGCCTGATGGTAAGGGCATCCGCGGTCCGGTGCCGCAGCCAATCCTCGATTATTGCGAGATCCACGATCTCGAAATTGCTTCCTATGCCAGCCTTGAAGCGCAGGTCGCCGCGATCGCGGATGACATTGCTTACAATACGCACGACATCGATGACGGCTTGCGCTCCGGTTATCTGACCTTCGATATGCTGGAGGAGGTGCCCTTTCTCGCCAAGCTGATGGCCGAGGTCAGGGCACGCTACCCGCATCTGGAGGCGAGCCGCTTCACGAACGAGATCATGCGCCGGCAGATCACCCGCATGGTCGAGGACGTGATCGCCGTTTCGCAGCAGGCGCTCGCCGAAATCAAGCCGGGCAATGTCGCTGACATCCGTGCTGCCGGACGGATCATCGCAACCTTCTCGCCCGAGATGGCCGAAACCGACAAGCTGATCAAACAGATGCTGTTCAAGCGTATCTACCGTCATCCGGACATCATGCGCATCCGTGCCGGCGCGGCGCAGATCGTCACGGACCTTTTCGGCGCCTATATGGAAAATCCCAGGGAGATGCAGAGCCATTACTGGGTCGATCATATTGCGGGCCTGGCGATCGCCCCCAAGGCAAGGCATGTCGGCGACTATCTCGCCGGCATGACGGACACCTACGCCATCAGCGCCCACAAGCGCCTGTTTGACCAGACTCCCGATTTGCGGTAGGCAGCGGCGGCGTCGGGCCGATAGCGGCTCGCGAAGCTCATGCGTGGACGATATGATGAACCTTTTCACCGACTTCGAAGTAAGAATTAAGAACGCTCTCGAACAAATTGATATTGTGCGAGAAAAGCGATCTGAGCTCGACTTCGGACGTATCGGCGTAGAGCCGCCGCGCGATGCCAGCCACGGTGATGTCGCCACCAATGCGGCCATGGTTCTCTCCAAGCCGCTGGGCACGAATCCGCGTGCGCTTGCCGAAATCATCGTCGCCAAGCTGAAGGAAGATGCCGACGTCGCCGAGGTTTCGGTCGCAGGCCCGGGCTTCATCAATATCCGTCTTTCGGTCGGCTACTGGCAGCGGCTGCTGGCAACAATGATCTCCGAGGGCGAGAAGTTCGGCCGCTCCAAGCTCGGCGCGGGGCAGAAGGTCAATGTCGAATATGTTTCGGCCAATCCGACTGGACCGATGCATGTCGGTCACTGCCGCGGCGCCGTGGTCGGCGATGCGCTGGCAAACCTGTTGGCCTTCTCCGGCTATGAGGTGACCAAGGAATATTACATCAACGATGCCGGCTCCCAGATCGATGTGCTGGCGCGCTCCGTCTTCATCCGTTATCGCGAGGCGCTCGGCGAGCAGGTCGGCGAAATCCCGGCTGGCCTCTATCCCGGCGATTACCTCGTTCCGGTCGGGGAGGCGCTGGCCAAGGAATTCGGCACCAAGCTGCGCGGCATGCCGGAAGAGCAGTGGCTTCCGATCGTCAAGGATCGTGCCATCGATGCGATGATGGCGATGATCAAGGAGGATTTGGAGGCGCTGAACGTTCATCACGACGTCTTCTTCTCCGAACGCACCCTGCATGCCAATGGCGCGGCACTGATCCGCACCGCGATCAATGACCTGACCTTCAAGGGCTATGTCTACAAGGGCGCGCTGCCGCCGCCGAAGGGACAGCTGCCGGAAGATTGGGAGGATCGCGAGCAGACGCTCTTCCGCTCGACGGAAGTGGGCGACGATATAGACCGCCCGCTGATCAAGTCGGACGGCTCCTATACTTATTTTGCTGCCGACGTTGCTTACTTCAAGAACAAGTTCGACCGCGGCTTCAACGAGATGATCTATATCCTCGGCGCCGACCATGGCGGCTACGTCAAGCGGCTGGAAGCGGTAGCCCGCGGCGTTTCCGACGGTGCTGCGAAGCTGACTGTGCTGCTGTGCCAGCTCGTCAAGCTCTACCGCAATGGCGAGCCGGTGAAGATGTCGAAGCGTTCGGGCGATTTCGTCACGCTGCGTGAAGTCGTCGATGAAGTTGGTCGCGATTCGGTGCGCTTCATGATGCTTTACCGGAAGAATTCCGAGCCTCTGGATTTCGATTTCGCCAAGGTTACAGAGCAGTCGAAGGACAATCCGGTCTTCTACGTGCAATATGCGCATGCCCGCTGCATGTCCGTCTTCCGTCAGGCCAAGGAAGCCTTCCCGGATCTCGACATCGCCTTGCTTGATCTGTCGAAAGCTGTCATTGGCGCGATCTCCGATCCGGCTGAATTGCAGTTGGTTGCGAAGATTGCGGAATTCCCGCGAATCATCGAAGCTGCAGCACAGTCGCAGGAGCCGCATCGCATTGCTTTTTATCTTTACGATCTGGCCAGTTCCTTCCATGGACACTGGAATAAAGGTAAAGATTTACCGGAATTACGTTTTGTTAACGATAAGAACCGAGAATTGAGCATTGCCAGACTTGGGCTGGTGTACGCTGTCGCGTCGGTTTTGAAGTCGGGTCTTGGTATAACCGGGACCGCAGCACCGGACGAAATGCGATAAACGTCACCATTTACCCACATTGCGCTGGCATTAACTGTAGTGTTTGCGAGTGGAACGGGTGATGGCAGAAAAACAGTTGGCGTATCGCGCAAGCGGAAACGACGAGTTCTTTGCGGATGATGATCCGCTCGCAGAACTCGCTCGTATCGTGGGTTTTGAGCCGCGCCCCGCTGCTCAGGCAACTCCTGCGGCTCAACGGCAGGAGCCGGCCTTCAACCTGGAAGACGAGCTTCTTCGCGAATTCGAACGTTACGATACGCCGCGAATGAGTCCGGCAAATGACATCGCCGCTCCGGTCGAGCAGGTGTCACCGCCGAGCCATGAAGACGTTGCGCTCTCCGCTGAGCCGGTGCAGGCCGAGCCCAAGTTTGAAGAGCCGAAGTTCGAAGAACTTGCGCCGCAGCCTGTGGCTCCGGTGAAGCCGACGATCGGCGCTCGCGATCTGATCGACGAGCTGGAAATGTCGATCGCGCCGGTTCTGCAGCCAGCGCCGAAGGCCGCGCCTGTCGAGCCGCAGGCGGCTGCGCCAGTGCCGAAGCCGACGCCGCAATCCGCTGCCGCCACCATACGGTTGCCGCTTGCCAACTTTGCCCTGGCAACGCCCGTCGCCTCGCGTGAGCAGTTCACGCCGCCGGTCGCGCCTGCTGTTGCTCAGCCGGCGCCGAAAGCCACGTCTGACGAAGCGCTGTTCGATGATGCCCTTGATTTCGAGGCGTTTGATCCTGTCGAGCCTCCGCGCGCTCCGGAAGCCGTCTCGCAGCCTGCTGCATCCCAGCCAGCTGCGGCCGTCTTCCAGGCACCAGAGCCGCCTAAGGTCGCGAAGGCCGATCCGGCTGCGCTTTCCGCCGAGATCGACGCTCTGCTGGCCGATGTGAATCGCTATCCGGTTCCATCCAGAGCCAATGCGCCTGCAGCGAAGGAGGAGCCGGATTTCGGCAATTTCAGTGCGCCGTTTTCTGAGCCTGCAGAGTTGCCCGCCGCTCCCGCGGCAGCCGCACGGCATGAAGAGCCGAAGCCGATTACCTTCGGTGCGGAGGATCCTTTTGCCGGTCAGGACTTTGAATTCGATCTGGCCGATATCGAAATGGAACTTGCCGGCCTCGATTTCGCTGAAGCCGAAAAGTCTCCCGCTGCTCATCAGCAGGCTCCGGCCGCTCCGATCGCAGAGCCGATCCTTTCCCGCGCAACGCCGGTCGCTCCAGGCCCCGCCGCTCCGGTGATTGCCGCCGCAGCGCCGCAGCCAATGCGACCCGCACCGGCGCCGGCTGCACCTGCCGCAAATGTTGCTCATGCCGCAACCACGGCAGCGCCCGTATTTGAGGCCGACCAACCTCTGCCGTTCGATCCCACGGAAATCTCCGAGACGGAGGATCGTGTCGAGACCTTCGAGGGTTCGCACGTTCCTCATCTGCCGGCGATCGAGCCGGAGGAGCCGATCGCTGTTCCGCTGGAATTTGATTTCGATCTCGATTCGGAAATGGCGAGCCTGCTCGGTACGCCTGCCAAGGAAGCCGCACCCGAGCCGATCAAGCCGGCCGTTGCCGCCGCACTTGGCGGTGCTGCCGCCGCCGCTTCCTGGTCCAAAAATGCTGCAGCCCAGCCTGCTGCGCCCATCGCAAAGCAGCCGATCGAGGAGTTCGACGAGTTCGAGCGTGCGCTGGAAGAAGACTTCCGCCGCAGCTATCGCGAGGCGGCTACGCCTGTCGAGAACGTCGCCAGGATGACGTTGAACCCCGCCGCCAACCGTCGCCCGGTCCGCTCTGTGCGCGGCATGGTCACGACTGCAGCCGTCATCGTTGTTCTTGGCGTCGGTGCCTATGGCGCCTACAGCTGGGTTCGTCACGGCGCGCCGATCTCCAGCTTCTCCGGAGAGCCGCGCGTGATTGCGGCCGATAGCGATCCGATCAAGGTCGCTCCGGAAAATCCGGGTGGCACCGTCGTTCCGAATCAGGACAAAGCCGTCTACGATCGCGTCGCTGGCGATAGTACGGCGGCGCCGAAGCAGAAGGAGCTTGTCTCCTCCAACGAGCAGCCGGTTGATGTCGTCCAGAAGACGCTGATTCCCGAGGCGGTATCGCCTGACGACAGCGATGGCGATCAGGTGACGTCGACGCCGGTCGGTGAAACCGAAGATCCGCGCCTGCTGCCGAACCAGAATGGTGGAAACACCAACGTCGCCGCCAACAACGACGATCAGGTGCCATCAGTCTCTCCGCGCAAGGTGCGCACGATGATCGTCAAGCCGGATGGCTCGTTGGTTCCGCGTGACGAGCCGGTTGCCGATACCACGACCGCAGCCGCCAAGCCGGCGAACAGTCAGGTCGCATCGACCAGTTCGCGCCCGTCTCAGTCAAATACTCCCGCAGCAGCCCAGCCGGATAGCGCCGACGCTGCCAGCGCCGAAAGCACGCCGATCCGCGTCGTCAAGACGAACCCGGTGCCGACGGCACGCCCCGAACCTGCCGCCAAGGCCAGTACGGCTGCCCCGGCCCAGGAAGCCCAAGCTCAGCCCAAGGTTCAGCCGAAGCAGGTCGCATCGGCTAGCCCGGCGGCAGCCCCGGCTGCGACCTCTGCCGCGGGCGGCGGCGCTTACGGAGTGCAGATCGCATCCCTGCCGACCGAAGCCGACGCGCAGAAGTCGCAGGCGAACCTCAAGGTCAAGTTCGCCAGCATCATCGGCAATCATCCGCTTGAAATCCGCAAGGCCGACATCGCCGGCAAGGGCACCTACTATCGCGTCCGCGTCGTCGCCGGCTCGAAGGATGAGGCCGCGGCCATCTGCACCCGCTATCGCGCAGCCGGCGGCACCTGCCTGATCTCGAAGTAATCAAGTTGGGCTTTCAGCCTGGGTGTTCGATAAAGTTGAAAAATCCGCCCGCAGAGATCAATCTGCGGGCGGATTTATTTTTGATGCGCTAAGCGCGGGACATGGCGAACGATGCGGCATCTACAGCTATCGACGCGTCGAACGTTCATCAGGCCGTTTGTTCCTGAGGACGCCCCGGATATCTTCGCCAACATATCGCCTGGCATCACGCGTTTCATGGCCTGGCATCCGCCTGAGACTGAAGCGGCTTTTGCGGATGTTTGGCGGGGTTGGCTGAAGGCAATTGAAGACGGCTCGGAATTGCACTTCACAGCCCGCTGCAGGAATGACGATCGCTTTCTGGGTGTTATCGGTATGCATGCCGCGCTGACCGACACGCCGGAGCTTGGAATTTGGCTTCGCAGCGAAGCGCAAGGTCTGGGATTCGGCCGCGAATTGATCGGCGCGATCATCGGATGGGCAAGTGCGAGCTTTTCTATTCGATATTTCGTATACCCCGTCGCGGAGGAGAACATCGCCAGCAGACGGATAGCTGAAGCCTATGGCGGCGAGGTGAGGGAGTGCAGGTCAAATCCTAAATACCGCTCAGTCGTCTATCGTATACCGCCCAAATAGCCTGCCGAAGACGGTTGTTCCTGTGTATCCCAGCTTGACCTCACTCGCATTTCCCGGCGCAAGCCTTATGATTCGGATATGACCGAATCGAAATCCATGATCCTCGGCTGTAGCGGCCACACCATCACGCCCGAAGAGCGATCCTTCTATAAGGGGGAGCAGCCATGGGGTTTTATCCTGTTCGGACGCAATATTTCCGAATCGGCACAGATCGCCGATCTCGTTGCGTCTCTGCGCGATAGCGTCGGACGCGACGCTCCGGTTTTCATCGACCAGGAAGGCGGCAGGGTGCAGCGCATTCGCCCGCCGATCCTGCCGCATTATCCCTCGGGGCAGGCACTCGGCGATATCTATCGCCAGGATCGCGAACGAGGCCTCCGTGCTGCATGGCTGATGTCGCGGCTCCATGCCTTCGATTTGCTGAAATTCGGCATCAATGCCGATTGCCTGCCGGTGCTGGACGTGCCTGTGGAGGGATCGAGCAACGTCATCGGCAATCGCGCCTATGGCTCCGATCCGGTGACGGTGACGGAAATGGGACGCGCGGCGGCGGAAGGGCTCAAGGCCGGCGGCATGCTGCCTGTCATGAAGCACATGCCGGGGCATGGCCGGGGCTTTGCCGATTCGCATCATGAGCTGCCTGTCGTCTCGGTGCCACGCGCGGAGCTGGAGGCGCATGATTTCGCTCCCTTCGTTGCAATGAAGGACGAACTCATGGCGATGACCTGCCATGTCGTCTTTACCGATATCGATCCGGAGAACCCGGCCACGACGTCGCGCAAGGTGATCGAGGAGATCATCCGCGGGCATATCGGCTTCAGGGGCCTGCTCCTGTCGGACGATACCTCGATGAATGCGCTGAAAGGCACGATCGGCGAACGTGCAGCAAATATTATTGCGGGCGGATGCGATATCGTGCTGCATTGCAATGGCGTCATGGACGAAATGCAGCAGGTGGTTCGCAATGTTCCCGCTTTGGCGGGGATATCGCTGAAACGGGCCAAGGCGGTCGAAGCGGCATTCGGCAGAAGTGATGGCGCCGATGAAGCCTCTATTCGGGCGGAATTCGACGCGATGTTCGCAGTGGCGTAAAACCGGACTTCGAGGAACGGGCGGGTGACAGAGTGAGCGGCAGCACGGACAAGCTTCAGCAGGCGGCAACGCCGATGGACAAGCTCTGGCAGGAGGGTGAGACACAGCGCGGCTCGCACGAGCCGTCGCTTGTCGTCGACCTCGCCGGCTTTGAAGGACCGCTTGATCTGCTGCTGCATTTGGCACGCAACCAGAAGGTCGATCTGTCCCGTATCTCCGTTCTAGCGCTGGCCGAACAGTATCTTCAGTTCATCGAGAGTGCGCGGCGTATCCGCATCGAGCTTGCGGCCGATTATCTCGTCATGGCCGCTTGGCTCGCCTATCTGAAATCCAAGCTGCTAATCCCGCAGCAGAGCAAGGAAGACGGACCGACCGGCGAGGAGATGGCGGCGACGCTCGCCTTCCGCCTGAAGCGGCTGGAAGCCATGCGCGATGCTGCTACCGATCTTGTCAATCGCAACCGCCTCGGCCGCGATATCTTCGCGCGCGGCGCGCCGGAACATATTCCGGATCGACGCCAATCCGCCTTCGATGCCAGCCTCTATGATCTGCTCACCGCCTATGCGAGCCTGCGTCAGCGTCAGGCCGTGACCCAGGTAACGATCGAGAAGCGCCGTGTCTGGTCGCTGGCCGATGCCCGCGTTATTCTGGACAGAATGATCGGCGAAATCACCGATTGGACGGCCTTGGAACATTACCTGCTGAGTTACATGACGACTTCGAGCGAGCGGGTGACGGCGATTGCCAGCGCCTTTGCGGCATCGCTGGAGCTGGTGCGCGAAGGGCAGCTGGAAATTCGCCAGGAAGGCGCGTTTCAGCCGCTTTACATGCGGCGCGGGCCGAAGCATTCGTCACTGGAAGCAGCGGAATAGGGCAGGAAAGCGCGTGACTGAACCGGACGACGAGCAGCAGCAGCATGTGGAGCACGAGGCGGAAGCGCCCGATGTAGACGATCGTCGGCTGAGCGAGGCCGAGCGGATTGCCGAAGCGCTGGTCTTCGCCTCAGCGCAGCCGGTTTCCGAGGCCTTCATTGCGGAGCGCGTGGCGCGTGGGGTCGAAATTCCCGCCATCATGCAGAAACTCAAGGCCGATTACGCCATGCGCGGCGTCAATCTCGTCCAGGTGGATGGCGCCTGGGCCTTTCGCACGGCTGCGGATCTCTCCTTCGTGATCCGGCGTGACGAGAGCGAGGTGCGCAAGCTGTCGCGTGCGGCGCTGGAGGTGCTGGCCATTATCGCTTACCATCAGCCTGTCACACGCGCCGAGATCGAGGATATCAGAGGCGTGCAGACCTCCAAGGGCACGCTTGACGTTCTTATGGAGTCTGGTTGGGTCCGCTTCCGTGGCCGTCGCCGCACGCCGGGGCGACCGGTGACCCTTGGCACGACGCGCGATTTCCTCGATCATTTCGGTCTCGAAGAGCTGCGCGATCTGCCCGGTCTCGAAGAGTTGAAGGGGGCGGGGTTGTTGTCAGGCCGGATTCCGGCCAATTTCAACATTCCCTCGCCGTTGATGAGCGACGAGTTGACCGAAGACGAAGATCCGATCACGCAGATGGATCTGGAGGAACTCGGCATCCTGCCGCCGAGCGGCGCAAGCTCCAGCGATTGAGCGTTGGCCGGCTCGTTCAAGGGGTTGCAACCCTATCTGCGGATTTTCGCGAAACTGCCGGCAAAGTCTCTCTTTCGCCATCAGCGGGTGCGAATATAACAATCATCCTCTCGGCTTGGAGACGCTTGATCGCCCGCATCGGCGCTTGTCATCCCGATATGCGTGGATGCATTGCATTTTGGTGTTTGAAAAACATCCGCAAACGTCTTACATCGAAAAGACACTGTAATTGGGAGTTAAAGCAATGGGTTCTCTAAGCATATGGCACTGGCTCATCGTCCTGGCCATCGCGCTGTTGTTGTTCGGCCGTGGAAAGATCCCGGAGCTGATGGGTGATGTCGCCAAGGGCATCAAGAGCTTCAAGAAGGGCATGAACGACGACGAAGATACGTCGACATCCGCGTCGACGGCGTCCCGTACGGTCGAGCATAAGGCTGACGAAACGAAGTAATCATGTCGGGCAGGCGCAAGCTGAAAGGCTTGCCGTTAGCCCAGGAGCCTTTGCATGTTCGATATAGGCTGGTCCGAGCTGGTGGTTATTGGCGTCGTGGCCTTGGTGGTGATCGGCCCCAAGGAGTTGCCGTCGACATTGCGGACCATCGGTAAGATGACGGCGCGGGCCAGGAAGGTCGCTGGCGAATTCCGCGCTCAGTTCGACGAAGCCATGCGCGAGGCGGATCTGGATGATGTGCGCCAGACGATCGCCGATGCGCAGAAGCTCAATCCGGTCAATTCGTTGCGGGAAGCCATGAACCCGCTGCGAGAAATGGGCAATGAGATAAAGGCTGATCTGCAGCGTGCGGCAACACCGGACAAAGCAGCCCCGGCCGCGACACCATTGCCGTCCGAGCCGGTTTCGGGTGTGACGTCCGGCCTGCCGGAAGCACTTGCGGCCACATCCACAATGCCTGCCGTTTCGAGCAATCCGTCGCCAGCGGCGGCTCCAGAGGCGGTGGCAGCAGTCGTCCCTCAGCCGATGGCCGCTGTGAATGACGCAGTAGAGAAGCCGAAGGCCGCTCGTAAACCTCGCGCTAAAGCCCCGGCGAAGACCGAGGATGTTGCGGCTGCCGCCGTCCAGACGCCCGTCGTCACGGAAAAACCAAAGCGAGCCCCGCGCAAGGTCGCGGTCGCTGCTGCCGTAGAGAAGACGCCCCCAGCTCCCAGGAAGCGTCCGACCGCTACAGCCAGCAAGGCGACGCCTAAAACGCCCAAGAAGAAGGACCAGGCATGACGGGTGACATCGACGATAAGCCGCAACCGCTTATCGAACACCTTATGGAATTGCGCACACGGCTCATCTGGTCGCTCGTGGCTTTTTTCATTGCCTTCATTGGCTGTTTCGCAGTGGCGAAGCATCTCTTCAATTATCTGGTCTATCCTTATAAATGGGCCGTCGAATGGGCTCATCTCGATCTCGCGAAGTCAGAGCTGATCTACACCGCGCCACAGGAGTTCTTCTTCACCCAGGTGAAGGTCGCCATGTTCGGCGCCTTGGTAATTTCCTTCCCGATCATCGCTTCGCAGATCTACAAGTTCGTCGCGCCCGGCCTCTATAAGAACGAGCGTAATGCCTTTCTGCCGTTTTTGATCGCTTCGCCCGTACTTTTCCTCATGGGGGCAGCACTCGTCTATTTCTTCTTCACGCCCATGGTGATGTGGTTCTTCCTGAAGATGCAGCAGACGGGTGGCGACGGTCAGATCGGCATTGCGCTGATGCCGAAGGTCTCGGAATATCTGAGCCTCATCATGACGCTGGTCTTCTCTTTCGGGCTCGTCTTCCAGCTTCCCGTCATTACCACGCTGCTGGCACGTGTCGGCTTGCTGACGTCGGCCTGGCTCGCGGAAAAGCGCAAGTTTGCCATTGTTTTCGCCTTCATCGTCGCTGCTGTGCTGACGCCGCCGGACCCGATGTCCCAGATCGGCCTTGCACTGCCGACAATCCTTCTCTACGAGATTTCCATCTACGCGGCGCGACTCGTAGAACGCCAGCGTACCCGGCAAGCGCTCGAAGAGAGTGGCGGAAGTTCCGATATCGCCAAGACGGATTAACGTCCAGGCGGGGAGGCCTTCGCCTCGTTTCTCAGGTATTTGCCGGTTCGACCTCCGACCGAAGCCTCGGTCGGAGCTGTACTTATGTCAAACGACCTGGAACGAAGATGCTTGATATCAGATGGATTCGTGAGAATGCCGAGGCTTTTGATGCAGCGCTTGCCAAGCGCGGTGCGGAGCCTCTGTCGCAAAGCCTCATAGCGCTCGACGAGAAGCGCCGATCCGTCATTCAGTCCGTCCAGGATATGCAATCCCGCCGCAACGCCGCCTCCAAGGAGATCGGCGCGGCGATGGCGCAGAAAAACAGCGAGCTTGCCGAGAAGCTGAAGGCGGAGGTTGCCGACCTCAAGCTGTCGCTTCCGGCTGCGGAGGAAGAAGAGCGCACGCTGACGGCCGAGCTCAATGATGCGCTGTCACGCATTCCGAACATACCGCTCGAAGACGTGCCCGTCGGCAAGGACGAGCACGACAATGTCGTCAAGCATGTCTGGGGCGCCAAGCCGACCTGGAACCATCAGCCGAAAGAGCATTTCGAGATTGGCGAAGAACTCGGCTATATGGATTTCGAACGCGCGGCAAAACTGTCCGGCTCGCGCTTCACGGTGCTGACCTCGCAGCTTGCTCGTCTTGAACGCGCACTCGGTCAGTTCATGCTCGATCTGCACACAAGCGAGCACGGCTATACCGAAGTTAGCGCGCCGCTGATGGTACGCGACGAGACGATGTTCGGAACAGGTCAACTGCCGAAATTCGCAGAAGATTCGTTCAAGACCACGGACGGTCGCTGGCTGATCCCGACGGCTGAGGTTTCGCTGACCAATCTCGTCTCCGGCGAAATTCTCGATCAGGAGAAGCTGCCACTGCGCTTCACCGCACTCACGCCGTCCTTCCGTTCGGAAGCAGGCTCGGCCGGTCGCGATACCCGCGGCATGCTGCGCCAGCATCAGTTCTGGAAATGCGAGCTGGTGTCGATCACCGACGCCGAAAGCTCCATTGCCGAGCATGAGCGGATGACGGCTTGCGCAGAAGAAGTGCTGAAGCGCCTCGGCCTGCATTACCGCGTCATGACGCTTTCGACCGGAGACATGGGCTTTGGCGCGCGCAAGACCTATGATCTCGAAGTCTGGCTGCCGGGACAGGATACTTATCGAGAGATTTCCTCCTGCTCCGTCTGTGGTGATTTCCAGGCCCGGCGCATGAATGCGCGCTATCGCGGCAAGGACGACAAGAACACAAAGTTCGTTCACACGCTGAACGGCTCGGGAACGGCCGTCGGCCGCTGCCTGATCGCCGTGCTTGAGAATTATCTCAATGCTGACGGCTCGGTCACTATCCCCGACGTACTCCTGCCATATATGGGTGGTCTGAAGAGGATCGAAAAAGCAGCATAATCAGGTGGTGGGGCGATGCGTATTCTTTTGACCAATGATGACGGCATTCACGCCGAAGGTCTGGCGGCATTAGAGCGCATCGCCCTCACGCTGTCTGATGATGTCTGGGTCGTTGCGCCTGAGACGGATCAGAGCGGCCTTGCTCACTCATTAAGCCTTTCCGAACCGTTGCGCATGCGCAAGGTTTCCGACAGGCATTATGCGTTGCGGGGAACGCCGACCGATTGCGTCATCATGGCGATCCGCAAGGTTCTGGATATCAAGCCGGATCTCGTGCTCTCCGGCGTCAATTCCGGATCGAATGTCGCTGACGACGTCACCTATTCCGGCACCATCGCCGGAGCCATCGAGGGCACGCTGCAAGGCGTGCGCTCCTTTGCTTTGAGCCAGGCCTATCTCTATGAAAACGGCGCGCGCGTCGTGCCCTGGGAAGTGGCAGAAGCACATGCTCCGGCTTTGCTTAACAAGCTCATGAACGTCGATCTGTCTGACGGTACCTTCCTCAATCTGAATTTTCCGAATTGCCGCCCCGAAGAGGTCGACGGAGCGGAAGTGACCGCACAGGGCAATCTTGCCTTCAACGTGCAGGTCGAGGAGCGGGCCGATGGCCGCGGCTTCCCTTACTATTGGCTTCGCTTCGGTGAGCGGAGCGGCATCTTCCGTCCAGGGACCGATATTCAGGCGTTGAAACAAAATCGTATTTCGGTAACGCCTTTGAAACTCGATCTGACGGATTATTCGGCGCAAGACCGCGTGGCGCGGGCGCTCGGTATGGAGTAGCGGATTGACACCTCGTTTGGTGGAAAAGGAAGGCTTTGCGGCCGTGGTGTTGCGGCTGCGGGCGGAAGGCATATTGGACATCGATCTGATGACGGCGGTCGAGCAGACGCCGCGCCTGCCTTTCGTGCCGGCGCAATTTGCCGATGATGCCTATTCCAGCCGCACGATTCCGATCGATTGCGGTGCCTTCATGGAAGGCATCGATCTCGTAGTGCGTATTCTCCATGGCTTGAAGATCAAACCTGGCCATCGCGTTCTTGAGATCGGCACGGGAAGCGGTTTCACTGCTGCCGTCATGGGGCGGATCGTCGAGCGCGTGCTGACGGTCGATCGCTACAAGACGCTGACGACATCGGCGCAGCAGCGCATGGATACGCTCGGGCTGCGCAATGTCATCATCCGTCAGGCTGATGGCAGCGCCGGTTTGCCGGGCGAAGGCACCTTCGATCGCATCCTGGTGACGGCAGCTTTCACGACAATGCCGCGCTTTTATGCCGAACAGCTGGTGTCCGGCGGTTCGATGATAGCCCCGCTTATTATTGATGAGCGCACATGTCGCTTGGTGCGACTGACGAAGACGGGAAGCCGATTCGAGCGCGAAGAATTGTTCGACGTTCCCTATCAGCCCATCGTGCCGATGCTCGCCTCCTATCTTTGAGGCTCAATTCGGGCTGATGCCCCTATGAAACGGGCGCATTTGCGCCGTTTCATTCTCTATGGTTAGCAATTCCTCAAAAAAACACATGCCGCACCAGTGCTTTAACCGCATGGTAAGATTAACGCGCTTTAATCGACCCATAATCGGTTGCGTCTTAAGTGGGTCGAGTCATGGGTTTCAGTCTTTCTTCAAACGTCAGCAAATCGGCAGGGAAAGTCCTGGTGGCCATTCTTCTGGCGAGTACGGCCACAGCTTGTAGTTCGGACACGACCCGTTTCAGCGGTCTCTTCAATAAAACGGACAATGTAACGACCGGCTCGATCAATCGTCGCAGCCTGAATGGTCCGAACGGTGATCCCGTGCCGCGCGCAGACGTTGCTCAAGCAGGCGGTTACGGCCAGCAGGATTATTCGCAGCAGAGCGCACCGGTGACGCAACCTTACCCGAATTCGCCGGCTCGCTATAACCCGTCCTATTCTAGCGCACGGGCTTCGACCGCCCCCGTCGCAATTCAGCGCACCGATCTCGCTCCTCCGAGTGCTTCCGCCAGCAATTCTCGTCGGATGCCGCAGGCGGAATCTGAGGCAATGGCGCAGCCGTTCCCCGCATCTCGCAACAATAACGGCTCCCGCGCCGCGCCGGCACTTGCTCCCGACACCATGTCGACGGGCACGATCAAGACTGCCGCCGCGCAGCAGATGTCTCCCGGCTGGACCACGGTCAATGCTCCGAGCGTGACGCTGCATCAGGGTGAAAATATTGCGCTGTTGTCGCGCCGCTATGGCGTTCCGGAAAAGGAAATTCTGCGTGCGAATGGCCTGCGCAATGGCGCTGCCGCGCAGCCCGGCCAGCAGATCGTCATACCGACGATGAATGGGGCAGGTGTTTCAGGCCCGGCCAAGATGGCCGCTGAAGCGACTGATCTTTCCAAGGGCGGCAAGATGCCTGGTCCTGCCAAGGCGCCGCAGCAGGAAGCGCTCGCATTGCCCTCCGGCAACCAGATGCGCGGCAAGTCCCAAGCTGGCCTCGCTGACCCCAATAAGCTCGCAGCCGGTAATGGCAAGGGGCCGACGCCGAAGGGCACCTATGTCGTCAAGCCGGGTGACTCGCTGGCAAGAATCGCCAAGGAAAGCGGCGTGAGCGTCGCCGAACTGAAGCGTGCGAACAACATGCAGGCCGGCGATAGCATTCGCATCGGACAGGCACTCGCGTTGCCACACGGCTCCGTCGCCGCTGCAGACCCGGTCAAGACCGCCTCGATAGAGCCTCAGAAGGCTTCCGCCAAGCCGGGCGCGTTGCCTGTGGAGCCGAAGCAGGCCGCCGCAGACCCGATCGCCAAGCAGGCACCCAAGGCGGTTGCCCATACCGACGCGGCAGCTGATGCCCCTGCCAAGCCGAAGGAAGTTGCCTCCGCTTCGCCGAGCCAGTCCATCAACGATGCCGCAAAGTCGGATGCGCAGGCCGATGCGCCCGAGGCGACCGGTATTGGCAAATATCGCTGGCCGGTTCGCGGCGCTGTCGTCGCCGGCTATGGCGCCAACGTCAACGGCAGCCGCAACGACGGCATCGACATCTCCGTTCCCGAGGGCACGCCGATCAAGGCGGCCGAAAACGGCGTCGTCATCTATGCCGGCAATGGCTTGAAGGAACTCGGCAACACGGTTCTCGTCCGCCACGACGACGGTACCGTCACGGTCTACGGTCATGCGGACGCACTCAGCGTCACTCGCGGCCAGAAGGTCCAGCGTGGTCAGACGCTCGCGACGTCGGGCATGAGCGGCAATGTCAACCAGCCGCAGCTGCACTTCGAAGTCCGCAAGAATTCGGCTCCGGTCAACCCAATGACGTTCCTTGAATAGGTAGTGCGTCTCAAGGACTCTGCAAAAAGCCCGGTCACAGCCGGGCTTTTTGTCGTTTATGGCGAGTTGATCGAAGATCAATCACGCTCCAGCACGATGCGCAGCCGGCCGGCGAGATCCTGGATATATTGCCAGGCGACACGGCCGGAACGGGCGCCGCGGGTCGTTGCCCATTCCAAGGCTTCGTGATGCATCTGGGCGCGATCCAGATCAAACTTGAAGTGATCGGCATAGGCGTCGATCATCTGCAGATAGTCTTCCTGGCTGCACTTGTGGAAGCCGAGCCAGAGGCCGAAGCGATCGGAGAGCGATACCTTTTCCTCAACGGCTTCCGAGGGATTGATCGCGGTCGATTGCTCGTTTTCCATCATGTGGCGCGGCAGCAGGTGGCGACGGTTGGATGTGGCATAGAACAGCACATTATCAGGCCGACCTTCGACGCCGCCGTCCAATGCCGCCTTCAGCGACTTGTAGGCGGTATCGTCATGATCGAAGGAAAGGTCGTCGCAGAAGATGATGATGCGATGCGGCGTTGCCTTCAATATATCGAGCAGCACCGGCAGCGAGGAAATATCCTCGCGATGCACTTCGATCAGCTTCAGCGACACGCCGGTCGCCCGACGCACGTCTTCATGCACCGCCTTGACCAGCGAGGATTTGCCCATGCCGCGCGCGCCCCACAGTAGCACGTTGTTGGCGGCGAAACCTTCGGCAAAACGAAGCGTGTTCTCGTGCAGAATGTCGCGCACGTGATCGACGCCGCGGATGAGGGTCAGCGCCACACGGTTCGGCCGTGGCACCGGTTGCAGATGAAGTCGGGCAGGGGCCCAGACGAAGCAGTCGGCGGCATTCCAGTCATTGACGGCAGGGGCCGGGCCGGCCAGACGTTCGACAGCGTCGGCAAGGCGACGGACTTCGGCAAGGATCAGGGCGTTTTGGTCTTCAGTCACCGTTTCCTCCTGAATATTGAACAAGAAAGTCGTAAAATGCGCGCGCTGTCTTGCCGGGTATCATGCTCCTTTAGGGGCTGAAAGGCTAACAGACCGGGAAAACGGTACGGTTGACGGCTGTTTTTGTTGCATTCGCCATACGCGTAACTATATTCCGGCCACCTGACGCGGGGCCCGTTCCCGCTCGGAATTCAAGGGAGTTCTCGATGTTTATCACCAACGCATATGCGCAGAGCGCGACAGATTCGGCCGCGAGTGCCTTCGGCGGTTCCGGCTTTGAAATGATCATCCTGTTTGTGCCGCTGATGGTCGTTTGGTATTTCCTCCTCATCCGTCCGCAGCGCGCGCAGGCGAAGAAGCGTGACGAGATCCTGAAGAACATCCGCCGCGGCGATCAGATCGTCACCAGCGGCATCGTCGGCAAGGTCACCAAGGTCATCGACGAAAAGGAACTGGAAGTCGAGATCGCTGAAGGCGTGCGCATCCGCGTTGTCCGCAGCGCCATTTCCGAGGTTCGCGTCAAGGGCGAACCCGTCAAGGCGGACGCCGCGTAAGGCTCCTCCCGAGAGGCGGCGCCTGCCGCCGCTGCGCATCTTCGAAATTCGAGATCGACTTTCTTGAAGGACTGTGCACAAATTCAAGGTGTTACTGCGCCCTTTGCATTTTCCGTCGAAAGGGAGGGCGCGGTAGGGAAGCCCTAATTCGAGAGAGCGATGCTGCACGTCTCCTGGTGGAAGACCGCCCTGATCTGGTTCGTCGTTCTCTTGAGCGTGCTTCTGGCCGCTCCCAACCTGCTTGGTGAGCGCTCGCTTTCATCGTTTCCAGCATGGTGGGCACATCGAAAGATCGAGCTTGGCCTTGATCTTCGCGGCGGATCGCATCTGCTGCTTAAGATCGAACGGGGTGACGTCGACAAGGATCGCCTGGAAAGCATTGTCGGCGATATCGCCACCCGGTTGCGCACCGTCAATGTCGCCTATTCGGGCCTCACCGGCACCGGCCGAAAAATCCAGCTTCGCATCGGCGATCCCTCGCAGGTTCAGGCCGCTTTGACGGCATTGCGGCCGCTGACGGCGGGATCCGATCAGCCGTCCGTTGTTCTGTCTCAAGGTGACAATGGTGCGCTGACGCTCGATATCACCGATGCGGATATCAACAGCCATGTCTCATCGGCGATCGCACGCGCGATCAAGGTCATTCATGCCCGTATTGCGCAACTCGGTGTTGGAGAACCACTGATCCGCCGGCAGGGATCCGATCGTATCATCGTTCAGGTGCCCGACCTTGCCGATGCGCAGCGGCTGAAAAACCTTCTCGGCCAGCCCGCTAAGCTCAGCTTCCGCCTGATCGATCAGTCGATGTCGGTTCAGGACGCCATGGACAAGCAGCCGCCGGCCGGATCCGACGTGCTGTTTTCCGAAGATGATCCGCCCGTTGGCTATCTCGTACAGCGGCAGCCACTGCTCTCGAACGTCGATTTTTCCGATGCCGTCGCGGTCGTTGACAATCAGAAAGGCGAAGGCACCGTTTCCGTCAAGCTGACGCCGGAGGCAACTCACCGCTTCGCGCAATCGACGGCCAGCAATCTCGGCAAGATCATCGTCGTCGTGCTTGACGATCAGGTCATCTCCGCTGCCTCTCTGAAGACGGTCATCGCAACAGGCGAGATCGACGTTCCCGGAGATTTCACCGCCCAGGGCGCGCAGGATCTGACCGTCATGGTCAAGAGCGGTCCGCTGCCGGCAACCCTGACGACGGTCGAAGAGCGCACCATTCAGCCGGGCCTTGGCGGCGAAACGGCGCATTATGGTCTGATTGCCTGCATTGCGGCCGCCGTCTTCGTTGCGGCCCTGATGATCGGCTTCTACCGCCTGCTCGGCATCATCGCGACCATCTCGCTCGTCATCAACATGATCATGGTCGCGGCCCTCATGGGCCTGCTCGGCATTACGCTCACCCTGCCGGGTGTCGCTGCCATCGTCCTCATTATCGGCATTGGTCTCGATGCGCTGGTGCTGATCTACGAGCGCGTGCGCGAAGAGGAGAAGAAGACCCATCTTCTCGTCGATGCGCTGCGCCACGGCTTCAACCGGGCAGCTGCGACTGTCGCCGACGCCAATCTGACGGTTCTGATCGTCGCGGCCATTCTCTTTTATGCAAGCACCGGCGCGGTGCGCGGCTTTGCCGCCACGTTGATGGTGGGTGTCGTCACCACCTTCTTCACTTCCTGCTTCGTCACACGGTCGCTGGTGAATATGTGGATCTCGCGCCGCAAGCCGCGCACTTTGCTTGTTGGTGTGCGCAGCGGCATTTTCGACAATGCCAATATCCGCTTCATGGGCATCCGCCGCTATACTTTTACGGTCTCTGCGGCTCTTTCGGTCGTCACTCTCATTGCCTTCGCGACTGTCGGCATGCACCTCGGCATCGATTTTGCCGGCGGATCGATCATCGAGGTCCGGGCCAAACAGGGCGTTGCAGATCCCGTCGACATTCAAACCCGTCTTGACGCCGTCATTCCGGGCGACGTGCGCGTCGAACGGCTCGCCGATCGTCTTGGCGCAGTGGTTCGCGTTCATGCTCAGGAGGGCGGTGAAAACGCCGAACAATCCGCCGTCTCGCTCGTTCAGGACGAGCTGAGCAAGGATTACAATTTCGCCCGCGTCGAAGTGGTCGGTCCAGCCGTATCGGGCGAGATCACCACTACGGCTTCCCTTGCCGTCCTTGCGGCTCTGGCGGCAATCCTGATCTACATATGGGTACGGTTCGAATGGCAGTTTGCCGTCGGCGCGATCATTGCGACGCTGCACGATGTCATCCTGACGCTCGGCCTCTTCGTGCTATCAGGCATGGAATTCAACATGACGAGCATCGCCGCGATCCTCACCATCGTCGGCTATTCGCTGAACGACACGGTCGTCGTCTATGACCGCATGCGCGAGAATCTGAAGCGCTATTCACAGATGCCGCTGCCGATTCTGATCGATGCTTCCATCAATCAGACACTATCTCGTACCATTCTGACATCGGCGACGACGCTTTTGGCGCTGCTTGCCCTCTACATCTTCGGCGGCGAGGTGATCCGTGCCTTCACCTTCGTCCTGCTTTTCGGCGTCGCTGTCGGCACTTTCTCGTCGATTTATATTGCGGCGCCCGTGCTGATCCTGTTCAAGCTGCGGCCGGACAAGTTTCAGACCGGCGGCGAAAACAATGGACCCGCGGCCGGCAACATCCAGTCAGGCAAACCAGCGGTGTGATACAGTGGCTAAAGGTATAGAAATCCGAAACGCGCATTTCCCCGGACGCGCACCGATCGACGCTTACGGCAATGGCGGCTTTCGCTTCGCCGACATGTCGCATCGCGGTTCGCTGCTATGCCTGCCTTCGGGCATCTACGGCTGGGATATGCTGCAGGGCGATGCACTGACGCCGGATCGCTTCCAGAAGGTTCTCGATGAAGCCGCCGAGATCGAAGTGCTGCTCGTCGGCACCGGCATGGAGCTGCGACCGCTTCCCGCCGAGCTGAAGGCCGCCCTGCGTGGAAAGCAGATTTCCTCCGACCCGATGAGCACGGGGGCAGCGGTGCGCACCTTCAACATCATGCTTTCTGAATCGCGTGCCGTGGCCGCGGCGCTGATCGCCGTCTGACCTTCGGATCCAAGCGTATGACAACACCAGCTGCGCCTCGGAGCAACCGGGACATCTGCCTCGCCACGCTTCGCGACACCGATCGCGATCGCTATCTCGCCTGCCTGCTGGCCCCGGAGGATAAGCGCCCGGCACTTGCCGCGCTCTATGCCTTCAACGCCGAGCTGGCGCGCGTACGCGATCTCGTGCATGAGCCGCTGCCCGGCGAAGTGCGGATGCAATACTGGCGCGATCTCCTCGAAGGGCAGTCCCACGGCTCGAGCGAGGCCAATCCGCTAGCTTCCGAACTTCTCACCGCGATTGAAGAGTATCGCCTGCCGCGCCAGACGCTGATCGACATGATCGATGCGCGCATATTCGATCTCTACGATGACCCTATGGAAAGCCGCAGCAGTCTGGAAGGCTATGCCGGCGAGACGGCTTCGGCCGTCATCCAGCTTGCGAGCCTGGTCTTGTCCGCCGACGAGGCGAAGCGCTCGGCCGATGCCGCCGGCCATGCCGGTGTCGCGCAGGCAATTGCCGGTCTGCTGCTCCTAATGCCGCTGCACCGCCATCGCGGCCAGCTCTATCTACCGCTGGAGATCCTGGCGGCAACCGGGCTCGATCGCGACGGTTTTCTCGCCGGCGAGGACAAGCCACGCATTTCGGCGGCGATCGAGGCCTTCGCCGGTCTCGGTCGCGAGCATCTCGCCAAGGCGAGGGCGGCAGGCGCCATACCGCAGGCCATATTCCCAGCCTTTCTGCCTGTCACCTTGGCCGAGCCTGTGTTGCAGAAGACACAGAAGCTCGGAGCCGGCATCTTCGATCAATCGCTGGTGCTGCCGCAATGGCGCCGGCAGCTGCGCATGGCGATAGCGTCGATCACAAAGAAAATCTAAAATACACCAAGCTCGCGCAAGTCTCGGCGTCTATGGAGATGGCGGCACTTGATTTGCATTTCAGGGGGATCTGCCGTGGGTATTGTCGTCTGGTGCATACTGTTTGCGATTGTCATCTTCATTGCCTATTACGCGACGCGCATGGCATCGCAGAACAAGGAAGACGGCCTGCACGATACCGGCCTTGCGATTCTGGAATTCGGCCGCGCTTTTCCGACGGAGGCCATTCGCCAGCTGCAGACGACCGCCGACGGGCAGGCGGTCTTCGTGCGTCTGCATGACGACAAGGCGGGGTTCATGCGCAATGTGCGCAATCATTTCAGTGTTCATCTGATCGAGCCGGGCAGGGCGCGTGCCAAGATTTCGGCAACCGGACGCGGCTTGATCGTCGATTTTCTGGATGTGCCCCACCACAACGGCACATTCGAATTCAAGACACCTGCCGAAGCCGCGGAAGTGTCGCTCTGGCTGCTCGGCAATTATGTCGCCGGCGAGGACGCGAAGCTGGAGCACCACGCGCCGCCGGCAACAAGCTGAAGATCACGAAAGCGCTGAAGTCAGGCGCTTTCCGCGAACACGGGCGCTTGCACACCAAGCCATCCGGCGCAATCGGCAAGCGCACGCTTGGCGATGAGCTGGCGCTTCATGATGGTCTTGTCCTTGCCGCGAAAGCGCTTGACGCCTTCCGGCTTGACGATCGAACCCGGCTCCAGCTCCGGGAAAAGCCCGAAATTGATGTTCATCGGCTGGAAGGAGCGTTTGCCCGGCTCCTCGTCGGAGACGATGTGGCCGCCGGTGATGTGGTTCAGCAATGAGCCGAGCGCCGTGGTGGACGGCGGCAGCAGGGGTGCTTCGTCCTTGCGCTCCGCAGCGGCGAAGCGGCCGGCGAGCAGGCCGATGCTGGCGCTTTCGACATAACCTTCGCAGCCGGTGATCTGGCCGGCGAAACGCAGCCCCGGGCGCGACTTCAAGACCAGCGAGCGGTCGAGCAGGGTCGGGGAGTTGATGTAGGTATTGCGGTGCAGGCCGCCGAGGCGGGCGAATTCTGCATTTTCGAGGCCGGGAATCAGGCGGAAGATCTCCGCCTGCGCGCCGTATTTCAGCTTGGTCTGGAAACCGACCATGTTATAGAGCGTGCCGAGCGCATTATCCTGGCGCAGCTGTACGACGGCATAGGCCTTGACCGTGGGATTATGGGCATTGGTGAGCCCCATCGGCTTCATCGGCCCGTGGCGCAGTGTTTCGCGCCCGCGCTCCGCCATGACTTCGATCGGCAGGCAGCCGTCGAAATAGGGCGTGCCTTCCCATTCCTTGAAGCCGACGGCATCGCCGGCGATCAGCGCATCGACGAAGGCATTGTATTGGGCCTCGTCCATCGGGCAGTTGATATAATCCTTGCCGGTGCCGCCGGGGCCGACCTTGTCGTAGCGCGACTGATACCAGCAAATGTCCATGTTGATGCTGTCGCGATAGACGATCGGCGCGATGGCATCGAAGAAGGCGAGCGCATCGGCACCGGTTTCGGCCTGGATGGCGCTGGCAAGTCCGGGCGCGGTCAGTGGGCCGGTGGCGATGATCGCCTGATCCCATTCCCTTGGCGGCAGCCCCTGGATTTCTTCTCGGACGACGGTGATCAACGGATGATTTGCAATCGCGTGTGTTACGGCTGCCGAGAAGCCGTCCCGATCGACAGCAAGCGCTCCGCCGGCCGGTACCTGATGCTTATCCGCGCATGTCATGATAAGCGAACCCGCCATGCGCATTTCCGCATGGATGACGCCGACAGCATTGCTGGTGGCATCGTCGGAGCGGAACGAATTGGAGCACACCAACTCGGCAAGATCGTCCGTCTTGTGTGCTTCGGTGCCGCGCACGCCGCGCATTTCATGCAGAATGACCGGAACGCCGGCATTGGCGATCTGCCATGCGGCTTCCGAGCCGGCGAGGCCGCCACCGATGACGTGGATAGGGGAGTAAGAAGTGATCTGTGTCATGCGCGCGTCATTATCACGGGCAGGCCGGCGATCCAATGCTTTGCTAAAGCATGCCGCTCAAAACTGCGCAGCGGTCTTACGGCAAACTTAGTCTCTGGTCCGCCAGCTTAGTGCGAGCTACCTATCGAAAGGTCTTGAGGGCGGTTCTGCAAGAGTGATGCGGTTTCCGTCCGGGTCAATCAATTGGGCGATCTTTCCATAGTTGCCTTGCGATTCACCCGTGAGCTTTACGCCAAAGTCTTCGAGCAATTTGCGGGCTTCATCCATTTTCGGCACCACAATGGTTAGTCTGCCGTGCCCCGCATTCTCCCTATCATGGAAGATTTGAATGTTCGCGCCTGCGACATTGCGCCATTGGATCAACCCATCCATGGGACGATCGTCAGGTCCTCGGTCGAAAAGTTGAGTATAGAACGTTTCCGCCCTGTCCATGCTGGCCGTCGCGATCGCGGCGTAAACTCCTTGGATTTGCATTCTCCGCCTCCCTGCTAAAAGATCTCCACCTGTAAATGAGAGAGCGGCGGTTCCGTTCCAATACCGCGCGTGATGGCGGCAGGGGCTATCTTCGCCTGCTGTGCACGGGCTGCTGCGAGGCTGGGCGGGTGGCAGCATTGATGTCCGATAAGGGCGAGCGACTCGCCAGTGATCAACGGAAGCTCTGCGAGACGGTTAAATTGTACGGGGCTTCTAATCGCCAGAATCAAAAACGGCGCCAAAAGGCGCCGTCTTGAAGCAGTCTGCCCAGTCCGTTCCTATTAACGGAAAGAACGAGCAGCGATGTTGCGGATTTCGTAGCGGCTAACGCCGATGTCCGAAAGGGTCTGGCTGGAGAGGTTGCCAAGTTCGTTCAGAGTGCGGCGGTAGCTGATCCAGTTCTTTGCAATGCGAATCGGGTTCATGATCTTTTCCTCGGTATCTTGTTTGCGGGCGGTGTGATTACCGCCTCAGCGCTTGCACTCTATATAGGCGCGAAGAGGTTGATTGTGCAGTGCAAAGAAGATGCGTCTGCTATGCATTTGTGCAATATGACGCCCAAAAAGCAGTCGATGCTCAAAATTTGTGTGCTTTGCAGATAAGGAATAGCTCGCGGCGGATCGGTTATGCTGCGCTTGCTCAGTCGGAAGGCAAAAAAGAACGCCCGCCGCGGAGGTCCGCAACGGGCGTTGAGAGGCTTTCGCGAGTGGCGAAGCCTATCCGGCGATTAGCGGCCGGTGGCTTCGCGAGCAACGCGATGGATGTCGGCGCGGTCGATGCCGAGGTCGTGCAGTTCACGAGCGCTCATGCGGCCGAGTTCGTTAACGGTCTGACGATACTTGCGCCAGTTGTTGAAAGAGCGGGTCAGGTTCATTGTAGTCCCTTTCGAGGATCAAGGGATCGAGCAGTTCCGTGATTGGTTCCGTCGTCGATCTAATGGATTTAAATATATGCTGCGCCGCGAAAACTAAAAGCGCGAAAGCTTCATGCCACCTATGCATAAGGCGCAAGTCTTGTGGGGGCTTTGCCTAAGATGGTGGCTGCTTTGTGTGCATATCGCGGCCAAAGCTGGTCCGTCGCCGGAAGTCAATTCCGCGCCAGTGTCAGCCATTCCGAAGCGTTTGCCGGTAGCCGCCCGCTTTTAGCCACCTTTTCGCCAGCCCTGCTGTTTTGGAGGGGCCGATGTTGCCGCGAACTGCCGTGCGGCGGTTCAGAAGTGAGCTTGATACTCTTCCCATACTGGCAATTGCCGGCTGATGGCCGGCATGGGCATCCGTTCAGCATAAACCGATTTAGAGGGGATAAAAAATAACGCCCACCGCGGGAGGAGGATGCGGTGGGCGTCATTTGAGATGATTGACGACTGGGAGGAGGAGTGTCGTCAATCTATCGAAGCGCACTGGGAGGAGGAGTGTGCGGCTCCGAATATCGTGTCGGGATGCTATCCCCAGGCTTGGTCCGATCTGCATCGGTCCGGCGCGCCACCGCCGTCTTGTTGCTTGATAAATAGTATGACTTTTCGAATTTGTGCAGCGCAATAATTTCATGGGAGGCATGAGCTGCGCGCATATCTTTAATCGGTATCTCTTTACCGGCCGTGAGGATACTGCAGATCCCTTAATTCCGTATTAATATGGCACACATTCCTGTGAGCCGAAGCCTCTGCCAGAACCGCTCGGCTCGCATCGATTGGGCGGCGATTTGTGCTAACTCTGTCGCGAGCAGAATCGCAGCGAGGGGAGCCGGGCATGTACAGGGGCAGGCTGGAGCGGGATCTCAAGATCTGGACCGACAAGGGGCTGGTCGACGCGGGGACGGCGAAAGCCATCCTCAGCGAGTATGACGGTCGTCAGACGAGTTTCAGCGCCGGCCGGGTGCTAACCATCATCGCCGCCGTGCTTCTCGGCCTTGCCATCTTGCTGTTCATCTCCGCAAACTGGGAGGCTCTTCCGAGAATTGCCCGTCTGCTGGGGCTGGTTGCGATGATATGGGCCTTCTATCTCGCGGCGGCATATTTATTAGCTCAGGGTCGCTCCATCCTCGCCGCCGCAATGTTGATCCTCGGCACCTTGAGTTTCGGCGGCGCCATGGCGCTGGTTGGCCAGATGTACAATCTGTCCGGCGACGAACTCAGAATGATGCTCGTCTGGTACGCCGCGGCCTGCATTGTTGCGGCGTTGTTTCGTTCCTCGGCGCAGGTCGGGCTCGCCGGTTTTCTCGCCTGGGCATTTTGCGGCGTCTATCTCTGGGGCCATTTCGACGAATGGTATGGGATCATGCCCTGGATGCCGCCTCTGATGGCTGTGTTCCTGATCGCGCTTGTCCGCTATGCCGATGCGCCCATGGCTCGGCATCTGGCCTATCTCATGCTCGTCGGCTGGCTTACATGGCTATTTGGCCGTCATGAGGGATTGAATACCGCGATCCTGTTTGCCGCTCTCGGCATGGCGGCGTTTCTCGTCGTTAGTGTTCCCGCGTCGCCGCTGATGCCTTTTGCCCGCACAGCTGGTGCCGCGCCGGCCTTCTACACCTTTCTGATCGCATCGATCGGCTTCTTCCTGGTTCATGCCGAGATCAGCAACGGGTCCTTTGAGAACAATGTCTGGGTGGAAGACAAATTGCCGCTCGTCATCGTGGCGGCAGCGACACTGGCGAGTTGCGTGATCGCAATCGCGCTCAGTGGCCGCGACAACGGCGCGGTGCGCTATCTGGCCTATTTCGTCTTTTCCTGCGAGATTCTTTACCTCGCCAGCGAGACGATCGGCTCGATCATCGGCACGGCCGGGTTCTTCCTCGTTGCCGGCTTGCTGGTGGCGATTGCCGCCTGGCTGGTCATCCAGCTGGAACGGCGTTTTTCCGATAATCGCGGGCAGGGGACGCGGGCATGACCGATATCGCTGAGAGGAGTCTGAGCATGGGTTCCCGCCGCCTGTGGATTGCCGCTATCGTCGTTGCCGCTCTGCAGACGGCGGTTCTTGGCTACATGGTTGGCGAGCGGGCCTGGGGCTTGCGGAGCGGCGTCGAGATTCTTTTGAAGACTGCGCCAGTCGATCCGCGCGATCTTTTGCGCGGCGACTACGTGACCTTAAACTACGACATCTCGCGGGTTCCGTTCTCGACGATGGTTGAAGGACCGCCGAAAGCGAGCCGAAGTGGCGCGCTATTGTCCGTTCGCCTGAAGAAGCAGGACGACGGTTACTGGGGGATCGTCGAATCATCATTTGGAAAGCTCGATCCGAAGCCCGATACGGTCGTGCTCAAAAGCTTGCCTGTCGACTATGTTTTCTATGGCGATGCCGCCGACCCGTCGCAGGCGATTGTCGGGGTCGCTTATGGCATCGAGCGCTACTACGTGCCCGAAGGGCAGGGACACGATATCGAAAGCGCCCGCAACGCCAATCGCGTCGCCATTGCGGCGCGGGTGTCTTCGGATGGCGTTGCCCATATCAGAAGCCTGCTTCTAGACGGCAAATCCGTCTACGAGGAGCCGCTTTACTGACGATATCTGCGCTAATGGCTCCGATAAGCTTTAAGCGTTGTCGCGGAGCCGTCATTTTTCCTTTGCGTGGTTTAAAACGGGTGATATAGAGACGCCGCGCTCCGGAAGGCCCCATGGGCAGGCATCGCCATGCGGTTTTGGGAACGCGGGTATGGTGAAATTGGTAGACACGCCAGATTTAGGTTCTGGTGCCGCAAGGCGTGGGAGTTCAAGTCTCTCTACCCGCACCAACACTGTCTTGTGGACGGGGGGAGGCTCACGAAGCCTGTCTTCCGATATGCCGCAGGACGCGCATCTTGCCCAAAGCATCCCGCTTTCGATGAGGAAAGTGGATAAGATGTTTTGGCTCGTGACGGGATAGAGCTGCCTTTTGCGCGTTCATTCGAAGGCGCGGCGCTCTTGCAAGATGAAAGAGAATTGCATCCAAGCCACGCTCGGGATTTTCCGGCGTCGTGCTCATCGAAACGAACGGCAGGCTGGGCACGGCCGCCATGAATGAAGGTAGGACAATGCAGGTTATCGAAACGCTCGCTGAAGGGCTGAAGCGCGAAATCAAGGTGGTCATCCCGGCCAAGGACATGGAAGTGCGCATGAACGAGCGCCTGGCCGAGGTCAAGGACAAGGTCCGCATCAACGGCTTCCGTCCCGGCAAGGTTCCGGTCTCGCACCTGAAGAAGGTCTACGGCAAGTCGATCATGGCTGACCTCGTCAACGAAATCGTTCGCGACCAGCCGCCGGCGATCCTGACCGAGCGCGGCGAGAAGTCGGCCACCCAGCCGGAAATCGCGATGACGGAAGACCAGGACGAGGCAGAAAAGATCCTCTCCGCTCAGGCCGATTTCGAATTCACGCTGTCTTATGAAGTCATCCCGGCGATCGAACTGAAGCCGGTCAATGGCATCAAGGTTACCCGCGAAGTCGCTGAAATCAGTGAAGACGAAGTGACCGAGCAGATCCTCAAGATCGCTGAAAGCGCTCGTAGCTACGAGACCAAGAAGGGCAAGGCTGCCAACGGCGACCGCGTCACCATCGATTACCTCGGCAAGGTCGACGGCGTTGCCTTCGACGGCGGCAAGGACGAAGACGCACAGCTCGTTCTCGGCTCGAACCGCTTCATCCCGGGCTTCGAAGAGCAGCTCGTCGGCCTCAAGGCTGGCGATGAGAAGGTCATCACCGTAACTTTCCCGGCCGACTATCCGGCCAAGAACCTCGCTGGCAAGGAAGCCACCTTCGACATCAACGTCAAGGAAGTTGCAGCTCCCGGTGAAATCGAAATCAACGACGAACTCGCTTCCAAGCTCGGCATCGAATCCGCCGATCGCCTGAAGGAGATCGTTCGCGGTCAGATCGAAAGCCAGTACGGCTCTGTCACCCGCCAGAAAGTCAAGCGTCAGATCCTCGACCAGCTCGACGAAATGTATCAGTTCGACACGCCGCAGAAGCTCGTCGACGCCGAATTCGCCAGCATCTGGCGCCAGATCGAAACCGATCTCAGCGAATCTGGCAAGACCTTCGAAGACGAAGACACGACCGAAGAAAAGGCTCGCGAGGAATACCGCAAGCTCGCCGAGCGTCGCGTTCGCCTCGGCCTCGTTCTCTCCGAAATCGGCGAAAAGGCCGGCGTCGAAGTCAGCGAAGACGAACTGCAGCGCGCTCTCTACGCACAGCTCCAGCAGTTCCCGGGCCAGGAAAAGGAAATCCTCGAATTCTTCCGCAAGACGCCGGGCGCCTCCGCCAACCTGCGCGCCCCGATCTTCGAAGAAAAGGTCATCGACCATCTGCTGACCGAGGTCAACGTCACGGACAAGACCGTTTCCAAGGAAGCGCTGCTGGCTGACGACGAAGAAGAAGACAAGCCGGCTGCCAAGAAGGCCGCTCCGAAGAAGAAGGCTGCTGCCAAGGCTGAAGCAACCGAAGCTGCCGCTGAAGGCGAAGAAGCAGCGGCTCCGAAGAAGAAGGCCGCTCCGAAGAAGAAGGCTGCTGAAGACAGCGCCGAATAATCGTCTTTCTTCTGGACTGACATTGAGCCCTACCGGAAACGGTGGGGCTTTTGTTGTTTCGTCATAATGCTTCCTCTCCCCGCAAGCGGAGAGAGGGCTGGGGCGAGAGGCCCCAGGCTATCAGCAATCAGTTCGGCGCGATTATTCCTTACCCAAAGCGCGGCGAATGGCTGTCTCGACCGGGCTATAGGCATTATCCGGCCGTTCCAATCGATAGGGCTCAGCAAGGCCGATCGAAGGCTGCGCCATAAATCGCGGCGTGGCGCCTCGATGCTTCTGGGCGGCGTGGATTATGAAGGGATGGCAGATGTAGACCGTACCAGCCTTTCCCGTTGCCAGTGCGTGAGGGCGGTCGGCTCCCATCTGCTCGAGCATCATATGAGAACGCCCGTGCTCTCCGGCAGGCTCGAGATAGCGCGCCATATCCATGTGAGAGCTGACGCGGATGCGGGTCGGCGCATCGTCTTCGCCAACATCGGAAAACAGGAATAGCGTAAGCAGAGCGCGCCCTCGCGAGGTGACATTCACGCGCCAGGCGGAGAAGTCGCTTTGCTCATTCGGATCGCAATCGTCCCCAGGAAAGCTGAGGTCGACATGCCAGCCGGCGTCGCCGGGATCGTCCGGATGCGGGAAACGCACGGGGAAGGTCCCAAGCCCATCTCTTGGCAGCCATCGCCCACGCCCGACCAGTTGATCGAAAGCAGCGTGCAAAATGGGCATATTAGCGATGGCACGGAATGGCTCGCCGCCATAGCCTGGCAGCCTCACGACCGGAAATCTCCAACTTGCCGGATCGTGCTCGCGACATGGAATATCGCGCCACATGATGGCGCGGGCTTCGGCAGCCTGTTCCTGTGAAAACGCATCATCGATGCGTATAAAGCCATGTTCAATGAAATCGTTCACCTGCGCGTCGGAAAGCGCAGCCGGATACTGTTTTTGGGATGGCATGAAATCTCTCTCGATCATCGCGCCGTTTTTCACCCTTCCTGTGCGGGCATCACGGCTGTTTCGGCAAAGACCTACCCGCGGCCTCGCGGCCGTTGAGGCGGTCTCGTCTTCATTTGGCTGAAAGCCTAGGGATTAGCGGCTTATGAAGAAGACCGAAGCGATGTTGAGAATGTTCATCATGCCGGCAGAGTAGTGAGCTCCGCCGGCATGGTCAATATTGACCTATTAGAGTTCCGACTTGATATCGCCCATGCGGTTCCAGGCGTCGAGGCCGGCGATCTTGTAGGCTTCGGCAAGCGTCGGATAGTTGAAGGTGTTTTCGACGAAATATTCGACGGTGCCCTTAAGGTTCAGCACGGCCTGTCCGATGTGCACGAGCTCGGTGGCGCCTTCGCCGACGATGTGGACGCCGAGCAGGCGGCGGGTCTTCAGCGAGAAGATCATCTTCAAGAGGCCTGTGTCGAGGCCCATGATGTGGCCGCGCGACGTCTCGCGGAAGCGGGCGATGCCGCACTCATAGGGGATGTGCCGTTCCTTGACCTCTTCCTCCGAGAGGCCACAGGTGGAAATCTCCGGCACGGCATAGATGCCATAGGGGAAGTATTTCGGCGGCTCCTTGGCGATCGCGCCGACGGCGACGCGCGCGGCAATGCGGCCCTGTTCCATCGACGTGGAGGCAAGGCTCGGGAAACCGACGACATCGCCGGCGGCAAAGATATGCGGAACCTTGGTGGCGAAGGTTTCCGGATTGACGCTCAGGCGGCCGCGAGCATCGGCCTCAAGGCCGGCAGCGGCAAGATTAACGGTGTCGGTGGCACCCATGCGGCCGGCGGCGAAGAGCACCATGTCTGTCGTGATGCGGCGGCCATTGTCGAGCGTCAGCTCGACCTTGCCGTTCTGCCGCTCCACCTTCTCGGCCTTTTGACCGAGCAGCAGCTTCATGTTGCGATCGCGAAGCTGATAGGTGAAATCCTCGACGATCTCCTTGTCGATGAAATCGAGCATGGTGGATTTCGGATCGATCAGCGTCACCTGCGTGTCGAGCGCGCTGAAGATTGTGGCATATTCGATGCCGATGACGCCGGCGCCGATGACGACCATCGATCGCGGCAAATCCTCGATCTCGAGGAGTTCATCGCTATCGAGAACCGTCTTGCCGTCGAACGGCATGTAATCCGGACGGAAAGGTTTGGTGCCGACTGCAAGCAGTATGCTGGCGGCGGACACGGTGACGACCTCGCCATCATCCTTGACGATCTGCATCGTCTGCGGATCGACGAAGCTTGCCTTGCCTCTGATGTGCTGGACGCGATTGCGCGCGAATTGATGCTCAAGCACTTCGACCTCGTGGTCGAGGGTGATTAGCAGGCGGCGGCGGAGATCCTCCGCACTGATCTCCTGTTTGACGCGATAGGCGCGACCGTAGAAGCCGCGTTCGCGCCAACCCGAAAGGTTGAGCGCGGTTTCGCGCAGCGTCTTGGAGGGAATGGTCCCGGTGTGGACCGAGACGCCGCCGACCCGCTTGCCTTGCTCGACGACGAGTACCTTCTTGCCGAGCTTGGCAGCCTGAATAGCGCCTCTGCGGCCGGCGGGGCCGCTACCTACGACTAGGAGATCGAATTGGTCCATCGGGAAGCCTCGGATGACTGGAATGGGGAATCAATGTCGCAATGCAACATGCTCCGTCAACCGGTAGCGTCTCAATGTTACAGATTATCTAACGGGAAGTTTGGTGTTCACGAGGCCGAAAGACCGAGCCAGGGTTCCAGCTTCTCAAAAGTACGGTCCATGGCATAGGCACGCGTGAAGGAGAACGGTAGGTGACCATAGATGATCGACATCTGGCCCTCCGCGGTAGCCTCATTCGTCTTGGCAATGGCGGCAAGGTAAAGTGCCGAGGCCAGGCCAGTTCTGTCGGCTCCGGCCTGGCAATGAATGAGGATCGGCTTTGGCGCATTCCGCATGATCTCGACAAGCTGCGCCGCCTGCTCCTGTGTCAGCTCTCGGGCCGAAGACATATGGAAATCGATATGGTCGATGTTGAGCGCTTTCGCCTCGGCAACTTCGGTATCGTACCAATGGTGGCCGCTATTGTAGCCACGCAGGTTGATAATGGTCTTGATGCCGTATTGCTTCTGAAACTCGGCGATGTTGGTGGCCGAGGGCTGCGAAGAACGGTAAAGCTCGCCGGCAATGACCGGATGGAAGTTCGTCGTCCAGAGCATGTGAGCATAGAAGCCGCTGGCGGCCACCAGAAAAGCGCCTGCCGCGACAAGCGCGCCGCGACCGATAGAAAGGAGGCGATGAGCAAGCTTGGGCGACATCTTCGGCATTCGATCTCCAGATGGCCGGCGCATGGAAGCGGATAAGGCCAAATCAAACAACAGCTTCCACGGGCGGATCAGCCGACAGGAACGCGGCGATCCTTCTGCCAGATGATCCTGACGCCGAGCTGAAAAATGAAAGCGGAGATCGCCATGACGAATTCGGGATATTTCGCCATGATCGAATGGATGAGATTCGATAATGATCACGTACAATCAAAAACATACAATATAGATTTGAAGTATCGGATTATCGCATCTGCGACAATTTCAAATCAGCCGCAATGCGCGGAAGCTGACATGGCCGTTTTTTCCAATGATAACATGGTCGTGAACGGTGATGCCCAAAGGCTTGGCAGTGTCTATGATGGTCTTGGTCATGTCGATATCGGCACGCGAAGGTGTTGGATCTCCTGACGGGTGATTGTGGACTAGAATTACTGCGGAGGCGGAGAGTTCGAGCGCGCGCTTGACGACCTCGCGCGGATAGACCGGCGTATGATCGACCGTGCCGAAACCCTGCACCTCATCGGCGATCAAGGCGTTGCGCTTATCGAGAAACAGCAGGCGAAATTGCTCGCGTGCTTCATGCGCCATAGCGGCATGACAATAATCGATGAGCGCCTTCCAGGAGGAGAGCACCGGCTTACCCGTCAATTCGCTCTTCAGCATGCGCTGCGCGACGCTTGCCACGAGCTTCAGGTCGAGAGCGACGGTATCGCCAACGCCACTGACCTCCGTCAGCAGGTTGACCGGAGCGCCGAATACGCCGCCAAGCGTGCCAAAACGGGCGAGCAGGGCCTTCGCGATCGGTTTCGTGTCTCGGCGCGGGATCAGCCGGAAAAGCAGGAGTTCGAGGATTTCGTAGTCCGCCAATGCCGCGTCGCCGCCGTCGCGATAGCGATTGCGCAACCGTTCGCGGTGGCCATGATAATGGGCTTCGACGTTGGTTGTCGCGGATTTGGCTATCGGTGCGGATTTGGATGTCGAGGCGGGTTTGGCGACCTGTTGAGGGAAGAACAGCCGCTCGTCGAGTAGCGGCGCATCTTCCAACGCCTCCGTCTTCCCGCCTCTATCGAGGGGCATGTCACCATGTCCGTTAGAAGAAGCGGGACGTTTTGCCATGAATTATCCCTGCAGCGGCGGCAGGCCGGGGCGGTCTAGGCCGCCGGGCGACAGGGTGAAGATCTCGCAGCCCGTCGCAGTGACGCCGACCGTGTGTTCGTATTGTGCCGAGAGCGAGCGGTCGCGCGTGACGGCCGTCCAGCCGTCACCGAGCACCTTCACATGCGGCTTGCCGAGATTGATCATCGGCTCGATGGTGAAGATCATGCCTTCACGCAGTTCCGGGCCGTCATTGACCCGGCCATAATGCAGGATATTCGGCGAGTCATGGAAGAGGCTGCCGACGCCGTGGCCGCAGAAGTCGCGCACGACCGAGCAGCGCTCGCCTTCGGCATAGGTCTGGATCGCTTCGCCGATGGCGCCGGTGCGTGCACCCGGACGAACGGCGGCAATGCCGCGCATCAGAGATTCATAGGTGACTTCCAGCAGCCGCTCGGCCGAACGCTTGATTTCTCCGACCGGATACATGCGGCTGGAATCGCCGTGCCAGCCATCGAGCACATAGGTCACGTCGATATTGACGATATCGCCTTCGCGCAGCGGTTTGTCGTTGGGAATGCCATGGCAGACGACGTGGTTGATCGAGGTGCAGGAGGATTTCATGTAGCCGCGATAGTTCAGCGTCGCGGGATAGGCGCCGTGATCCATGCCGAATTCGAAAACGAAACGGTCGATGACATCGGTGGGCACGCCAGGCTTGACGATCGCGGCGAGTTCATCGAGGCAGCGGGCGGTCAGCTGGCACGCCTTGCGCATTCCGGCAAAGGCGTCCTCTCCGTAGATGCGGATAGCACCCGTATTTTTCGCCGGCGCCGTTGCCGCTTCGATGTAGTTCACCATAACTAGCCTTTGGTAGAGATCTTAAACTGTTCTAATGCAGCTATGCCGGGTTCGTCTATCGGGATCAACCCGGCAGGCGCGATTTCAGTCGGCGAAACCCTGCATTTCAGCGCATAGACCTCGACGCCACGCTTCAAAGCGCGATCATAGGCCGTGGCGTAGAACGGATCGAGATCGCCGCAGATGCGGAAGCGATGGCAATCGTTGCGCTGGATCACGAACAGCATGATGGCGCGATAGCCGGCCTCGGCCATATCGCCGAGTTCTTCCAGATGCTTGGCGCCGCGCGCCGTCGCCGTATCTGGGAATTCCGCAAGACCTGGCCGTCGCATGAAATGGACGTTTTTCACCTCGACATAGGTGGTTGTCCGCAAAGGGTCGGTCAAGAGCAGGTCGATACGCGAGTTGCGGCCGTAATTCTGCTCGCGCTTGATCATTGTATACTCACCGAGATCGGAGATTTGCCCAAGCGCGATCGCTTCCGCTGCAATGCGGTTCGGCATGGCGGTGTTGACACCGACGGTCGTGCGGTCTGCCTCGATCAATTCGAAGACATGGCGGTATTTTCGCTTCGCGCCCTCATGCTCTGAGAGCCATATGCGCGAGCCAGGTGTCGTAAGGCCGAGCATCGAGCCAGTATTGGGGCAGGAGCCGGTGACGAATGTCCCGTCTTCCAGCTCGGCATCGAAGAGGAAGCGCTTGTAGCGGGAAATCAGGCGGGCAGGGAGGAGAGGCGAAGGAAATTGCATAATCGGGTGACTTATGCCCGTTCCAGGACATAGCTGCCGGGTGCCTCTTCCAGCGCATTGAGGGCCTTGCCGCCGGGTTTGCGCGCAGCCGTCATGCGATGGTCTTGCGCGAGGATCCAGGCATGCCAATGCGGCCACCAGGAGCCAGGTGTCTCCTTTGCCCCGGCGAGCCAATCCTCATAGTCACCGCCGGTCGGGCCGCCGGTCCAGAACTGATATTTATGCTTGTCGGGCGGGTTGACGACTCCGGCAATGTGACCGGAGCCGGTCACCACGAATTCCACCGGACCGCCGAAATACTGGCTGCCGACGAAGACGGATTTGGCCGGCGCGATATGATCCTCCCGCGTCGCCAGATTGTAGACGGGGATGCGTACGTCCTTCAGCGACAATGTCTTGCCGTCGAGCACCATTTTGCCCTGGCTCAAGGCGTTGTTGAGGTAGCAGTTGCGCAGGTAGAACGAATGATTGGCCGCGGCCATGCGGGTCGAATCGGCATTCCAGAACAGGAGGTCGAAGGGTAGGGGTTCCTGCCCCTTCAGGTAATTATTGACGAAATAGGGCCAGATCAGTTCGGAGGCGCGCAGCATGTTGAAGGCCGTCGCCATCTTCGAACCTTCGAGATAGCCGAGCACGTTCATCTGCTCTTCGAGTGCTGCAATCTGCTCTTCGTCGACGAAAACCTTCAGGTCGCCGGCAAAGGTGAAATCGACCTGCGTCGTCAGGAAGGTTACCGTTCGGATACGCTTGTTCTTTTCCTTGGCGTGGAGGGCGAGCGTCGCCGCCAGCAGCGTGCCGCCGACGCAATATCCAACAGCATTGACTTCCTGTTCGCCCGTCGCCTTTTCGATGGTTTCGAGTGCGAAATCGATGCCTTCGCGGGCATAAGAGGTCCAATCCTTCGCCGCATGCCGATGATCGGGATTGACCCACGAAATCACGAAGACGGTGTGACCCTGCTCCACGCACCATTTGATGAAGGATTTCTGCGGGTTGAGATCGAGAATGTAGAATTTGTTGATCCAGGGCGGGCAGATCAGCAGCGGCCGCTTCAGCACCTTGTCTGTCGCCGGCTCATATTGGATCACCTGGCAGACATCGCTTTGCGCGATCACCTTGCCTGGCGTCAGCGCCATGTCGCGGCCGATGGCGAATTTCGTCATGTCGGTTTGACGCAGGCGCAACTCGCCATGGCCAAGGCTGATGTCCTCGGCCAGCATCTTCATGCCGCGCACCAGGTTCTCGGCATTGGAGGCGATAGTCTCGCGATAGACCTGCGGGTTGGTCGCGACAAAATTGGTTGGCGAAAAGGCGGCGGTGATCTGCTTCGTGTAGAATGCCGCTTTGTGGCGGGTGTGTTCATCCAGCCCTTCCGCGTCGCCGACCAGTTTTTCCGCCCAGTTCGACGTCAGAAGATAGGTCTGCTTCAAGAAATCGAAGAAGGGGTTCTTCTGCCAATCCTCGTCTGCGAAGCGCTTGTCCTTCACCGGTTCGGCTTCAGCCTCGGCGGACGAATCGCCGCTAAGGCGCTGCATGGTCTTCGTCCACAGACCAAAATAGCCGGAAAGCAGGTGAGTCTGCGCTTCCAGTGTCCGGCGGGGATCGGAAAGCCAGTATTCGCCGACTTTAGACAGCGTCTTGACCATGTCGGTGAAAGGATCGGCAACCGTATCGACCTTCTCACCGCGCTCGCGCGGTGCAAGCCAGGCCGAGGCTGCCTTGCCGAGATTTTCCAGCGCACGGGCAAAGTTGACGGCCATCGCTTCGGGATCCCTGACGATGTAAGGCTCGACTGACTTTGGATCAAAGCCGGGAAAGCCGCCATTACCTTCATTCTTGTCCCGCTTGCTGTCGGTCACGCATCATCCTCCCGGCGGCAGCTCGTGTCTTGTTTTCCATTTGTACATCTTGCGGGAAAAGGAATACAAGTCGAATGAAACGCAACCCTGCTCTTGCTTTGCTGCTGCGACAAATTTAACAGTCGCAACCCACAGCAAGGAATAGCGCAGGAAGACAATTATGGGCGGCGGCATGGTGGCAAGACTGAACCGGTATTCCGTACTCTGCAGTGCAATGTGCGGAATTCTCGCATTGACGCTCGCGGGCTGCTCGACACCCGAGGAAAAGGCGGCCTTCGCCAAGCGCAAGCAGCCGCCTCAGGCTGTCATCGTAAAACCCGCCAAGGGCACGCCGGTCGTGGAAACCAGCACGCAGCAATTTTACAAGGACGGCTATCCTTCCTTCAACGCGCCGCCGACCGCTGCAAACGTCCAAATCAATGATCAGCAGGCTGGCGATCTGGTCAAGCAGCTGACGGCACTCGGATCGCAGCGCAAAGCCGGCACGATCTCCGAGGCCGAATATCAGAGGCGTGTTGCCGAGATGCGCAAGCTCGCTGCCGAACATGGCCAGGATACGCTGCAGGAAATTCAGAAAGAGGGCAGCGCCCAGCCGGCCCCAACGCAGAATTAGCCTTGCGTTTCAGGCGATTTGGACGCAAAGCGTTCGGATAGGCCGAAATTGGATGTATCTGACCGGCGGATTGCATTTTGCGTGCATAAGCGCCCAAGATTCACCTTATCTTTCGAGATAGCATGAATACGGCGCCGCGAGTCCCAAGTTCGTATCGCGGCTGGCCGGGAGATCAACGAACTTCAGTGCGGTTTTGAGGGCCGCTGTCCCATGGGGAAAGAAATGGAAGAGTTTCATAAAGTCCGGCGTTTGCCGCCCTACGTTTTCGAACAGGTCAATCGTTTGAAAGCGAGCGCGCGAGCGGGCGGGGCGGACATTATCGACCTCGGCATGGGCAATCCAGATCTTCCGACCCCAAAGGCGATCGTCGACAAGCTGTGCGAAGTGGTTCAGGATCCGCGCACGCATCGCTATTCCTCCTCCAAGGGCATTCCGGGCCTTCGCCGCGCGCAGGCGGCCTATTACGCCCGCCGTTTCGGTGTGAAGCTCAATCCCGATACGCAGGTGGTTGCCACCCTCGGTTCGAAGGAAGGCTTCGCCAATATGGCGCAGGCGATCACGGCGCCGGGCGATGTGATCCTCTGCCCGAACCCGACCTATCCGATCCACGCCTTCGGCTTCCTGATGGCAGGCGGCGTCATCCGCTCGATTCCGGTCGAGCCGGATGACAGCTTCTTCCCGCCGCTGGAACGAGCCGTGCGCCACTCGATCCCGAAGCCGCTCGCGCTCATCCTGAACTATCCGTCGAACCCGACGGCCTATGTCGCGACGCTGGATTTCTATAAGGAAGTCGTCGCCTTCGCGAAGAAGCACGACATCATCGTGCTTTCGGATCTGGCCTATTCGGAAATCTACTTCGACGACGCGCCGCCGCCGTCGGTGCTGGAGGTTCCGGGCGCAATCGATGTGACGGTCGAGTTTACTTCGATGTCGAAGACCTTCTCCATGCCAGGCTGGCGCATGGGCTTTGCCGTCGGCAACGAGCGGCTGATTGCAGCGCTGACGCGCGTGAAGTCTTACCTCGATTACGGTGCCTTCACGCCGATCCAGGTGGCGGCAACTCACGCGCTGAACGGCGACGGTTCCGACATCGCCGAAGTGCGCAACATCTACAAGCGTCGCCGCGACGTTCTGGTCGACAGCTTCGGCAAAGCCGGCTTCGACGTGCCGCCGCCGGCCGCGACCATGTTCGCCTGGGCGAAGATCCCGGAAAAATTCCGTCATCTCGGCTCGCTTGAGTTCTCCAAGCTTTTGGTTGAGAAGGCTGACATCGCCGTTGCTCCGGGCATCGGTTTCGGCGAGCAGGGCGACGATTATGTCCGCATCGCGCTCGTTGAAAACGAACACCGCATCCGCCAGGCGGCGCGCAATCTGAAGCGCTTCCTCTCCACCGCGGATGAGACGATGCATAATGTTATTTCGCTGAACGCTCATCGTTCATAATATCGCGCGGCAGCCGTTCCCGCGGCTGCCGTCCCAAATACTGATCAGGAATTTTCCATGGCAGATGCCCTCAAAATCGGCATTGCGGGCTTAGGTACCGTTGGTGCCTCGCTCGTCCGCATCATTCAGAGCCGCGCTAACGAGCTTGCCGTTACCTGTGGTCGTCCCGTCAAGATCGTCGCCGTCACAGCGCGCGATCGCACGCGGGATCGCGGCATCGATCTGACGGGCATCGAATGGTTCGGCGGTCCTGTCGATCTAGCGCAGAAGGCCGATATCGACGTCTTCGTCGAGCTGATCGGCGGTTCCGAAGGCGCGGCCAACGCAGCGGTGCGCGCAGCGCTTGCCCGCGGCCTGCACGTCGTCACCGCCAATAAGGCGCTGCTCGCCTATCACGGTGTCGAGCTCGCACAAATCGCCGAAGAAAAGGGCGTCCTGCTCAACTTCGAAGCGGCCGTTGCCGGCGGCATTCCGGTCATCAAGGCCCTGCGCGAATCTCTGACGGGCAATACGATTTCTCGCGTCTATGGCATCATGAACGGCACCTGCAACTACATCCTGACCCGGATGGAGAAGGAAGGCCTGTCTTTCGCCGATTGCCTCAAGGAAGCACAGCGTCTCGGCTATGCCGAGGCTGATCCTGCCTTCGATATTGAAGGCAATGACACCGCCCACAAGCTTGCCATCCTGACGACGCTCGCCTTCGGCAACCGCATCGCGGCCGACGACATCTACCTCGAAGGGATCACCAACGTCTCCATCGAGGATATACGCGCTGCTGCCGATCTCGGATACCGCATCAAGCTGCTCGGTGTCGCCCAGCGCACCGAAAGCGGCATTGAACAGCGAGTGCACCCAACCATGGTGCCGCTCGATTCGGTCATCGCCCAGGTCGATGGCGTCACCAATGCCGTGGCGATCGAATCCGATATTCTCGGCGAATTGCTGATGGTCGGCCCCGGAGCCGGCGGCAACGCAACGGCTTCCTCTGTGCTCGGAGATATCGCCGATATCGCCAAGAGCCGCCCGGGCGAGCAGCGCGTGCCGGTGCTCGGTCATCCGGCCAAGGCGCTGGAGCCCTACCGCAAAGCGCAGATGCAGAGCCACGAAGGTGGCTATTTCATCCGCCTCACGGTTCTCGACCGCACCGGCGTTTTTGCGAGTGTCGCGACCCGCATGGCGGAAAACCACATTTCGCTCGAATCGATCGTCCAGCGTTCCAAGCAGCATCTGGCACCCTCCGATCACCAGACGATCATCCTCGTCACCCATGCGACGACGGAAGATTCGGTGCGCAAGGCGGTTGCGGCAATCAAGAACGAAGGCTATCTCGTCGGCGAACCGCAGGTCATCCGCATCGAGCGGCCGAAAGAATAGTCTGACCAGCGACGGCGTGCATCAAAGGGATGCCGCTCTTAAATTCCGGGAGAGATGGTGGAGCAACCGGTCGATCCAGTTCAGCGGGCATTTCTAGGTGTCGAGCGCTCGGTATCCGGCAATCGCTGGATATCCAGGCTCGATCAGGCCGGCCAGAACAGGGCGCTCGCCATTGCGCAGACCCATGGCCTGCCGGAGCTGATTGCCCGCGTGCTTGCCGGGCGCGGCGTCGGGCAGGACGAAGCCATGGCTTTCCTCGACCCGACGATCCGCGGCCTGATGCCAGACCCGCATCTGCTGACCGATTGCGAGAAGGCAGCACAGCGCCTCCTGCACGCCATCAGGAAGGGCGAGACAGTCGCGATCTTCGGCGACTACGATGTCGACGGCGCGGCCTCCTCGGCGCTGCTCTATCGCTTTCTCACCCATTTCGGCGTTCCGGCCAGCATCTATATTCCCGATCGCATCTTCGAAGGTTACGGGCCTAATCCCACAGCCATCAATCAGCTGATCGACAATGGCGCGACGCTGATCGTGACCGTCGATTGCGGTTCCACCAGCTTCGAATCGCTTGAAGCGGCGAGGGCGCGCAATATCGACGTCGTCGTCATCGATCACCACCAGGTGGCGCACGAGCTGCCGCATTGTCATGCCTTGGTCAATCCGAACCGTGAGGATGATCTTTCGGGGCAGGGCCATCTCTGTGCCGCTGGTGTGGTCTTCATGGTTCTGGTCGCGGCCTTGCGGCTGCTGCGCGAGACCGGCGATTCCCGCGTGCGTTCCATCGACCTGCTTGCCTGGCTCGATATCGTTGCGCTCGCGACCGTTTGCGATGTCGTGCCGCTGAAGGGCCTCAACCGCGCCTATGTGGTTAAGGGGCTTATTGCCGCCCGCCACCAGGGCAATCTCGGGCTTGCTGCCCTCTTTCGCAAGGCCGGCCTTAACGGTCCTGTCACGCCCTATCATTTCGGTTTCCTGATTGGTCCGCGCATCAATGCCGGCGGCCGCATCGGCGATGCGGCCCTTGGCGCACGCCTGCTGACGCTGGACGACGGCGGCGAAGCGGAAACCATCGCCGCGAAGCTCGATGAGCTCAATCGCGAGAGACAGGCCATGGAGGCCGCCATGCTGCAGGAGGCCGAGGCCGAGGCCCTGGCGGAGTACGGCAATGGCGACGGCGCCTCCGTCATCGTCACGGCGCGTGAGAACTGGCATCCGGGAATCGTCGGCCTCATTGCATCGCGCCTCAAGGACAAATTCCGCCGGCCGGCCTTCGCCATTGCCTTCGATCCGATGGGCAAGGGCACCGGCTCCGGCCGCTCCATCAATGGCTTCGACATGGGCCGCATGGTGCGCGCCGCCGTCGATGCCGGTCTGCTGGTCAAAGGCGGCGGCCATGCCATGGCGGCCGGCCTGACGGTGGAGAGGAATAACCTCGGAAAGCTGCGGGCCTTCTTCACGGAGAAGGCGGAGAAGCAGGTAGCCGGGCTCGTTGCCAACGAAACCTTGAAGATCGACGGTGCGCTCGGCGCCAGCGGCGCGACCGTGGAGCTGATCGACAGGCTCGAGACGGCCGGTCCCTATGGTTCGGGCCATCCACAGCCCGTCTTCGCGCTTCCGAGCCACCGCCTGCGCGATTCCCGCCTTGTCGGCCAATCGCATATCAAGATCACGCTGGAGGCGCAGGATGGCGGCCGGGTGGATGGCATTGCCTTCCGCGCGGCGGAGACGCCCTTGGGCGAGCTGCTGATGTCTTCCCGGGGCGCGCAGATCCATGTCGCCGGCACGCTCGGCGCCGATCACTGGCAGGGCAGCCGCCGCGTGCAGCTGCGCGTCACAGACGCGGCGAAAGCTCCGTAACGCAGATTACGCCCGATACGCGTCCCCATAATGGCGCTTAGCGAGCAAAATCATCAATTTAAGGGAAGAGACAGTGGCACGCCCTAGGGGAGTCGAACCCCTCTTTACAGAATGAAAATCTGTCGTCCTAACCGATAGACGAAGGGCGCGTGCTGTGGCGCCCTTATAGTCAGCACCTTTCATTCCCGCAAGCGGAAAAACGAGAAAAATCGCAGAAAAATCGATGATTAAGCAAAGATTTTTCGAGGTGCTTGTGGAAAACTTCGGGACACGCTTTTGGTACGCCCTAGGGGAGTCGAACCCCTCTTTACAGAATGAGAATCTGTCGTCCTAACCGATAGACGAAGGGCGCATGCTGCACGGCCTAGATAGGAATAGCCTATCGCGTCCGCAAGCGGTAGCTTAAATGAATTGAAGACGGGGGAGAAGAACAACAGTGGCACGCCCTAGGGGAGTCGAACCCCTCTTTACAGAATGAAAATCTGTCGTCCTAACCGATAGACGAAGGGCGCGTTCAGCTGTTGTGTGGCGCGCTTATAGCGGGGTGATTTCATTCCCGCAAGCGGCAATTTTGCTTTTTTGTGGAAAAAATGACAGATGGGTGAAGCCGCCGCCGGTGCTGAATAAGTGAGCCTTAACAGGCTCTTGCCGGCGATATCGAAGATTCTCTGGAAACGCGGGCTTTTTTATTGCCCATTTGCACCCGGCACGGGCTGCACCAGCAGCTTGCCGTTCTGCGGCTGGTTCTTCGATGCGATGAACTGCGCCAGAGCGGCGGCCTGTCTGCCGTTCAATTCGTGGACATTCGGATTCGGCGTTGCCGCAACACCCGACGCGGTCACCTGGGCAATCGGCTGCGGCGAACCCGAAGCCGGCGAGGTTGCATTGCGAATGACGGGTGGTGGCAGCATGTCGGCCGATGTGCGGCCGTTCGGCACGGCGGCGGTGTCCATCGTCTGCGGCGCCGTCGTCTGCATAGTCGCTGGTGGCGCACTGTAAACGCTGCGCATCATCGGCGTGATCGCCTGGCCGCCATCAGCTTGGGTTTTGGCAAGCGTCCCGTCCGGATTGACGGCGATCGGCGGCGGAGCGGAGAAGATGCTGCTTCTGTTCGCATTGACGGCCGTCGGCTGCGTGACGAGGCCGCCGATGCCGGTCTGCCCGTCCGCAGGCGGGGCTGCCGTAGGCGCAGGATAGAGTGCCTGGTTCTGCTGGGCGACGATCTGCTGACGTGTGCCATTGACGCTGTGGACCATCGGATCACGATAGGCGACATCGGCTTTGCGGCGCCGGGCATCGGCCTTGCTGTTCATATCGGCTGCCAGCTGTTCTGCCACGGTCAATGGCACGACAGGGGTAGCCTGCGAGGTCTCGATCGGCTTTTTGGCCGTGGTCGTGCAGCCCGCAATCATCACAAATGAGGCAAGAACGGCAATTGTGCTTGCTCGCTTCTTCCTGCCGTATAAAATCTCTTGATCGCACATAGGACGTTCCCTGCAAAAAAGGCTTGCATCGGAACGGCCTCCTGCGAGGGACGACGATACCGCGCGCCGACTGGGAACGATGACCGCGATATCCGATGCATGATGCTTCGAGTCGTCCAAGCATGCCGGAGGATGGGCATGGGCGGCAAGCGCGAAACGGATGGCTCCGCGCGTGCCGTAAGCCTCGCGAAAGCTTGGCTCCTACCAGGAGCCGGTGTTGGCCATGGAAGCCCAGGGCTCGGCCGAAGAAAGATTGGCGCCCTTCTGCAGGATTTCGATGGAGATGCCGTCCGGAGAACGCACGAAAGCCATGTGACCATCGCGGGGCGGGCGGTTGATCGTGATGCCGTTGTCCATCAGCTTTTGGCAGGTCGCATAGATATCGTCGACCTCATAGGCGAGGTGGCCGAAATTGCGTCCTCCGCTATATTCTTCCGGGTCCCAGTTGTAGGTCAGCTCCAGGCTGGGGGCACCGTTGCTGCGGGACGATTCGGCATCCTCGTCGGCCGCCAGGAAAACGAGCGTATAGCGGCCTTTTTCGTTTTCGTAGCGACGGGTTTCGGTAAGCCCGAATAGGGTGCTATAAAAATGCAACGAGGCGTCGAGATCGGTGACGCGGACCATCGTATGGAGATAACGCATTCTATTTCCTCTCTTAATGTTGAGCTGGGCGGATCTTTGGTCGGGGCACCAGCTTCGCGCAAGTCATTGGAGCAATAATCTTAGGGTGGGAATAAACGAAAACTAGGACTTGCGCTTTTCCGTTACCAAGATGTTAATCTTGATATCAGGGAATCAGTTAACCGTAACAGTGTGACGCGTAATCGAGGGCTGGCTAGGATGGGTGACAGAATTTCATCGAAGGGAGTTGTCGACTTCGAGGAGATGTCGGGCGATACCGTCGAGCTCATCGAAATCTCAGGCGTCGTCAAGTGGTTCGATGTCGCCAAGGGCTTCGGTTTTATCGTGCCTGACAATGGCATGCAGGACGTATTGCTGCATGTGACGTGTCTGCGCCGTGACGGTTATCAGACGATTCTCGAAGGAACCCGCATCGTCGCGCTGATCCAGCGCCGGGAGCGCGGCTACCAGGCTTTCAAGATCCTCTCCATGGATCAATCGACGGCCGTGCATCCCTCGCAGATGCCGCCCGTGCGCACGCATGTGCAGGTGACTGCGACGAGCGGCCTGGAGCGCGCGCTGGTCAAGTGGTTCAACCGCACCAAGGGCTTCGGCTTCCTGACACGTGGAGAAGGCACCGAGGATATCTTCGTGCATATGGAAACGCTGCGTCGCTTCGGTCTGGCCGAGCTGCGGCCGGGGCAGGTGGTGCTCGTCCGCTTCGGGCCTGGCGAAAAGGGCCTGATGGCGGCAGAAATTCACCCGGATGCGCCGAGCCCAGCGACACGGCCGCACTGATATGAACAAAGCCGGATTTCTTGAAATTTTGAAAAGCGCCATTTTGGCGCTTTTTCTCGTTGGGGCCATCGCCCCATCGTCTTTCGCGGCACAGACCGCAGGGCAACAGTCGATGGCTTTCGATTCCGAACCGCTTTCGATCGCATCGTCCAAAGGCCAGACGCATAAATTCACCGTGGAACTGGCTTTGACGCCGGCACAGCTCGAATTCGGCCTTATGTACCGCGACAAGATGCCCGCCGATCAGGGCATGCTGTTTGACTTCGGCACGACACGGCCTGTCATGATGTGGATGAAGAACACCGAGCTGCCGCTCGACATGCTCTTTCTGGATCAAAAGGGTGTCATTACCCATATTCAGGAAAACGCCGTGCCCTATTCCGAAGCGATCATCAGCTCCGGCGGGCCGGTTGCCTATGTCATCGAGCTGAACGCCGGTATTGTTCGCAAACTCGGCCTTGCCGTCGGCGATACGGTGACGAGCGCCACCATTTCGGCAAAGCTCGGCAAGTAAATTTTCATCGGGGAAGATGTGCTAAGCAGGATTTTATCTGTTGCAGCGGGCAGATGAACCGTGTATCTCCCCACTCGTTCCGCAGGACTAAGCGTTCGGCGGTACGCAAAATCAGCTCATGACCGCATTTTGGTCATGCTGACGGGTACGGAGTGTAGCGCAGTCTGGTAGCGCATCTGGTTTGGGACCAGAGGGTCGGGAGTTCGAATCTCTCCACTCCGACCATTTAAAATCCCCTCATTGATGTCGTTGAATTCGTCCTGGTGGCGGCTGCCTTTTTGCTTGAAAACAAAGGGATTCGCAGCTAAGCAAAAGTCGTGTTCGCGCGGCCCGCAGAGGATCGCGTCGCGGCAAGAGAAGCAAGTAAGCGGATCATTCCCGCTTGATTCGGAGGCGCTGCAGCAATGCCTGCCAAGATTTATCGTCCTGCAAAAACCGCCATGCAATCCGGCAAGGCCAAAACCAATATCTGGGTTCTGGAGTTCGATCAGGAAATGCCGCGCAAGATCGATCCGATCATGGGCTATACCTCGTCGGGCGATATGCGCCAGCAGCTCAAGCTGACCTTTGAGACGCAGGAACAGGCGGAAGATTACGCCAAGCGCAACGGCATCGACTACCGCGTCATCCCGCCAAAGGATCCCATCCGGCAGACGGTATCCTATTCCGACAACTTCCGCTTCAACCGCATCCAGCCCTGGACGCACTGAAACCAGGCACTTATTGAACGCCGGCCATTGAGTTTGGCGGCGGTTTCAGGCATGTGTTGCCCGCCGCGCAAAGCGCGGCAAGGCTCATGGCCCCTTAGCTCAGCTGGATAGAGCACTTGCCTTCTAAGCATGTGGTCGCAGGTTCGAATCCTGCAGGGGTCGCCATTTTCCCGAGAAGGAGAGATCTGATTTCGCGTGCGCGGCGCCGCTTTCCGTCATGCAGACTTCATTCTGGCTATCAGCATTCAGTTCGCCGCCATCGGCCAGCCGCCGGCAGCTTTTGGCCGCGTAGCGTCGACCGCCATCTGGATAAGGTCGTAGCCGTACATTGCTCCGGCCAACTTGATGACGATGATAGCGACGCTCAGAAGAGCTAATCCGCCGATGATCCTGTCGCTTTTTTTCACGGCCCGCTTCCCCGACGTCTCGTGAATTCCGCATTATTCGCGGTGATAAAGAATATATCTCGTTTTTTGCGAAGCGCTATAGGGCTTGCTAACGCTGCCAAAATTGTCAGGCAGCAATCAGGAGGAGACGGCCTGCGAGATCCGCGTCCTGACGCCGATTACGACTGCTGAACCCGGCCGCACATAAAAAACCCGCCGGCAGCGATGCAGCGGCGGGTCTTGTTCATTCAATCGATCCGTATCAGTGCAGGATCTGGCTGAGGAACAGCTTCGTGCGCTCATGCTGCGGATTGTCGAAGAATTCCTTCGGCGAATTCTGTTCGACGATCTGGCCCTGGTCCATGAAGATCACGCGGTTGGCGACCTGACGGGCAAAGCCCATTTCGTGGGTCACGCACAGCATGGTCATGCCTTCTTCAGCAAGGCCCACCATGGTGTCGAGCACTTCCTTGATCATTTCCGGATCGAGCGCTGAGGTTGGCTCGTCGAACAGCATGATCTTCGGGTTCATGCAGAGCGAGCGGGCGATTGCCACACGCTGCTGCTGACCGCCGGAAAGCTGGCCGGGATATTTCTTGGCCTGTTCGGGGATCTTGACGCGCTTGAGGAAGTGCATGGCGATCTCTTCCGCCTGCTTCTTCGGCATCTTGCGCACCCAGATCGGCGCCAGCGTGCAGTTTTCCAGAATGGTCAGGTGCGGGAAGAGGTTGAAGTGCTGGAACACCATGCCGACTTCGCGGCGCACCTCGTCGATCTTCTTCAGATCGTTGGTGAGTTCGACCCCGTCGACGATGATCTGGCCCTTCTGGTGTTCTTCCAGGCGGTTGATGCAGCGGATCATCGTCGATTTGCCCGAGCCGGATGGGCCGGCAATGACGATGCGCTCGCCGCGCATGACCTTCAGGTTGATATCGCGCAGCACATGGAAATCGCCATACCACTTGTTCATGTTGATCATGTCGACCGCGACCTCGGTCTCGGAGACGGTCATTTTCTTCGATTGGGCTTCAGCCATTTTGTAATTTCCCTCAATTTTATCGCTTGTGGCCGGTGTCGAGATGGCGTTCCACGAAACCTGAATAGCGCGACATGCCAAAGCAGAACAGCCAAAAAACGAATCCAGCGAATACAAGACCCGTTACGGGGGTCACCGCCGTCGCCCAAGAGGCATCCGAAAAGTTCTGACGAACGATACCGAGCAAGTCGAACATGCCGATGATCGCAACCAGCGACGTGTCCTTGAACATGCCGATATAGGTGTTGACGATGCCGGGAATGACCAGCTTGATCGCTTGCGGCAGAATGATCAGCCGCATCTTCTGCCAGTAGCCGAGGCCGAGCGAATCGGCGCCCTCGAACTGGCCCTTCGGTATCGCCTGCAGACCGCCGCGGATGACTTCGGCCATATAGGCCGAGGTGAAGATCGCGACACCGACCACGGCACGCAAAAGCTTATCGACAGTCCAGCCCTGCGGCATGAACAGCGGCAGCATATAGCTCGCCATGAACAGCACGGTGATCAACGGTACGCCGCGGATGATTTCGATGAAAGTCACACACAGCATGCGAAGGATGGGCAGTTTCGACCGGCGTCCCAGCGCAAGCACGATGCCGAACGGGAATGAGACTGCGATGGCGACGAAAGCGATCACCAGCGTTACCAGCAGGCCCCCCCATCGTTCCGTTTCCACCGTCTCAAGGCCGAAGCCTCCGTGGAGCAGGAAGAACGAAACAACTGGCAGCACGAAGAATGCCAGGATTGCGTTCAATCCCTTCCGGGGAACCGACGGTATCAGCAACGGAACGAAGCTGGCGATCATCAGGATGCAGACGAGGATCGGCCGCCAGCGCTCGTCCGGCGGATAAAGGCCGAACATGAAGATGGCGAATTTTGCGCGGACAAAGGCCCAGCACGCGGCGTTCCAGCCATCCGGCTGCGTTCCGCCCTGAACAGTGGTAGCGCAGAAGGTGCGGTCGGTCCCGCTCCAGACCGCATTTAGGAATAGCCAATTGATCAGGTGCGGGATCACCCAGGCAAGGAAGGTGATGGCAAGCACGGTGAGGACAATGTCCTTGGGCGTGGCAAACAGGTTCTTTTTCAACCAGTGCCACGCGCCTCTTTCACTGGCGGGTGCCGGCTGCGCTGTGAGAAGCGCCTTACTGACGAAGTGTTGATCTACGCTGGACATTCTATCTCTCCACCAGAGCCATCTTGGCGTTGAACCAGTTCATGAACAGCGATGTCACGATGCTCAAGGCGAGATAGATGATCATCCAGATGATGACGACTTCGACGGCTCGGCCGGACTGATTGAGGATCACGCCGCCGACGGCGACGAGATCGGCATAGCCGATGGCGATGGCAAGCGACGAGTTCTTGATCAGATTGAGATATTGGCTCGTCAGCGGCGGAATGATGATGCGCATGGCCTGCGGTATGACGATCAGCCGGTTGATGGCCGACGCCCGAAGGCCAAGTGCGCCCGCTGCTTCCGATTGACCCTTTGGCACGCCACGAATACCGGCGCGTACGATCTCGGCAATGTAGGATGCGGTATAAAGGGATAGTGCAAGCAGAAGCGCAAGGAACTCCGGACTTATGACCGTGCCACCCGTCAGGTTGAATTTGCCGGCAATGGGATAGTCGAAGGAAAGCGGCATGCCCGTTACCAGGAAGACCAGCAACGGCAGGCCGATCAGGATGCCGATCGACACCCAGATCGTATGGAATTGCTGACCGGTTGCCGCCTGACGCCTGTGCGCCCAGCGCGCCACGAAAAATACGACGGCTATGGCGATGAGAAAGGCAATGCCGACGGCCCACATGCCCGCGCCGAAGATCGGGCTCGGAAAGGCGAGGCCGCGATTGCTGAGATAGCTGAAGAATGGCAGGTGCACGGCATCGCGCGCCTGCGGCAGCAGCACCAGAACACCGCTATACCAGAAGAAGATGACGAGCAGAGGCGGGATGTTCCGGAAGATCTCGACATAGGCCTGGGAAAGTTTCGCAATCAGCCAATTATGCGAAAGCCTGCCGATGCCAATGAGGAAGCCAACGATAGTCGCCGCGACGATGCCGACCACCGAAATCAGGAGTGTGTTCAGTACGCCGACGAGAAGGGCGGTGGCATTGGTCGAATCGCTGGAGTAGGGAATCAGCGCTTGCCCCAGGTTAAAGCCAGCGCGTCCTTCGAGAAAGCCGAAGCCGAACGAGCGGTTCAATGCGCGCAGATTGTCGATGGTGTTCGTGACAACAAACCAGCAAAGTCCCGCGAGAATGATGATCGTGAGCGCCTGATAGAAGGCACCCCGAACTTTGGGGTCGTATAGCGCCGCCGATAGTGCCGAGCGCCCGCCTTCAGGCGAGTTTACAGTAATTGCCATATAGAATTTTTCCCCAATGTGCCTGTTTCAGGCTTGTTTTCTTGAGGGGAGAGAGGCGAAGCCGCCTCTCTCTTAAAGCTAGGCTCTTTGCGACTTAGCGCACCGGCGGTGCGTACTGAATGCCGCCCTTGCTCCACAGAGCATTGAGACCACGAGCGATCTTCAGCGGGCTGCCTGCGCCGATGTTGCGGTCGAAGACTTCGCCGTAATTGCCGACGCCCTTGATGATGTTATAGGCCCAGTCGTTGGTCAGGCCGAGGTCGGTGCCGATCGTAGAACCCTGTTCTGCGCCGAGGAAGCGCTTGATGTCCGGATTGGCCGAGTTCTTCATCTCGTCGACGTTCTTCTGGGTGATGCCGAATTCTTCGGCGTTCACGAGCGCGTAGGCCGTCCAGCTGACGATGTTGAACCACTGATCGTCACCCTGGCGAACGGCCGGGCCGAGCGGCTCCTTGGAGATGATTTCGGGCAGAACGACGTTGTCGTCCGGGTTCTTCAGCGTCAGGCGCAGTGCATAGAGACCAGACTGGTCGGTGGTGTAGACATCGCAACGGCCGGAATCATAGGCCGTGTTGACTTCTTCGAGCTTGTCGAAGACGACCGGATTGTATTGCAGGTTGTTGGTCTTGAAATAGTCTGCCAGGTTCAGCTCGGTCGTCGTGCCGGACTGGACGCAAACTGCCGCGCCGGAAAGTTCGAGCGCCGATTTTACGTTCAGCTCCTTGCGAACCATGAAGCCCTGGCCGTCATAATAGGTGACCGGACGGAATTTTAGGCCGAGTGCGGTGTCGCGGTTGATGGTCCAGGTGGTGTTACGGGAAAGCACGTCGATTTCGCCGGACTGCAGCGCGGTGAAGCGGTCCTTGGCGCTGAGAGGCGTGTACTTCACCTTGGTCGGATCGCCGAAGACAGCTGAAGCGACAGCCTTGCAGAAGTCGATGTCGAAACCGGCCCAGTTACCGGATGCGTCCGGCTGTGCAAAGCCGAGAAGGCCGGTATTCACGCCGCACTGGACGAAGCCCTTGGCCTTTACGTCGCTCAGCGTCGAAGCCGAAGCGCCGGACGCGGTGTAAGCCAAGGCTGCGACTCCGAGGAATGCGGAGAGAGCAATCTTTTTCATTTTCCCTACCTTTGTCTATTTGTTTTATAGTTAAACTGTATCGCGTCCGAAGCAGGTTCCTGGAGAACCGTGTTCCTTCCCTTTCTCGGTGCGAGTGGCGCTATCACAGTCGCAAATGGTGTAGCGGTCAAGAGATCGCCCCAATTATTGCGGTTTTATTCGGCATTTTTGCTTCTCGGGGGCGAAAAATGGGCATTTGGCGCCAAAATGAGCGGCATTTTGCCAAAAATCTGCGCGAAAACTGGGTTTTGGCCGTCATTTTTGTTATTTTAGCCTTCTAATAATGTATGGCGTTGGAATGATCGGGGTTGACCCCACTGGACTTGGCCGCCACAAATCCAGCTTCCAACAGCGCCAAAGGCATATCCTGACATGAAAGACAAAGACACAAACCTGCCGAACGCCGGCATCAACACGCGCTTGTCCCATATCGGCAATTCGCCGTTCGACTATCACGGCTTCGTCAATCCACCTGTCGTGCGTGCCTCGACGGTGCTGTTTCCCAATGCGCGCGTGATGGAGACGCATGACCAGAAATATACCTACGGCACACGCGGCACGCCCACGACGGATGCGCTATGCGAAGCAATGAACGCGCTAGAAGGTTCGGCGGGAACGATCATCGTACCTTCCGGGCTTGCTGCGGTCACCGTGCCGCTTCTCGCCTATCTCTCCGCAGGCGATCACGCGCTGATCGTTGATTCGGTTTACGGCCCCACGCGCTTCTTCTGCGATACCATGCTGAAGCGCCTCGGCGTCGAGGTCGATTATTACGATCCGTCGATTGGCGCCGATATCGAGCGATTGATCAAGCCGAACACCAAGCTGGTCCATACGGAATCGCCGGGGTCAAACACCTTCGAAGTGCAGGATATCCCCGCAATCTCGGCAGCGGCTCATCGTCACGGCTGCGTCGTGACCGTGGACAACACCTGGGCAACGCCGCTCTATTTCAAGCCGCTCGACCATGGCGTCGACGTTTCCATTCATGCGGTGACGAAATACCCCGCCGGTCACTCCGACATTTTGATGGGCACGGTTTCCGCCAACGAGACGCATTGGAAGCGGTTGCTGGACGCTCACGGTCAGCTCGGCCTTTGTGGGGCGCCCGACGACGCTTATCAGGTGCTGCGCGGCTTGCGTACCATGGGCGTACGCCTGGATCGGCATCAGGAAAGCGCGCTTGCTATCGCCCGGTGGCTCGAAGATAGGGAGGAGGTCGCGCGCGTCTTGCATCCGGCCTTGCCGAGTTTCCCCAGCCACGAACTCTGGAAGCGCGACTTCAAGGGCGCGAGCGGGATTTTCTCCTTCGTTCTGGCCGTCGACGATCCCCAGAAATTCAAGGCGAAGGCGCATGCCTTCCTCGATGCCTTGCGAATTTTCGCTCTCGGCTATTCCTGGGGCGGTTTTGAAAGTCTGGCCCTGCACGTCAACCTCAACGACCGTCGCGTCACCAAGGTCCCGACGGAGGGGCCGGTCATTCGCCTGCAGGTTGGTCTCGAAGACGTGCCGGATCTCAAGGCGGACATCGAAAAGGGCTTTGCCGCCGCCAAAGAGGTTTGATCAACCGATGGCGCGGTAGCCATAAATCCAGTCCATGTCCGCCGCGAGGCTTTGCGGCGGGCGGAGGGAGAGAACGAGGTCGCGCGCGATCCGGATCGGGCCGCGGGCATGATAGGCGAACTGATTGAAGGCGGCGCGTTGCCTCAGGCGCGCAATCCGTGGCGTCCGATGCTTTTCATAGAGTTCGAAGGCTTCCGCCGGCGAGCGCGCAGAAAGCAGCCCGCCAAGCTCGAAGGCATCCTCGATCGCCATGGCTGCGCCTTGCGCCGCAAAAGGCATCATCGCATGCGCGGCGTCTCCGATCAGGATCGTATCGCGACCATTATGCCACCGACCTTCCTTCATCTCGTAGAGCGGCCAGAAGCTTGTCTGCTCCTGTGCCTCCAGCATTGGCAGGATCGCACCGTTCCAGCCGGAAAAGCCGCGCAGCATCTGCTCGCGCTGCGCCTTGCTGCCAGTCGCACCCCAATCGCGGCTGGTGCTACTGCCGGAGACGATGGCGACGATATTGAAGGCGGCATTTTCCCGGATGGGATAGCAGACGAGGTGGCTGGAAGGGCCGAGGAATGCCGTGACGTTCGCCTTGTCCAGCAGGGTCGGGGCTGCGGCCTGCGGAATGGAGAAGCGCCAGGCAATATTCCCGGAGAAGAGCGGCGAGGGCGCATTGGGCACCATCGCATGCACTTTCGACCACACGCCGTCTGCGCCGATGACGAGATCGAATCCCCTTCCGGCGCTCTCTTCCAGTGTCTGCTTGTCCTTGATATCGATGTGCCGGCCGAGGTGCAGCCTGCATAAGTCATTGGCCGTTACCGCATTGAGGAGCGCCTTTTGCAGGGTCGCGCGATGCGCGGCACCATAGGGGGCACCCCATCGCTCTCGGGCAAATTTTCCACAGGGAATGGAGGCGACCGGCCGCAGCGACGAGCCAGATACGAGTCGGACTTCCTCGGGCTCCAGCCAAACCGGTCTGAGCGCGTCGAGCACGCCGAGCGTATCGAGGATGCGGGAGGCATTCGGCGAAATCTGCAGGCCCGCACCGACTTCGGTCAGCACCTCTGCCTGTTCGAAAATGTCGGAGGCAATCCCGTGTCTCGCCAGCGCCAGAGCCGCCGTCAATCCGGCTATTCCGGCGCCGATGATTGCGGCTGCTTTGATCGGCATTTTCTATGTCCGATCGGATGCTATGGCGTCAGGCCGCCTTGAAATGGAAGACGCAGCCGGCCGGATTCGTCTGATCCGCCTTCAGCGAAGGATTGTAGCGGAAGAGCGTCGAGCAGTAGGAGCAGACCTTCTCGCTCTCGTCGCCGAGGTCGATGAAGATGTGCGGATGATCATAGGGAACCGAAGCGCCAGTGCACATGAATTCCTTCACGCCGATTTCGATGACGCGATGTCCGCCGTCGTTCTGGAAATGGGGAATATTGTGGCCGGCCATGATGATCTCCGAATGCGTCTTGCCTTAAGCGGCATGATGGTTGCGCCAGACTTGGTCGCCCCTCTTTATAATCCTTCTTCCCGATTGTGTAGTGCGAAAGTCCGGCTTGAGGCAGAGATTTTCGCAGGCATAGGGTTCATTTGATATCGCCGATAAAATATGGTCCGGCGCCAACAGGACCCAGTTTGTGAAGACGACGCCATGAATCTCAATGCTCCCTCGATGTCCCATTTTATCAGAGACGGATTGAAGCTTGCCTTTTTTGATGATGGCGATCCGAGCGGCCCGCCAGTGCTGCTGATTCATGGCTTCGCTTCAACGGCGATTGCCAACTGGGTCAATCCGGGCTGGCTGAAGACGCTCGGCGAGGCAGGCTATCGCGTGATCGCCATCGACAACCGTGGCCACGGCTCGAGCGACAAGCTCTATGATGCCGATGTCTACCATCCGTGGATCATGGCAGAGGATGCCGTCGCCCTTCTCGATCATCTGGGCATCCCCGAGGCGCATGTCATGGGCTATTCCATGGGTGCGCGTGTTTCGACCTTTATGGCGATCGCTCATCCGGATCGCGTCCGCTCGCTGGTTCTCGGCGGTCTCGGCATCGGCATGGTCGAGGGCGTCGGCGATTGGGATCCAATTGCGGATGCACTGGTGGCACCATCGCTCGATGATGTCACCCATGCACGCGGGCGCATGTTCCGCGCCTTTGCCGAACAGACGAAAAGCGATCGGCAGGCGCTGGCCGCCTGCATCCAAGGCTCACGCGATCTGGCGTCAAGGGAGGATGTGGCAAGGATCGAGGCGCCGACTCTGATCGCCGTCGGCACCAAGGACGATATCGCCGGCTCGGGCCAGGAGCTGGCCGCATTGATGCCGAACGCCGAGGCCATCGACATACCGAACCGCGATCACATGCTCGCCGTCGGCGACAAGATCTTCAAAGCGGCGGTTCTCGAATTCTATCAGCGCCTCGGCCAGCGCTAAGTCACTTGCCGGTGAAGTGTGGTTTCCGTCGCTCTGCAAAGGCAACGCGGCCCTCGGCATAATCGGCGCTGTCGAACGTCTCGGCGCCGATCACTTCCGCTTCGCGCAGCAGATCGCCGTTCTGCTCGATGACGGCGCGGATCGCAAGTTTCGAGGCATGCAGCGCGATCGGTGCATTGGCGGCGATGGCATGGGCGAGGGCGGAGACTTCGCCATCGAATGCCTCTGCGTCGATTTCCTCCAGAAGAAAGCCGGCGGCAACCATCTTCTCGCCAGACATGGGTGCGCCGGTAAACAGCGTGACCTTGGCCATCTGCGCTCCGAGCGCGTTGACGATGTCCTGCACGGCGTCGGCGGGATAGGCGATGCCGAGGCGGACGGCGGGGACGCAGAATCGCGCGCCTCGTTCGGCTATGCGAAGATCGCAGGCCGCTGCCAAGCCGAAGCCGCCGCCATAGCAAATGCCGCGGATTGCGGCGATTGTCGGCACGCGGCAGTGACGGATAGCCTCGAAAGCCTGGCTGTTCAGCGCCTCATAGGCGACCGCGGTCTCGGAATTCTTGCGCACGCTGTCGAATTCGCTGATATCGGCGCCGGCTGAAAAATCCGCGCCCGCGCCGTGCAGAACAATGACATGCGCATGGGCTTCATCGGTCAGGATGCGCACGGCTTGCGGGAGGGCACGCCACATGGCAGCCGTCACGGCATTCTTTCTGCCAGGATTGCCGATGGCGATCGTACCGATCGCGTCGCTGCATGTCGCGCGAATGAGACCGCCGGCAAAGTCATGCTCGAAATTCATGCGCGATCAACCCATTTGTCTTGTCTGGCTTTTATTCTATATAATGCACCCCTGACAGAAAATCGGGAGACCGCCAATGGTCGCAGCAACGGATATTCGCCAGGTTGAAGGCTTGGGCGCAGTGAAGGTCATGGACCCGATCTGGGACAGCATGCGCGAGGAAGCACGCGCCGCTGCCGAAAAGGATCCCCTCCTTGCCGCCTTCCTCTATTCGACGATCATCAACCATCGTTCGCTGGAAGAATGCGTCATCTATCGCATCTGCGAGCGCCTCGACCATCCGGATATGCAGGCTATTCTCCTGAGGCAGACTTTTGAGGAAATGCTCGCCGACTGGCCGGAATGGGGATCGATTCTGCGTGTCGATATCCAGGCAGTCTATGATCGCGATCCCGCTTGCTTGCGGTTCCTGGAGCCTGTCCTCTATTTCAAGGGTTTCCATGCGTTACAGACACATCGGTTGGCGCACTGGCTGCATAATCGCGGTCGCCGCGATTTCGCGCTTTATCTGCAGAGTCGCTCCTCCAGCGTCTTCCAGACCGATATCAACCCGGCGGCGCGCATCGGCAAGGGCATATTCCTTGATCATGCGACCGGCCTCGTCGTGGGCGAGACGGCCGTCATCGGCGACAACGTCTCCATCCTGCATGGGGTCACGCTCGGCGGTACCGGCAAGGAAGGCAGCGACCGCCATCCGAAGATCGCCCACGGCGTCCTGATCGGTGCGGGGGCCAAGATTCTCGGCAATATCCAGGTCGGCCATTGCTCGCGCATTGCCGCCGGCTCCGTGGTGCTGAAGGAGGTGCCCGCCAAGACGACCGTTGCCGGCGTTCCGGCCAAGGTGGTCGGAGAAGCAGGGTGCTCCGAGCCCTCTCGCTCGATGGATCAGCTGCTCGCCGAGCAATTGATCGTTGACCAGATCATGGGTGCAGGAATCTAGGAAATTCCAGTCCGATTTTCCGAGGCTTGCGCTGTCGCCGGATAGCTATGCGCGGTTCCGGTCTTTACACCGCCGCTTTTCCTATGCAAGAAGCGGCCAACAGAGATCCTCACGGAGAAGCATTGTGAAGCCCGAAGAAATCAAGAAGCTCGACGCCTATTTCAAGCGCACGTTCAACCCGCAGGTCGTGGTGAAGGCCCGCCCGCGCAAGAACGATTCTGCGGAAGTCTACCTCGGCGAAGAGTTTCTGGGTGTCGTCTATATCGACGACGAAGATGGCGACCGCTCCTATAATTTCTCGATGGCTATTCTGGACGTCGATCTCTGATTATATCGATCTCGTATAGTGATCGAATATTTGGGCCGTATTTCATTGAAATGCGGCCTTTTTCTTTGACGTTTGTCAATTTGATCATTCCGCTGCCGTTCTGATCTCTTTCGGCTTCTTTCTGTCCAAATGCCAATATTTTAATCAAAGCCTGTGGTTGCAGGGGGGATGATATATATTAGGAAAAACAGAATGATGCGGCGCACTCATCACTATCGACACCGCGCCGTCATCCAAAATGCAACCGAAAGGTGATATTGCGTCGCACAAGACTACTTGACTAATTGTGCGCCGCATTTAACCTTTATCCCTGTAAACCGGCCGCCGGCCGGCCAACAAGGGACGGAGAAGCATGTTCAATTTCGATGAAGCGAACAAGAAGGGCAAGGAAGCCATGGACACGGCGCTGAAGAGCTATTCCGATGTCACCAAGGGCTTTCAGGCGATTGCTGCCGAAGCCGCTGAATACTCCAAGAAGTCTTTCCAGGATGGTGTTGCACACTTCGAAACGCTCGCCGGCGTCAAGAGCTTCGAAGCTGCCTTCGAACTGCAGAGCAGCTATGTGAAGTCTTCCTATGAAAACTTCATTGCCGAAGCCACTAAGCTCGGCGAAATGTATGCCGATCTCGCCAAGGTGGCCTACAAGCCTTACGAAGCGCCCGTCGCGGCTGCAACGAAGGCTGCCAGCAAGGCAGCGGCAACGGCGACCGCCGCTTAAACTTTCGCCGAAAGGCAAAATTTCCGGAAGGACCGGCTGCGCGACGCGCGGCCGGTCTTTTGCGTTTTGGCGCACCGGACCCGACATGGCGATATGCAGCGACTTTTTTGACCGCAGCCCCCTTTGTCAGCGAATTGTGATTGCAGTGTCCCGCAAGGGGCTTAAAATCACGCCAATATGAACTAAGTTAGAGGTTCGGATATCCGGCCCGACCAAGTGAAGAATCCAATCCAGTGCCAAGTCGGAATGCGATAGCTTCTGCCGGATGATTTGAGGAATGAATGAAATGATCGCTGAGCCGATCCGGATGCAAAACAATAGCGAAAGGAACGGGGACAACGGAAATCGCGGGACCTCGGTGATTACGCGCACCAAGCCCAAAACCAAGAAACCCAATCTATACCGCGTGCTGCTTCTGAATGATGACTATACGCCCATGGACTTTGTGATCCATATCCTGGAGCGTTTCTTTCAAAAGGATCTCGAAAGTGCCACCCGCATCATGCTTCATGTCCACAACCACGGCGTGGGCGAGTGCGGGATATATACATATGAAGTAGCCGAAACGAAGGTGAGCCAGGTGATGGACTTTGCCCGGCAGCACCAGCATCCGCTGCAATGTGTTATGGAAAAGAAGTGAGGATCTGAACGTGCCAACATTTTCGCCTAGTCTTGAGAAGGCGCTGCATCAGGCACTGACCTACGCGAACGAGCGGCATCACGAGTATGCCACGCTGGAACATCTGCTTTTGGCGCTGGTAGACGACGCCGATGCCGCAGCTGTCATGGGCGCGTGCAATGTTGATCTCGACGCGCTCCGTAAGACTCTGACTGAATACGTCGATAATGAACTCTCCAACCTGGTCACGGGCTACGATGAGGACTCGAAGCCGACTTCCGGCTTCCAGCGTGTCATCCAGCGCGCCGTGATCCATGTGCAATCTTCCGGCCGCGAGGAAGTGACGGGCGCCAACGTCCTCGTCGCGATTTTCGCGGAGCGGGAAAGCCATGCTGCCTTCTTCCTGCAGGAGCAGGAAATGACCCGCTATGACGCGGTCAACTATATCTCTCACGGCATCGGCAAGCGCCCGGGTTCCTCCCAGACCCGCACGCCGCGCGGCGCCGAGGAAAGCGAATCCGAAAGCAAGCCGACCTCCCGCGGCGAGCAGGAGGAGGGTAATGGCAAGAAGCAGCAGGACGCCCTGAAGGCCTATTGCGTCAACCTCAATGAGAAGGCCAAGAACGGCAAGATCGATCCGTTGATCGGTCGTAACTCCGAGGTCAATCGCACCATCCAGGTGCTGTGCCGCCGCTCGAAGAACAATCCGCTCTATGTCGGCGACCCTGGCGTGGGCAAGACGGCGATTGCCGAAGGTCTTGCCAAGCGCATCGTTGAGGGCAAGGTTCCCGAAGCGCTGGCCGATGCGACGATCTTTTCGCTCGATATGGGCACGCTGCTTGCCGGCACCCGTTATCGCGGCGACTTCGAGGAACGCCTGAAGCAGGTCGTCAAGGAGCTCGAGGAGTATCCGGGCGCCGTGCTGTTCATCGATGAGATCCACACCGTCATCGGTGCGGGCGCCACCTCCGGCGGCGCGATGGATGCGTCGAACCTGCTGAAGCCGGCCCTTTCCTCGGGTGCGATCCGTTGCATCGGTTCGACCACCTACAAGGAATACCGCCAGTTCTTCGAGAAGGACCGGGCGCTCGTCCGCCGCTTCCAGAAGATCGACGTCAACGAGCCGAGCATTGAGGATGCCATCGAAATCATGAAGGGCCTGAAGCCCTATTTCGAAGAGTATCACCACCTGCGCTACTCGAACGACGCCATCAAGACGGCTGTCGAGCTGTCGGCTCGCTATATCTCCGACCGCAAGCTGCCGGATAAGGCGATCGACGTGATCGACGAGACGGGTGCCGCCCAGATGCTGCTGCCGCCGTCCAAGCGCCGCAAGCTGATCACCGAAAAGGAGATCGAAGCGACGATTGCGACCATGGCCCGCATTCCGCCGAAGACGGTGTCCAAGGATGACGAGATGGTTCTCGCCAACCTCGAACAGGAACTGCGTTCGGTCGTCTACGGCCAGGATACGGCGATCGAAGCACTTTCGACCTCGATCAAGCTGGCACGTGCGGGCCTGCGCGAACCGAACAAGCCGATCGGCTGCTACGTCTTCTCCGGCCCCACCGGCGTCGGCAAGACCGAAGTCGCCAAGCAGCTTGCCTCGTCGCTCGGCGTCGAACTGCTGCGCTTCGACATGTCGGAATATATGGAGCGTCACACGGTTTCCCGTCTGCTCGGTGCACCTCCCGGCTATGTCGGCTTCGACCAGGGTGGCCTGCTGACCGACGGCGTCGATCAGCATCCGCACAGCGTGGTTCTGCTCGACGAAATCGAGAAGGCGCATCCGGATATCTTCAATATCCTGCTGCAGGTCATGGACCATGGCGCGCTGACCGACCACAACGGCAAGAAGATCGATTTCCGCAACGTCATCCTGATCATGACGACCAATGCGGGCGCTTCGGAAATGGCCAAGGCCGCCATCGGCTTCGGCTCGTCCAAGCGTACGGGCGAGGATGAAGAGGCGCTGAATCGCCTGTTCACACCGGAATTCCGCAACCGTCTGGATGCGGTCATTCCCTTCGCGCCGTTGCCGACGACCGTTATCCACAAGGTCGTGCAGAAGTTCATCATGCAGCTGGAAGCGCAGCTTTCCGAACGGAACGTGACCTTCGACCTGCACGAGGACGCCATCGCCTGGCTGTCCGAGAAGGGTTACGACGACAAGATGGGCGCCCGTCCGCTGGCGCGCGTCATCCAGGAAAACATCAAGAAGCCGCTGGCGAACGAAATCCTCTTCGGCAAGCTGAAGAAGGGCGGCGTGGTCAACGTCACAGTCGGCAAGAAGGAGGACGGCTCGACCGGCATCTTGCTCGAGGCGATCGCCGACACCGCTCCGATCCGGCCGAAGCCGGAAGCCGAAGTAGGTGATGTGCCGGCTGAGGTGGAAGAGGATGACGGCGACGTCACCGTCAAGGCCAGAAGCCGCGTCGGCAGGGCTGCGACGGCAGCCGACAGCCGCCGCTCGGCCAAGGCCTCGCCTTCGAGCGAAAGCGGCGAGTCTGACGGCAAGTCACCGCGCAAGGGCGGAGGCACGGTTCCGAAGGTTCCGCGCAAGTAATCACCGATCGGTGATTTGAGGAAAAATGAAACGGCTGCATTGGAGACAATGCAGCTGTTTTTATATGGTTATAAGGAATACCTCATAAATGAGATGAGGTTGCCGGGATCAAGCCAAGGCTTCCATGATCTTTCTAGCGTTTTCCGCCAATACAGCGCCGTCTTCCATCTTGCCCGAATGCGGCTTCAACGCCACGCCCTCAAGGCGCGGGATAACGTGGAAATGCAGATGGAAAACGGTCTGCCCCGCAGGCGGCTCGTTAAACTGCGCGATATAGACGCCGTCGGCATCAAAGGCTTCCCGAACGGCGACAGCGATCTTCTGCACCACAGTGATTGCCTGCTGCAATGCAGCCGGGTCGGCATCAAAAATATTGCGCGAGGGTGCCTTCGGCACGACAAGCGTATGGCCAGGCGACTGCGGCATCACATCCATGAAGGCGACCGTGTGCTCATCCTCGTAGACGCGATAGGAAGGAATATCGCCCTTCAGGATCTTTGCGAAGATATTATTGTCGTCATAGGCGGGGATGGTCATCCGGTATCTCCTCGTCTTGCGTTTATGGTTATCCCATACGGCTAGATATCTTGCCGTTCGCCTTTGCGGAAGGGGCTGTGCTCGGTGAGAATTTCACTCATCTCCTCTACCTGTTCCCGCTCATGCTTCAGATAGTCCGCAACGGCGCGCCGCAGGCCCTGATGGCCAATGTAATGCGCCGAATGCGTGATCACCGGAAGATAGCCGCGCGCCAGCTTGTGCTCGCCCTGCGCCCCGGCTTCCACCCGCTTCAGCCCCTTGCTCAGCGCAAAATCGATTGCCTGGTGATAACAGACCTCGAAATGCAGGAAGGGATGATCCTCGATGCAGCCCCAATGGCGGCCGTAAAGCGTTTCGCCCCCGATGAAGTTGATGGCGCCCGCGATATAACGTCCTTCGCGCTTGGCCATGACGAGCAGAATGTCGTCGGGCATGCGCTCGCCGATCAGCGAATAGAATTTTCGGGTGAGATAGGGGCGGCCCCATTTGCGGCTGCCGGTATCCATGTAGAAGGCAAAGAACTGGTCCCATATGCCTTCCGTCAGGTCGCTGCCGGTCAGCCAGTCGATGGTGATACCACGCTCGACCGCCGCGCGCCGTTCCTTCTTAAGCGCCTTGCGTTTACGCGATGCCAGCGTCTCCAGAAAGGCGTCGTGATCGGCATAGCCCTCGTTGATAAAGTGAAATTGCTGATCGGTACGATGCAGATAGCCGTCGCCTTCGAAGACCGAGGCTTCCTCTTCAGGCAGAAAGGTGATGTGCGCTGAGGAGACGCCGAGCTGCCGGGTGACTTCCTTCAGGCTTTCGGCGAGCGCCGGCTGCAGCACGTTTCGATCCTGCCCCTCGGCCACCAGCAGCCGCGGCCCGGTGGCGGGCGTGAAGGGAATGGAGCATTGCAGTTTCGGATAATAGCGTCCGCCGGCACGCTCGAAGGCATCGGCCCAGCCATGGTCGAAGACATATTCGCCCTGGCTATGGCTCTTGAGGTAGCCGGCGACGGCACCAAGCAATTCGCCGCTTTCGGTTTCCAGCAGCAGGTGATTGCCGAGCCAGCCGGTCTTGTCGGTGGCGGAACCGGACTCCTCAAGCGATGAGAGGAAGGCGTGCGAGACAAAGGGATTGTAGGGCAGGACGCTGCCGGTTCTGGACGCTCCGGCCAGCTTCGACCAGCTCTCCGGGGCGATATTCTTGAAGGATCGTTCGACTCGAATGGATAATTCGTCTGTCATCAAACTCTTGCGCTTGAAAGGAAAGAAGGGGCTCTCACCGCCGCGCCATCCGCCCGAAGGTCGCACTGTCGGCGCAGCGGCAATTTGGGTATGCGCAAAGCCTCTTCTTCAATCGATGCCGATTTACGAGGCCAGGCGCGGATCAAAACCTTCGAAGGTCATCTGGTCTGCATTGGCAAATGTATGTTTGCGGGCCGCTTCGTCGCGCACGGTCCAGGTGATGACCGGAATACCGCGCTGGCGTTGCGCCGTAACAAAGGGGTTCGGCAGGTGGCCGTAGAAGTACGAGATGAAGTCTAGCCCAAGATGCATGGCTTCGTCATGCTGAAAAAACGTCTCAGGCTTGTTTCCTTCAGCCGTCAGTCCGACAGGGTAGGGCGCTTCCAGCGCCTTGAGGTCCTTGAGCAGCCAATGATCGAAGCTCATCAGCGCCACATGCCCCTTGTAGCCTTCCAGCACTTCGAGCACGGATTCGGCAAAGCCATCGTCATCGCCTTCGCGCCCTTTCAGCTCCAGCACGAGCGGCACCTTGCCGTCGCAGAGCCGCAGGAGCTGCTTCAGCGTCGGGATCTTGTCCTTGGTACCGCCGACCGACAGCAGCCCGAGCTCGGCCGAGGTGCGTTCGCGCACTTCGCCCGGCAGATTGCAGACGCGCTGGAGGTCGTCGTCATGAAAGACCACCGGAACGCCGTCGGAGGCGTAGTGCAGGTCGCACTCGATGGCAAAGCCCGCCTCGATGGCGCGGCTGAAGGCGGAGAGTGTATTTTCCCAGACTTCCTTGTTCATGTCATGATAGCCGCGGTGAGCGACTGGACGCTCGGTCAACCAGGCAAGCTTGCTCATTATGCAATTTCCAGAATGGCATCGATTTCAACGGCGGCATTGAGCGGCAGGGCGGCCATGCCGACGGCGGCGCGGGCATGCTTGCCGGCTTCGCCAAGCACGTTTGCCAGAAGATTGGATGCGCCGTTGATCACAAGGTGTTGTTCGACGAAATCGGGCGTCGAGGCGACGAAGCCGTTGAGCTTGATCAGCCGCTTGATCCGGCCGAGATCGCCGCCGAGGGCAGCTTTCGCCTGGGCGAGAATATTGATGGCACAAAGCTCGGCCGCCCGCTGCCCGCCGGCAACATCGACATCCTTGCCGAGATGACCCGTGACGCCGATCTTGCCGTTTTCCATCGGCAGCTGTCCCGACAGGTAGAGAAGATTGCCGCTGATGACATAGGGAACGTAGTTGGCGGCCGGTGCTGCAGCTTGCGGCAGAACGATGCCGAGTTCCTTCAGGCGGCCCTCGATAGCGTCGGACATTATTCATCTCCCGTTTTGTTGTAAAAACTTCAAAAATCCGGCATCAAGACTAAATTCGGTCACTTAGGATCGGCAGCCTCGTTCAGCCGAAAGCGTTCTTATAACATCGCGTGCGAGTCCAACAGGAGATAATGAATGTTCCGCTCGAGTCTTGCTGCTACCGTCGTTTCGGGCCTGAGCATTCTGTCACTGGGAACCTCGGCAGCCCATGCTGCCGGTCCGAGCGGGCTGATCGCGCATCGCGCCGTCTATGATCTTGAACTGAAGGATGCCTCCGATCGCTCCGGCATCTCCGGCATGGTCGGCCGCATGGTCTATGAGTTCGAAGGCTCCGATTGCACCGGATTCACCACCAATTTCCGCTTCGTGACGAAGATCGATACGGGGGACTCAACGCGCGTCAGCGACCAGCAGACGACGACCTTCGAGGATCTCGGCAAGCGGCTGTTCCGCTTCGAGACCAAGTCCTATACTGACAGCCAGCTCGACAAGGATGTGCGCGGCGCCGCAAGCGACGACCAGAAGGGCATCAAGGTCGACCTCACCCAGCCGCAGAACAAGCAGGTCCAGATCATCGAGAGCCGTTTCCCGACGGAGCACATGCTCGACATCATCCACAACGCCAAGCTCGGCAAGAACTTTTTCGAGGCGCAGGTTTTCGACGGTTCCGACGATGGGGACAAGCCGCTGATCGCCACCACCGTCGTCGGCAAGGAACAGACGCCGGCGACCGATGATCCCGATGCCGACAAGGCTGGCGCCTTCTCCAAGACGCCTTTTTGGCCGGTGACCGTGGCTTATTTCAACGAAAAGTCCACCGGCGACGCCATGCCCGTCTACCGGATGTCCTTCAAGCTCTACGAAAACGGTATCACGCGCGACCTCACCATGGATTATGGTGACTTCGTGCTGACCGGCAAGCTCACCAAGCTTGAAGTTCTCGGTACGAAGGCGTGCCAATAGACTCTCGTTCAACGTGCAAAACCTCTGTCATAAAACTGTGATCCAAGTTTCACTATTGTGTGAAACGATCGACACGCAGAAGTAAGTGCATATTCCCTCTGCTTCGATCTGAAATTGTAGTGGGGCGCGCGAGGGCATCGTCTTGGGGCGATTGGCAATTTTTGCGGTCGGCTCCCGAGTCTATGGACGAGAAAGCACGACCTATGAGCAATACCGGTATCTCCACGAGTTCCAATAACACGCTGCCGGTCGTCACGGCCGATCCGGCGGAAATCGCCCGCATCGGCGACAGCATAGATCTGACCGACAGGGCCGGCATTTCCGTCTATGGCGACCGTGCCCAGCAGGCCGTTTCCGATTATTCCGATCGTATCCTGCGCGAGGTGCGCAACCGCGATCTCGGCGAAGTCGGCAAGTTGCTGACCGATATCATCGTCAAGTCGAAGAAGCTCGATCCTGCCTCGTTGAAGGACGAGGGCTTTCTATCGCGGATGTTTTCCTCGTTCAGGGCGAAGCTGGAGCGTTTCAAGGAGCAGTTCGAGGACGTGGCTGGCCAGATCGACCGCATCGGACTGGAGCTTGATCGCCACAAAGACATTCTGCGCCGCGATATCGCTCTCCTCGATGACCTGCATGAGGAGACCAAGCAATCCATCGTACAGCTCGACGCCTATGTGCAGGCTGGAAAGACGTTTGCCGAGCGCTTCCGCGCGACGGAGCTTCCCCGGCTGAAAAGTGCCGCTGATGCGGCTTCGGCCAATCCCGGCGGCGGCATGCTGGAAGCGCAGGTCTATCAGGACAGCCTCCAGGCTCTCGACCGGTTGGAAAAGCGGGTCTTCTACCTGCAGCAGGCGCGCCAACTCGGCATTCAGCAATTGCCGCAGATCCGTATCGTTCAGGCCGGTGACGAAACCCTGATCGAGAACCTGCAGGCGACGTCGGCACTGACCGTGCCGGCCTGGAAGCAGAAGATGGTGATCCTGCTGGGCCTGACCCAGCAGAAGTCCGCGCTCGAACTGCAGAGGACCGTCACCGACGCCACCAACGACATGATCCGCCAGGCATCGAAAATGATGAAGGATCAGGCGATTGCCATAGAACAGCAATCGCAGCGCGGTATCGTCGACATCGACACGCTTGCTGCCGCCAACCGCGATCTGATCGACACGATCGGTGGCGTCCTGAAGGTGCAGGAGGATGGCCGCGCCAAGCGGGCCGAGGCCGAGCAGCGAATGCAGAAAATGACCATTGAGCTCAAGAAGGCGATGATCGAGGCGCGGTGAACCCATGGCAATCCGCACTTTTGCTACCGCGCTGACGCTGGCAGGCACACTCCTGTTGAGCAGCTGCAATGTCGGCGAGCAGGTCTCGAAATTCTCGATCATTTCCGGTTCTGAAAACACCGTCCTGCAGCCGATCGTCGAAGAGTTCTGCAAGGAGAAGAAGGCGACTTGCAGCTTCAGCTATGAGGGTACGCTGGATATCGGTCTGGCACTCCAGAGCGAACAGGGCGTCGAACAGGATGCCGTCTGGCCGGCGTCGAGCGTCTGGGTCGATATGTTCGACACCAAGCGTCGCGTGAAGTCGCTGACATCGGTCGCGCAGATGCCTGTTATTCTCGGCGTGCGCAAATCCAAAGCCGAGGCGCTCGGCTGGGTCGGCAAGCCGGTCTATATGAAGGACATACTGGCGGCAGTGAAAAGCGGTTCGCTGAAGTTTCTCATGACATCGGCCACGCAATCCAATTCCGGCGCCAGTGCCTATCTTGCCATGCTGTCGAGTGCGCTCGGCAACAAACCGGTGATAGAGCCGGGCGATCTCGACAAGCCGGATGTCCAGAGCACGGTTCGCGCGCTGCTTGGCGGTGTGGAGCGTTCTTCGGGCTCGTCGGGCTGGCTTGCAGATCTCTATACCGACTCCGCCGGCAAGGGTGTGCTTTACGACGCCATGTGGAATTACGAAGCGATTCTGAAGGAAACCAATGACAAGCTTGCCGGCATGGGCAAGGAGCCACTCTATGCCATCTACCCCGCCGATGGCGTCGTCGTCGCCGATTCGCCTATCGGCTTTGTCGATCATGGGCGAGGGCAGGAGCTCGAGACCTTCTTCAACCAGCTCGTCGACTATCTGCGTTCCGCGCCAGTGCAGAAACGCATTGCCGATACGGGTCGCCGCATCCCGCTCTCCGATATTGCCGCCAAGCCGGACCTGACTTGGAATTTCGATCCGACCCGGATCGTGACGGCCATCCGCATGCCGGAGCCTGCCATGATCCGCCAGGCGCTTGATCTTTATCAGGTGGCGCTGCGCAAGCCTTCGCTGACGGCTCTCTGCCTCGATTTTTCCGGCTCGATGGCGGGCAAGGGCGAAGAACAGCTTCAGGCGGCCATGCAATTCCTGTTCAACCCGGAAGAAACAGGCAAGGTCCTGGCGCAATGGACGCCAGCCGATCGCATCCTGGTCATTCCCTTTGACGCCAATGTGCGCACCACGATCGAGGCGACCGGGAGGCCCGATCAGCAAAAGATGTTGGTCGAAAGGGTCTCGCGTCAGCATGCGGGTGGAGGTACTGATATGTATGCCTGTGCGAGCAAGGCGCTCGACTGGATGAAGTCGACGCAAGAGCTGTCATCCTACTTGCCCGCGATCGTCATCATGACGGATGGAAAATCCGATGATGGCAATGGCTATTTCATGAGCCGCTGGGCATCTGTAAGCCCGCATGTGCCAGTGTTCGGCATCACCTTCGGCGATGCCGACAAGCGGCAGCTCGATGCCCTCGCGCAGGAGACCTCGGCGCGCGTCTTCGAGGGCCGTGGTGATCTGGTCAGCGCATTCCGGGCGGTGCGCGGCTATAACTAGAGCATTTCTGTTCTGACCGGAGTCACAGAAATGCTCTATCTCTTTCTTTTCACGCAATTCCAGCCAAACCGCTTCGCGCTTTTGCTGGAATTGCTCTAGGACGATAATGCGCAATTGGTTCGGCAATGACTGGAATTGGATCGTGGCGGGGCTTGCCGCCGCGATCGTCGTTCCCGTGCTCAGCTTTCTTGCCGGCATGCCGATATGGATTGCCGCCATCATCGGTCTTTTGGTCTTCGTCGGCCTGATTTTCGTCCTTGCACCTAAGCGCATGTTCGAGGGGCTGGATGCGAAGGCGATCGGCAGGGGGCGTCTGGAGTTCGCCCGCGACCTGTTGAGCACGGCTGCTCCCGCGGCCGAAAGGCTGGAAGCATCGGCCAACCAGATCGGCAGCAAGGATGTGGCAAAACGGGTGCGGCATCTGGCGGAGATCGCCGCGGACGTCTTTGCGAAGGTGGAAGCCAATCCGGAAAGCGCCGGCACCGTCAGGCGGTTCCTCAGCTACTATCTGCCGCGGGCCGCGGAGGTGGCGGAGGGCTTTGCCGTCATCGAAGCGAAACGCCAGCCGGATGTTGCGCGCCTTCAGGAGGTCGGTCTCGTTCTGACCAAACTGGAAGATGCTTTCGTACACTATTCCGACAGCCTGATCGAAGACAGGCTCGATACGCTTGATACGGAGCTGCGCCTCATACAGGCCTCACTCAAAGAGGATATAGGACGCTGATGGCCATTTCTCGCCGCGCTTTTGGAGTAGGGCTTCTTGCCGCCGGTGTCGCAGGGACCGGAGGCTATTTCGCCGTCAAGGACAGGCCGGAGCTGCAGGGGCTGCTCGGCAACAGCAGCAAGCTCTTCGGCTTCATCGGCGGCGAGAAGGAGGCATTCCTTGCCGATGCCGACGTGGTATCGGCACTGCACAGTCATGGCCTTGAGATCAACAGCCGCGTCGCAGGCTCCGTGGAAATGGTGCGGGAGCAGGCGCTTCTGTCGCAGAATCCCGCCTTCCTCTGGCCATCCTCGTCGATCATGGTCGATATCGCCCGGCAGAATAGCATTAAGATCCGCAACGACCGCGTCATCCTCAACACGCCCGTCGTCGTCTATTCCTGGCAGCCGGTCGTCGATGGATTGACCAAGGCGGGGCTCGTCAACACGACGCCGGAGGGGCAGCACCAGCTTGATCTCAAGGCGCTGCTGGATGCCGTGCTTGCCGGCACGAACTGGTCGAAGCTCGGTGTCAACTCGCTCTATGGCCAGGCCCGAATCGTGTCGACCGATCCGAATCGCTCCAATTCCGGCTTCATGTTTTCCGGCCTGGTGCTCAGCCTCCTGAGCGGCAACGTCGCAGGCCCGGACGCTCTGGCGCAGTTCGGGGACAAGGCCCAGGCGATCTTCCGCAACATGGGTTTCAAGTCGTCTTCGTCGGGCAAGTTGTTCGAACAGTATCTCGCGGGCGGCATTGGCGGCGAACCGATGATCGTCGGCTATGAGAATCAGCTGGTGGAATGGATCATCGCCGATCCGCAGCGTTGGAAGAGAGTTCAGGCGAGCAACAGCGCCAAGCCCGTCGTGCTCTATCCGCATCCAACCGTCTATTCCGCGCATCCGTTGATCGCGATCGACGAACAGGTCGATCGCATGATCGAAGCTCTCGTCAGCCCGCGATTGCAGGAGCTCGCCTGGACCAGGCACGGTTTCCGCGGACCGCTCGGCACCGCGACCGGCGATGCCGACAATGCCATCGCCGGCCTGCTGCCGGCCGAGATCGATGCCGTATTGCCTATGCCGGATGCCAATGTCATGCTGGCGCTTCTTGATAAATTGGCCAGCTGAGGGCATGGCGAGATTGCTTTTTTGATCCAAAAGCCTTGCATTGCAAGCGAATCGCAGGTATGGGCACCCGCATTCCACACGTAAGGCATGGGATTGTCCGGGAGAAATCCGGATTTTTCCGCCCGGTGGCATTCTCGAAGAGGATGCTGTTCGCCTTGCGGAGGTTCAACCGGAAAAGGATACAAAGGCATGGCATTGCCCGATTTTTCTATGCGCCAGCTTCTCGAAGCAGGTGTTCACTTCGGTCACCAGACGCACCGCTGGAACCCGAAGATGAAGCCGTACATTTTCGGCGATCGTAACAACATCCACATCATCGACCTCGCCCAGACGGTTCCGATGCTGAGCCGCGCTCTGCAGGTTGTCAGCGACACCGTTGCTCGCGGCGGCCGCGTCCTGTTCGTCGGCACCAAGCGCCAGGCGTCCGAACTGATCGCCGACAGCGCGAAGCGTTCGGCTCAGTACTACGTCAACGCCCGCTGGCTCGGCGGCATGATGACTAACTGGAAGACGATCTCCAACTCGATCCAGCGCCTGCGCAAGCTCGACGAAATCCTCTCCGGCGAAGCCCAGGGCTTCACCAAGAAGGAGCGTCTGAACCTCGAGCGCGAGCGCGAAAAGCTCGACAAGGCCCTCGGCGGTATCAAGGACATGGGCGGCACGCCGGACCTGATGTTCATCATCGACACCAACAAGGAAAAGATCGCAATCGACGAAGCCAAGCGCCTCGGCATCCCGGTCGTCGCCATCATCGACTCGAACTGCGATCCGGACCTGATCGACTATCCGATCCCGGGCAACGACGACGCCTCGCGCGCCATCGCTCTTTACTGCGACCTGATCTCGCGTGCTGCCATCGACGGTATCGCTCGCCAGCAGAGCGCATCGGGCCGTGACCTCGGCGCTTCCGAAGAAGCTCCGGTCGAGCCGACCCTGGCGGACGGCACCGAAGCCTGATCGCGCCAAGTGGCGGGCAGAAGATTGCCCGCCCAAGCGCATTGATATCCGGGATAAGGCCGTTTGCGACTTCAAGAAGTTCGAGCGGCCTTATCGCGTTTTTGATAACGCCTCGCCTGGGCGGAAAATCCAGGCATGTTCCAATCAAGAATTCCACAGTATGACGCGGTTTCATAACGCTGTCATACTTACGGGTACATTTCGTCCCTCAAATCGGTGCCGCTTCGGCTCAAGCCGTTTGCCGCACCGTATGAACCGACAAGAGGAAGCTTATGACCGAGATTACGGCTGCACTGGTGAAAGAACTGCGCGAAAAGTCTGGCGCAGGCATGATGGACTGCAAGAAGGCGCTGACCGAGACGAACGGCGATATCGAAGCCGCGATCGACTGGCTGCGCGCCAAGGGCATCTCCAAGGCCGACAAGAAGTCCGGCCGCACCGCCGCTGAAGGCCTGATCGCCATTGCCGGCGCTGGTCACAAGGCCGTTGTTGTCGAGCTCAACTCCGAAACCGACTTCGTTGCCCGTAACGATGCCTTCCAGGACCTCGCTCGCGGCATTGCCGAAGTTGCGCTGTCCACCGACGGTACCGTTGAAGCCATTTCGGCTGCGACCTATCCCGCATCCGGCAAGCCGGTCGCCGACGCCATCAAGGACGCGATTGCTACCATCGGCGAGAACATGACGCTCCGTCGTGCCGCCAAGCTGGAAGTCGAGCATGGCGTTGTGGCGACCTACATCCATAACGCTGCTGGCGACGGTATCGGCAAGCTCGGCGTTCTGGTCGCCCTGAAGTCGGTCGGTGACAAGGCTGTTCTGACCTCGATCGGCCGCCAGATCGCCATGCACATCGCTGCTACGAACCCGCTGGCTATCCGCGCCGAAGAAGTCGACGCAGCCGTCGCCGAGCGCGAACGCAACGTCTTCATCGAACAGTCCCGCGAATCCGGCAAGCCGGAAGCCATCATCGAAAAGATGGTCGAAGGCCGTATGCGCAAGTTCTTCGAGGAAGTCGCTCTTCTCTCGCAGGCTTTCGTCATCAATCCGGACCTGACGGTCGGTGCTGCCCTCAAGGAAGCTGAAAAGACCGCCGGCGCCCCGATCGAAATCACCGGCATGGCCCGCCTGCTGCTCGGCGAAGGCGTCGAGAAGGAAGAAAGTGACTTCGCCGCAGAAGTTGCGGCTGTCGCCAAAGGCTGATCTGAGGATTTCCAGGAAAATTGCGTAGCGGTTTTCCGTTCGGAATGCGTAAGGAAACAAAACGATAGGGCTTTTCCGCAATTTGAAGAGGTGCGGAAAAGCACGGTCGAAAAGAGACATATCTCGGTTTGGTGAAACCATATCAGGGAAAACGTATGGGCATCGCGTGACAACGCGGTGCCCTTCGTGTATCCGGCTTTCACAATCATTCCCCCGGTGATCACTTCAAGGAGCTACGATGTCCCAGCCGATCTACAAGCGCGTGTTGCTCAAGGCCTCTGGTGAAGCTCTGATGGGCAGCCAGGGTTTTGGTATCGATGTCACCGTCGCCGACCGGATTGCCGGTGATATCGCACAGGCGCGCGCCATGGGTGTCGAAGTCGGCGTCGTAGTCGGCGGCGGCAATATCTTCCGCGGGGTAGCCGTGGCTTCCAAGGGCGGTGACCGCGTGACCGGCGACCATATGGGCATGCTGGGCACCGTCATCAATGCGCTGGCGCTGGCGACCTCGCTGCGCAAGCTCAATATCGATACCGTCGTGCTCTCGGCCATCTCCATGCCGGAAATCTGCGAAAGCTTCTCGCAACGCGCCACGCTCTACCACCTCTCGCTCGGCCGCGTGGTCATCTTCGCCGGTGGCACCGGCAATCCGTTTTTCACGACGGATTCTGCAGCTGCGCTGCGTGCCGCCGAAATGGGCGCTGAAGCGATCTTTAAGGGAACGCAGGTCGATGGCATCTATTCCGCCGATCCGAAGAAGTTCCCCGATGCCGAACGCTTCGATCATCTGACCCATAGTCAGGTGCTCGAAAAGGGGCTGGCCGTCATGGACGTCGCCGCCGTGGCGCTTGCACGCGAAAACTCCATTCCGATCGTCGTCTTCTCCATACACGAGAAGGGCGGCTTTGCGGAAATCTTGACCGGCGGCGGCCGCAAGACCATCGTATCAGACAACTGACATTCCTGTGACGCCGGGTCAGCCCCGGTGTCGCCTCATTACAGGGGAGTATAGACATGAGTGAAGCCAGCGATCTCAAGGAACTGAAGCGCCGCATGGATGGCGCCATTGCGGCATTCAAGAGCGACATAGCCTCACTGCGCACCGGGCGCGCATCCGCCAACATCCTCGATCCTGTGACGATCGAAGCCTACGGCTCGCGCATGCCGCTGAACCAGGTGGCCAATATCACCGTGCCGGAGCCGCGCATGCTGACTGTGTCGGTGTGGGACAAATCGATGGTCAGCGCTGTCGAGCGCGCCATCCGCGAATCCAATCTCGGCCTCAATCCGATCGTCGATGGCCAGAACCTGCGCATCCCGCTGCCGGAACTCAACGAAGAGCGTCGCCGTTCGCTGGTGAAGGTCGCGCATGAATATGCCGAAAAGGCGAAGGTGGCGATTCGCCACGTGCGCCGTGATGGCATGGATGGCCTCAAAAAGGCCGAAAAGGATGGCGTAATCGGTCAGGACGAGAGCCGCTCTCTCTCTGAACGTGTGCAGAAGATGACGGATGAGACGATTTCGGAAATCGACCGCTTGCTAGCCGACAAAGAAAAGGAAATCATGCACGTCTGATCGCATGCTGGGGAGTGTCGCGCTTTCGATTTTCGCAATATTGAAAGCGGTGGCTGCGCCCTAGATTATGAGGCCAGAGCATCTTTCCGCCGAACGAAACCGGACCCATATGTCAGCTCCTACGTTCTCTGTCGTACCTGAACACGTTGCCATCATCATGGATGGCAACGGACGCTGGGCCAATGCGCGCGGTCTGCCGCGCACCATGGGCCACCGCAAGGGCGTGGAGGCGGTTCGGGAGACGGTGCGGGCTGCCGGCGATATCGGCATAAAATATCTGACGCTGTTCGCCTTCTCCTCGGAGAACTGGCGCCGGCCCGAGGCGGAGGTGAGCGATCTCCTCGGCCTCCTCAAGGCCTTCATCCGGAGGGACCTTGCCGAGCTTCATCGCCAGAATGTGCGCATCCGCGTCATCGGCGATCGCAGCGGCCTGCGTGGCGATATCCTGCCCTTGCTGCTCGAGGCAGAGGAGACCACTAGGAACAACACGGCCCTGACGCTGATCATTGCCTTCAACTATGGCTCGCGTGACGAAATCACGCGTGCCTTCGTAAGTCTTGCCAAGGATGTCGAAGCCGGAAGGCTGCGCCCGCAGGACATTACTTCGGACCTGGTCGATGCCCGTCTCGACACGGCCGGTATTCCCGATCCGGATCTCATCATTCGCACGAGCGGCGAAGAGCGGCTCTCGAATTTCCTGCTCTGGCAGGCCGCTTATTCGGAGTTCATGTTCGTGCCGGACTACTGGCCCGATTTCAGCCGCGAGCTCTTCTTCTCGGCGTTGGAGAAATATGCTGCGCGCGACCGGCGTTTTGGCGGCCTTTCCGCCAAGCAGGCGGCGGCCGTGGGGTCCTGATGAGCCGCGAACTCAGGCTGCGCATTATTTCCGGCATCATTCTCGCCGCCATCGTTCTTGCTGCCACCTGGTATGGCGGCTCAGGCTTTCGTCTGCTGGCCGCCGTGATCGGTCTGCTCGTCTATTATGAATGGTCGACGATATCGGATCTGCATGGCCGCGATCCTCAGGGAAACGCGCTCGGCTGGCTTGGGCTCGTATTGATCGCCGGTGCGACGGCTTTAAGCGAATCCGTCTACTCCATCGAGGTTCTGGCCGCCTTCGTTGCTGTTACCGCGATCATGGTCGCCATACGTGGAAAGAGCTGGTGGCTGCCGGGCGGCATATTCTATTCCGGATTGACGGCAATTGCCCTTGCCGAGATCCGTGATGACGATTTTCGCGGCTTCGTGCTGATGCTGTTCGTCTTTGCCACGGTATGGGCGACGGACATCTTTGCCTATTTCGTCGGCCGCGCTATCGGGGGGCCGAAGCTTGCGCCGAGCATATCGCCGGGCAAGACCTGGTCGGGCGCCATCGGCGGTGCTATCGCGGCCGTCATCGCGGGAACGGCGGTCGTGTGGAGCTTCTTTTCAGCCGAAGACCTGTGGATTCCTCTTCTTGCCCTGGTGCTTTCCGTCTGCAGTCAGATTGGTGACCTGTTCGAATCGTTCGTCAAGCGCAAGTTTGGTGTGAAAGACTCGAGCCATCTGATTCCCGGACATGGCGGCGTCATGGATCGGGTCGATGGACTAATTTTTGCTTGTTTTGCAGCGTTTTTGTTGGCTATCGTAATAACGCTGACAATGAGCGGCGAGACCTTTTCATTGGGTGGCGTTCTGCTCGGGGTCTGATACTGGAGCAATTCCAGGAAAAGTGCGCAGCGGTTTTCCGTCTGGAATTGCGAGAAAACAGAAAGATGGAATGGTTCGGAGCTTCCGTGAAAGCTGAACCGCTCTAACACGAACAGGATCGTTGCATGGGTAGCGCGGCTGGCTTCATCGGTTTCTTGACGAACAACGTCATCACATTTGTCTTTGTGCTGTCGTTGCTCGTTTTTGTGCACGAGATGGGCCACTATCTGGTCGGTCGTTGGTCGGGCATTCGCATCATGGCTTTTTCGATCGGCTTCGGGCCGGAGATTGCCGGATTTACCGATACACACGGTACGCGCTGGAAGCTCTCCCTCATTCCGCTCGGCGGTTATGTGCGATTCTTCGGCGACGAGGACGCCTCCAGCAAGACCGATGTGGATCAGCTCTCGGCGATGACGGAGGAGGAGCGCGCCCAATCCTTCGCCGGAGCCAGGCTCTGGAAGCGGGCTGCAACCGTTGCGGCCGGACCGATCGCCAATTTCCTGCTCGCCATTGTAATCTTCGCAGTCCTTTTCAGCGTTTACGGCCGCACGGTTGCCGATCCGGTCGTGGCCATGGTGACGCGCGACGGTGCTGCCGCGGAGGCTGGCATCGAGCCAGGCGACCGCCTGATCGCCGTCGATGGCAACAAGGTGACGACTTTCGATGAAGTGCAGCGCTATGTCGGCCTGCGCCCGGGCCGCACTATAGTACTGACCGTCGACCGCGACGGCCAGAATCGCGATTTCCGGATCGTTCCGAAACTGGTCGAGGACACCGATCAGTTCGGCAACAAGATGGAAATGGGTCGTATCGGTATCGCGCTCGTCGATCCGGTGGTGACTGCGGTGGAACCGGCCGGACCCGCGGCAAAGGCCGGTGTGCAGGCGGGAGACCGTCTGATTGCTGTCGATGGCAATAATGCCGCTACTTATTACGATATCGGCCGTTATATCGCCGAGCGCCCCGGCAAGAGCATCGTGCTGACCATCCAGCGCGATGGCGTGATCCGCGATTTGCCGATCGTGACCGCAACATTGACGGATACGGACGCATCCGGAAACAAGAAGGATGTCGGCAGTATCGGCATCGCCCCGATCGATCCGTTGATCGCGTCGATTGGGGCTGACAGTCCGGCTCAGACGGCGGGCTTGGAACTTGGTGACCGCATTCTTTCTGTGGATGGACGGGAGATCGGCTCTGTCGGCGAAGTGCAGCGTTATGCGGCTGCCCATGCCGACAAGCCCATGGCACTGTCGATCGAGCGTAATGGCCAGACCCGTGACGTATCGGTGACGCCGAGAAAGTCGGAGGAGACCGATGTCTTCGGCGCACGGACGGAGATTGCCACGATCGGCATCAGCGATGGTCAGAAGCCGATCAGGCTGCGTTACGAGGCTTATGGGCCGCTGCAGGCGCTTACCGAAGGTGTGAAGCAGACTGGCAGTATCGTTTCCGGCACTTTCGAATATCTCGGCAACGTCATCGGCGGATATATGAAGGCCGATCAGCTCGGCGGGCCGATCCGGGTTGCACAACTCTCCGGGCAAATGGCAACTCTGGGTTTTGCCGCGGTGCTCCAATTCGCCGCCATACTTTCTGTTTCAATAGGGTTATTAAATTTGATGCCCGTCCCGGTACTTGATGGCGGCCATCTGATGTTCTATGCGATTGAAGCCGTAAGGGGAAAACCTCTGGGTGCACGAGCGCAGGATATCGCTTTCCGGATTGGATTTGCGATGGTGCTCTCACTCATGGTGTTTGCAACCTGGAACGATATTAGTTCCAGAATAGGCTAGTGGGGCGACGAGAGGAAAATTACGATTTATTTACGATGTTTCAAAGCCGTAGTGGCGAATGAGCCACGCTTTGAAATGAAGTAAACAGAAATTAACGTGCTCCCTTGCTTGTATGTCAAAAGCGGGTAAAACGACACACGTGGCCGGAATCGGGTTCGCTCGGGGCTGGGGACGATTGAAAAAAGGTAAGAAGTGAAATGAAGGCTGGTTCAAAATTTTTGAACGCAGTGTCGGCGGTAGCGCTGTCTGCAGGTGTTGTTGCGTCGGGCGCTGGTGTGATCACCCTTGCCTCTGCTTCTGTCGCTGAAGCAGCTGTTATTCAGCGGGTTGACGTTCGCGGTGCTGGACGCGTCGGCGAGACAGCCGTTCGCGATAATATCACGATCAAGCCCGGCAAGAGCTTCTCCGCCAGTGACATTGATGCTTCGGTGAAGCAGCTCTATGCCACCGGATATTTCTCTGATGTCCACATTACCGTTTCGGGTAGCACGCTGGTTGTATCGGTCAGCGAAAACAAGCTCATCAACGCCGTGGTCTTCAACGGCAACCGCAAGATCAAGGACGACAAGCTTCAGGGCATCGTCCAGACACATGCTGCCGGCCCGTATAACGAGGCGACCATTCAGGCTGATGTCAAGACCATCAAGGATGCCTATGCATCCATTGGTCGTAACGATGTGCAGGTGACGACGCAGACCGCCGAAGTCGCGCCGGGTCGTCTGAACGTGGCTTTCGTCATCAACGAGGGCGAGCGTACCAAGATCGACAAAATCAATTTCTCGGGCAACCAGGCCTATGGCAGCGGTCGCCTTGCTTCGGTCATCGGCACGAAAAAGAGCAACTTCCTGTCGTTCCTGACGCGCAAGGACGTCTACAGCCCCGAACGTCTGCAGGCCGACCAGGATCAGCTGCGTCAGTTCTACTACAATCACGGTTATGCCGACTTCCGTGTCGTCAGTGCCGATGCGACGCTGAACGAGCAGAGCAACGAATACACGCTGAATTTCAACGTCGACGAAGGTCCGCGTTATACTTACGGCGATATCAACGTCATCTCGACCGTCGAAGGTATCAATGCCGACGAGCTGAAAGGCCTTGTCATCACCCACAAGGGCGATGTCTACAGCGCCAAGGATATCCAGACTTCGATCGAGAACATTTCCAAGCGCGTCGCGGCTGCCGGCTATCCGTTCGCCCGCATCACGCCGCGCGGTAACCGCGATCTGTCCGGCCACACCATCGGCATCGAATATCTGGTCGACCAGGGCGAGCGCGCCTATGTCGAGCGTATCGAAATCCGTGGCAACACCCGCACGCGTGACTACGTCATCCGCCGCGAGTTCGACCTGAACGAAGGCGATGCCTTCAACCAGGAAATGATCACGCGTGCGAAGCGTCGCCTCGACGCGCTCGGCTATTTCACCAAGGTCGATATCTCGACGGCTCAGGGCAGTGCTCCGGACCGCGTCGTCGTCATCGTCAACGTCGAAGACCAGCCGACGGGCTCCTTCGGTATCGGCGCCGGTTACGCCGTTGGCAACAATGGCGGCTTGCTTCTGGAAGCTTCAGTTGAAGAAAAGAACTTCCTCGGTCGCGGTCAGTATATCCGCCTCGCCGCAGGTGCCGGTACGGAAGGTAATCGTACCTACAACATCTCGTTCACTGAGCCTTATTTCCTCGGTTATCGTCTGGCTGCCGGTTTCGATATCTTCAAGAACCAGACGTCGAGCGACGATTACTACGACTATTCGGAAGAAGGCTTCTCGCTGCGCGTCACCGCGCCGATTACCGAGAACCTGGCAACGACACTGCGCTACAACTACAAGCGCTTGACTTACGACGGCACGAACGATTGGCAGAACAACCTTTCGGCTCCGTATCTCAACCTTGTTGAGAACGGTCCGTGGGTACAGTCGACGGTTTCGCAGACCTTCACCTACAACACACTTGATGATCAGAACCTTCCGCGTGAAGGCATCATCGCCAAGTTCACGCATGAATTTGCGGGCCTCGGCGGCGATTCTGACTTCTACAAGTTGAGCGGTAAGGCTCGTTACTACCAGATGATCAGCGATGAAGCCGATATCATCGGCTCGCTGACGGTGGGTGCCGGCTACGTGATGCCGACGAATGGCAAGCTGAACGTCTTCGATCAGTTTACGCTCGGCGGCCGTGAAATCCGCGGCTTCGAGAATGCTGGTATCGGTCCGCGTTCGTCGCATGGCGATCCGCTCGGTGGTACGACCTACTTCACCGCTTCGGCTGAAGCGAGCATGCCGATGCCGGGCGTTCCCCAGGATATCGGCCTGCGTATCGCAGCCTTCGCTGATGCAGGCACGCTCTACGGCAACAAGGCGAATCTCTTTGGCGATACGCTTCATAACGACAGCTCGATCCGTGCATCGCTCGGTGCCGGTCTGATCTGGTCTTCGCCGTTCGGTGTCATCCGTGTTGACTACGCCGTGCCGGTCTTGAAGGAAGATTACGACAAGACCGAGAATTTCCGGTTTGGCATCGCCAACCAGTTCTGATATCGGCAGTCCAGAACTGCGGGCTTGAACACCGTTCTGGAGCTGGTGCTTATGGAACATACTGGTTTTTTCCCGCCCCATGGTGGCGTCAGCTTGAAACAACTGGCTGAGCATCTTGGGGCGGAACTGGCTGATACGACCTCTTCGGAGGTCGTCATCAGATCTATCGCTCCCGTCTATCGGGCAGGCGAGGGTGACGTTTGTTATATCCTTTCCCGAAAGAATCGCGCCGAGCTGGAGACTTGCAAGGCTTCAGCCATCATTTGCCTTCCGGCGCTGAAGTCTTTCGTTCCCGATCACATCCCGGTACTTCTGTCGAAGAAGCCGCATACGGATTTCGCCATTGCCGGTGCGCTGCTGCATCCTCAAGCCATGCGGCCGGTTACGTTCACGGCGAATCCGCTCGTGATTTCCCCCGCTGCGACCATCGATGCGACCGCTAAGCTAGAGGCCAATATCGGCATCGAGCCCGGTGCGATCGTCGGCCCTGGTGCGGAGATCGGCGAGGGGACCTATATCGGCCCTAATGCCCTCATCGGGCCGGGTGTCAAGATTGGGCGTAATTGCAGCATCGGCGGCGGTGCGAGTGTGCTCTGTGCCTATCTCGGCAATGGCGTCATCATCCACAATGGCACGCGCATCGGCCAGGACGGTTTTGGCTATGCGCCGGGACCGCGCGGCATGGTCAAGATCGTGCAGATCGGCCGCGTGATCATCCAGGACAATGTCGAGATCGGCGCCAATACAACGATCGATCGCGGCACCATGGATGATACCGTGATCGGCGAAGGTACGAAGATCGACAATCAGGTCCAGATCGGACATAACGTCCGCATCGGTCGCCATTGTGCTATCGTCAGCCAGGTCGGCATTGCCGGCAGCACGGTGATCGGCGATGGCGTGCAGATCGGCGGGCAGGCGGGCCTCAACGGGCATATCCACATTGGCGACGGCGTGCAGATCGGTGCCAAGAGCGGCGTGATGAACAGCATCCCGGCGGGCGAGCGCTATGCGGGTCTACCTGCGCGGCCGCTATGGGATTTTCTAAGGGAATCGGCGGAGATCGCGAAGCGGTCAGGAGCCAGAGACAAGAAAGACGGGAGTGCGGAGCATGACTGAGGAAGCCAAGACGTCGCTGTCGTCGGCTGACATCATTGAAATTATGAAACTTTTGCCGCATCGCTACCCCTTCTTGATGGTCGACAAGATCATCGAGATCGATAGCGATAATTCCGCGATCGGCATCAAGAACGTGACGGCGAACGAGCCGCAATTCACCGGACATTTCCCGGAATCGCCGATCATGCCGGGCGTGTTGCTCATCGAGGGAATGGCGCAGACAGCCGGCGCGATCTGCGCCCGCAAGGACGGCATCGGCGGTAACCTCGTTTACTTCATGACGATCGACAACGCCCGCTTCCGCAGGCCGGTCGTTCCGGGCGACCGTGTCGAATTCCACGTCGTCAAGCAGAAGCAGCGTGGGACCATCTGGAAGTTCCATTGCGATGCCAAGGTCGACGGTTCTCTGGTCGCCGAGGCCGATATCGGTGCGATGATCGTACGGAAGGATCAGGAACAGGCATGAGCAGCATCGCAAAGAGCGCCCGCATTCATAAGCTGGCGGTTGTCGAAGACGGCGCGGTCATCGGCGAGAATGTTGTTGTCGGCCCGTTCTGCTATGTCGGTCCCAAGGTCGTGCTGCATGACGATATTCAGTTGCTCAATAATGCCGTTGTGACCGGTCGTACGACAATCGGCAAGGGAACGAAGATCTTTCCGATGGCTGTTGTCGGTGGCGATCCGCAGAGCGTCCATCATCACGGCGAGGAAACGACGCTTGATGTCGGCGAGAACTGCACGATCCGCGAAGGCGTGACGATCAATACCGGTACGGCCGATTACGGCGGCAGGACGATTGTCGGCAACAACAACCTGTTCCTTGCCAACTCGCATGTCGCTCACGACTGCCGCGTCGGAAACAATGTCATCATGTCGAATAACGTCATGTTGGCCGGACATGTCACCATCGAAGATCGCGCCATTCTTGGCGGCGGCTGCGCGGTGCACCAGTTCACCCGTATCGGCCGCCAGGCCTTCATTGGTGGTCTTACGGCTGCGAGCTACGATGTCATTCCCTATGGCATGCTGAACGGAAATCCGGGCGTGCTCTCCGGGCTGAATGTCGTCGGGATGAGCCGCGCAGGGATTGATCGTGCCGTCATCCACCGCGTTCGCCGCGCCTACAAGAGCATCTTCGAAGGCGAAGGTTCCATCCGCGACAATGCAGCGGCTATCCGCGAGGAATATGCCGATTGCAAGGAAGTGATGGAAATTCTCGATTTCATTGCTGCCGATAGCGATCGCGCGCTTTCATCGCCGAATCGCGGCAAGAGCTGAGGGTGGTTTCGACCAGCGAAAACGGCAAGGGTAGACTGGCGATCATCGCAGGCAGCGGGCTTTTGCCGGTTTACGTCGCCGACGCCGCTCGGCAGGCCGGTGAAAACCCCGTCATCATCGCTTTGACTGACGAGGCGGACCGCGATTGGTCCGCCTTCGATCATGCCAATCTCGGTGTCGGCAATTTTGCCGGTCTCGAAGCAATGTTCCGCCGACATGGCGTCGATCGCGTCGTCATGTCGGGCGGCGTGGCGCGGCGCCCCTCCTGGCGGCAGGTGCATCCGACCTGGCGCGTCATCAGGGAATTGCCCTCGACCATCCGCACGCTTCTTTCGGGCGGCGACAATGCCGTCCTGCAGATGGTCATTCGCCTGATCGAAGCCGGTGGCGTTCGCGTCGTTGGCGCGCATGAAATCGCGCCCGACCTTTTGGCGACGACCGGGCCGCTTGGAAAATTCTCGCCAGCGGAAGAGGATCTGCGCGATATTGCACAGGGTGCGAAGGCGGCCGATGCGCTGGGATTTCTGGATGTGGGGCAGGGCGCGGTCAGCGTCGGCGGCCGTGTCGTTGCGCTTGAAGGTGCCGAAGGCACGGACAAGATGATCGAGCGGGTTGCCGAACTGCGCGCGGCTGGGCGCATTTCCACCCGTCGGCGCGGTGTACTCGTCAAGCTCTGCAAGCCGCAGCAGGATATCCGGGCCGACTTGCCGTCAATCGGCGTCTCCACGATGTTGAATGCCAAGAAGGCAGGGTTAGCTGGTGTCGCCGTCGAAGCTGGCCGAGCTTTGATCCTCGATCGCCAGGCTGTGATCGCCGCTGCCGACGAGGCCGGTATTTTTGTCTGCGGCATCGATCGTGGCCTGAGCGCGGAGGGCTTCATGTGAGCGCAGCGCCCTTGAAGCTTGCCGTCGTTGCCGGCGAAGTCTCCGGCGATCTGCTGGGCGGCGATCTCGTCGCGGCCCTGAAGCGACGCCATGATGGTCCGGTCGAGCTGGTCGGGGTAGGCGGCGAGGCGCTGGAGGCGCAAGGTCTGCGCTCGCTCTTCGATTATTCCGAACTCTCAATCATGGGTTTCATCCAGGTCATCAAGCGATTGCCGAAGCTGCTGGCCCGCATCCGGCAGACGGCGGATGCGATTATTGCTGCAAAGCCGGACGTGCTTGTGATCATCGACAGCCCCGATTTCACGCATCGCGTTGCCAAGCGGGTGCGCAAGGCTTTGCCCGATCTGCCTGTTATCGATTACGTCTGCCCCAGCGTCTGGGCGTGGAAAGAATATCGCGCACAGCAGATGCTTGCCTATGTCGACCATGTGCTGGCCGTCTTGCCGTTCGAGCCTGCTGCCATGAAGCGCCTGGGCGGTCCGGCAACCACTTATGTCGGCCACCGCCTGACGGTCGACGCCAATCTTGCGGAGACGCGACGTCAGCGCGCCTTGCGCGGTCTGGCCGGCGCCGATGTGGCGAAGACGATCCTGCTTTTGCCCGGATCGCGTGCATCGGAGATCCGGCAACTCCTTCCGGTTTTTGAGCGGGCTACCGAAGAACTTAGCCGGAGAAATGATAATGTTCGTTTTCTGCTGCCGACCGTGCCGCGGCAGGAGGCGGTGGTTCGCTCTTTGACCGCCAATTGGCAGGTCAAGCCGGATATACTCGTCGGCCAAGATGCCAAATGGAGTGCCTTTGCCAAGGCGGATGCCGCCATGGCAGCCTCCGGAACGGTGATCCTGGAGCTGGGGCTTGCGGGCGTTCCGGTCGTCTCGACCTATAAGACGGAATGGCTGGCGAAATTCGTGCTGTCGCGCATCAAGATCTGGACGGCCGCCTTGCCGAACCTCATCGCCGACTATGCTGTACTGCCTGAGCTCATCAACGATGTTCTGCGGCCGGGCATGCTGGCACGTTATATGGAGCGCCTGTCGAGCGACACACCGGAGCGTGCGGCGATGCTTGCTGGCTACGATCTGGTCTGGGAACGGATGCAGACGGAGGAGCCGCCTGGCGACAAGGCTGCGCAGATTGTTCTGGACGTTCTAGCCCATAAAAAAACCGGTCATCTCTGACCGGTTTTTTTGTTTCAATACCGAAGCTTAGCGCTTGGAAACAGGCACATATTCGCGCAGCGGAGCGCCGGTGTAGAGCTGGCGCGGACGGCCGATGCGCTGATGCGGATCCTCGATCATTTCGTTCCACTGAGCGATCCAGCCGACGGTGCGGGCAAGAGCGAACAGAACGGTGAACATGGTCGTGGGGAAGCCGAGAGCCTTCAGCGTGATGCCGGAATAGAAGTCGACGTTCGGATACAGCTTCTTCTCGATGAAATATTCATCGGTCAGAGCGATACGCTCCAGTTCGATCGCGATGTCGAGCAGCGGATCGTCCTTGATGCCGAGCTCGCCGAGAACCTCGTGCGCCGTCTTCTGCATGATCTTGGCGCGCGGGTCGTAGTTCTTGTAGACGCGGTGGCCGAAACCCATCAGGCGGAACGGATCGTTCTTGTCCTTGGCGCGGGCGATGAATTCCGGAATGCGGTCGACCGTGCCGATTTCGTTCAGCATGTTCAGCGCAGCTTCGTTGGCGCCGCCGTGAGCCGGTCCCCAGAGGCAGGCAATGCCTGCAGCGATACAGGCAAACGGATTGGCGCCGGAAGAGCCTGCCAGACGAACCGTCGACGTCGAAGCGTTCTGCTCGTGATCGGCATGCAGGATAAAGATGCGGTCCATGGCGCGGGCAAGCACCGGATTGACGACGTATTCTTCGCACGGAACCGCAAAGCACATACGCAGGAAGTTCGACGCGTAGTCGAGATCGTTCTTCGGGTAAACAAAGGGTTGGCCGATATGGTACTTGTACGCCATGGCGGCGAGCGTCGGCATCTTGGCGATCATGCGCAGGCTTGCGACCATGCGCTGGTGCGGATCCGTAATGTCGGTCGAGTCGTGATAAAAGGCGGAAAGCGCGCCAACGCAGCCGCACATGACGGCCATCGGATGTGCGTCGCGGCGGAAGCCGGTGAAGAAGCGCGACATCTGCTCGTGCACCATCGTATGGTGGGTCACGCGATAGTCGAAGTCCTTCTTCTGCGCTGCCGTCGGCAGTTCACCGTAGAGAAGGAGGTAGCAAACTTCGAGGAAATCGCCGTGTTCGGCCAGCTGATCGATCGGATAGCCGCGGTGCAGCAGAACGCCTTCGTCGCCATCGATGTAGGTAATGCTCGACTCGCACGACGCGGTGGAGGTGAAACCAGGATCGTAAGTGAAAGTGGAGGTGTTCTTATAAAGGGCACCAATATCAATGACACTCGGGCCGATGGTTCCGGTCTTGACCGGCAGGTCCACCGTCTTTTCACCCCAAGTTAGTTTCGCGCTTTGTTCCGTCATGCTGATCCTCCAAGATTTGGCGGGATTGACGCCATAAAAAGCGCCAAAAGGTTAAGCGACTACCGACTAGCTATATGATCCCGAGCCTAATGCCAAGTTATCCTAACGCTGAATTGTGCAATGCAGTATCAACTTTTGGGCACTGCAGAAGCGCCTCTAATTATGCTAGGCGGCGAAACCGGCCCAATTGAGCCCTGTTTGCGTCGATTTTGGTTGAATTCATCGCCTGCTAACGGCAAAAATCGCGCAAAAGCTGTAGTTTTGCGTGGGGACGGCGGCGAGTGCCTAATTTGGAGGCATCCGAGCAGCGGAAAGAGGGTGGGGACGTTGCTGCGCTCTCGCAGCCTCGCCCTGTTGTTGCCACGAATATCTTGCCCGCCGAAGTGCCGCGACGGGAACGGACGCAGGACCAGACGCGGCTGACATCCCGGCTATTGCGGGTATCAAGCCGCATTCGGCTTGGCACCTTCGGATTGATCGAAGAGGAGGCGGCCCATGGTCGCGCGGTCCTGCTTGCGCCGATCTATATGGGCCTTGGTGCAATTTTCTGGTTCAAGGCTGGCAGCGATCCGCCTCCACAGGCTGTTCTTGTAGGCCTGTTGGTCTTCACCAGCGGCTTCGCGCTCATGCAGGAGGCAGGCAGGCTGTTTCGCCATCTGCTTTTGGCAGGCATGCTCCTTTGCCTGGGCATGGCGCTGGCGCAATGCGAGAGCTGGCGGGTTTCTACCGTCATGCTCGATTCGGCCGTGACCACGACCGTGACCGGTCAGATCGAACGACGGGAATCCTATGACAATGGACGCTGGCGCTATGTCGTTCGCGTCGAGGCAACGGAAAAACCTTCCATTCGCCGCGCGCCGCAGCGGGTTACGATCTTCGTGCGCAAGCAGGCGGAGCCGTTCGATCTCGGTGATCGCATCCAGGGTAGGGCGCGGTTGACGCCGCCGGCCGGACCGGCCTTGCTTGGTCTCAACGATTTCGCCTTCAGTTCTTATTTCAACGGTATCGGTGCGAACGGCTTTGCCTACGGAACACCGGAATTGCTGTCGCCATCCGGTGACAACGCGGCCGGCTCCTTATTGGATGCGGCCGATATTTGGCTTGCTGGCCTGCGCAACAGCATAGGCGACAGGATCAGGCAAACCTTGCCGGGAGATACCGGCGCCTTTGCCGCGGCGCTTGTCACCGATGAGAGACGCGCAATCTCCAAGAATACGACGGAAGCGCTGAGAATTGCCGGCCTGACCCATATCATTGCAATTTCCGGTCTGAACATGGCGTTGTCGGCCGGCATTTTCTACATCGGCCTACGCTACTTGTTCAGCCTGTTTCCCGGTGTCGCGCAGGCCTGGCCGACCAAGAAGTTCGCAGCCCTCGGTGCGCTTCTCACTGTAACTGCCTATTATCTCATCTCCGGCTTCGGTGTATCCGCCGAGCGGGCCTTCATCATGATGGCGATCATGCTTGTGGCCGTGCTTTTCGATCGGCCATCGATCAGTCTGCGCAATGTCGCACTTTCAGCGATCATCATTCTTGTACTGTCGCCGTCGCAAGTCCTCGGTCCGAGCTTCCAGATGTCCTATGCGGCGACACTGGCGCTGGTGTCGGGCTATTCGCTATGGAAGCGGCGGCGGCATCGCGAAAACATTTTGCCGCGCGTCCGTCTATTGAGTCCGCTATTGTTCGTCATGCGCTTCTTCGCAGGCGTGACGTCGACCTCGTTCATCGGCGGCGCGTCGACGGCTATCTTCTCGATCGAGCATTTTCACCGGTTGGCGACATATGGGCTCGCCGCCAATCTCGCTGCTATGCCCATCGTCTCCTTTATCGTCATGCCATTCGGCATGGCGGCGATGCTGCTCATGCCGCTCGGTCTCGACGGGCCTTTCTGGAAAGTAACCGGCGAGGGACTGGAACTCGTTATCGTGATCGCAAGAACCGTAGCTGGTTGGGGAGGCGACATTACCTTCGGTCGCCAGCCGGCCTGGCTGATGCCGACATTCATTATCGGCTTCCTGATCATGAGCATATTGCGGACCCGGCTTCGTCATCTGGGCCTGCTATTATCGCTCTTGTCCATGGGCTTGGCGGCATTCGGATCTGGCGTACCGAAACCCGACCTGATGATCTCCGAAGATGGCGTCCTAGTCGCATTGCGCCAGGACAATATACTCGCGACCAATCGCGAGAGACCGCAGGCCTTTATTTTCGAACAATGGCAAAAGGCACTGGTTGCGGCGGACCATCAGCCTCCGACCATGCTCCCGGCTGACAGCCGACTTCCACAAATCGGCAAGGCAGATCGTTATAAGCGATTGAACAGTGAAGAACAGAAGGCGGTCCGTATCGCAATGGAAGAAGCCTTGGACCGCACCATGCAAGGCAGTTTCGCCTGCCAGAAAGGAGCATGGTGCGCGGCCATGCTTGAAAACGGCGCGATATTGGTCACTATCGAAAACGCGGCCTACCTGCCTGCGGCTTGCGACACGGGGAACATTATCGTGACGCCAATCCGGCTACGGCTCGACCATTGCCGTTCCGGAGCGATGCTCATAACCGGTGCGACATTGCGTAAAACCGGCTCCATCGAAATGGTGCTTACCGGAGACAAGCCCATCCTCTCAACCGCATTCGAGAACCCGCAGCGTCCCTGGACCAGGCATCGAACCTACGATTGGCGCACCGGCAAATTCGACGCGCCAATTGCGCCCACGTCACCCGCCATCGACAATTCACCGGTCAGTGATAGCGGCGAATAAGGCCAACGAGCTTGCCTTGGACCTTCACGCGATCCGGTCCGAAGATGCGGGTTTCGTATGCCGGGTTTGCAGCCTCAAGCGCGATGGAAGCACCCTTGCGACGGAAGCGCTTCAGTGTCGCCTCTTCGTCATCGACCAGCGCCACGACGATGTCGCCGGGATTGGCCGTCGTCGAATTGCGGATGATGACCGTATCGCCGTCGAAGATGCCGGCATCGATCATCGAATCCCCTCGAACTTCAAGCGCATAATGTTCGCCGGATCCGAGCATGTCGGCGGGAACGGTAATGTCGTGCGTATTGTTCTGGATGGCCGAGATCGGAACACCGGCAGCGATGCGGCCCATCACGGGCACCGACGCCGAGCTATTGTGATCGTCATTTGCCACCTTCGACGGAGCGGGCGGGGCAACGGGCTGCGGCTTTCCGAGGCTGCCCTCGATAACGCTCGGAGAAAAGCCGCGGCGCTGCTGCAGGCTCGGATTATAGGCGTCGGGAAGCTTGATGACTTCGAGCGCTCTGGCCCGGTTCGGCAGCCGGCGGATAAAGCCCCGCTCCTCCAGTGCCGTAATCAGGCGATGAATACCGGATTTCGATGCCAGATCCAGTGCATCCTTCATCTCGTCGAAAGATGGCGGAACCCCGGATTCCTTCATGCGTTCGTGAATGAAGAGAAGCAGTTCCTGCTGCTTGCGCGTCAACATCGTCTTGGAACCCCAGAATCAAGAAAAGCTGTGAAACAAATCCAGAACGGACACTATATGTTCCATATGTGTTCCGCAAGTACTTAAATTTCGGTAAAGCCTTGTGAGGTCAGTTAAATAATTACCATTTGCGAATGGATCGGCTCCGAACATCGGCGCGCTGTGTCTCCGTTAACCTGCAGAAAAATAAGAGAAATGCCGCTCTACTCGCTTCCGAGACTTTGTCGTTCAGCCCGTGCGCCGAGCATTTGGATGAACGTGCCGCGCGGCTGCATGAGCCAGCCATGGCAGAGAATCAGCAATCACGTTTGCGAGATTGCCTTCGATCCATGTCGTGTGCTCCGGGTGTTCCATGCTTCCATCTTGAATTGCGCGGGGGATGGGCGCAAATCTGCTTCGGCAAGCAAACAGGAGAAGCCATGATTTCGTCTCCGCATCCGCTGGATCATCTCGTGCTGCCGACCGTCGATATCGCTCTGGCACGCGAGCGCCTCGGCAAGCTCGGTTTTACAGTGGCTCCAGATGCGCGCCATCCCTTTGGCACGCAGAATGCCTGCGTCTTCCTTGCCGATAAAACCTATCTCGAACCTCTGGGCGTCGCGTCTGCGGAGCAGTGCGAGAAGAGCATCATGGATGGCAATGTTTTTGTTGCCCGCGATCAAGCCTATCGCTTCCGGGTCGGCGAAAATGGCTTTTCGGCCGTGGTATTCGGTACGGATGACGCGGTGGCGGATGACGAGCGCTTCAAAGCAGCTGCGATTTCGGCGGGGCAGATGCTGGATTTCTCCCGTCCCATGAAGATGCCGGATGGAACGGAAACCACGGCCGGTTTTCGTCTTGCCTTCGCCGCCGATCTGCGCGCGCCGGATTTTCTCGCTTTCTGCTGTCAGCGCATCAATCCGCTGCCGGCTGACCGCAGTGTGCTCGAGCGTCACGAAAACGGCGTGACTGGTATCGCGCGGGTAGCGCTTTGCGCGCCGAAGCCGGCGGCCTATCGCGGCTTCTTCGAGGAGCTTGTCGGTGGCCCGCGCATTATGGAGCATTCCTTTGGCCTGACGATCAAGGCCGCCAATGCCGATCTGGAGATTTTGACGCCGGAAGGAATGGAGGCATTCTATGATCTACCTGTTCGCACGAATGATCCGGGGCTCAGAGCACGTGCAATCCTTTTCAAAACGCGCGATCTTTCCGTGACATCGTCGCATTTCACTGCTAACGGCGTCACCTATACGCGTAAGAACAATCGTCTATTGGCGAGGTTGGCACCCGGTCAGGGCGCATTGTTCGCCTTTGAGGAGATAATATGAGCACGAATTCGGAAGTCACCGTCGGCGAGGGTGCCTCCAAGGTCCTCTTTTCCAATACTGCAAAGCTGTCGCTGATTGCCGGCCCCTGCCAGATGGAAAGCCGCGACCATGCGTTCATGGTTGCCGGCGTCCTGAAGGAACTTTGCGGCAAGCTGGGCATCGGCCTTGTCTACAAGTCCTCCTTCGACAAGGCGAACCGCACATCGCTGTCAGGCAAGCGTGGCATCGGCCTGGAAAAGGCGCTGGAAGTCTTTGAAGACCTGAAGAAGGAATATGGCTTTCCGGTTCTGACCGATATCCATACGGAAGAGCAGTGCGCCATCGTTTCCAAGACGGTCGATATCCTGCAGATCCCTGCTTTTCTGTCACGCCAGACCGATCTTTTGGTTGCAGCCGCCAAGACCGGCCGCGTGGTCAACGTCAAGAAAGGCCAGTTCTTGGCGCCGTGGGACATGAAGAACGTGCTTGCCAAGCTGAACGACAGCGGCAACCCGAATATTCTTCTCTGCGAGCGCGGTGCCTCCTTCGGCTACAACACGCTGGTCTCGGATATGCGCTCGCTGCCGATCATGGCGGCGATGGGCGCGCCCGTCATCTTCGATGCGACCCATTCCGTGCAGCAGCCTGGTGGGCAGGGCGGTTCGACCGGCGGCGACCGCCGCTTCGTCGAGACGCTGGCGCGCGCGGCCGTCGCCGTCGGCGTTGCCGGTCTCTTCGTGGAGACGCATGAGGATCCCGACAATGCACCGTCCGACGGCCCAAACATGGTCTATTTGAAGGATATGCCACGGCTTCTGGAGAAGCTGCTGGCCTTCGACGCCATCGCCAAGGCTTGAAACGTAGCCGGCATTCAACAGGCTGACATGAATTTACGTTAGGGGCCTGCAGGAGTGCCAAATCGCGGCGCGGATCGCCATTGTAATTTCCGCGCCTTCGATTAAGACGATTTAAATCGATTTATAAACCAGCGAGCAGGAAGCTATCATGACCGCAATCACCGACATTATCGCCCGCGAGATACTCGACAGCCGTGGCAATCCGACTGTCGAGGTCGATGTCTACCTCGAAGATGGCAGCTTGGGCCGCGCGGCGGTTCCGTCGGGCGCGTCGACCGGCGCGCATGAAGCCGTCGAGCTTCGCGACGGCGGCAAGCGCTACCATGGCAAGGGTGTCGAGAAGGCCGTCGAAGCCGTCAATTCGGAAATCTTCGACGCCATCGGCGGCATGGACGCCGAAAACCAGATCCAGCTCGACAACATCATGATCGAGCTTGACGGCACGCCGAACAAGTCGCGCCTTGGTGCAAACGCTATCCTCGGCGTCTCGCTGGCCGTCGCCAAGGCTGCTGCCCAGAGCGCCAACCTGCCGCTCTACCGCTATGTCGGCGGCGCTCATGCCCGCCTGCTGCCGGTTCCGATGATGAACATCATCAACGGCGGCGCCCATGCCGATAACCCGATCGACTTCCAGGAATTCATGATCCTGCCGATCGGCGCTGACTCGATCCGCGAAGCTGTCCGCATGGGTTCGGAAGTTTTCCATGTGCTTAAGAAGGAACTGGCATCGCAGGGCCATAACACCAACGTCGGTGACGAAGGCGGTTTCGCACCCGGCCTTTCCAGCGCGCCGGCAGCTCTCGACTTCATCATGAAATCAATCGAAAAGGCCGGCTACAAGCCGGGCGACGAAATCGCTCTCGGCCTTGATTGCGCCTCGACCGAATTCTTCAAGGACGGCAAGTACGTTCTCGAAGGCGAAGGCCGCACGCTGGAATCCGGCGCCATGGCTGAATACCTCGCAGAACTCGCAGCCAAGTACCCGATTGTTTCGATCGAAGACGGCATGGCTGAAGACGACTGGGAAGGCTGGAAGACCCTGACTGACCTGATCGGCAAGAAGACCCAGCTCGTCGGCGACGACCTGTTCGTCACCAACTCCGCTCGCCTGCGCGACGGTATCCGCATGGGCGTTGCCAACTCGATCCTCGTCAAGGTCAACCAGATCGGCTCGCTGACCGAAACTCTCGACGCCGTCGAAACCGCACACAAGGCCAACTACACCGCCGTCATGTCGCACCGCTCGGGCGAAACGGAAGATTCCACGATCGCCGATCTCGCCGTTGCCACCAACTGCGGCCAGATCAAGACCGGCTCGCTGTCGCGTTCCGACCGTCTTGCCAAGTACAACCAGCTCATCCGCATCGAGGAAGCGCTCGGCCCACAGGCAAAATATGCCGGCCGCTCCATCCTTCGTGGCTGATATCTGACCTGTCGGATCCATCCGGATCCACGGCAAAATTATTACTTGGATTGAACCGCGCCTTCGGGCGCGGTTTTTTGTTGGTCCCGACTGTTAGAGTCAACGGACGGTTAATCTCTGCGGGTTAAATTAGTTCTAGGTGTTTGATTTGATGTGATCTTGTTCGAAGCGCATTGGCTTTGGGGAGATCGCGTAAAGCCAGAGCGTGACGAGCGAGTATGTGGACAAAGTATCATAAGAAGAGAAGGTTCGGCCGTCTCATCCTTCCCGCCATCACCATCGCTTTCGTGAGCTACTTCGGTTATCATTGCATTCATGGTGATTACGGCCTGAAGGCGACCGAAGTTTTCGAGCAGCGTCGCCTCGACCGCGCCAAGGAATTGGCTGATCTCGTCGCCAAACGCGAACACCTTGAAAAGGAGGTCGCGCTGTTGAGTGACGGCTCTCTGGATAAGGATATGCTCGATCAGTATGCACGCTATCAGTTGACCTATTCCAAAGCGAACGAGATCGTCATCTTCAACAAATAGCCATAATTAACCGAATTTCGGTTAATCGCGTTTTTGTAAGTTATATCAATGACTTGCGAAGAATATGAGCCATGCAATTATAGCATTGCTGTGGCGGGCAATCTTCCCTATGTTACGCCTCACCATAAAACGAGGCTACTCACACAGGGAGGGTTGAATGGCGCCGCGAAAAAACGCGACCGTTTCCAGCCGTAAGACAGCATCAAGGCCTGCCAAGGAAACCAATGGCGGCCCGATCGCAGATTTCGATCGTGATGCGGAGCTCAAGGCTTATCGTGAGATGCTCCTGATCCGCCGCTTTGAAGAGAAGGCCGGCCAGCTTTACGGCATGGGCTTCATCGGCGGCTTCTGTCACCTTTACATCGGCCAGGAAGCTGTCGTCGTCGGCATGCAGATGGCGCTGAAGGATGGCGATCAGGTCATCACCGGCTATCGCGACCACGGCCATATGCTGGCGACCGGCATGAGCGCCCGTGGCGTCATGGCCGAGCTCACCGGACGCCAGGGCGGCTATTCCCGAGGGAAGGGCGGCTCCATGCACATGTTCTCCAAGGAAAAGAATTTCTACGGCGGCCACGGCATCGTCGGCGCCCAGGTTTCGCTTGGCACCGGTCTCGGCTTTGCCAATTGGTACCGCGGCAATGACAATGTCAGCGTCGCCTATTTCGGTGACGGCGCCGCCAACCAGGGCCAGGTCTACGAAAGCTTCAACATGGCGCAGCTCTGGAAGCTGCCCGTGATCTTCGTGATCGAAAACAACCGCTACGCCATGGGCACCTCGACGGCTCGCGCCACCGCGCAGGCCGATTTCTCCAAGCGCGGTGCGTCCTTTGGCATTCCCGGCATCCAGGTCGACGGCATGGATGTTCGCGCCGTCAAGGCTGCGGCTGACGAAGCCGTTGCGCATTGCCGCTCCGGCAAGGGCCCGATCATTCTGGAAATGCTGACCTACCGCTACCGCGGTCACTCCATGTCCGACCCGGCGAAGTACCGTTCCAAGGATGAAGTGCAGAAAATGCGCTCCGAGCACGACCCGATCGAGCAGGTCCGTATCCGCCTGCTCGAAAAGGGCTGGGCAACCGAAGACGATCTGAAGGATATCGACAAGGATGTCCGCGACATCGTCGCCGACAGCGCCGATTTCGCCCAGAACGATCCAGAGCCGGATGCATCCGAGCTCTACACCGACATTCTGCTCTAAATCGGGGAGGGACACTATGCCCATCGACATTCTCATGCCCGCCCTTTCTCCGACGATGGAAGAGGGTACCCTTTCGAAATGGCTCAAGAAGGAAGGCGATAAGGTCGTTTCCGGTGACGTCATTGCCGAAATCGAAACCGACAAGGCCACCATGGAAGTGGAAGCCGTCGACGAAGGCACGATCGGCAAGCTGCTGATCGACGCCGGCACCGAAGGCGTCAAGGTCAACACCAAGATCGCCATCCTCTTGCAGGACGGCGAATCCGCTGACGCCATTTCGTCCGCCAAGGCTGCACCTGCCGCCGAACCGGCAAAGACCGAGGCGCCTGCCGCTGCTGCTCCGCCACCTGCTGCACCGGTTCCGGCTCAGCCGAAGACCGCTGCTCCTGCTGACCCGGAAATTCCGGCCGGCACCGAAATGGTGTCGATGACGGTGCGTGAAGCGCTGCGCGATGCCATGGCCGAAGAAATGCGCGCCAACCCGGACGTCTTCGTCATGGGTGAAGAAGTCGCCGAATATCAGGGCGCCTACAAGGTGACCCAGGGTCTGCTTCAGGAATTCGGCGCACGCCGTGTGATCGACACCCCGATCACCGAGCACGGCTTTGCCGGTATCGGTGTCGGTGCTGCGATGGCCGGCCTCCGCCCGATCGTCGAGTTCATGACCTTCAACTTCGCCATGCAGGCGATCGACCAGATCATCAACTCCGCCGCCAAGACGCTCTACATGTCCGGTGGCCAGATGGGCGCCCCGATCGTCTTCCGCGGTCCGAACGGTGCTGCTGCCCGCGTCGGCGCTCAGCACAGCCAGGATTATGCCGCTTGGTATAGCCACATTCCGGGCCTTAAGGTCGTCATGCCCTACACGGCAGCCGACGCCAAAGGCCTGCTCAAGGCTGCCATCCGCGATCCGAACCCGGTCATCTTCCTTGAAAACGAAATTCTCTACGGTCAGCATTTCGATGTGCCGAAGCTGGATAATTTCGTACTGCCGATCGGCAAGGCCCGCATCCACCGTCCGGGCAAGGATGTTACCGTCGTCTCCTTCGGCATCGGCATGACCTATGCCACCAAGGCCGTCGCCGAGCTGGAAGCCCAGGGCATCGATGTCGAACTCATCGATCTGCGCACCATACGCCCGATGGATCTTCCGACGATCATCGAATCGGTCAAGAAGACCGGCCGCCTGGTCACCGTCGAGGAAGGCTATCCGCAGTCCTCCGTCGGCACGGAAATCGCCACCCGCGTCATGCAGCAGGCTTTCGATTATCTCGATGCGCCGATCCTGACGATCGCTGGCAAGGACGTACCCATGCCATACGCCGCCAACCTCGAAAAGCTGGCGCTTCCGAGCGTCGCCGAAGTGGTCGATGCGGTGAAGGCCGTTTGCTACAAATAAGGGGAGGGCTCATCGATGCCTATCAACATCACCATGCCTGCCCTCTCGCCGACCATGGAAGAGGGCAACCTCGCCAAGTGGCTGGTCAAGGAAGGCGACAAGATCAAGTCCGGCGATGTCATCGCCGAGATCGAGACTGACAAGGCAACGATGGAAGTCGAGGCTGTCGATGAGGGCACCGTCGCCAAGATCGTCGTTCCTGCCGGCACCGAAGGCGTGAAGGTAAACGCCCTGATCGCTGTGCTTGCCGCCGATGGCGAAGATGTCGCTGCTGCAGCGTCCGGCGCTGGTGCCGCTGCTGCTCCGGCCGCGAAGGAAGCTCCGAAGGCGGAAGCAGCACCTGCTGCGGCCCCGGCTCCGGCAAGCGCTTCTGCTCCTGCCGCACCCGCTCCGGCTCCCGTTGCATCGGCTCCGGCAGCGAACGACGGTCATCGCACCTTCGCTTCGCCGCTCGCTCGCCGTCTTGCCAAGGAAGCCGGCATCGATGTGGCGGCCGTTTCCGGCACCGGCCCGCATGGCCGCGTGGTGAAGAAGGACATCGAAGCTGCGGTTTCCGGCGGCACGGCCAAAGCTGCGCCTGCAGCAGCACCGGCTGCTCAGCCGGCTGCCGCTGCTGCTCCGGCAGCGCCGAAGGGCATGTCCGACGACGCCGTCCTCAAGCTGTTCGAGCAGGGTTCCTACGAGCTCGTGCCGCATGACGGCATGCGCAAGACCATCGCCAAGCGCCTGCAGGAATCCAAGCAGACGATCCCGCACTTCTATGTCTCGGTCGATTGCGAACTCGATGCGCTGTTGGCGCTCCGTACGCAGCTCAATGATTCCGCTCCGAAGTCGAAGGACGGCGTGCCGGCCTACAAGCTCTCGGTCAACGACATGGTCATTAAGGCACTGGCGCTGGCACTGCGCGACGTTCCGGATGCCAACGTCTCCTGGACCGACAGCGCCATGGTCAAGCACAAGCATGCCGATGTCGGCGTTGCCGTCTCGATTCCGGGCGGCCTGATCACGCCGATCATTCGCAGCGCCGAGCAGAAGACGCTCTCCACCATCTCGAACGAGATGAAGGACTACGGCAAGCGCGCCAAGGAGCGCAAGCTCAAGCCCGAGGAGTATCAGGGCGGTACGACTGCGGTGTCGAACATGGGAATGATGGGCGTCAAGAACTTCGCCGCCGTCGTCAACCCGCCGCATGCAACCATCCTGGCCGTCGGCGCGGGCGAGCAGCGCGTCATCGTCAAGAAGGGCGAAATGGTAATTGCCAACGTGATGACCGTCACGCTGTCGACCGACCACCGCGCCGTCGACGGTGCGCTCGGCGCCGAGCTCCTGGCAGCCTTCAAGGGCTACATCGAAAATCCGATGGGGATGCTCGTCTGAGCTTTGGCAACACGGAGGGCATGAATGACCAAGACTGTTCTGTGTTACGGCGACTCGCTGACATGGGGCTACAGTGCCGAAACGGTCGGCCGTCATGCCTATGAAGATCGGTGGCCGAGTGTCTTGCAAAAGGCGCTCGGCAACCAAGTGCGCGTGATCCCAGAAGGATTGAACGGCCGCACGACCGCGTTCGACGATCATCTCGCCGATTGCGACCGCAACGGCGCGAGAATCCTGCCGACGATCCTGCAGTCTCACAATCCGCTGGATCTCGTCATCATCATGCTCGGCACCAACGACATGAAGCCGGTCGTCGCCGGTTCGGCCTTTGCCGCTCTGCAGGGCATCAGCCGCTTGGTCCAACTGGTGCGCAATCACGCCTGGGGGTTCGACTACGAGGTGCCCGATATCCTCATCGTCGCCCCGCCGGCAATCACCGAGACAGCCAATGCCGCTTTTGCGGCAAGCTTTCTCGGCGCGGTCAAGGAATCGAGCAAGCTGCCGACGCTCTATAGCGACCTGGCAGATGAACTGGGTTGCGGCTTTTTCGATGCCAATACGGTTGCCGTCACCACGCCGCTCGATGGCGTTCATCTCGATGCGGAAAACACCCGGGCGCTCGGTCGCGGCCTCGAGCCGATCGTGCGGATGATGCTCGGTCTCTGATAGATTCAAGGCGCCGGCTTCGATCCGCCGCCACCAATAAGGCAGGAAACACATGGCTGAGAATTACGACGTCATTATCATCGGCTCCGGCCCGGGCGGTTATGTCGCCGCCGTGCGCGCCGGTCAGCTTGGCCTGAAGACCGCGATCGTCGAGCGCGAGCACCTGGGCGGCATCTGCCTCAACTGGGGCTGCATTCCCACGAAGGCGCTGCTCCGTTCGGCTGAAATTCTCGATCATTCCAACCATCTGAAGGATTACGGCCTCGTTCTCGAAGGCAAGGTGAGCGCTGATGTGAAGGCCGTGGTTGCCCGCTCGCGCGGCGTCTCCGCTCGCCTCAATCAAGGCGTCGGTTTCCTCATGAAGAAGAACAAGGTCGATGTGATCTGGGGCGAAGCCAAGATCACCAAGCCCGGCGAAATCGTTGTCGGCAAGTCGACCAAGCCGGTCGTCGAGCCACAGCATCCGGTGCCGAAGAACGTCAAGGGCGAGGGCACCTACACCGCCAAGCACATCATCGTCGCGACCGGCGCCCGTCCGCGTGCACTGCCCGGCATCGAGCCGGATGGCAAGCTGATCTGGACCTATTTCGAAGCGTTGAAGCCGGATTTCCTGCCCAAGTCGCTGCTCGTCATGGGCTCGGGCGCGATCGGCATCGAATTCGCGAGCTTCTATCGCTCCATGGGCGTCGACGTTACCGTCGTCGAAGTCATGCCGACGATCATGCCGGTTGAAGATGCCGAAATCTCCGGCATCGCTCGCAAGCAGCTCGAAAAGCGCGGCCTGAAGATCTTCACCAAGGCGAAGGTCACGAAGGTCGATAAGGCGGCCAACAGCATCACCGCCCATGTCGAGACGGAAGACGGCAAGGTTCAGCAGATCATTGCTGACCGGATGATCTCCGCGGTTGGCGTACAGGGCAACATCGAGAATCTCGGCCTCGAGGCGCTCGGCGTGAAGACCGACCGTGGCTGCGTCGTCATCGATGGCTACGGCAAGACTAATGTCCCCGGCATTTACGCCATCGGCGACGTTGCCGGCCCGCCGATGCTCGCCCACAAGGCCGAGCACGAGGGCGTCGTCTGCATCGAGAAGATCGCCGGTCTGCCGAATGTTCATCCGACCGACAAGGGCAAGGTTCCGGGCTGCACCTATTGCCAGCCGCAGGTTGCCTCCGTCGGCCTGACCGAAGCCAAGGCCAAGGAACTCGGCCGCGATATCCGCGTCGGCCGCTTCTCCTTCGTTGCCAACGGCAAGGCGATCGCGCTCGGCGAGGATCAGGGCCTCTGCAAGGTCATCTTCGACAAGAAGACCGGCGAACTTCTGGGTGCGCACATGGTCGGCGCCGAGGTTACCGAACTTATCCAGGGTTTCGTCGTCGCCATGAATCTGGAGACGACGGAAGAAGAGCTGATGCACACGATCTTCCCGCATCCGACCGTTTCGGAAACGATGAAGGAAGCCGTACTGGACGCCTACGGCCGGGTGCTGAACGCTTGATAATTTCCTGCCATGCTCTTTATCCAAGGGGTGGAAAACAGGAAGGGAAATCAACATGTCTATCACGACGGAAGGTTGGATCGTCTTTCTTCTCATCGGCCTGGTCGCGGGTTTTCTCGCGAGCCTGATCGTTGGAGGAGGCGGGCTCATCAGTTGTCTGGTGAGCGGCGTGATCGGCGCTTTCGTGGGCGGTTTCCTGTTCCATTATTTCGGGATATCGCTCGGCATTGAAAATGCGCTTGTGGTGGAGATCATCCATGCCACGGTCGGCGCAATCATCGTGGTGCTCTTGGCGAGATTGATCGCCTAGAGCATCATCATTAAGACGCAAGGCGATGCCCGACGGAACTGTCCTGAAGGGCGCCCGAACGAGGGTTTGATGGAAAGCGTAGGTTGGCTGGGTCTGATCATCATCGGCGGTCTTGCGGGCTGGCTCGCGGGCAAGCTGATGGATGCGCGTTACGGCATCATCCTGAACATCATCCTCGGCATTGCCGGTTCGGTCGTGGCTGCAGCGCTAATGGTGGCCCTGCATGTCGGCGTTCCCGGCGGCCGTCTCGGCTTTTTCATCACCGGTTTCATCGGTGCATGCATTCTGATATTCCTCGCCAAATTCGCTCGGCGATGAAGGGCCGCATTTCAAGCGGCGGAAAGTAGACGTTCCATGGTCACTATTCTCGACACGATCAACCCGGACGCAAAGCGCGTGCGACACCCGGAAAAGGCGCATCGGCCGGATACGGAAGTCATGCGCAAGCCGGACTGGATCCGCGTGAAGGCGCCGACATCGAAGGGCTATGCCGAGACCCGCTCGATCGTGAAGGAGCACAAGCTCGTCACGGTCTGCGAGGAAGCCGGCTGCCCGAATATCGGCGAGTGCTGGGATAAGAAGCACGCCACCTTCATGATCATGGGCGAGATCTGCACACGCGCCTGTGCCTTCTGCAACGTCGCGACCGGCAAACCGAACGCGCTCGACATGGCCGAGCCGGAAAACGTCGCCAAGGCCGTCAAGCAGATGGGCCTTAGCCACGTCGTCATCACCTCCGTCGACCGCGACGATCTGGAAGACGGCGGCGCCGAGCACTTCGAGAAAGTCATCTGGGCGATCCGCGCCGCTTCGCCCTCGACCACGATCGAGATCCTGACGCCGGACTTTTTGAAGAAGCCGGGCGCTTTGGAGCGCGTCGTCGCCGCCAAGCCGGACGTCTTCAACCACAATCTGGAAACTGTGCCCGGCAATTACCTGACGGTTCGCCCCGGCGCGCGCTACTTCCACTCCGTCCGCCTCCTGCAGCGGGTCAAGGAACTAGACCCCACCATGTTCACCAAGTCCGGCATCATGGTCGGTCTCGGCGAGGAGCGGAATGAAGTGCTGCAGCTGATGGACGATCTGCGCACCGCTGACGTTGACTTCCTGACCATCGGCCAGTATCTGCAGCCGACGCGCAAGCATCATCAGGTCATGAGCTTCGTCACGCCGGAAGAGTTCAAGTCCTATGAGACGGTGGCCTACAGCAAGGGCTTTCTGATGGTCGCTTCCAGCCCGCTGACGCGCTCGTCCCATCATGCTGGTGACGATTTCGAGCGGCTTCGTGCTGCCCGCGAAAAGAAGCTGCTGCTGGCTGCCGAATAAACCGAACAAGATTCATTTTGGGATTCGAAAGAACCGCGGCGATTGTGCTGCGGTTTTTGTTCGCGCTGTCATCTCTTTGTCATTGACGCGGCCTAAGGAACACGCCGCCGTTTGTCACCGGTATCGGCGCTTTCGATTCGATTATGGAGCTGGACCGTGGAGCAGATCGTCGCGCCGCATGCGCTCGTCCGTGCCGTCGATATCGATGAGGCGGCACGCATCGTCGAAAAAGCAGATCGTATTCTCATCATTGGCTGTTCCGGCACAGGCAAGAGCACGCTCGCGCAGGCCATCGCGTCGCTGCGTGGGTTGACCTATGTTTCGATGGATCGCGATATCTTCTGGCTGCCCGGCTGGAAATCGCGCCCGCGCCCGGAAGCCATCGTGCTGATCGAGCAGGCGGTTGCCGGACCACGCTGGATCATGGACGGCAACAGCCCCGGAACCTTGCCCTTGCGGCTGCCGCGCACCGACCTCGTTATATGGCGACGCCCACCGCGATACGTGGCACTCCGCGGTGTGATTTCGCGCTGGCTGCGCTACCGCGGCCGGTCGCGGCCCGAAATGGCGCCCGGATGCCCCGAGCGGCTGGATTGGAAATTCCTTCGTTATATCTGGACGTTCGAGCGAGAAGAAGCACCGCAGTTTCAGGAGATGCTGGCACGGTACGGCAGCCATGTGCCTGTTGTGACGTTGAAATCCTACAGCGACGGTGAGGAATTGCTGTCACGCTTTCGAAGCAAGATCTGAGAGGCTGTGTGATGGATCAAGTGATGAATCCTGCGTTGCGTAGCGAAGTGTACGATCTCGCTGAAGCAGCCGATCATATCCGCAGGGCGAACCGAATCCTTGTCATGGGCTGCTCCGGCGGAGGAAAGTCGACCCTCTCGCAGCAGATAGTCACTCGGTTCGGTCTTACTTATGTGTCGATCGATCGCGACGTTTTGTGGCTGCCGGGCTGGGTTCAGCGCGACAGGGACGAGCAGCGCGCCATCATCGTCACCAAGGTGCAGGGCGAGCGATGGATCATGGACGGGACCAATCCCTCGACATTCGACATACGCCTGCCGCGTACTGATTTGGTCATATGGGTGCGGATGCCTCGCTTACTATGCATCTGGGGTGCTATTTCTCGCTGGATCAAGTGGATGGGCCGCACGCGCCCGGAAATGGCACCGGGCTGCATCGAGAAAGTCGATTGGGAGTTTCTGCGCTTTATTTGGACATTTGAGGAAAAATTCACGCCTAGAGTCCTTGCCGGGCTTGCCGAGCACGGCCCCAATGTGCCGGTTTTACAGCTGAAATCCCGTGGTGAAATGCGTCAGCTTCTTGATCTTCTCTGTCGTCCTGCTTAATTGCGGCTCATGCCTCAGTTCGAAACCCATCGCCCCGTTCCGCATTCGCCCGACCAGATGTTCGACCTCGTCGCCGATGTGGAGCGTTATCCGGAATTCCTGCCGCTTTGTGACGCGCTCACGGTTCGCAGCCGCAAGGAACGGGACGGTAAGACCTTGCTCGTTGCCGATATGACGGTCGGGTATAAGGCCATCCGCGAGACGTTCACCACACAGGTGCTGCTGAACAAAGCGGATCGCGCGATCGACGTGAAATACATCGATGGACCGTTCAAGTATCTCGACAATCGCTGGCGCTTTCAGCCGGCGGAGAATGGCGGCAGCGTCATCGACTTCTTCATCGACTACGAGTTCAAGAGCCGTATTCTCGGTGCTTTGATGGGATCGATGTTCGATCGGGCCTTCCGCATGTTCACGGATGCCTTTGAGACGCGCGCGAACAAAATCTATGCTTGAAGCCGCTCCCGCTCATTGAGCGAGCGTGACAAGCATCTCCAATGCCGTCCGTAACGTGGCGAGCCGAACCTTGTCGCGGCCGATGTCGCTGTAGCGCATTTCACGATGGATGATCCTGCCGCTTCGCCCCTTGGCGGCCAGATGAACGAGCCCGACGGGCTTTTCCGCGGAGCCGCCGCCGGGACCGGCGATACCCGTGACCGCCACGGCAAAATCGGCTCGAGAGCGGAAGAGGGCGCCATGCACCATCTGCAGCGCCGTTTCCTTCGACACCGCACCGAATTGCGCCAGCGTCTGCTCCTGAACGCCGAGCATCTCCATCTTGGCGGTATTGGTGTATGTGACGAAGCCGCGATCGACCACGGCGGACGAACCTGGAATCTCGGTGAGAGCGCCAGCAATTAACCCGCCGGTGCAGGATTCTGCCGTCGCGACCATCCAGCCTTTTGCGGTGAAGTCAGCCACGATCTTTTGCGCAAGCGCGATAATCTCATCGGGAAAGTGCATTATGCCTTGCCTCCGCGATAGACGACGGTGGCTGTCGCAATGGCGGCGATGCCTTCGCGGCGGCCGACGAAGCCGATCTTCTCGTTTGTCGTTGCCTTGACCGAACACCGATCGATGCTGATGCCGAGGAATTCGGAAAGCTTGGCGCGCATGACGTCACGATGCGGCCCGAGCTTCGGCGCCTCGGCGATCAGCGAGACATCCGCATTCATGATAGTGCCGCCGCGTTCGCGCACGATCTTTGCCGCGTGCTCGATGAAGATGCGCGACGGTGCACCCTTCCATTGCGGATCGGAGGGCGGAAAATGATCGCCAATATCGCCGGCGCCGCAGGTGGCAAGAAGCGCGTCCGTCAGCGCGTGCAGGGCAACATCAGCGTCCGAATGCCCCTTCAGCTTCTGGTCATGCGGAATGAACACGCCACAGAGGGTAACGCCATCGCCAGGCCCCAGTTGATGGACATCATAGCCGTTGCCGGTGCGCACGTCCGGCAGCAGCGCGGCACTGAGCTTTTCATCGGCCATGGCAATATCCCTCTTGATTGTCAGCTTCACATTGTCGGCGCTGCCGATTACCAATGTCACCGGTAGGTTACACCATTCCGCGATTGCCGCATCGTCGGTGAAATCAATCTTGCCGTCGGCTTCGGCCTTTTCATGCGCGGCAAGAATATCGGCCAAGCGGAAGGATTGCGGCGTTTGGGCGGCATGAAGCCCGGCGCGAGGCACGGTGTCGACGACCAGTCCATCGGCATTGCCGCGCTTCAGCGTGTCGGTGACAGGCATGGCCGGCAGCACCGCTGGCGCGCCACCCGCGAGCACTACGGCCACTCGGTCGAGCAGATCATGATCGAAGAACGGGCGCACGGCATCGTGGATCATCACGTGTGTGACATCGCTATCTCTCAACGCGCGCAGCCCGGCAAGCACGGATTGCTGGCGAGTCGCCCCACCGAAGGCGATCTTGATCTCAGGCAGGCCTGAAACCTGCTTCAGCGCCGCGCCCAGCAGCCCCTCATCATCGCGGTGGATGACGACGACGATCTTTGATGCCTGCGGCCATGTCACGAATTTTTCAAGCGTATGCGCAATAACCGCTCTGCCGCCGATCGGGCGATATTGCTTGGGGCCTTCTTCCGGAGAGCCAGCCCGCTCGCCGCGCCCGGCGGCAACGATCACGATTCCCACCGACAGCGGTTGCTTTGAATGCATTTGCGTCATAAACCCCCGAAGGATGAAAGGCTCCGTCTGCGGCATGGCTTTGAAAAGCGTAGAGCTTTTGAATAAGCACATGCTAAATAGATCGCCAAAACGGGATCCTGCTCCAGCAGGGTCTATCGCCTCGACCGATTATTTTCCAGCATCTGCCCAAAAAATATCGGGATTCTTCGAAACCCCTTGGCAAACTTTCAAAGCGTGTCTAAAAATAGTGCAGATGTATGGTGTGCCCGAAAGATAATCATTTGCTTTCTTCCAAGCTTGCAGCTCCATTTTCCATCGGCTCCGTATCCATCCGGAATCGCGTGATCCTGGCGCCGATGTCGGGCGTGACCGATCTTCCTTTCCGGCAGCTGGCTTTACGCTATGGCGCCGGCCTGGTCGTCACGGAAATGGTCGCTAGTCGTGAGCTAGTTCAGGATACTGCCGAATCCTGGGCGCGTTTGAAGAGCGCCGGCTTGAAGCCGCATATGGTGCAGCTCGCGGGCCGTGAAGCGCGTTGGATGGCCGAGGCTGCAAAGATCGCCGCGGATAATGGCGCCGATATCATCGATATCAATATGGGATGTCCGGCCAAGAAGGTGATTGGCGGCTATTCCGGCTCGGCACTGATGCGTGACCCGGACCATGCGCTGACATTGATCGAAGCGACCGTAAGTGCGGTGGACATCCCCGTGACGCTGAAGATGCGGCTCGGCTGGGACGAGAATTCCATCAATGCGCCTTATATCGCGCGGCGCGCCGAAGAGGCCGGTGTTCAACTCGTCACCATTCATGGCCGCACGCGCATGCAGTTCTACGAGGGCAGGGCGGATTGGGATGCGATCCGCGCCGTGCGCGACGCGATCTCCATTCCGCTTGTCGCCAATGGCGATGTCGAAACGGTTGAGGACGCGCAGGAAATCCTACGTCGCTCCGGCGCTGACGCCGTCATGATCGGCCGTGGCTGCCAGGGCCGTCCATGGCATGCGGGTGTGCTGGCAGGGCATCGCGAGCCCAGCCGCGATGAGATCGTCGAGATCGCGCTCGAACATTATCGCATGATGCTGGAGTTCTATGGCGAGGCGGTCGGCATTCGCCATGCCCGCAAGCATCTCGCCTGGTATCTCGACCGCTATGCGCCGGCGACAATGGGCGCCGACAAGGCAAAGATCATGACGTCGAAAGAGAGCGGCGAGGTTGCTGTATCCTTCCGAGCCGCGCTGCAGGCAGGCGCTGATCTCGCTCACCGCATTCAGGAGGCTGCATGACTTCGAAATCCAGCTCCGGTGCCGGTGATAGCCCGGCCAACTCCGTGGCCATGGCCGTTCTCAATGCGATCCAGAACCCCGTCGTCATGGTCGACGAGGCCGGCCTCATTGCCTTTGCCAACTGGGAGGCGGAAGCCTTCTTCGGCGCCAGCGCATCGCATCTGTCGCGCTACAAGATCTCCAGCTTCATTCCCTTCGGCAGCCCTTTGCTGGCGCTGATCGATCAGGTGCGCGAACGCCGCGCACCAGTGAATGAATATCGCGTCGATCTGAGCTCGCCACGTCTCGGACAGGACAAGCTGGTCGATCTCTATGTTGCGCCGGTTTCCAGCGACCCCGGCTCTGTGGTGGTGGTGTTCCAGGAGCGCTCCATGGCCGACAAGATCGACCGGCAATTGACACATCGTGCCGCAGCCCGCTCGGTCACGGGCCTTGCCTCCATGCTGGCGCATGAGATCAAGAACCCGCTGTCAGGTATTCGCGGCGCCGCGCAGTTGCTCGAACAATCGGTCGAGGACGACGATCGCGCGCTAACGCGCCTCATTTGCGACGAGACGGACCGCATCGTCTCGCTGGTCGACCGTATGGAGGTTTTCTCCGATGAACGGCCCGTCGATCGCGTTCCCGTCAATATCCATTCCGTGCTCGATCATGTGAAGGCCGTCGCCAAGGCCGGCTTTGCCCGAAATATCAAGATTTCGGAGAATTACGACCCCTCTCTGCCGGCGGTTTTCGCAAACCGGGATCAGCTCGTGCAGGTCTTCCTCAATCTGGTGAAGAACGCCGCTGAAGCGGTGGGCGACCGTCAGGATGGCGAGATCATGCTGACGACGGCCTATCGCCCCGGCATTCGGCTTTCGGTTGCTGGCACGCGCGAGAAGATCTCGCTGCCGCTGGAATTCTGCGTCATCGACAATGGTCCGGGCGTGCCGGCCGATCTCGTGCCGCATCTTTTCGATCCGTTCATCACCACCAAGACGAACGGAACCGGTCTCGGCCTTGCGCTGGTTGCCAAGATCATCGGCGACCACGGCGGCATCGTCGAATGCGACAGCCAGAACCATCGTACCACTTTCCGTGTTTTGATGCCTGCCTCCAAGGGCATCACCTCAGAAGATGCCCCACTTCCGAACTCTACAGGGACTACTCGATGACAGCCACGATCCTTGTCGCCGATGACGATGCGGCCATCCGCACCGTGCTCAACCAGGCTTTGAGCCGCGCGGGTTACGATGTACGCATCACATCGAACGCCGCCACGCTCTGGCGTTGGGTCTCCGCCGGCGAAGGCGACCTTGTCGTAACCGACGTCGTCATGCCCGACGAAAACGCATTCGATCTGCTGCCGCGCATCAAAAAGGCGAGGCCGGATTTGCCTGTTCTGGTCATGAGTGCGCAGAACACCTTCATGACGGCCATCAAGGCATCGGAGAAGGGCGCCTACGACTATCTTCCGAAGCCCTTCGACCTGACCGAGCTGATCGCGATCGTCGGTCGCGCGCTGTCGGAGCCGAAGCGCAAGCCGGCAAAAATCGATGATGACATGCAGGACGGTATGCCGCTCGTCGGCCGATCCGCCGCGATGCAGGAAATCTACCGCGTGCTCGCACGCCTGATGCAGACCGATTTGACGCTGATGATCACCGGCGAATCCGGTACCGGTAAGGAACTGGTAGCGCGTGCCCTGCATGATTACGGCAAGCGCCGTAACGGTCCCTTTGTGGCCATCAACATGGCGGCCATCCCGCGCGACCTGATCGAATCCGAACTGTTCGGCCACGAGAAGGGTGCCTTCACCGGCGCGCAGACCCGCTCGACGGGCCGCTTCGAGCAGGCAGAAGGCGGCACGCTGTTCCTCGACGAAATCGGCGATATGCCGATGGATGCGCAAACGCGCCTGCTGCGCGTGCTGCAGCAGGGCGAATATACCACCGTCGGCGGCCGTACCCCGATCCGCACTGACGTCCGCATCGTTGCCGCCACCAACAAGGACCTGAAGCAGGCTATCAACCAGGGCCTCTTCCGTGAGGATCTCTATTACCGCCTCAACGTCGTGCCGCTGCGCCTGCCGCCGCTGCGCGATCGTGCCGAGGATATTCCCGATCTGGTGCGTCATTTCATCCAGCAGGCTGAGAAAGAGGGGCTTGGTTCCAAGCGTTTCGATCAGGAAGCGCTCGAACTCATGAAGGCCTATCCCTGGCCCGGCAACGTTCGCGAGCTGGAAAATCTTATCCGCCGGCTGATGGCGCTTTATCCGCAGGATGTCATTACCAAGGAGATCATCGAAGCGGAGCTGCGTGCCGACGTGCCCGACAGCCCGATCGAGAAAGGCCCGGTCCGCACCGGCTCCATGACCATTGCGCAGGCGGTGGAGGAGAACATGCGGACCTATTTCGCCAGTTTCGGTGAGAACCTGCCGCCGCCGGGCCTCTACGACCGCGTATTGACCGAAATGGAATACCCGTTGATTCTCGCCGCCTTGACCGCCACACGCGGCAATCAGATCAAGGCGGCCGATCTTTTGGGCCTCAACCGCAATACGCTGCGCAAAAAGATCAGAGAACTGGGTGTTTCGGTTTACAGAAGCTCCCGCACGGCTTGACAATGCAATCCCATGCGTTGCATTTTCGCCACAATGCGTTGCTTAAAGGTCACGCAGCAGATTCGTCGTTTTTGCGGTGGCGATTCATCTGGCCGCTCTTGTAGGAACAGGAGTTCGTCTGGTTTTTCAACATGTTGCAGAAGTGACGTGAAATAAAGGTTTCGCTTCAGCGCGAAACCGAACGACAGTTTCCGCCTCTGCCTGTCTCTCGCACCCGTGCCATAGCGCTGTGCGATTCGACCAGGGCGCCGACCGTCGCTCGGGCGTGGAGATTGATGGGAATGATGCAGGACGCGGTGTCGCCGGCGGCGAGCGACGAGACGGTTGTTAAGGTGACGGACCGTCGTGCTTCCTTTGCCCTACCTGGTCTGATCTTGGCCGGCGGTGCGCTTTTGTGCGCTATCGCGACCTTGTTGATGCTTCTCGGGTTGACCCCGATTGCCCCGACCTCCTCGGTCGTCTTCACCTCTGTCGTCATTAACGGCCTGTTCGTGCTGGGGCTGATTGCTCTGATCGCTCGTGAAGTGGCGCGGCTGATGAAGGCGCGCAGCCGTGGCCGTGCGGCAGCCCGCCTGCATATACGCATCGTCGTTCTTTTCTCGATCGTCGCGATCACGCCGGCGATCCTCGTCGCCATCGTTGCCAGCCTGACGCTCAATGTCGGTCTGGATCGCTGGTTCGGCGTGCGCACGCAGCAGATCATCAGCTCCTCGCAGAACGTCGCGCAGGCCTATTTGATGGAGAATGCGAGCTATCTTCAGGGCCAGACCGTCTCGATGGCGAACGATCTGGAACGGAATCGCTCGCTCTTCAACCTCGATCGCACCGGTTTTGCCGATCTGATGACCCGGCAGGCGCGGGGACGCGGCTTGCTGGGCGCCTTTCTGGTGCGGCGCGATGGCACCGCTATCGTCCAGGCCGATATCAAGACCGAACGCCCACTGCCGGCCATCCCGAAGGATGCGTTGGACTCTTCAGCCAATGGCCAGCCGACGCTCATCCCGCCCGGTGTGACCAACCTCGTCGGCGCGGTCATCAAGCTGGACGAGCTTCCGGGTTCATTCCTCTACACCGTGCGCGCTGTCGACCCACGCGTCATGAATGCCATGCGTATGGTTGAAGACAACACCGTCGAATACAAGGCGATGGAAGCCGGCCGCATGTCGCTTCAGATTGCCTTCGCCGTCCTCTATATCGGCTTTGCTCTGATCGTGCTTTTGGCGGCAATCTGGACCGCGATTGCGATCGCTGACCGCATTGTGCGGCCGATCCGCCTTCTCATCAGCGCCGCAGACAATGTTGCCTCGGGCAACATGAACGTGCTGGTGCCGGTACGCTCGGCCGATGGCGATGTCGGCAGTCTCTCGCGCACCTTCAACAAGATGATTTCCGAAATTCGTACCCAGCGCGATGAGATTCTGGAAGCGAAGGATGAAGTCGACGATCGCCGCCGCTTCATCGAAGCCGTGCTGTCGGGTGTGACGGCAGCGGTGATCGGCGTCGAGCATGATCGGCGTATCACCATCGTCAACACCTCCGCCGAAGATCTGCTGACGCTCAAGAGCGACGAACTGATCGGCAAGAACTTGTCGGAGATCGCCCCCGAGGTCGAGCAGGTCGTTACCGAGGCGACAACGCGCCATCGCAGTGATTTCCGCAAGCAGATCAGTCTTGTTCGCGGCGGAACGGTACGCACGCTTAGTGTTCAGGTGACGCGCGAGGAATCGCGTGACGCCAATGAATCCTACGTTATTACCCTCGACGACATCACCGATCTGGTTATCGCGCAGCGTTCGACGGCCTGGGCCGACGTTGCACGCCGTATCGCGCATGAGATCAAAAACCCGTTGACGCCCATTCAGCTGTCGGCCGAGCGCATCCGCCGCCGTTTCGGCAAGAATATCGCCGACGCCGACCGCCCGGTTTTCGACCAATGCACGGATACTATCATCCGGCAGGTAGGCGATATCGGCCGCATGGTCGACGAGTTCTCCTCCTTCGCCCGCATGCCGAAGCCGACCATGGAGCCGACCGATCTGCGAGATATTCTACGCGATGCAGTCTTCCTGCGCGAAATGGGCAACAATCACGTCAAATTCGAGCGCGAACTGGGCGACGAACGGCTGGAAGGCATGTTCGATGCCCGTATGCTCGGCCAGGCCTTCGGCAACCTCATCAAGAATGCCGTCGAGGCGATCGAGGGTGTACCGAGCGATCAAGCGCGCGAGCAGCCGAAAATCCTGGTGCGTTCGTCTCTGGACCCGGATCGCGACCGCTTCACGGTCGATGTCATCGACAATGGCCGCGGTCTACCGGTCGAGAACCGGCACAGCATTCTCGAACCCTACATGACGATGCGCGAGAAGGGCACCGGCCTCGGCCTCGCCATCGTCAAGAAGATCATTGAAGACCATGGCGGGCAGATCGAACTCCACGACGCGCCGGCCGATTTCGACCAGGGCAGGGGGGCCATGATCCGCGTGCATCTGCCGCGCCGTGAGCAAGCCGCCGTCGCCCCGACAGCAAGTGACAAGGAAAGCGTCTATGGCATCTGACATTCTCGTAGTGGATGACGAGGAAGACATTCGCGAAATCGTTTCGGGAATTCTTTCGGATGAGGGCCACGAAACCCGCACCGCGCATGACAGCGACAGCGCGCTCGCCGCGATTTCCGATCGTGCGCCGCGGCTCATCTTCCTTGATATCTGGATGCAGGGCAGCAAGCTCGATGGTCTGGCGCTATTGGACGAGATCAAGGCGCGCCATCCCGAGCTGCCAGTCGTCATGATCTCCGGTCACGGCAATATCGAGACGGCCGTCTCCGCCATCAAGCGCGGCGCTTTCGACTTCATCGAAAAGCCGTTCAAGGCCGATCGCCTGATCCTGATCGCCGAGCGTGCGTTGGAAAATTCCAAGCTGAAGCGTGAGGTCTCCGAGCTGAAGCGCCGCACCGGCGACGCGGTGGAATTGATCGGCACGTCGGTTGCCGTTTCGCAGCTGCGCCAGACGATCGACAAGGTATCGCCGACCAACAGCCGCATCATGATCTTCGGTCCGTCGGGCTCCGGCAAGGAGCTCGTGGCCCGCATGATCCACAAGAAGTCGGCGCGTGCCAATGGTCCGTTCGTGGCGCTGAATGCCGCCACCATTACGCCGGAGCGCATGGAAATCGCCCTGTTCGGCACCGAAGGCTCGCCGGGCCAGGCGCGCAAGATCGGTGCCTTGGAGGAGGCTCATCGCGGCATTCTTTATCTCGACGAAGTCGGTGAAATGCCGCGCGAGACACAGAATAAGATCCTGCGCGTGCTCGTTGACCAGCAGTTCGAGCGCGTCGGCGGTTCCAAGCGCGTCAAGGTGGATGTGCGCATCATCTCGTCTACCGCCTATAACCTCGAGAGCCGCATTGCCGAGGGGCTGTTCCGCGAAGATCTCTATCATCGCCTCGCCGTCGTGCCTGTGCGCGTGCCGGCTCTTGCCGAGCGCCGCGAAGATATCCCCTTCCTCGTCGATCAGCTGATGCGTCAGATTTCGGAACAGGCGGGCATCCGTCCGCGCCGCATCGGTGATGATGCCATGGCCGTGCTGCAGGCGCACGACTGGCCAGGCAATATCCGCCAGCTTCGCAACAATATCGAGCGGCTGATGATCCTGGCCCGCTCCGATGGGGCGGAAACGCCGATCACGGCGGAAATGCTGCCGACCGACCTTGGCGATATGTTGCCGAAGGTCTCCGCCAAGAACGATTATCACATCATGACGCTACCACTGCGCGAAGCGCGCGAAATGTTCGAGCGCGATTATCTCATCGCTCAGATCAACCGCTTCGGCGGCAATATCTCGCGCACTGCAGAATTTGTCGGCATGGAGCGCTCGGCGCTGCACCGCAAGCTGAAGTCGTTGGGCGTCTGATCAGTCGCCCGACATTTCAAACATCATAGAATTCGGATCAGGGGCTTCCATGCCGAGAATAGCTTATGTCAACGGTCGCTACGTCAAGCACAGCGATGCCATGGTGCATATCGAGGACCGCGGCTATCAGTTCGCCGATGGGGTCTACGAGGTGTGCGAGGCCCGTCATGGCGTGATTGTCGACCTGACGCGCCATCTCGATCGCCTAAACCGTTCGCTGAGCGAGCTACGAATCGCCTGGCCGATGACGCGTCAGGCATTGGTGCTGGTGATTCGCGAGACGCTGCGCCGCAACCATGTCCGCAATGGCCTGTTCTACCTGCAGGTCACGCGTGGCGTCGCCCGCCGCGATCACGTCTTTCCGCCGGCCGGCACGCCGTCCTCGATCGTCGTCACTGCCAAGAGCACCGATCAGTCCGTCATCGCCATGAAGAACGCCAACGGCATCAAGGCGATCACCGTTCGCGACAATCGCTGGGATCGGGTGGATATCAAGTCGGTCGGCCTACTCCCGAACGCCATGGCCCGCCAGCAGGCCAAGGAGGCCGGCGCCCAGGAGGCGATCTATATCGACCACAATGGCATGGTGAAGGAAGGTGCGGCCACCAACGTCTGGATCGTTGATCATGACGGAAATCTCGTTACGCGCCCCGCCGAGCACGGCATCCTGCGCGGCATCACCCGGACGACGCTAATGGACGTCGCAGCCAAGCTCGATGTGACGATCGTCGAGCGATTCTTCTCGGTCGAGGAGATGATGAAGGCCCGCGAAGTCTTCATCACCGCGGCGACAAGTATCTGTTTTCCGGTCGTTTCTATCGATGGAGAGACGATAGCGAACGGTCATCCGGGCAGCATGTCACAGAAAATTCGTGAAGCCTTTTTCGACGTTGCGGAAAAGACTGCGATTTGATACCAACATTCGCTGGGGGGAGAGAATGAGGGTATCTCCCGTCCGGGACCTCTGTATACCATGACATTCAACCGGCTCAGGTCGGCAAAAAAGAAAGAAGCGGCGCGATGGCGGAACGTTCTCAGAACTTGCAGGACTTGTTTCTCAATACTGTTCGCAAGCAAAAGATTTCACTCACGATTTTCTTGATTAACGGCGTGAAGCTCACAGGTGTCGTAACCTCATTCGACAATTTCTGCGTCCTGCTCCGCCGTGATGGCCATTCGCAGCTCGTGTACAAGCATGCGATCTCGACGATCATGCCGGGTCAGCCGATGCAGATGTTCGAGAGCGAAGAAGCCGCATCCTAACTGGGACTTGCCGTTATCACGACACGCGATACCAAAAATGATTCCCTCATTCCGGAGACCGTAAAACACCGGGATGATATGCGCGCTGTTGTCGTCGTGCCTGTATTGAAGCAGGCGCGTGCTGCACGGACAGCTCAAGCCGACAATGCCATCTCTGTCACTCGACCGCCCGAAAGCCGGCTGGAAGAGGCCAAAGGCCTTGCGCTCGCCATCGACCTCGATGTCGTCAACGGCTCTATCGTTCCGATCAACGATCCGCGACCGGCAACCCTGCTGGGGACCGGCAAGATCGAAGAAATCCTCGCGCTGCTCGATGAGTTCAACGCCGGCCTCGTCATCGTCGATCATCCTCTGACGCCGGTGCAGCAGCGCAATCTTGAAAAGGCATGGAACGCCAAGGTCATCGACCGCACCGGCCTCATCCTCGAAATCTTCGGCCGCCGCGCCTCCACCAAGGAAGGTACGCTGCAGGTCGAGCTGGCGCATCTGAACTATCAGAAGGGCCGGCTGGTTCGAAGCTGGACCCACCTTGAACGCCAGCGCGGCGGTGCGGGCTTCATGGGCGGCCCGGGTGAAACCCAGATCGAAGCCGACCGGCGCATGCTGCAGGAGCGGATCATCCGGCTGGAGCGCGAACTGGAGCAGGTGGTTCGCACCCGCCAGCTTCATCGCGCCAAGCGCAAAAAGGTGCCGCATCCGATCGTAGCTCTCGTCGGCTATACCAATGCCGGTAAATCGACGCTGTTCAACCGCATTACCGGCGCCGGCGTACTGGCGGAAGACATGCTGTTTGCGACGCTCGATCCGACGCTGCGCCGCATGAAGCTGCCGCATGGCCGTACCGTCATTCTCTCAGACACCGTCGGCTTCATTTCCGACCTTCCGACTCACCTGGTGGCCGCCTTCCGCGCGACGCTGGAAGAGGTGCTGGAAGCTGACCTGATCTTGCATGTGCGGGACCTCTCCGATGATGACAATCAGGCCCAGAGTGCAGATGTCATGCGTATTCTCGGCGATCTCGGCATTGGCGAGGCCGAAGGCGCCGAGCGCATCCTCGAGGTCTGGAACAAGATCGACCGCCTTGAGCCGGAAGCGCATGACGCCATCGTCCAGAAGGCGTCGACCGCGGAAAACGTCATTGCCGTCTCAGCGATAACAGGCGAGGGCGTCGATCGTCTGATGGACGAAATCAGCCGGCGCCTCTCCGGCGTGCTGACGGAAACGACGATCACCTTGCCCGTCGAAAAGCTGGCGCTGCTGCCCTGGCTTTACAATCATGCCGTCGTCGACAACCGCGAAGACAACGAGGACGGCACGGTCACGCTCGACGTTCGCCTGACAGAGACCGAAGCGGCTGAATTGGAACGGCGCATGGGCAACGGTCCGAAGCCGCAGCGCGAAGACTGGGAATAGGTGTTTTAGGCCGTTTTGACTCCGGCAAGCTGCCGCTCGATAGCTTTTGCCGACTGCCAGATCTCTTCCATCCGCTCCAGCGAGGCGCCTTCCAGCGTCTCGCCTTCAGCCTCGAGCGTCGTTTCGATATGATGGAAGCGGCGGCGGAACTTGGTGTTTGTGCCGCGTAGCGCCTGTTCTGGATCGGCGTTCACATGCCGGCCGATATTCACGACGGCGAAGATCAGATCGCCGAGTTCATCACTGACCTTGGCCTTGTCGCCGCTTGCAAGGGCTGCCCGCAATTCTCCGATCTCCTCTTCGATCTTGTCGAGGATCGGCTCCGGCGCAGACCAGTCGAAACCGACCTTGGCGGCGCGCTCCTGCAGTTTCAAGGCTTCGGTCAGGGCAGGGAAGGTCCGCTGCACCGAGCCCAGGAAGCCGGCCTTGAAATCTTCGGTGATGCCACTCGTCGCCCGCCGTTCGGCCCGTTCGCGCTTCTCCTCGGCCTTGATCCGATCCCATTGCAGCGTCACCGCATCCTCGGTCTTGGCGTCCGAGACTGCGAAGACATGCGGATGGCGGCGGATCATCTTGCGGGTGATCGCATGCACGACATCCCCGAAGGAAAATGCGCCGGCCTCCTCGGCGATCCGTGCATGGAAAACGACCTGCAGAAGGAGATCGCCGAGCTCGTCGCAAAGATCGTCATTATCTTTGCGCTCGATCGCATCCGCGACCTCGTAGGCCTCTTCGATCGTATAGGGCTTGATGGTCTCGAAGGTCTGGACGATATCCCAGGGGCAACCACTCTCCGGGTTTCGCAGCGCCGCCATGATCTCGATCAGACGGGAAATGTCTCGCGATGCTTCCATCGTTGCCTCAAGTTTTGCTCTGTCACTTCAAGGGGATGTCGTTGCCGCTCTTCGATGCCTGGTAGTTCTCGGAAAGATCGGCATAGGCTTGCTTGATGCGCGCCGTCTGGTCCTTCAGCTCGCCTTTACGCGGATCGTCTTCCGTCTCCACGAGGTCGGAAATGGCAAAGCTGTTCCAGAATGCATTTTGGCGGCGATAGCCACCCGGCTCCAGACCGAAGACTTCTTTCAGGATCTTGAGATCGTGCGGGATCGCGAAGGCATCCCGGGAGTCCTCGTGGCTGAAGAAATAGTAGAAATTGTCGAAGCCCGCCCAGGTGATTGCAGACATGCACATGGTGCAGGGCTCATGCGTGGACAGGAAGATTAAATCCTTGGTCGCGGGCTTTTCGCCGAGTTCGTAGAAGCGCTTGAGGGTGTGAACCTCGCCATGCCAGAGCGGGTTTTCCAGTTCATTGTTGGTTTCCGCGATGACGAGCGAGAGATCGGACTTGCGCAGGATGGCTGCGCCGAAAATCTTGTTGCCGGCCGCGACGCCGTTGCGGGTCAGGGGCAGGATGTCATGCTCGACGACGTTGAGGAGGCGTGCAGCGATGCTATTGTCAGACAAGGGTTTTCTCCAACGATTTTCGCTGCAGTCTATCGGGATTGCAAATGCTGCGGTATGCGTAAATAACTTAAAGACTATGTTTGCCACAAGCAATAAAGCAGCTCGGCAACGGGGCCGAGTCATAAAAATCTATAGATTTTATAGGCTTATTGCAATCTGCTCGCCTGGTGAGTTTTGCTCAAATCCTTGTCATGTCGAGCAAAAGAATACGCGCATGCATGGGCATTAGAATTTCTGTTTCTTCAATCTCTTGGCCGCAGGGGCGATATTCGCCAAATCTCGAAGTGGAATAGTGATGCCTCCCAGGACTGAACAGCTTTCGGTGTTTCCCGCTTTCTTCCGCGTGGAAGGAAGGATGGCGGCTGTCTTCGGCAATGGTGACGAAGCTTTTGCCAAGGTGCGGCTGCTTTTGAACACACAGGCGAAAGTCGTTGCCTTTGCGCAGGCGCCGGAGGCTGATTATCACGCTTTCCTCATCGCCAACCGCATCGAAACCGTACGCGGTGATTTTTCACCCGATCAGGTCAAAGGCGCGACGCTTGTCTTTGCTGCTACTGGCGGTGCCGAGGCGGATCGCGCGATCGTCGATGCGGCTCGCGCTGAGCGCATCCCGGCAAACGCCGTCGACCAGCCCGACTATTGCGATTTCTATACGCCTGCGCTGGTCAATCGCGCTCCTGTGGCCGTTGCCATCGGCACGGAAGGCGCCGGTCCTGTCCTGGCGCAGATGATCCGCGCGCAGATCGATCAGATGCTGTCGCCGTCGCTCGGCAAGCTGGCGGAACTGGCGACGCGCTATCGCAAGCCGGTTGAGCGTTTCGTGGCGCGTGGTGTTGCTCGCCGCGTCTTCTGGCGGCAGTTCTTTTCCGGACCGGTCGCCGATGCCGTCAATGCAGGCCATGTCGCGCAGGCGGAGCGGGCGGCGGATGAGTTGCTGCAGTCGTCGCGTGAAATCGAGGGCCGTATCTGGCTGGTCGGCGCAGGTCCTGGCGCGGAAGATCTCCTGACGCTACGCGCACAGCGCGTCATGATGGAAGCCGATGTCATCGTCTATGATGCCCTCGTGCCGCAGGCGATCGTCGACATGGGCCGCCGCGATGCGGAGCGCCTCTCCGTCGGCAAGCGCAAGGGGTGCCACAGCAAATCGCAGGAAGAGATCAACGATCTGCTGGTGCAGCTCGGCCGTGAAGGCAAGCGCGTTGTGCGGCTGAAGTCCGGCGATCCGCTGGTTTACGGCCGTGCCGGCGAAGAAATGGCGGCTCTGCGCGCCGCCGGCATCGGCTATGAGATTGTTCCCGGCATCACCTCGGCTTTCGCCGCTGCTGCCGATTTCGAATTGCCGTTGACGCTGCGCGGCGTTGCGTCGTCCTTGGTTTTCACAACGGGTCACGATCTCACAGGCGATGTGTTGCCCGATTGGGCGAGTTTGGCCGTATCTGGCGCCACCATCGCTGTATATATGGGACGGACTGTCGCCGCTTCCGTTGCCGGCCGCCTCATGCAAGCCGGCCTGCCGCCCGAGACGACCGTCGCCATCATCGAAAATGCAAGCCGGCGCGATCGTCGCCTGATGCATGGTATTTTACGAGATCTTCCTGATCTCGAGCACCGCGATGAGTTGAGCGGGCCGGTCATGGTCATCATCGGCGATGCCGTCGCCGGTGCGAATTTTGAGCAATCCGAGCCGCTGGTCCGTCGCGAGACCGCTGCTCAAGACTATGCAAGGAACTGATTGATGGTCGACAAGGTTTTGACCGCAAACCGGCTCACCGATGGCGTCGCCGTCTGGCTGAACGCAAATGGTGAGTGGGTGACATCGCTGCAGGAGGCGCTGGTCGCTCGCCATGCGGAAGCGGAAGCCGCACTGGAAGCGATCGGCAAGCAGGCCTATGCTGACAACAAGGTCGTCGATGTCAATCTGATCGACGTGCAGGAAACCGGCGGCAAGCTTTGGCCGCTGCGCCTGCGCGAGCGCATCCGCGCCGAAGGCCCCACCATGGAATATGCGCCGGGCTATGCCGCGGCCGATCCCGATTTCATTGCAGTCTGAGAAGTCCCGAGGAAGTCATGTATCGTTACGATGAATTCGACCACGCCTTTGTTGCGGAACGGGTTGCCCAGTTCCGCGATCAGGTGGAGCGACGCCTCTCGGGTGAGCTTTCGGAAGATGCCTTCAAGCCGCTGCGCTTGATGAACGGCGTCTATCTGCAGCTGCATGCCTATATGCTGCGCATCGCTATTCCCTATGGCACGTTGAGCTCGCGTCAGATGCGCATGCTCGCCCATATCGCGCGCACCTATGACCGCGGCTATGGCCACTTCACCACGCGCCAGAATCTGCAGTTCAACTGGCCGAAACTTTCCGAGATGCCCGATGCACTGGCCGATTTGGCCTCCGTCGAGATGCACGCGATCCAGACTTCGGGCAATTGCATTCGCAACGTGACGGCCGATCATTTCGCCGGCGCTGCGGCCGACGAAGTCGCCGATCCCAGGCCCTACGCCGAAATCCTCCGCCAGTGGTCGTCCGTTCATCCGGAATTTTCCTTCCTGCCGCGCAAGTTCAAGATCGCCGTCACCGGCGCCGAGCGCGACCGCGCTGCGATCCAGGTGCATGATATCGGCCTGCATTTGAAGAAGAACGACAAGGGCGAGATCGGCTTTGCCGTTTACGTCGGAGGCGGGCAGGGGCGCACGCCCCTGGTTGCCAAGCTCATCCGTGACTTCCTGCCGGAAGAGGATCTCCTGTCCTACACCACGGCGATCATGCGCGTTTACAATCTGCATGGCCGCCGCGACAACAAGTACAAGGCCCGTATCAAAATCCTCGTGCATGAAACCGGCGCCGAAGAACTGGCGCGTCAGGTCGAGGCCGAGTTCGACAAGCTGCGAGACACCGAACTGAAGCTGCCGGAAGCCGACGTTCAGGCAATCTCAGCCTATTTTGCACCACCGGCGCTGCCAGAGCGCCCAGAAGGTTGGGAAAGCCTGGCACGCTGGAAGAAGGCCGATCCGGCTTTTGCGCGCTGGGTGCAGCAGAATGTGCAGCCCCACAAGAACCCCGATTATGGCATGGTGACAATCTCGCTGAAGCCGATCGGCGGCATTCCTGGCGATGCGACGGATGTCCAGATGGAAGCTGTCGCGGATATCGCCGAGGAATATGCCTTCGACGAAATCCGCGTCAGCCATGAGCAGAATCTTATCCTGCCGCATGTTGCTCTGGCCGACCTCGAGGCCGTTTATCGTGGTCTGGTGGCCAACGGCCTGGAAACGGCGAATGCCGGCCTGATCACGGATATTATCGCTTGTCCCGGTCTCGATTATTGCGCTCTTGCCAATGCGCGTTCCATTCCGGTCGCGCAGGAGATCTCCAGGCGTTTCGGTTCGCCCGAGCGCCAGGCGGAGATCGGCGAGCTGAAGATCAAGATTTCCGGCTGCATCAACGCCTGCGGCCATCACCATGTCGGTCATATCGGCCTGCTCGGCGTCGAGAAGAAGGGTGCGGAACTCTATCAGATCACGCTCGGCGGCTCCGGCGACGAGAATACCTCGATCGGCGAGATCATTGGCCGAGGCTTCGAGCCCGACAAGGTGACCGACGCCATCGAAACCATCGTCAATACCTATCTCGGTCTTCGCCTCGATCCTTCCGAAACCTTCCTCGCCGCTTATCGCCGCGTCGGGCCGCAGCCGTTCAAGACGGCGCTCTACGGCGCGTCCTCGTCGGCAGCGGAAGCGGCGTAAGGAGATTGACCATGACCAAGATCTGGCGTGAAACAGGTTTCGTGGACAATGATCAATGGGTCATCGAGACCGATGAGGTCAAGGCGACCGAGACGCAGAAGCCGCTGCTTAGCCTTGATGCACTGATCGCGAAGGCGGAAGAGAGCAATGAGGCAGGCCTCGGCGTTCTCATCAAGCCTGCCGATGACGTAACCCGGCTGCAGCCCTATCTCGACCGTCTCGATATCGTCGCGGTCGCGTTTCCGGCATTCAACGACGGCCGCGCCTTCAGCCATGCCTCGCTGCTGCGTCAGCGCCTCGGCTATGCCAATGAGCTGCGTGCGGTTGGCGACGTGCTGATCGATCAGATTCCGCTGATGCTGCGCGTGGGTATCGATAGTTTCGCGGTCACCAACGCAACAGCGCTGAAGCGCCTGTCGGAAAATCGCCTTCCGGGCATTCCGCACTATTATCAGCCGACCGCTCGGCGTGCCGAAGGCGGACAGGCCTATAGCTGGCGGCGATTGCCGGCAAAGTCGGCCTGATGTGGAAAGGCTCACTGTTGCGGCAATTTGACAGTGTCGGATTGCCGTATTCAAGCCTCTCGAAGGATATAATGTCGGCAATCTGGAAACTTGACTGAAAAATGCATATTTCAGTCCTGTACTGCCGGTTGGAATGGAATGCCTTTCAAAACCGGCTATATTATTATATCAGCGTCGCGAAATGAGCCTGCCGGGAAAAACGTGCCCAGGAAAACGCGTAAGACTAATACGGGATCCGAGACAGAATGAACGCCCCCGCAAAGACAGATGAATTTGCTTCAGCAGTACCCGCAGGCGTCTTCGCCGAGAAGGTGCTGAGCGTCACGCATTATACCGACCGGCTCTTTCGTTTCACCATGACCCGGCCGCAAGGCTTCCGCTTCCGTTCAGGCGAGTTCGCCATGATCGGCCTAATGGTCGAGGGCAAGCCGCTGTATCGCGCCTATTCGATCGCGAGCCCTGCCTGGGCCGATGAGCTTGAATTCTTTTCCATCAAGGTGCCGGACGGTCCGCTGACCTCGCACCTGCAGAACATCAAGCCTGGCGATGAAGTGCTGATGCGCAAGAAGCCGACCGGTACGCTGGTTCTGGACGCGCTGACCCCTGGCCGCCGTCTCTACATGTTCTCCACCGGCACCGGCATTGCACCATTTGCGAGCCTCATCCGCGACCCGGAGACCTATGAGAAGTATGAGGAGGTCATCCTCACCCATACCACGCGCGATGTTGCTGAGCTGAAATACGGCTTCGATCTCGTCGAGGAAATCCGCAACGACGAGCTGTTGAGCGAAGTCGTCGGCGACAAGCTACGTCATTATGCCACCGTGACCCGCGAGGAATTCCCCTTCAAGGGCCGCATTACCGATCTCATCGAGAACGGCAAGCTTTTCAGCGATCTCGGCGTGCCGCCGCTGGATCCCGCGATCGATCGCGGCATGATCTGCGGCTCCTCCGCCATGCTGAAGGACACCAAGTCGCTGCTCGAGAAGGCTGGCCTGAACGAGGGTGCTAACAACAATCCGGCCGAGTTCGTCATCGAGCGAGCTTTCGTCGGCTGATCGGCCCCTAAATCCGGAATGAAAGGCGGCTTTGGTAACGGGGCCGCCTTTTTTCATGTGCCGCTGAGGTAATCAATGAGTGATGCCATTGCAGTCTCGGCCGCCTTGGCATCACCGCCTCGAATGGCTTCGATGGCCTGAACATGCATGGCGATCGCCAGGCCCATGCGATCATGCGTTCCAGTGGAATACCACAGACGGCGTGCGTGCGTCTGCACGGTTGCGAGCGCCGCTGTGATGAAGTTGTTGGGGCAGGCGGCTTCGAGAATTTCATCGAAGGCCTTATCGGCAGCGAAAAAGCCGGGAAGGTCGCCGGTAACGGCACACTCCGTCATCAGGCGGGCGCATTCCTCCAACTGCTCGCGCTGCTGCTGATCGGCATGGGTGGCGGCGAGCGCGGCCGCAATTGGCTCCAATTCACGTCTCACCTGCATGACATATTGATGGTCTTCGGGGCGAATCTCCGCGATTTGCAGGCCGACGCGCGGCCGCACATGGATCAATCCCTGCCATGCAAGTTTCTGGATTGCCTCGCGCACCGGTGTTCGCCCATGCTCGGCCACTTCGATCAGCTGCTTTTCGGTGACGAGGGCGCCTGGCTTCAACGCAAGCGTCACGATCGCGTATTCCAACGCGAGATAGGCAAGATGGCTAAGCGAATTCTGCATTCGAGGCTGCGTCCGGCTTATGCTTGAGTGGCACACAGTGTCATTTAGCATCTCCGAAGGCAACCGGACGTGATATATCAGTATATTGCAAAGCCATGCGTCATGGCCGTGCCGCTGACTATCGTGTCTGCGGGCTCGTCGCTTTGCAGTCGCCGATCTCGGGGGCATTTCGCAAGCCTGGCTGGGAAAGCCGTGCGTTATCGACCGATTGCGGTTGCAAGGCTGGGCGGCCTTCGTTTGGCAGCCATGAGCAGGTCCAGTTCGGTGGACGACGGGCCGAACTTGTAGAAGAGGCGTTTTGCCTCCGCATCATCGAGGCGATATTTCCGTGCAAACTCGGCAATGCTGTAGGGGCGGCCGCGGATGACTTTGCGGGTGGTTGTCCGATTGGCGTTTTCCGTCATGTTTCCAACCTCCTTTCGGTTCCCTTTTGGTAGATAGCGTCGAGGTCGCGCTTGGAAAGGCCTCAAAAGCCTCGGCGCATTTTCGCTGTCTTGCGTCTCACCGAGTGAGCGCAACAAAAAAGGGAAGGCGGTTTGGCCCGCCTTCCCTTTTTTCCTCTTCCCAATTCGGGTTTTCGCAGCCCGATGCGCTGCTAACGTCTGATCAGTCGGCCGACGAAAATCAGGATGCAGGCGCCGATGAAACCTGTAATCAGGTAGTTCAGCCATACATGGAACGGCAGGACGATGCCGAGCGTACGGAAAAGCCAGCTGGCAACGAGCGCGCCGACAATGCCGAGGATGATGTTCATGATTATGCCCGTGTTGCTTTTCATGATCATCTCGGCGAACCAGCCAGCTAGGCCGCCGATGATAATTGCTGCAATCCAACCGACGTTTGCGTCTTCCATAAAAGAACCTCCTGAGGGCCCGACAGGTTGTTAACAATAACTGATATACACCAAAAACGATTCGCACCCCAACTGTTGCGGATGGCGAGCCGATCGATCCGTTCATTGCAACCCTGATTATTATGGGAAATTGTTACGGTTGTTTGGGTCTTTGAGAAGCGTTTGCCTTGTTGGAGCTCATCCGCGTACGGTGCCGGATTTCTGATTTTCCTTAATAATAGGCAACTTCCTCGGCTCGATGCCGTCGTTCAGGGGTAGTGAGGTGAGGAAAAGCATCCTCGGCCACTGACAACCGCAATTTTATGGGTTGACCGCAATAGGGCGTCTGCATATGTTCCGCGCACTTCCAACCGGGGCAGCTTCTGCCAGCGGAGAGGGAGAGCGTAGCTCAGTCGGTAGAGCAACTGACTTTTAATCAGTAGGTCATGGGTTCGAATCCCATCGCTCTCACCAAAAATCCGATTGTCCAGCCCGAAGAGATAGGTAACCGAACGTCCCTAGGACGAAGGTCGCGGGCTTTTGTATTGCTCGATTTTCCAGTGATATCGACGTTACGCGGATAAAGCACCTGGCCAGATGCGGCACACAGACAGGAACAGCCAATTTTGCCGTGCAACCCAGACGCAAGAATAGCCCGGTATTCGCTGCCTGCAGGGGAGATGCGCGAATCGAGATATTTATCCGGCGCCGCTGATCTACTAAATGAGCGCTCTTAATACCAAAGGATCAAGATGTCTGACCATCCGCGTTCATTAGAGTCGACGAGGCGTTGCTTATCGGATCGAAAGCCGAAAGGGACGATTATTTACATAATGGTCGCCGCAGTTGCTGTAATCATCGGGTTGACTTCCGGACGGCACGAGAGCGCGATCCAAACGGTCCCCGAGGTCGCGAAGCTGATTCATTAGATCGCTCATGAGGCGAGCCGAAGGCCGCACGGCCCGGCAGCCTTCGCAGTCGTTTCCGCATTGCCAAATCTCATGGATTGATGGCCTCGGCTCGCGACGTGCTTTCGTTTTTCAGGCATAACGCACAGGTTGTTGATGAGATTTGGCCGGAATTGGCTGGTGACGAATCTCGATTTGGTAGTACCATAGCTTCATCAATAAGATTGTTGGTGAAGACTACAGGCGAATGATGGAATTCGTGGCAGAGCTGTCACTATGGGAGATTTATGCGACCGTTTGTGGGTTGCTGGTATCCTTGGGACTTTTGGCCGGATTGATCGCGGGCAGGAGGCTTCCGATAGCCTTGAGGCTGCTGCCGCTTTTAGGAATCGCGATGACCACACCGGTGACCGAGCGGTTAGTGGTTCCCTTCCTTTCGGAGCGCTATCCGGTGATCTTCGCCAACAAGGATTTACCTAAGAAGATCGATCAAAAGACCACGCTGACAAAGATAGATCTCACCGATCACATCTACAGCTATTTCTACGATCTCGACGATGATGACGATTTCGATCCGCCTCTCGTCAAATCCGCACAGCTCACTGACCTCTGCGACTTCCTGTTACCGAAGTTCAGTTCCGGCGAAGCATCTCTGGCGAATTACATTTATCAGCTGAAGGGCAGGGACTATTCATTTTCAGTCGACAGCACCGACTGCTCCTGACCTTTGGGCAGGCGAAATATTAAGAGCACCCTGATTCAAGATCGGCGATCGCTTATGGTCGAGCAACGTCGATGCATGTTCCGTGGCCAATGCCTATTGGATTGCGGGATTATGAGTGCGATTGCGGGATTATGCGATTGTGGAAAGTGCGACGACCGCAACCGCGGTGAGGCCACCGAAGATCGGTAGCAGTTTCAACATAACAAGCCGCGCGAGCTTCTTCCGTTCGACCGACGTCATGATCAGCTTCCTCACATGGCAGTGAAGCTTAAACGCATGAAATTCATGATTCGTTTCACGTCTATCGTCGCATTATTATATTATCTGTCGCTAAAAGTACAGTGAGGTGGCGCTTTGCCGCTTCCAAAGACGAAAATCCTCCGAAATTCGCTCGGCAGTCGGATGAGAGATCGCTGACTATGATGGTGTCGTTATTTCCATCGGAACCTAATCGCATCAAGTGAGTTCCCTTTTGAAAAGACAGGAGGCGCATCTTGGCACAGGATCGACAAAGTGAATCGCATGGTGGACGTGAGAAGAAGCAAGCCCTGGCGAAGATACAGCATAGCGAGATCCGTAAGGACGACCGGCTGAATAAAGAAAAGGACGAGGCTTCGCTCGTTGCCGATCCCCGCAACAGGCTTGCCGAGGGTAAAGTCGATCCGGTGACAAAAGAGCGTAAGCCTAGGGACGCATGAGCCCCAGGGACGTCTGAGCGATACACCGATGTCGGATGGCTGCTCGCGCGCGTCATGCGCCGTTTCTCATGGAAAGATAATCGCGCAGTCCGGCAAAAGTAGCGCAGCGACGATCGCGATACGATCATCGTTTCTGAAGTGACGTTGCTGTTTGCGTCACCGACTTCATTCTCCATCATTCATGAATGCAACGACTTAGGTGACGATGGGTTTGTGCCGCCGTCGTTCAGCGCGATGGCCATGATGGCAAGAAGAACATATTCGCGCTTCCAGCCGGATTTCATCGCCGCAGCAACCAGGCTCTCGATGGAGGGTTCCAGGGCGAAAAGACAGGCTGTCAGATAGTTAGTCTGCGATGCTGCTTCCGAAGGGGGAGGGTTTATGGCGGGTCTCAACTTCCTGCTCCGTCTATTGATTTGACCGGATAGGGATGGACTGTAATGTCAGTCGGTTTCCCGGGTTTGTCTCGTTTATTGCAGAACGTTGCTATGGCTGCGAGAGAGCCAAGCCCGCAATCGAAGTCGACAATGAGCGGGTGATAGCCGGATAACGCACACTCACGCCGGCCGGCATCAATGGCACTAGCCTGCAAGGTCATCTTAGAAAAGGCGACAACGGTTTTCCGTCCGGAATTCGGCGAGAACAACAGGATATGTCCGACTAAAGGATCGCAGCACAAGCGATCGTCGCAAGCAAACAGCGTTCAGACGCCGCAGCTCGGTCTTTCCGTCGGGATTATTTGATGGGAGCGCCGTAGTGGTCAACTCTACCGCCAGCTGGACGGCAAAGTTGACCACGATTCGAGAATGAAACGAGTTTTAGGCCTTGCCGCCGTTCTTCTTGCAATCGCTTCGGAACTTGGCACGTGCCTTTCCATGCAGACCCTTGGCGTCAGCCTGAGCCGAACATGCCTTTGAAACGGCGGTTTGGGCAGGCTTCGTTGCCTTCGGCTTCATCGTATTTGTCGTCGACGGGGTCGACGTCGTTGCGCTCGGGGTTGTCGTGGTCGTGCTGGGGGTGGTCGCCGTTTGTGCCATGGCACTTACGCTGAAGAGTGCGACAAAGGCTGCAGTCGTGAACATAGTAGCAATACGCATGGGGGCTTTTCCTCCGCTGAGTAGCTGGGGTGGAATGTACGTTGTTCGACGAACATCAACAGCTTGAACCAATATTTTTACAAAAGCAATTCGTTCATCAGCCGGCTCCGCGACCCTTGGTCACGCCCGGAAAATCGGGCGAAATCGAGATTTTGCAATAGTCTGAAGGTCTCTCAATTCCGTCAACTTTAAGGCAAGACAGGGCCTGCTCGAAAAGGTGATTGGCTTTCCGATTCCAGCACCGTTAGGAAGGGAGCCGGAATGACATAGCCGGAGTCCATCGTGTCGCTTGCCGATATCTCGCTTCTGAGTGCCTTGCTCGCCGGAGCGCTTTCGTTTCTTTCACCCTGCGTGCTGCCGCTCGTGCCGCCCTATCTCTGCTACATGGCGGGAATCTCGGTCGAGCAGTTTCGCGGAGGCGGTGCAGCGGTAGCGGGAGGCCCGAGTGTTCCTGGCCCGAGCGTTCGCGGCAATGTGCTGATGTCGGCACTGTTCTTCACCTTGGGATTTGCCACCGTATTTGTCGCGCTCGGCGCCGGTGCGTCCTCGATCGGCATGCTTTTGCGCCAGCACCTCGATATTCTCGCCAAGATCGGCGGTTTGATCATCGTCATCATGGGGCTGAACTTCCTCGGCGTCTTCCGCATCGGCCTTCTCGCCCGGGAGGCGCGCTTCCAGAGCGGCGGCAAGCCGGCGACACTGACGGGCGCTTATATCATGGGCCTTGCCTTTGCTTTCGGCTGGACGCCTTGCATCGGCCCGGTGCTTGGCGCCATCCTCGGCATTGCCGCCTCGCGTGAAACGGTGGGAGCCGGTGCGGGCCTGCTTGCCGTCTATTCGCTCGGGCTTGCCATCCCCTTCTGGATCGCCGCCGGCTTTTCCGGCGCCTTCATGCGCTTTCTCTCCCGCTTCCGCCGCCATCTCGGCACGGTCGAAAAGATCATGGGCGGGCTTCTAGTGCTGACAGGTCTCGCTTTCATCTTCGGCTATGTGAGCGACATGGCGATCTGGTTTCAGCAAACCTTTCCAATCCTGATGAAAATCGGCTAAGTCGGGCAATACCTTCCGCCTTCTTTTTCCCGGCAAATGGAATATGCCCGATGGCTGACCCCCATGGCTGATATTGTTGGTCTGCTGCTGCCATTCTTCGGTCTGATCCTGATCGGCTATGTTGCCGCGCGCATTACAAAGCAGCCGGCAGAAGCGCTCGGCTGGCTGAATACGTTCATTATCTACGCAGCATTGCCGGCGCTGTTCTTCAGGCTCGTTTCGCAGACGCCGATCGAACAGCTGACTCGGATCGACTTCATCGCCACCGATATCGCCGCGACTTACTCGATTTTCCTGCTGCTGTTCCTGATCGGCCACTTCCTGCGCCGCAATTCGCTTGCCGACAGCACTATCCAGGCCTTTGCCGGCGCCTATGGCAATATCGGCTACATGGGGCCGGGGCTTGCGCTACTGGCGCTCGGCGAACGGGCCGCGGTTCCGGTAGCGCTGATCGTGTGCTTTGAAAACGCACTGCATTTCATTGTCGCGCCTGCCCTGATGGCGCTGGAAGGCGGCGACAAGCGATCGCCATGGCGCGTTGCTGCCGATATCGCCCGGAAGGTACTGCTGCACCCTTTCATCCTGTCGACAGCGCTGGGTTTTGTCGTGGCTGCGTTATCGCTGCACCAACCGATCGCCTTCGAGCGATTTGTCAATTATCTCGCACAAGCGGCTGCACCTTGTGCACTATTTGCCATGGGGGTAACGCTCGCGCTGCGTCCGCTGAAGCGGGTTCCAGTCGAGATCGGCTATATCGTGCCGGCAAAGCTCATCCTGCATCCATTGGTCGTCTATGTCGTCCTGCAAGCTGTCGGCGGCTTCGATCCGATCTGGATCGAGGCGGCCGTATTGCTGGCGGCGTTGCCGACGGCAACGAACGTCTTCGTCATCGGCCAGCAATATGGTGTCTGGCAGGAGCGGGCCTCCGCTACCATCCTGATCACCACGGCCTGTTCCGTGGTGACGGCTTCGCTGGTGCTCTATCTGATAAAGTCCGGCACCTTACCGGCGCAGCTTTTCCCGTAATGCCGACGAAAAGTTGCGCAGGCCGCCACCCGGTTCGATACCCTCGCGCATGACGATGTTGCGCAGCGGAGCAATGGCCGAAAGCACATGCAGGCCTGCCGCGCGCAGCATCTGTACCGGCAGGAAGTCCGACAGCAGCGAACGATTGAGAAGATCGACGCTTGCCGTGCGGCTGATGATGTCAGCACGTCTCTTGCGGTCGAAACTATCGCCCGATGTGGCCGGGATCGGCTGGTCCCCCCGCGTGCAGAGAATATCTGTCAGCGCCAGGATATCGCGAAGGCTGAGATTGAGGCCCTGCGCGCCGATTGGGGGGAAGACATGGGCTGCTTCGCCGATCAGCGCGGCGCGGCCTTTGCCGAAGCGATAGGCTGTCATGCCTGAAAGGGGCCAGACCTGCACGCTGTCCTCGATCGTGACCTGGCCGAGCATCGATTGCATCCGCTCCTCGACCAGTCGGCCGAGTTCTTCGAGCGACTTCTCTGCGTTGGCTGCCGCTTCGGCCGGCTTCTGAACCCAGACGAGGCTGGAGCGCCGGCCGGGCAGAGGCACCTGCGTAAACGGACCGCTTTCGGTATGGAATTCCGTGGAGATGTTCTGATGCGACAGGCTATGCGAAAAATTCAGAACCATTGCCGATTGCGGATAGGACCAGCCCTTGGTCTTGATTCCGAGCGTCTCTCGCACCATCGAATTGCGGCCGTCCGCGCCGACGACGAATGCCGCATCGATCGAATCGCCATTGTCGAGGGTAATCGATACGCCATCATCGCCGAAGGTGATCTCGGAAGCCGTGGCTTCGATGCGGCTGACATTGCCTTCCGCTTCGATGGCTTGGCTGAGATTGTCGAGCAACACGGAATTCGGAATATTGTAGCCGAAGGCATCCAGGCCGATTTCGGACGATCGGAACGAGACGGTCGGCGCCCGCAACAGTCGCGATGTGCCGTCTATGATGCGCATCGTCGTCAGCGGCGCGGCTGAAGGTACGATCCTGTCCCACAGCGTCAGGCGTTCCAGAAAGCGGATCGACTGATCCATCAGCGCCGTCGTCCGCTTGTCGGCCTTGCTGTGCGGCGCCGCGGCAAGGGCGACGGATCTTCCGCCGCGTGCCAGCGCGAAAGCCGTGATCATGCCGGCGAGTCCACCGCCGATAACGGCCACTTCAATCTGCTTCATATCGATGCCTCAATTGCCTTTGGTTCTGAAAATAAGCGCTTAGCCTGTTGAAATCCATGGGATGAAACATCGCAACGGGTGAAAATGACAGTAAGTCGCGCTAGCGTGCCGCAATGAACGCTTTTGCGCTGGCGATGCCGACCAAAGGATGCATATTAGCAAGAAAAACCGCCTGCCGGGGCAGGTGAATAAGCTGACGAGTCGTGGGGCGGATGAAAATCTTCAATTACAAGCGGGTGCCTTATGCGGAGATGCGTGCGTTCTCCGTTCATATACTGACGGCATCCGGATCGTTTCTCGCCTTTCTCGGTGTCGTCGCGGCGTCGGAACATCGCTTCGTCGATATGTTCTGGTGGCTTGGCCTGGCGCTGCTGGTCGATGGCATAGACGGACCGATTGCGCGCAAGGTCCGCGTCAAGGAGGTGCTACCCAACTGGTCCGGCGACACACTAGACAATATCATCGATTACGTGACCTACGTGCTCCTGCCTGCCTTCGCGCTCTATGAGAGCGGCATGATCGGCGAGCCTTGGTCGTTCGTCGCCGCTGGCATGATCGTCGTTTCCAGCGCCATTTATTACGCCGATACGGGCATGAAGACGGACGAATATTTCTTCTCCGGCTTTCCGGTGGTCTGGAACATGGTGATCTTCACCCTTTTCGTCATCGGCGCCAGTGCAACGACAGCCATGATCCTCGTCGGTGTTTCCGTCGTCCTGACCTTCCTGCCGATCAATTTTCTGCATCCGGTGCGCGTCAAGCGCTTGCGGCCGCTGAACCTTGGCATATTTCTCTTCTGGTCGGCGCTTGGCATCTATTCGCTGCTGATGCATTTCGTCATGCCGCAATGGGCGGTTGTCCTGTTCATCGTCAGCGGGACTTATCTTTATTGCATCGGTGCCGTGCTGCAGTTTTTCCCGTCCCTCGGACGTCAGTAAGGATTGTGCATCATGAAGAAGACCAAGGCTATCCGTATTCATGAAAATGGCGGTCCGGAGGTCATGAAGCTGGAGGAGGTGGATTTGCCACCTCCCGGCGCGGGTGAGGTGCAGCTTCGTCACGCTGCGATCGGCCTCAACTTCATCGATGTCTACTTTCGCTCCGGCCTCTATAAGGCACCTCAATTTCCGTTGCCGCTCGGTAAGGAAGCTGCGGGGACGATCACCGAAGTCGGGCCTGGGGTAACCGATTTTGCCGTCGGCGATCGCGTTGCCTATGCCGGCAGCGATGGCGCCTACAGCATCGAACGCAACATCGAGACCCGGCATCTGGTCAAAGTGCCCGATGATATTCCGCTTGAAACCGCGGCATCGATGATGCTGAAGGGCATGACGGCCGAGTATCTGCTGAACCGCACCTTCAAGGTTGGTCCTGGAACGACGCTGTTGTTTCATGCGGCTGCAGGCGGTGTAGGCCTGATTGCCGGCCAATGGGCTAAGGCCCTCGGCGCCGAAACCGTCATCGGCACTGCCGGTTCCGCCGAAAAGGTCGAATTAGCGCTGGCGCACGGCTACGACCACGTCATCGACTACAGCGAAGAGAATTTTGCCGAGCGTGTCCGCGAGATTACCGGAGGCAAGGGTGTCGATGTCGTCTATGACTCGGTGGGCAAGGATACTTTCCCGCGGTCACTCGATTGTCTGAAGCCGCGCGGGATGTGGGTCACCTTCGGCCAGTCTTCCGGCCCGATCGAGAATTTCAATCTTGCCATCCTCAATCAGAAAGGCTCGCTCTTTGCCACGCGGCCAAGCCTTTTTGCCTATGTCGGCACAGCTGAGGAGTTGAGAGCCAGTGCAAAGGCGTTATTTGCTGTTGTGCAAAGCAGCAAAGTGCGTATCAATATTCATCAAACTTATCCGCTTGTTGATGCAGGGCGCGCGCATGCGGATTTGGAAGCCAGGAAAACGAGTGGAACTACACTACTGATCCCATAGATCCGTAAAGGGCAGGACGGTGGGAAGGAAATGAGGGGAACGTGTCGTCATCCGATGCGCCGGCAACCGGTGCACTATTGTCGGTTCGCAAACTGACGAAACTGTTCGGCAGTTTTACTGCTTGCAACGAAATCGATCTTGAAATCCAGCCAGGCGAAATTCACGCCCTTTTAGGCGAAAACGGCGCCGGCAAATCCACGCTTGTCAAGATGCTGTTCGGCGTGCTCGAACCGTCGCATGGACAGATCGTCTGGCAAGGGCAACCTGTGTCGATAGACGCGCCGGGCACTGCGCGCAAGCTCGGCATCGGCATGGTATTCCAGCATTTTTCTTTGTTCGAAGCGCTGACTGTCGCCGAAAATATAGCGCTCTCGCTCGACAGCAATATCCCGCTTGCAAGAATTTCCGAGGAAGCCGCAAAGCTCTCTCACGCTTATGGATTGCCGCTCGATCCGAATGCGCATGTCGCCGATCTTTCGGTTGGCGAACGCCAGCGCATCGAGATTGTGCGGGCGCTTCTGCAAAATCCCAAACTGATCATTCTTGACGAGCCCACTTCCGTTTTGACACCGCAGGAAGCCGATCGTCTCTTCGAGACCCTGTTTAAGTTGAGAGACGAGGGACGCTCGGTGCTCTACATCAGCCATCGGCTGGAGGAGGTGCAGCGCATCTGTTCGCGCGCTACTGTCCTGCGCCACGGCAAAGTTACGGGCGCCTGCGATCCGCGGCAGGAAACGACCGGTTCGCTCGCTCGTATGATGGTCGGCAACGATGTCGCCAGCGTGCAGCACGAGGGCCTCGGTGCGAAGGGAGATATTCTCCTGGAGATTGCCGGTCTTTCGGCACCGGCACGAACCCCGTTTGCCATGGCACTGAAGGACGTTTCCCTGCGTGTGCGCGCCGGCGAGATCCTGGCGATTGCCGGGGTTGCCGGCAACGGCCAGGGCGAATTGTTCGATGTCATTTCCGGCGAATACACGGTCGCAGCGGACGATCTCGTCCAATTGCGCGGCAAGTCCGTCGGCACCAAGGGCATTAATGCGCGCCGACTGATCGGCGCCGGTTTCGTGCCGGAGGAACGCCACGGCCATGCTGCGGTATCCGCATTGAAGCTGTCGGATAACCTCGTGCTCGCCAGGCATCAGTCGGACCGCAAGTCGTTTCTGGGTGGTGGCTTCTTCAACGTCATCAGGCACGGCGCGGTCAAGCAGGCGACGAAGCGCATCTGCGAGGCTATGGATGTGCGCAAGAGCGGCGAGGATCCGGCTGCCGGCGCGCTGTCCGGCGGCAATCTGCAGAAGTTCATCGTCGGCCGCGAATTGGATCGTCAGCCGAGCGTGCTCGTCGTCAACCAGCCGACTTGGGGCGTCGATGCCGGCGCCGCAAGCCGCATCCGCCAGGCGCTGGTCGATCTCGCTCGCGATGGCTCGGCCGTGCTCGTCATCAGCCAGGATCTGGATGAGATTTTCGAAGTCGCGACCGATATTGCCGTCATTTCGGAAGGGCGGCTGTCACCGTCCTATCCCGCCGGCGAGTTGACGCGCGAAAAGATTGGCCTGCTGATGGGCGGGCTGCATGAATCGAAAACGCATTCGGAGCCTGCACATGCGCATTGAACTTGAAAAGCGCCCGCAGGTCTCGAAACTGTTCGGTTTGCTTTCACCTCTGCTTGCCCTCGCATTGGCGCTGATCGCCGGCACCATCATGTTCGCCGTCATGGGCAAGGATCCCGTCGAGGCGCTCGATGCTTTCTTTGTCGAGCCTCTGCTGGAAGTGTGGTCGCTGCACGAATTGGCGATCAAGGCCGGGCCGCTGATCCTGATCGCCGTCGGCCTTTGCCTCTGCTACCGTTCCAACAATTGGAATATCGGTGCCGAAGGCCAGTTCACGATGGGCGCGATCGCCGGCTCCTTCATCCCGATCGTCTTCACTGATTGGCATTCGCCGATGATCCTGCCTTTGATGCTGATCGCCGGCGCCATCGGTGGCGCGCTCTATGCCGCCATTCCGGCGCTTCTGAAGGCGCATTTCAATACCAATGAGATCCTGACGAGCCTGATGCTTGTCTATATTGCGCAACTGTTCCTCGATTGGTTGTCGCGCGGGCCGTGGCGCGATCCGCAGGGCCATAATTTCCCGCAGAGCATCGATTTTCCGCCGGAAGCCGTCCTGCCGGCAATCTGGGAGGATTCCGGGCGCGCGCATTGGGGCATCGTCTTTGCCGTTATCGCGGCGATCCTTGCCTGGTTCGTTATGAAATATACGCTGAAAGGCTTTGAGATAAGCGTGCTCGGCCAGTCGGCGCGGGCAGGGCGCTTTGCCGGTTTTTCCTCGCGGAAAATGGTTTGGTTCGCCTTTCTCGTTTCGGGGGCGCTCTCGGGATTGGCCGGCATATCCGAAGTTTCCGGTTCCATCGGCCATCTGCAACCGGCGATCTCGCCGGGTTACGGTTTCACCGCCATCATCGTCGCCTTTCTTGCGCGCCTCAATCCGCTCGGAGCCATCCTTTCCGGTCTGGTGCTGGCGCTGACCTATCTCGGTGGTGAAGCCGCGCAATTATCGCCGGGGATATCAGCCAAGGCGGCCAGCGTTTTCCAGGGCCTCTTGCTATTTTTCGTGCTCTCCTGCGACACGTTGATCTATTACAAAATCCGTGTGATCTGGTCGCGGGTCCGTGGAGGTGCGGCATGAGCGTTTTCGAAGCAATCCTCCTGACGATCATCACCGCATCGACGCCGCTCGTTATCGCTGGCCTCGGCGAATTGGTGGTGGAGCGCTCGGGCGTCCTCAACCTCGGCGTCGAAGGCATGATGATTATCGGCGCCGTCGCCGCTTTTGTCGGCGCGCAGATGAGCGGATCGCCCTATGTCGGCCTGCTGACCGGTATCATTGCCGGTGCGCTCTTCTCGCTGCTGTTCGGCTTCCTCACTCTGACGCTGGTGACGAACCAGGTGGCGACCGGTCTGGCGCTGACCATCCTGGGGCTCGGCCTTTCCGGCATGATCGGTGAAGGCTATGTCAGCGTGCCTGGCGTCCAGCTGCACGAGATCGTCTTCCCGTTCCTGTCGGATATTCCGCTGATCGGCTCGGTGCTGTTCAAGCAGGATCTGACCTTCTACCTCTCAATCGCGCTTCTGATCGGCGTGAATTGGTTCCTCTTCCGCAGCCGCGCCGGCCTGAAGCTGCGTGCTGTCGGCGACAGCCATGGCTCCGCCCATGCGCTCGGGATCGACGTCATCCGCACGCGCTATCTCGCTGTCATGTTCGGCGGTGCCTGCGCCGGGCTTGCCGGCGCGCAGCTATCGCTCGTCTACACGCCGCAATGGGTGGAGAACATGTCGGCCGGCCGCGGTTGGGTGACGCTGGCGCTCGTCGTCTTCGCCTCCTGGCGGCCGATGCGTGTTCTGGCCGGCGGTTATCTCTTCGGCGCCGTAACGATCCTGCAGTTCCATGCGCAGGGCTTCGGCGTCGGCATTCCCTCGCAATTCCTGTCGATGCTGCCCTATGCGTCGACTATTGTGGTTCTCGTCATCATCTCTCAAAATCGCCGCGCGACCTTGATCAACACGCCAGCGTCGCTCGGCAAGGCCTTCGTTCCGGAGCGTTGATTGCAACGGCCGGACCGATTTCTGCAAAACATGTCAAACCAGTAGGGGTAACCATGAAAAAACTAGCACTCGCCCTCACAACGACAGCGGCCGCCATCGTTGGTTTCGCTGCCGCTGCAGAAGCAGCACCGACCAAGGTCTGCTTCGTCTATGTCGGTTCGCACACGGACGGCGGCTATTCGCAGGCGCATGATCTCGGCCGTCAGCAGATCCAGAAGGAATTCGGCAACAAGATCGAGACGCCTTATCTCGAAAACGTACCGGAAGGCCCGGACGCCGAGCGCGCCATCGAGCGTCTCGCCCGCTCCGGCTGCTCGCTGATCTTCTCCACCTCGTTCGGCTTCATGGATGCGACCGTCAAGGTTGCCGCCAAGTTCCCCAAGGTAAAGTTCGAACATGCGACCGGCTTCAAGAGCGGTCCGAATCTCGCGACCTACAACTCGCGCTTCTATGAAGGCCGCTACATCCTCGGCCAGATCGCCGCCAAGATGTCGAAGAACCATGGTGCCGCCTACATCGCGTCCTTCCCGATTCCGGAAGTCGTGATGGGCATCAACTCCTTCGAACAGGGCGCCCGCTCGATCGATCCAAGCTTTAAGCTGAAGGTCGTCTGGGTCAACACCTGGTTTGATCCGGGCAAAGAAGCTGACGCCGCCAAGGCCATGGTCGACCAGGGCGTCGATATCCTGACGCAGCACACCGATACGACGGCGCCGATGCAGGTGGCCGAAGAGCGCGGCATTCACGCTTTCGGCCAGGCTTCCGACATGATCAAGGCTGGCCCGAAGGCACAGCTGACGGCGATTGTCGACACCTGGGGCAACTACTACTCCAAGCGCGTTCACGCACTGCTCGACGGCACCTGGAAGTCCGAACAGAGCTGGGACGGCCTGAAGGACGGTATCCTGAAGATGGCCGACTATACGAACATGCCCGACGACGTGAAGAAGATGGCCCAAGAAACCGAAGCCAAGATCAAATCCGGCGAGCTGGCTCCCTTCACCGGTCCGATCAACAAGCAGGACGGCACGCCCTGGCTGAAGGCCGGTGAAAAGGCTGACGACGGCACGTTGCTCGGCATGAATTTCTACATCGAAGGCGTGGACGACAAGTTGCCGGCTTCGAAGTAAGCTCCATCGAATAGTTAAAGTTGAGAAAAGGGTGCCTCGGGCGCCCTTTTTTGTTGCGCTGCATCATCGAATGTCGATTTACAAAAGTATTACTATATGATTTTTTGACGGCGGGCCTGAGGAGATGGCCTTTGGGAGATAATCATGAAGTTTAAGACCGCACTCGTTAGTGCTACGATTCTCGCTGCCTGCATGTTTACGTCGGCGTCGGCTAAAGACCTGGTTGTCGGCTTCTCGCAAATTGGTTCGGAGTCTGGCTGGCGCGCGGCTGAGACCACGTTGACCAAGCAGGAAGCTAAGAAGCGCGGCATCGACCTGAAATTCGCTGACGCGCAGCAGAAGCAGGAAAACCAGATCAAGGCGATCCGCTCGTTCATCGCGCAGGGTGTCGATGCGATCCTGCTGGCGCCCGTCGTCGAAACCGGCTGGGATGCCGTTCTGAAGGAAGCCAAGGAAGCAAAGATCCCGGTCATCCTGCTAGACCGCACGGTCGCCGCGCCGAAGGACCTTTATCTGACGGCTGTCACATCCGACCTGGTTCATGAAGGCAAGGTTGCCGGCGACTGGCTCGTGAAGACAGTCGGCGACAAGAAGTGCAACATCGTCGAATTGCAGGGCACGACCGGTTCCTCGCCGGCCATCGCCCGTAAGAAGGGCTTCGAGGAAGCCATCAAGGGCCACGATAACCTGAAGATCGTTCGCAGCCAGACCGGCGACTTCACCCGCGCCAAAGGCAAGGAAGTCATGGAAAGCTTCCTGAAGGCTGAAAACGGCGGCAAGGATATCTGCGCGCTCTACGCTCATAACGACGATATGGCCGTCGGCGCCATTCAGGCGATCAAGGAAGCCGGCCTGAAGCCGGGCAAGGACATCCTGACCGTGTCGATCGATTCGGTTCCGGATCTCTTCAAGGCCATGGCTGCCGGTGAAGCCAACGCAACCGTGGAGCTGACGCCGAACATGGCTGGTCCGGCCTTCGATGCACTCGATGCCTACCTGAAGACCAAGAAAGAGCCGCCGAAGTGGATCCAGACGGAATCCAAGCTCTATACCCAGGCCGATGATCCGCAGAAGGTCTACGAGCAGAAGAAAGACCTCGGCTACTAAGATGAAAGCCCATCGCACCGAATCGGCAATGCCGCGCCGGTGCGATATCGTGTGCAAGATGCCGGCGCACCCGTAGAATGCGCCGGCTATCGCTTTCGCAATTTGATTCATTCCAAGGAAATTCGCGCTTCATGGCTCACGACGTAGAGCGACTTCTGACGGCGACAGGTTTTTGTAAATATTTCCCTGGTTCGACCGCTCTCGATCATGTCGATTTCACATTGATGCGCGGCGAGGTCCATGCGCTTCTCGGCGAAAACGGTGCCGGAAAATCGACCTTGATCAAATGCATGACCGGCGCCTATCGCCGCGATGCGGGCACTCTGGTTCTCGACGGGGCCGAGATCGATCCGCATGATACGCTTGCCGCTCAGAAGCTCGGTATTGGAACGGTCTACCAGGAAGTGAACCTGCTGCCCAATCTGAGCGTCGCGGAAAATCTGTTTCTGGGTCGTCAGCCGCGGCGGTTCGGTATGGTCACCAGCCGCGTCATGAACCAGATGGCGAGAGATCTGCTGTCGCAATATGGCTTGGATATCGACGTCGGCCGCCAGCTCGATCGCTTTTCGGTCGCCATTCAGCAGGTGATCGCCATCGCCCGCGCCGTCGACCTGTCCGGCAAGGTCCTCATTCTCGATGAGCCCACTGCGAGCCTGGATACGCATGAAGTAGAGATGCTGTTCGGTATTGTCAGGCGATTGAAACAGCGCGGACTGGGAATTGTGTTCATTACGCATTTCCTGGAGCAGGTTTACGAAATCTGCGATCGCATCACCGTTCTCCGCAACGGCCGGCTGGTCGGCACCCGCGAGGCGGACGGTCTTCCGCGGCAGACCCTGATCGCCATGATGCTTGGCCGCGAACTCGCCGAGACTGAAAGCACGATCAAGCAGAGCGAGACGGAAAGCGGCCCGGTCAAATATCACTTCACGAATTTCGGCAAGCGCGGCAAGATCAAGCCGTTCGACATGGAGGTGCGCGTCGGCGAAGTGGTCGGCATTGCCGGCCTGCTCGGCTCGGGGCGGACGGAGACCGCCGAAGTGCTCTTCGGCGTTGAGCGCGCCGACAGCGGCGAGGCGAAGATCGAAGGCAAGCCCGTTGCACTTTCCAGTCCGCGCGCCGCGATCAAGAGCGGCTTCGGCTTTTGTCCGGAAGATCGCAAGACCGATGGGATCATCGGTGATCTCTCCATTCGCGAAAATATCATCATGGCGCTGCAGGCAAGGCGCGGCTGGGCAAGGCCCTTGCCGCGCAGCGAGCAGAACGCCATCGCCGATCGCTACATCAAGGCGCTGGATATCCGCACGACCGACCGGGAAAAGCCGATCAGGCTCCTTTCAGGCGGTAACCAGCAGAAAGCGATTCTTGCGCGCTGGCTGGCGACCAATCCGAGCTTCCTCATCCTGGATGAACCGACGCGCGGCATCGATGTCGGTGCCCATGCGGAAATCATCCGATTGATCGAGGATCTCTGCCGGCAGGGAATGTCCCTGGTGGTCATTTCATCCGAACTCGAGGAGCTTGTCGCCTATAGTTCGCGAGTCATCGTCCTGCGCGACCGCGAACATATTGCTGAGTTGACCGGCAGTGAGATAACGGCCGGAAATATCGTCGAGGCTATCGCTACGGCTCAAAAGACGCGGGAGGACGCATGAGCTCGCCCATCAAAACCTCCTTGCTTCGGCTGATGCCTCAGCTCATTGCACTCGCGGTTATTCTTCTGTTGAATTTCATCATGTTCCCGCATTTCTTTCATCTGGAAGTTCAGAACGGAAGACTCTACGGGAGCTTGGTAGACGTACTTAATCGCGGTGCGCCGGTAGCGCTGCTCGCCATCGGCATGACGCTGGTCATCGCCACGAAAGGGATCGATCTGTCCGTCGGGGCGGTCATCGCGATTTGCGGTGCTGTCGCGGCTTCTTCGATTGTTGCCGGCTACTCGCTTTCCTATACGCTGCTCTTGACGATCGGCATCGGTCTGGCATGTGGACTCTGGAACGGATTCCTCGTCGCTGTACTCGATATCCAGCCCATCATCGCGACGCTGGTGCTGATGGTGGCCGGCCGCGGCATTGCGCAATTGATCACTGAGGGGGCGATCCTCACCTTCAACAATGACGGGCTGATCTTCCTTGGCAGCGGCTCCTTCGCCGCCCTGCCGATGCCTGTCGTGATCTGGCTTGTCGCTGCGCTTCTGGTGATCGCTCTGGTGCGGCGCACAGCTCTCGGAATGCTGGTCGAAGCCATTGGCATCAATCGCCGGGCAAGCACCTTGTCCGGTATCCGGACCCCGGTCCTGCTGATTGCGGTTTACGCATTGAGCGGCCTTTGTGCCTCCATCGCCGGCATCATCGTCACGGCCGATATCAAGGGTGCGGACGCCAACAATGCCGGTCTGTGGCTTGAGCTGGACGCGATCCTTGCGGTCGTGGTTGGTGGCAATTCGCTGCTTGGCGGCCGTTTCAGCATCGTCGGTTCGCTGATCGGCGCGATGATCATTCAATCGGTCAATACAGGCATCCTGCTCTCCGGCTTTCCGCCGGAGTTCAATCTGGTGATCAAGGCGATCATCGTCATCGTCATTCTGGTCATCCAATCCCCCGCCATGCAGTCCGCAACCGCATTCTTCTGGCGCCGGCGCGGCGAGGGGCAGATGGTGCAAAAGGAGCAGGCAAAGTGAATTCGAAATATCTCCCGCTGCTTGCGACCATCGTCATCTTCATTCTGGCTTATGCCGGCTGCGTGACACAGTATCCCAACATGCTGTCGACGCGCGTGATCGGCAACCTTTTGACCGATAATGCCTTTCTCGGTATCGCAGCTGTCGGCATGACATTCGTCATCATCTCCGGCGGAATTGATCTGTCCATCGGATCGGTCATTGCCTTTACCGGCGTGTTCCTGGCGATCGTCCTTCGCGATACCACGATCCATCCCCTGATCGCTTTCGCTCTGGTCCTCGTGATCACGACAATTTTTGGCGCCGGCATGGGCGCCATCATCCACTATCTCAGCATGCCGCCCTTCATCGTGACGCTGGCCGGCATGTTCCTGGCGCGGGGCATTGCCTTCGTGCTGTCGATCGACAGCATTCCGATAGAGCATGATTTCTACTCTCAGCTCAATGATCTCTATTGGCTGATGCCCGGCGGCGGCCGGCTGACCTTGATCGGCGGTCTCATGCTGCTCGTCTTTGCCGGCGGCATCGTGCTGGCGCATCGCACCCGTTTCGGTGCCAATGTCTACGCGCTGGGTGGGGGGGCGCAGACCGCGGAACTGATGGGCGTGCCCGTGGGAAGAACGACGATCCAGATCTACGCTCTGTCCGGCTTTCTCGCCGGTCTATCCGGAATCGTTTTTTCCATTTATACCTCAGCGGGATATTCGCTTGCCACGGTCGGCGTCGAACTCGATGCGATCGCTGCCGTGGTTATAGGCGGAACACTGCTGACGGGAGGAGCGGGGTTCGTCGGAGGAACACTCATCGGAATTCTCATACAGGGCTTGATTCAGACCTACATCACCTTCGATGGAACGCTTTCCAGCTGGTGGACGAAGATATTGATCGGCTTGTTGCTGTTTGCCTTTATTCTGATGCAGAAGGGTCTCCTGCTGCTTTCCCGCTTGAATCGACGATATGCCTGAGGGAGGGACAGAGCGCTTGCGCGACCGATTGCTTGAGACCGGAAAATCAGAGGGAAAATCGCGCACGAGCCACGCTCAGGTGGTGGATGAGCTGGGCAAGGCGATCGTCTCCGGCGTGTTTCCGATCGGAAGCATTCTTCCTGGCGACAGCGAGCTTCTGCAACGATTCAAGGTATCGCGCACGGTCCTGCGTGAGAGTATGAAGACTTTGGCCGCAAAGGGGCTTGTGGTGCCGCGTGCGCGCGTCGGCACGCGGGTCACCGAGAAGATCCATTGGAACATGTTCGACAACGAGGTGCTCAACTGGCATTTCGAAAGCGGCGTCAACAAGGAGTTCCTTCTCCATCTTTACGATATACGCATGGCATTCGAGCCTTTTGCCGCAAGCCTCGTTGCGGAAAGGGCCAGTCGAGAGGACATCGAACTGCTCCGCAGTCTTGCCGCTGCCATGGCAGCGCCGCATCATACCTCCGATAGCCTCGCGGTCGCCGATCTGCATTTCCACCTGGCAATTACGGAGGCTTCGCAGAACCCATTCATGCGATCGCTGGGCGGACTTATCGAAGCTGCACTCGTCGGCATGTTCCGCATGAGCGCACCGCCTTCAACCAATGGCTTCGCCAATATTGCGGATACGCATATGGCCATAGTGGACGCGATAGCGGCGCGTGACGGCCTTTCGGCCCATAAGGCGATGGAATTTGTGATCATCGATGGGCGCCAACATGTTCTCGAAGCTTTCGAGGCTCTTGCCGAAGCCTGAAGGTCGCCTTCAATTTCGCCGTAGTTCATCGCTCGACTTGTTGATATGAGGGGAGTCGCCCGGCCCCTGGGCGGCGCTTGACCGTATATCTCGGAGCTTGAAATGGAACGCAGCTGCCTCGCCATCATCCTCGCCGCCGGCGACAGTACCCGCATGAAGTCGTCGATGTCGAAGGTCCTGCACCCGATTGCCGGGCGTCCGATGATCGCTCATGTCATGGAGGCGATCGCCAGGACCGGGATTTCAGCGGCGGCTCTGGTGGTCGGGCGCGATGCGGATGAGGTCAGCGCGGCAGCATCGATCGGCGATATTGCCGTCGAATCCTATCTGCAGAAGGAGCGGCTCGGCACGGGCCATGCCGTGTTGGCGGCGCGCGAGGCGATTGCCCGCGGATATGATGATATTATCGTTGCCTATGGAGACGTCCCTCTGCTGACCGATGTGCCGCTTCGTGCGGCCCGCCAGGGACTGGCCGATGGCAATGACATCGTCGTCATCGGCTTTCATACGGAGCATCCCAACGTCTATGGCCGCTTGCTGGTCAAGGATGGCGAACTGATCGCCATTCGAGAAGCCAAGGACGCCACCGATGCCGAACTGGCGATAAAGTGGTGCAATAGCGGGCTGATGGCGATCAATGGCCGCAAGGCGCTGGAGCTTCTCGACCGCATCGGCAACAACAATGCCAAGGGCGAATATTATCTCACCGATCTCGTCGAGATCGCCCGCTCGCTGGGCGGCCGCGCCGTTGCGGTCGATGCGCCCGAGGTCGAAATGACTGGCTGCAACAACCGGGCCGAGCTCGCCTTCATCGAGCGCCTCTGGCAGGAGCGGCGCCGGCAGGAGCTTATGCTGTCGGGCGTGACCATGGTGGCGCCAGAAACCGTGTTCCTCGCCTATGACACCGTGATCGGCCAGGATGCGTTGATCGAACCAAATGTCGTTTTCGGTCCCGGTGCGGTGATCGAGGGGGGCGCGGTCATCCATGCCTTCTCGCATATTGAGGGCGCCCATGTCAGCGCCGGCGCGACGGTTGGGCCCTTTGCGCGGCTGCGTCCGGGCGCGGATCTCGCCGGCGGTGCCAAGGTCGGCAATTTCTGCGAGGTCAAGAACGGCAAGATCGGCGAGGGTGCCAAGGTCAATCACCTGACCTACATCGGCGATGCGACGATCGGCGCCGGCAGCAATATCGGCGCTGGCACGATTACCTGCAACTATGATGGGGTCAACAAACATGAGACGCATATTGGCGCCAATGCTTTCGTCGGTTCCAACTCATCGCTGGTCGCGCCCATCCGCATCGGCGACGGCGCATATATTGCTTCCGGCAGTGTCATCACCGATGATGTTCCGGCCGACGCGCTGGCTTTTGGCCGGGCTCGCCAGGAAGTAAAGCCAGAGCGAGCCAAGGCAATCCGCGAGCGAGCTCTTGCCATCAAGGCAGCGAAGAAGGGCGGCCACTAAAACTCGCGTGTCGACGTAACGGTCAGAAATCGAAAGTGACCGTGACGGCAATTGAGAAAATCGCAGGAATGATTAGGACTTGCCCTCATATCTGAGGCCAGACGGAGAGCTGTATGTGCGGTATTGTGGGGATCGTCGGAACGAAGCCTGTGGCGGAGCGCTTGGTGGACGCGCTGCGGCGGCTCGAGTACCGCGGCTATGATTCGGCGGGAGTTGCGACGATCCACGACGGCGTGATGGATCGCCGCCGCGCAGAAGGAAAGCTGTTCAATCTGGAAAAGCGCCTCGAGTCGGATCCTTTGCCCGGCACGACCGGCATTGCACACACGCGTTGGGCAACCCACGGCGTTCCGAATGAAACCAATGCCCATCCGCATTTCGTCGAAGGTGTTGCTGTCGTCCACAACGGCATTATCGAGAACTTCTCCGAGCTGCGCGAAGAACTGAAGGCCGAAGGCCAGGAATTTGCTTCGCAAACGGATACGGAAGTTGTCGCTCATCTATTGGCGAAATACGTTCGCGAAGGCCTGGACGCACGTTCGGCCATGCTGAAAATGCTGAACCGTGTGACGGGCGCCTATGCATTGGCCGTGATGTTTCAAAACGATCCCGGCACGCTGATGGCGGCGCGTTCTGGCCCGCCACTCGCGGTCGGCCACGGCAAGGGCGAGATGTTCCTCGGCTCGGATGCCATCGCACTTGCGCCTTTCACCAACGAAATCACCTATCTCGTCGATGGTGACTGCGCCATCGTTAGCCATGCCGGCGCGACCATTCTCGATTTCAGCGGCAAGGAAGTGAGCCGGCTGCGGCAGATTTCCCAAGCGACCGCCTATGTGGTCGATAAGGGCAATCACCGTCACTTCATGGAAAAGGAAATCTACGAGCAGCCGGAAGTCATTTCCCACGCGCTCAGCCACTATGTCGATTTCGCCAGCCATCGCGTGCGCCCGGATGTCTCGGCCATAGATTTCGGCGGCGTGTCCGGCCTTGCGATTTCGGCTTGCGGCACCGCCTATCTTGCCGGCCTGATCGGCAAATACTGGTTCGAGCGCTATGCGCGTCTTCCGGTCGAAATCGATGTGGCCTCCGAATTCCGCTATCGCGAAATGCCCTTGTCGCCGTCGCAAGCGGCGCTGTTCATTTCCCAATCCGGCGAAACCGCGGATACCTTGGCTTCGCTGCGCTATTGCCGGGACAACGGCCTGAAGATCGGCGCCGTGGTCAACGTCAGGGAATCGACCATCGCGCGCGAATCCGACGCGGTGTTTCCTATCCTGGCTGGTCCCGAGATCGGCGTCGCCTCGACGAAGGCTTTCACCTGCCAGCTTGCGGTTCTCGCATCGCTCGCGATCGGAGCGGGCGTTGCTCGCGGCACGGTCAGCGCCAAGGATGAACAGGAAATGGTGCGCCATCTCGTCGAGATGCCGCGTATCATGGCGAATGTGCTGAATATCATCCAGCCGCAGATGGAAAGCCTGTCGCGCGAAATCTCGAAGTTCAAGGATGTGCTCTATCTCGGTCGCGGCACCAGCTTCCCGCTCGCCATGGAAGGCGCGCTGAAGCTGAAGGAAATCTCTTATATCCACGCCGAAGGCTATGCGGCCGGCGAATTGAAGCACGGGCCGATCGCGCTGATCGACGAGAATATGCCCGTCATCGTCATCGCTCCGCATGACCGCTTCTTCGACAAGACCGTTTCCAACATGCAGGAAGTGGCGGCGCGCGGCGGCCGAATCATCTTCATCACGGATGAGCTTGGCGCGGCAGCCTCGACATTGCCGACCATGGCGACCATCACCTTGCCCGTCGTCGACGAGATCATCGCCCCGATCATATTCTCGCTGCCGATTCAATTGCTTGCCTATCATACGGCCGTCTTCATGGGCACGGACGTCGATCAGCCGCGCAATCTCGCTAAATCGGTCACCGTGGAATAGGACAACTTCCGTCCCGCATTTGCCGTCACGTCATCGTGAGCCGGACGTTTGTTCGGCTCGCGGACGCAGCTGGCGGGTTGTATGCCGCACTGATTTCTGGCACGATTCCCATTCTGAGATGGTGGGGAGGATTTGCCGGGTAGCAGTAGGCGGCGGAACGGAGTTTTCGAGCGGCGAATGACTGAAAAACTCATCAAAATGTCCGTAACCACGCGGATCAGAAACAATTTCCTGGCCGGCCTGATTATCTGCGCCCCGATCGCCATTACCCTGTGGCTGACCTGGTCCGTCGTTCATTGGGCCGATAGCTGGGTTCGCCCCTATATTCCCGCGCGCTACGATCCTGAAAGCTATCTGAACTTCGCCGTTCCGGGGACCGGCCTGGTGATCGCGATGATCTTCATCACGATCGTTGGTTTCCTCGCCAAGAACCTGATTGGCCAGAGCATCGTCCGCTTCGGGGAGTCGATCGTCAACCGCGTGCCGCTGGTGCGGACCATCTATAAGAGCGTCAAACAGATCTTCGAGACTGTGTTGAAAGAGCAGGGCACATCCTTCAAGAAGGTCGGGCTGATCGAATATCCAAGCCCAGGCCTCTGGTCCATGGTATTCATATCGACCGATGCCAAGGGTGAGATTGCTTCGAAATTCAATGCCATGGGTCAGGACATGGTGGCGGTCTTTCTGCCGCCGACACCTGTGCCCACGGCCGGCTTTCTGGTTTTCGTTCCACGCGAAAAGATCACGGTGCTCGACATGAGCCCGGAGGATGGCGCCAAACTGCTGATCTCGGGCGGACTTGTATCGCCCGAATACAAGGAAGAGCTCATCGCGGCGAAGGGGCTGCCCAGGCCCGTTCCGATAAAATCGCTGACTTAGAAACGCTCCCGTTCCTGTCGTAGGTTGCCTGGCCTCGCGTATCACGCGAGCTGTCATGTCTCTATCATATTGACGCCTTAGATCGTCCTACGGGACAGGCAATCGGATGCATCTCATCATCGAACATTCGGAGTTTCGACCCCGGCTGTTGTTTTTCGACGCGGCTTGAGAGCGGGTCGGAGATGGATCTCATTGTCTCCATACATATTTTCACTGGAGGATATTGTCTTGAAATATATGCATTCGAAGAGCTTGCCGCTGTTGTCGGCCGCGCTGGCAGCATTTGTTTTTTCCGCACCAGTCGCGGCGCTTGCTGATAATTCCATCGCAGTCCAGGGCGTGACGCTCGTCAACAAGGGACGTGTCGCGGTCGGTCGTATCCCCGCCAATCTGCGCGACAAGTTCGGCGAGACCTTCGGTTCCGGTTCGGGAATGTCGATCGACACCAAGAGCTGGGTCCGCAATGCCGACGGCACCTATAAGGGTTCGCTCTGGCTGCTGCCGGACCGCGGCTATAATGTCGCCGGCACCACCGATTATCGCGGACGTCTCAACACCATCGATATCAAGCTGACTCCGGTCGCTCCCGGCGCGACGCCGCCGGCCGGCCAGGAACAGTCGGGCGTCGAGGCCAAGCTCGCGGATACTCTGCTTTTGAAAGACAACAAGGGCAACGAAACCACCGGCCTCGACCCCGCCAACGGCGTTCGCCAGGCAGAAAGCGGTATGCCGCTTTTGCCGCAGGCACCGAACGGCAAGATCTCGCTCGATAACGAAGCTATTGCTCGGCTGCCCGACGGTTCGATGTTCATCAGTGACGAATACGGTCCTTACATCTATCGCTTCTCGGCAGACGGGCGCATGATCTCGGCCACGGCACCGCCGGCGGCGTATCTGCCAATGCGCCACGGCGCCGTGAATTTTTCCTCGAACAATCCCGGTCCCGGTGAAGCCGCGCCCGATCCGAAGGATCCGACCAGCGGGCGCCAAAATAATCAGGGCTTCGAGGGGATGTCCCTGACGCCGGACGGCAAGTTCCTGATTGTCGTGCTTCAGTCCGCGACCCGCCAGGACGGTGGCGATTCCAGCTCTACCAGGCAGAATACACGCGCCCTGGTCTATGATGCCGCCGATCTCGACCATCTGAAACTGGTGCACGAATATGTCGTGCCTTTGCCTGTCTTTACCAATGAAAAGGGCAAGACGGCCGTCGCCGCGCAAAGCGAAATCGTGGCACTCTCACCGACAAGCTTCCTGATGCTGGCGCGCGACAGCAACAATGGTTATGGCCAGAAGGGCGATAAGTCGCTCTATCGTAGCATCGTTGCCGTCGATGTGTCCGCTGCCACCGATATTGCCGGCGGCAAGTTCGACGGCGACACGGCTGTCGCGCCAAAGGGCGTTCTTGATCCCTCCGTCAAGCCGGCTGTCGTCAGCCAGTTCATCGACATCAACGACAGCGCCGATCTTGCGCGCTTCGGTCTGCACAATGGCGCGCCGAACGACCGTAACAACCTCTCGGAAAAGTGGGAGGCCATGTCGATCGTCAGCGTTCAGGATCCGAAGCTGCCCGACGACTACTTCCTGTTCGTTGCCAATGATAACGACTTCATCACCCAGGACGGTTTCCAGGTCGGAGCCGCCTACAAGGATGAAAGCGGTGCCGATGTCGACACCATGTTCCAGGTGTTCCAGGTCACCATTCCCGGCCTCGCCGCAAAGTAATGTCGTGAGAGACAGGGATGGACGCGGCTAACGCGTCCATCCGCTCACCCCGCTCGCAGGAACCGGATCGCCTCGTCGCGACGGAAGAGATAGAGCAGGGTGCGTACCGCACTGCCACGCTCGCTGGTGAGCTCCGGATCGCGCTCAATGAGATAGGCGGCATCCTTGCGGGCAATTTCCAGGAGATCGGCATGGGCTTCTAGGCTGGCGATGCGGAAGCCAGGTGTGCCGGACTGGCGTGTCCCCAGAAGCTCGCCTTCGCCGCGCAGCTTCAAATCCTCCTCGGCAATGCGGAAGCCGTCTTCCGTCTCGCGCATGATCGACAGCCGCGCATGCCCAGTTTCACCGAGGGGGCCTTTGTAGAGCAGGATACAGGTCGAGGCTTCGTCACCGCGACCGACGCGGCCGCGCAGTTGATGCAGCTGTGCTAGGCCGAAGCGCTCGGCATGTTCGATGACCATGATGGTCGCGTCAGGGACATCGACACCCACTTCGACGACGGTCGTGGCCACCAGCAGACGGATCTCGCCATTCTTGAACGCCATCATCACGGCGTCTTTTTCCGGGCCGCTCATCCGGCCATGGATCAGGCCGATGCCCGGTCCAAGCGCCTTGGTCAATGTCTCATGGCGCTCTTCGACGGACATTAAATCGGATTCTTCGGATTCCTCCACAAGTGGGCATATCCAATAGGCTTTTTTACCCTCAGATAGCGCGCTTCTCAGGCGTGCGACGATGTCGCCGGTTCGTTCATTCGGAATGGTGATCGTCTGGATCGGCTTGCGTCCCGCCGGCTTCTCAGTGAGCTTCGAAACGTCCATATCGCCGAAGGCGGCGAGCACCAGCGTTCGCGGTATGGGCGTCGCGGTCATCACGAGCATATGCGGCGAGATGCCCTTCGCGGTCAGGCGCAGGCGTTGGTGAACGCCGAAGCGGTGCTGCTCGTCGACCACAGCCAGCATGAGGTTGGCATAGGCGACGCTGTCCTGGAAGAGAGCATGCGTGCCGATGATGATCTGTGCTTCCCCGGAAGCAATGCGCTCGAGGATCGCATCCCGCTCGCGTCCCTTTGTGCGGCCTGTGAGAACTTCGACGGAAAGGTTTGCACTCGCTGCGAATTTTGAAATCGTTGCATGATGCTGGCGAGCCAGGATTTCGGTCGGTGCCATCAACACGGCCTGGCCGCCGCTTTCGATCACGGCGGCAATCGCCATCAGTGCCACCAGTGTCTTTCCCGCGCCGACATCACCCTGCAGCAGCCGAAGCATGCGCTCAGTGCCCGCCATATCCTTGAGAATATCGGCAACCGCTTCACGCTGGCTGTTCGTCATCGAGAAGGGCAGGGATTCCAGTATCTTGCGGCTGATTTCTCCAGTTGCATGCACCGGCTGCCCCGCAACCTTGCGCAGCCTTTGGCGCACGAGAGAGAGCGACAATTGCCCTGCCAGGAATTCATCATAGGCAAGCCGGCGGCGCGCGGGAGATTGCGGATCGATATCGGCCGCATCTCTCGGCGCATGCAGCATGTGGAAGCTATCGGAGATCGAGGGAAAGCCCTGCCTCTGCGTAAGGGTTATATCATCCCACTCAGGCAGCTGCGGAATGCGCGGCAGCGCCGCCTCGATGGTCTTGCGCAGGAACTTCGGCGTGAGGCCGGCGGTTAGCGGATAGACCGGTTCGACGAGCGGCAGGTTTTCCGCTTCACTCTCGCGCATGATGTAATCCGGATGCACCATAGATGGGCGGCCGTTGAACCAGTCGACCTTGCCGCTGACGGTGACCGTCTCGTCGATCGGCAGCTGCTTTTCGAGCCATTGCGCCTTACCCCGGAAGAAGACCAGCGCCAATTCTCCGGTCTCGTCGTGCAGATAGACGCGATAGGGAACGTTGCTACGCGCATTCGGCGGCGGCTGGTGTCGGTCGACACGGCCGGTAATGGTGACGATGGCGCCCTGCGGCGCCCTCGCGATACCGGGCTGCTCGCGTCGGTCGATGATCGAATGCGGCGCGTGGAAAATGAGGTCGATGACCCGGCAATCGTCGATCGTCTCGCGGTCGAGCAGTTTAACCAGCAGCTCGGATACCTTCGGCCCGACGCCGGGCAGCGAAGAGATGGAGGCAAACAGCGGGTCGAGGATAGCGGGACGCATGGCCGGCAAAATGCGACGGGCAGGGCGCATTTGGCAAGGGGCAGCGAAGAACTCGATCCGTTTGAGCCCGACACTCCCCGGAAAATTGCATCGCAGGTGCTTTTTTCTGAAAAACCGGTTCCCACCTTTAAGCGCTGGTTTTATAGAGACGCATCAACATAAAGGTGTTTTTGATGACTGGGCTGACCCTCAGCAGTGCCGATCTCGATCCTCGCCGTCGGCGCATCCTTTTCCGTTGCTGGCATCGCGGCATCCGCGAGATGGATCTGGTCTTCGGCCAGTTTGCCGATAATGAGCTGCCTGGATTGGCTGAAGCCGATCTTGATGAGCTTGAGCGCATCATGGCTGAAGAGGACAACGATCTCCTGAAATGGATCCTCGGCAGCCAACCGACGCCGCAGCATCTGCAGACGCCGCTCTTTGAGCGCTTGGCCTCTTACAAGCCCGATTTCGAAGAAATCGCCGAAAGGTTCGGATTAACGAAATGATCCCCGGTTTCGACGCGAAGAAGCTGCTCGCCGCAAGCGAGCCGATGACGATCGGTCATGTTCCAGCCGGCCTGGAGCCGTTCCTGATTGCCGAAATGGCAAAGGCCGGTCAGCCGATAGCCTATGTCATGTCCGACGGTCAGCATATGGCCGATGTCGAACAGATGCTCGGCTTCATCGCGCCCGAAATCCCTGTTCTCACCCTGCCTGCCTGGGATTGCCTTCCCTACGACCGCGTTTCTCCAAGCTCCGATACCTCGGCCCGGCGCCTGGCGGCTTTGTCCGGCCTGATCGCACATCATCGCAAGCCGCATGCGGCGATCGTGCTGGTGACCGTCAACGCCATGCTGCAGAAGGTGGCGCCGCAGGACATTATCGAGAGCCTGGCCTTTTCGGCCCGACCGGGTAACCAGGTGCGGATGGATGACATCGCGGCCCGCCTGGAGCGCAACGGTTTCGATCGTGTCGCAACGGTACGTGAGGTCGGTGAATATGCGGTGCGCGGCGGCATTCTCGACGTCTTCGTTCCCGGCACGGAAGAGCCGGTGCGCCTGGATTTCTTCGGCGATACGCTGGAAAGCATCCGCAGCTTCGATCCCGCCAGCCAGCGCACGACAGGGCAGGTGCGTTCGCTCGATCTCAATCCGATGAGCGAAGTGACGCTGACGCCGGATACGATCAGCCGCTTTCGCAAGAATTATCTCTCCGCCTTCGGCGCCGCTACGCGCGATGACGCGCTCTATCTCGCTGTCTCCGAAGGCCGCCGCTACGCCGGCATGGAACACTGGCTGCCGCTCTTCTACGAGAAGCTGGAGACGGTTTTCGACTATCTCAAGGGCTTCCGCTTGGTCACGGATCACACCGTGCGCGAGGCGGCTGAGGAGCGCTCCAAGCTCGTCTTCGATTATTACGATGCCCGCCTGAATGCCGGCCAGCAGGCCAAGGGGCAGATGGCGCAGGGCACGCCCTATAAACCGGTCACGCCTGGTCAGCTCTATCTCGATGGCAAGGCCTTCGGCAACGCGCTCGATGCCTTCGGCGCGATCCGTATCTCGCCCTTCAATGAACACGAGGGTGAAGCGCGTCGCGTCATCGAGCTTGATGCCCGCCAAGGGCCGCGCTGGGCGCGGTCAGCGACTGACACAGCCGATAGCGAGCGCGTCAACGTCTTCGATGCGGTCGTCAAGCATATTGCCGACAAGCGGGCTGCAGGTGGCAAGGTGCTCATCTCCGCCTGGACCGAGGGTTCGCTCGATCGCCTGCTGCAGGTGCTCTCCGAACATGGGCTGGCGCGCGTCAAGACGATTGAGGCCTTCAAGGATCTCAGCGGCCTCGCGAAGGGTGAGGCGGCGGCCGCCGTACTCAGCCTCGAAGCCGGTTTCGAGGCTGGCGATCTGATCGTCATTGGCGAGCAGGATATTCTTGGCGACCGCATGGTGCGTCGCTCCAAGCGCCGCAAGCGCGCCGCTGATTTCATCTCGGAAGTGGCAGGCTTGGACGAAGGCTCGATCGTCGTTCATGCCGAGCACGGCATTGGCCGTTTCGTTGGGCTGAGGACCATCGAGGCCGCCGGCGCACCGCATGCCTGCCTTGAGCTGCAATATGCCGATGATGCCAAACTCTTCCTGCCGGTCGAGAACATCGATCTGCTCTCGCGCTTTGGCGGCGAGGGCACCGAGGCGCAGCTCGACAAGCTCGGCGGCGGCGCCTGGCAGATGCGCAAGGCGAAGCTCAAGAAGCGCCTTCTGGATATCGCTGGTGACTTGATCCGTGTCGCAGCCGAGCGCCTGACGCGCCACGCGCCGGTGCTGACTTCGCCCGAAGGGCTCTACGACGAGTTCGCTGCACGCTTCCCCTATGACGAGACCGACGACCAGATGAATGCCATCGAGGCGGTGCGTGAGGATCTCGGCGCCGGCCGGCCGATGGACCGCCTCGTCTGCGGCGACGTCGGCTTCGGCAAGACCGAGGTGGCGTTGCGTGCCGCCTTCGTCGCCGCCATGAATGGCGTGCAGGTCGCCGTTGTCGTGCCGACGACCTTGCTCGCCCGCCAGCATTTCAAGACCTTTTCCGAGCGTTTCCGCGGCCTGCCGATCCGGGTACAGCAGGCATCCCGCCTGGTTGGCGCCAAGGATCTGGCGCTGACCAAGAAGGAAGTTGCCGAAGGCAAGACGGATATCGTCGTCGGCACACACGCGCTGCTCGGCGCCGGCATCAGCTTCGCCAATCTCGGCCTGCTCATCATCGACGAGGAGCAGCATTTCGGCGTGAAGCACAAGGAGCGCCTGAAGGAGCTGAAGAGCGACGTGCATGTGCTGACGCTGTCGGCGACACCGATCCCGCGCACGCTGCAGCTGGCGATGACGGGCGTGCGCGAACTCTCGCTCATCACGACGCCGCCGGTCGACCGCATGGCGGTGCGCACCTTCATTTCACCCTTCGATTCCCTCGTGATCCGCGAAACGCTGATGCGCGAGCATTATCGCGGCGGCCAGAGCTTCTATGTCTGTCCGCGTCTCGCCGACCTCGCCGATATCCACGCCTTCCTGCAGTCGGATGTGCCTGAGCTGAAGGTGGCGGTCGCGCACGGCCAGATGCCGGCCGGCGAACTGGAAGACATCATGAACGCCTTCTACGAAGGCCGCTATGATGTGCTGCTGTCCACCACCATCGTAGAATCCGGCCTAGACGTGCCGACGGCCAATACGTTGATCGTCCATCGCGCCGATATGTTCGGCCTTGCTCAGCTTTATCAGCTGCGCGGCCGCGTCGGCCGCTCCAAGGTCCGCGCCTTTGCGCTCTTCACGCTTCCGGTCAACAAGGTACTGACGACGACGGCGGAGCGCCGGCTCAAGGTGCTGCAGTCTCTGGACACGCTCGGTGCCGGCTTCCAGCTCGCAAGCCACGATCTCGACATCCGCGGCGCCGGCAATCTGCTTGGCGAGGAACAGTCGGGTCATATCAAGGAAGTCGGTTTCGAGCTCTACCAGCAGATGCTCGAGGAGGCCGTCGCCGAGGTAAAGGGCGTCGACGAGATCCAGGATACTGGCTGGTCCCCGCAGATCTCCGTCGGCACGCCTGTCATGATTCCCGACGATTATGTGCCCGATCTGCATCTGCGCATGGCGCTCTATCGCCGCCTCGGCGAGATCACAGAGCTGAAGGAGATCGATAGTTTCGGAGCCGAGATGATCGATCGATTCGGCCCCTTGCCGATCGAGGTGCAGCATCTCCTCAAGATCGTCTACATCAAGTCGCTCTGCCGCATCGCCAATGTCGAGAAGCTGGACGCCGGCCCGAAGGGCGTCGTCGTCCAGTTCCGTAACAAGGAATTCCCGAACCCCGCCAATCTCGTCGGCTATATCGCCAAACAGGGCACGATGGCCAAGATCCGCCCCGACCAGAGCGTCTTCCTGACGCGCGACCTGCCGACTCCGGAAAAGCGGCTGCAGGGAGCGGCAGTTGTCATGACGCAGCTGGCGGAATTGGCGAAGTAGCGCAAAGGTATAGTTAACTGGACGTCGCTGGAACGATTTGGCCACAATCGCACTGAGCTTTAAGCCATAATCATGATTTGCTTGAGGCCAAACGTCGTATGAGGAATAGGTAAGGGATTCTCATCGTGCGTTGCAAGCGGCGTCTGCACCGGTCCCGACGCATTCCATGCCATTTACTCCCGCAGCACTGGGAAGAGTGTTATCGTCATTACCCGCCGAATTGCTGTAACGGCCCGTACCGCTGCTCCACGCGTCTGCATCTGCTCTTGTATCGTTCCGTATCTGCTGGACGCGCCGGTCCCATGCTGCGTCGTCGGCCGCCCGTTTTGCTTGTTGCTGGAGTTGCGCTGCCGCTTGCCTGTCCTTATCGGCAGATCGTGCGGCAGCTGCCGTGTCCATGCAATTAGCCATGGCATTCGAACCGGTGCTAAAGCCAGCTGCCGCGCAATGCTGGGCGTCGTTCTGCAAGTCCTGGGCTCGTTGTTCTTCAGGCGTTTGGCACCCCGAAAGAGTAAGCAAAAAAACAGCAATGCAGCCGAGCAAGCGAAAATGCGGCTCAGATGATTTGAAACCCACCATTAGTTCGCCCCCTCCTGAATGGTGATCACTTTTACATCGAAGTTGTTGCAGGCACTGTCATGGCAGATGCCGTTTACCCACACCTGACCGTCTCCGAACATGATGCCCTGATAATTGACAGTGAGGTTTTCATATTTCTGATCAACGACGGCCTTGGTAATGCCTGTGGTCATGATCCCGTCGTAGTGGTCGACGAAAGCCTTTGCCGATTTGATATTGGTTTGTTTTCCGTTGACCTTTACTCTGATCGGATAACTCACAAGAGCTGCAACTCCTGCGGCATCATGAGCCGCTACGGCTTTCTGAAGCGCTTTGATAGCTGTCTCGTATTTGGTGTGGTTCCCCAGACTCTCATCGATGGCCTGATTGACCGTCTTTTCCTGCGCCGTTGCGACACCACCGATAATGACGAGAGCCAATGTGAAACAAAGTATGCGAGAATTTTTCCAGGCCATTTCTATTTCCTCACTCTTGCAATGACGAAACCTTCCTGATCGTACGGCTGAACGATCATACACCTTACAACTTTATGTATAAATAGATTTGCTTATGCATCTCGACCCGCCAGTAGAAGGCGAGAACTTGATAGGAACGCTTCCGTGCTCTTGGCGCCACGCATCGCAAAGGTGCATTTAGGGACGGGTGCGGTCGCCTCCATCAGGGAGCGCCTATTGTGAAGTCGCAGTTGGCGGAGCTGGCGAAATAACGAGGCGAGCTCTCAGCCTTTCTTGCGGCTAATGAGAGCACCGTTTCCTTCTCGGTTTCGTGTACGCTGTCGCCAACTTCGAACGCTTCGGCAATTGTCTTGCGGAATTCGGCAAGCTGTGCCTCGTCTGCCTCATCGCCAGGCGGATATGAAGTGATGGTGAGGTACACGTCTTCCGCCTCCGTCACGTGTAAGCGGGCTGGGTCCCCAGCCGATATCAAGAATGCGATCGCCGATACGTCGCAACGCCGCCAATTGGGATCCACAGCCAGCGTTGCTGATGGCATTTTGCGAACGGTGCAGCGGGAATGGTTTGGTTGTCCGTTGAGCATCGTTCGAGATTGCTTTCAACTCACTGCGGCTATTTTTCCCTATGGGCCGAAATCCGTCATCGTCTTTAGGCTGCCCGAGACTCGCGCGCTTCTCCAGTCTCCGGAATGCGCGCAATGACCTTGATCTCGAAATCGAAACCCGCCAGCCAGTTGACGCCGACCGCCGTCCAGTTCGGATAGGGCTTTTCGGTGAAGATCCGGTTCTTGACGCTCATGATAGTGCCGAACTGCCGCTCCGGATCGGTGTGAAACGTGGTGACATCGATGATATCGTCGAAGGTGCAGCCTGCGGCTTCCAAGGTTGCTCTCAGATTGTCGAAGGCGAGTTCGACCTGTTTTTCGAAATCCGGCTCTGGGCTTCCATCCGCACGGCTACCAACTTGACCGGAGACGAACAGCAGGTCGCCGGAACGGATTGCGGCGGAATAGCCGTGCTCCTCATAAAGCGCATGTCTGTTCTTCGGGAAAATTGCATTGCGTGTCGTCATGGTGTCGGCTCTCATTCGCGTTGATCTGAAAAGATGGGAAGGACGCAAGCTCGCGCGAGGCTTCCAAACCGCCGTCTCGTTTGATATACGGTGCGTATGTGAAATATTGATATGCGCGACGTATGTCAATATTTCACATACGAAACGTATATGAAATTTGAGAGTGATATGGCAAAGCGCCTGGAAACAATGGAAGAAAATCGCACCAAGCTGATTGCCGCTGCGCGGAGAGCTTTCGCGGAGAAAGGGTTTGCGGCGGCTTCAATGGATGAGTTGACGGCGGATGTCGGTCTGACGAGGGGCGCGCTCTACCACAATTTCGGCGACAAGCGCGGATTACTCGCCGCAGTCGTCGATCAGATCGACAATGAGATGGCGCTGCGGGCGAAGGAGATCGGCGCACAGGCGGACGGTGACTGGCAAGGACTGCTTGCGGAAGGCGAGGCCTACATCAAGATGGCGCTCGATCCGGAGGTCCAGCGCATCGTCCTGCTCGACGGGCCGGCTGTTTTGGGCGATCCCTCGAAATGGCCAAGTCAGAATAGCTGCCTCGCGGGGACCCGGCAGACGGTGTCAAAGCTTCTGGAACAAGAGGTGGTCAAACCGGTCGATGCCGAGGCGGCAGCCCGGCTCATTTCCGGCGCAGCGCTGAATGCCGCTCTCTGGGTTGCTGCCAGCGATAATCCGACGGAGGTGCTGCCCAAGGCGATAGAGGCCTTCCGGACGATGGCTTCGGGACTGCTGGCAAAGACCTGATGCCGGTTATGGCTCAGCTGCTTCCGCGATCGGCGATTCGCGGAAGCCCCTGCGGCTCTGATCGAAAAAGCGGAAGCCCGCTTAGTTCATCCCCGCACGCGCTTCAGCCTCCATCTTGGCGAGATCGCGCAGCGCACCGGCAGGCATGTCCGGCGTCTTGGCACCGCTGACGGCATATTGCTGATCTTTTGAGCGGCCTCAATTTTGCTGACGATGAGGTCCCGCATAAGTCACGCCGTAGGCTCCGGTCGTTCGCTCGATATGCGCAAAACCGAGTTCGCCCAGGTGCATACCGGCGATCAACAGCCGCTCCGAGCTGACGAGATCCAATAGCCTTGATCGCGTCGATGCTGCCAGATGTGGATCCTGGTCAAAGGCGATCGATACATCCGGTCGTGCAATCTGGATCGCGGGAAAGTGGACGATATCTCCCCAGACCAACAGATTCTTGCCGCCGGAATTGAGACGATAGCCCGTGTGCCCTGGGGTATGGCCGGGAAGTGGCATCGCAGTGATGCCGGGAAGCACCTCACCGGCATCGAAAGAGCGCAGCCTGCCGCGATAGCCGTCGAACGCTCGACGCGCGAGGATAAAGTTGCCGCGGGCGCGCTCCGGCGCTCGGTTCAAATTGCCGTCGTCCTGCCAGAAGGCGATTTCGCGATTGTGGACGACAAGCTCGGCGTTCGGGAAGGTGGCCTCTCCGCAAGCGTTCATCAGCCCTCCGATGTGATCCGGATGGGCATGTGTCAGCAGGATCGTGTCGATATCCAGAGGCTGGATGCCGGCCAGAGCGAGATTGGTTTCCAGCCGGCCACCCCATTGTTTGAAACCGCCCGCTCCCGCGTCGATCAGGGCCGTGCGGCCGCCACTACGCACCATGTAGCAGTTGATATGAATCGAGGCGGGATCCTCGATCCTCGTCTTCGCCTGCATTCGAGAAGCATCTGTCGGGTCGATATTCGAGAGAAGGTCGAGGCTGGCAGCAAGGTAGCCGTCGCTGATGGCGGTAATTGTTAAGTCGCCAACCTGCTGGCTGGGAAACGCTGGATTAGTCATTGTTATCTCCAACCAGCCGCTCAGTTTCGCGCGTAGAGGCATGCGGCTCCATAGCCGAAGCAACGGATGCGCGCGGTGAGGGCGAGCTTATATTTGATGGCGTCATCCAGGCCTTGCATGAAGCGATCCATGACCGCCGGCGTGCGAAAGGGTTCAAGGCGATATCGGATGTCTGCAAAGACCTGATGCCCTCGGCCGGAGCGGACAGCGACATAGATGACATGCACGTTGGCCAATGCAGCTCGAAGGATGCCCGTGCAAAGTTCGGTGCATTGCTCCGTGAGATCGGCAAGTGCTTCGTCGCCCGGCATGCTTTCTGCGGGGATGAAGATTGTGACGTTCGGCATCAGAACCTACCGCGCTGTCTCGGAGGCGGCATTCTTGCCACTCGTCAATTGTGTCGTCATCGGTTCGTAGACATGAACATCCCCGGGAAGATGCCGAATGTCTGCAATCGCGGAGCGCTTCACCTTGGCGAGCCAACGGTGCTCCGGGAGCTTCTCCATTGCCACCGCATGCATTGCGGACGGGGTGAGGTCTAGGCGGGTGAGGGGCTCGGGGCCATGGGCGCTTAACACCAGATATTCGTCTTCATCGATTGCCGGCGCTCGCTCGATGCCATCATAAAGGTTTCGGTGCCAATCGGTGATGTGCTGCTGCCAACGCGCAAAATTTCCACCACCCTTTTGGCGATATTCCTCACCCGTCAGAACATCGAGGCCATCGATCGAATGCATGGCAAGATAAACCGGGCAATTGCGGCTGATTGCCTTCAAGCGCTGCGAGGTGTGAAAGCCACTCACCGAAATCAGGGCTGGGAGCTTATCCAGACTATAGAAGTCGTTCCACTCCGCTTCGCTGGCTGGATCGGCAAAGCTGCATTCCACCGTGTAAATCATCGTATCACCTTTAGTTGCAGGGACCGGCTTTCGGCCTTGTTTCTCATTGATATTTGATCAAGATAGACTGCCATTCGTCGCTGGTATATCGACATCGGCTCATGCTTTAGTGATCAAATATCAAGGTCGCAGCCGTTCGAGTGCCAAACCATCACGTTGGGAGCCGCCCATGCGCCGCAAAATTCCAAGCAATTCTGCGCTCCTGGCGTTCGAGGTGTCGGCTCGCCATGGAAGCTTCGCTCGCGCTGCCGAAGAGTTAGCCCTGACCGAAGGAGCGATCAGCCGCCAGATAAGCCGGCTCGAAGCCTTTCTCGGTGTCACGCTGTTCGAGCGGGTCGGTAATCGTGTTCGGCTCTTGCCGAATGGAGAGCGCTATGCCGTACAGGTTCGCGAGTCACTGGATCGGCTGGAGCGCGACAGTCAATATCTGATGGGGCAGCCCAATGGCGGCGCGAATATCGATATCGCCACCATCCCGACCTTCGCCACGCGCTGGCTTATTCCCCGTCTTGGGCGGTTCCGCGAAAAGCACCCGAATATTATCGTGCATCTCGCCGAACGGATGGAGCCTTTTGTCCTTGCTGGAAGTGGGTTTGATGCCGCGATCCATTTCGATCACCCTGCCTGGACTGGAATGAGAACGCATCGGCTGTTGCAGGAGACGTTGGTTCCGGTTTGCCATCCGACGCTTCTCGGTAGCGCGAAAGTGCCACCAACTCTCGATGAACTGCCGCGCCTTCATCGACGCCAGAACCCGGACGCCTGGCAACGCTATGCGCAGGAGGCCGGGATTGTGCTGACCAATCCTGCGATTGGCCCGCGTTACGATCTTCACGTCATGCTGATTGAAGCTGCGCTCGCTGGACTGGGCGTCGCCCTGGTGCCACGTCTCTATGTCGAGGCGGAGTTGGCAGAAGGTCGCCTCGTTGCGCCATGGCCCGATGGTCAGTCGATCTCCAAGACCTTCTGTCTCATCCTGCCGGAGCCGATCCGATTGAGCGACGGTCCGATCCAGGATTTTGCGAATTGGCTCCTCATGGAATCGCGGTCGGCGAATATAACGATCTGACGGCCGTGGATTTATAGGCCTCGAGAATATCCGGATTAACGCGGCATTGGTTTTCGGGTTTTTGCAGCGGCGGGGCGAGCCGTTTTGAAATTGTTTCAGCAAAAACGCGAAAAACGTCTGGCCGACGCCATTCCCGCCAGAATGGCGCCTCTGTGGATCTTGATCAATTCATCCCCGCGCGCGCTTCCGCCTTCATCTTGGCGATATCGCGCAGCGCACCGGCAAGCACGTCCGGCGTCTGGGCGCCGCTGACGGCATATTGCTGGTCGAAGATGAAGAAGGGCACACCGTTGACGCCGATCTTCTGGGCGGCTTCGATTTCGCTGATGATGAGATCGCGGTCCGCATCGGAGGCAAGCAGCGTTGATATGACCGAACGGTCGAGCCCAGCTTCTTCGGCAATGTCGAGCAGCACTGCGTGGTCGCCAACATTGCGACCTTGCTCGAAATTCGCCTTGAAGAGAGCATCCACCACCTTGTCCTGCTTTTCGCGGCTTTCGGTGACGGACCAATGGATGAGGCGATGGGCGTCGAGCGTGTTCGGGCCGATCTTGATGGCATCGAAATCGAACTTGATGCCCACTTCGCGGCCGAGCTCGGTCAGCATCTTGTGGCCCTGCGCGACGCGTTCCGCGCCGCCGAGCTTTTGCTCGAGCGCCTTTTTCTGGTCAACGCCCTCTGGCGGATAGTCGGGATTGAGTCGATAGGGCCGCCAGTTGAGATCGACGCCTACTTCGTCCTGTACCTCGGCAATCGCCAGCTCCAGACGGGCCTTGCCGAGATAGCACCATGGGCAGACGACGTCCGAGACGATGTCAATCGTGATGCGTTCCATGGTTTCATCCTTTCGGTTTTTGGGCTGTTCCCCTCCATCTAGGCCTTTGCACCGATGGCTTCAACCGGTTACCGAAAGGGAACCATTGCGACCCTATTGCGCCGAGGCGTCCCACCAGGTCGACAATTGATAGCCGTAAAGCGGTAGCACGTCTGGACGGGCGATGTGGCTCCGCCGCGCTACCCATTGCTGGCCGATATGGTAGAGCGGCACCATGTAATAACCGGAGATCAGGATACGGTCGAAGGAGCGCACCGCGTCGCGGAAATCCTCGGCTGAATGGGCCGTCAGAAAATGTTCCATCAGTGTGTCGACATCGGGACTGGCAACACCGGCGTAATTGAAGCTGCCTGCCGCCTTGGCGGCTGCCGATCCCCATCGCCCAAGCTGCTCAGTGCCGGGCGATAGCGATGAGGGATAGGCTTTCAGGATCATGTCGTAATCGTAGTTTCCTGTCCGCAGCTGATATTGGGAATCGTCGACCGTGCGGATCGTGACGGATATGCCAAGAAGCGCTAGGGAACGTTGATAAGCGATGGCGATACGCTCTTGATCTGCATTCTGCGTCATGATCTCGAAACTGAGCTGGCGACCGGTGCCGTCGACCATACGCTCGCCCTTGATCGTGTAGCCGCCCTGCTTGAGGAAATTGACGGCCTTGCGCAGGATCTTTCGGTCGCGCCCGGAACCGTCGCTGACGGGAAGCTTATAAGTACCGTCGAGCACGTCGGGGTCGATGTGGTCCTTGATAGGGCCGAGCATGGCTAGCTCATTGACATCGGCCGGTACACCGAAGGAGGAGAGGTCTGAGTTCTGCCAGTAGCTCTCGGTGCGCGTATAGGCGCTGGAGGCAAGATTGCGGTTGAACCATTCGAAATCGAAGACAAGCGTCAGGCCTTTACGCACATTCTTGTCGGCAAAGATCGGCCGACGCGTATTGAAAACAAAGCCCATCATGCCGCTCGGCAACTTCGGCTTAAATGTCTCCTTCACGACCGCACCGGAACTTACGGCCGGGAAATCATAGGCTCGCTGCCAATGACTTGGGCTGCCGTCGGGATAAACGTCGATATCGCCCTTCTTGAAAGCTTCGAATAGGCTGGTTTCTTGCAGAAAATAGGTGACGGATATCTCGTCGTAGTTGTCGATACCGATTTTTGTGGGAATGTCCTTGCCCCAATAGCTGGGATCGCGCTGATAGATGATACGCTGGCCCGGATCGATGCTCTTGATTTTATAGGGTCCAGAGCCGACGGGAATGGCGAGCGTTGTTCGATCGAAATTATCCACATCGATGACGTGTTTCGGCAGGATCGGCAACATGGCAATGATTAGCGGCGTTTCGCGATTCGCCGCCTCATTGAAATGGATCCGCACGCTATGTTCGTTGACCTTCTCCATCCCACCGACTCCTTTCAGCGGAGATGAAAGGTTGGGGCGCCCCTTGTCTCGCAGAAGCTGGAAAGTGAAGATTACATCTTCCGGCGTCACTGGCTGCCCGTCCGACCATCGGGCCTTCGGATTGAGGTTGAACTGGATGAAGCTGCGATTGTCGTCCCATTCGACCGTCTGCGCCAACAATCCGTAAAGGGTGAAGGGCTCGTCGCTTGAGCGTTGCATAAGAGACTCGTAAACGAGATTGCCATATTCCGGGTCCCACATGCCGCGTGCGGTCGTGCGCATGCTTTTCAGAATGAAGGGATTGAGATTGTCGAAGGTGCCGACGACGCCATAGCTGACGCGGCCGCCCTTTTTGACATCCGGATTGACGTAGGGGAAATGCTTGAAGTCCGCCGGCAGTGCCGGATCTCCGTGCATGGCGATGCCGTAAAGCGGCTGAGCCGCCGCGGCGTTGCACAAGGTTGCGAAGAACAGGAGGGCAGCGATCCGGAGCGCTTGCATGGCATCCTTTCCGGGAAGGGTACGATTCGGCCGAACATTATCATGAGCGTGCCGAATTCAACACGCGACTGCGGAAATCTTAGGACTTGGCAGAAAAGGCCAAAGAAAAGCTGGATATCCGTGCCAGTGCGATGTAACAGGGGTGCCGGGTTTCTCGGGTCATGTATTTGCCTTATTCATTCGACAGGTGGACGACGGTTTGACCCGAATTGCATGGGACGGCGTGCTGTCGTCCCGAAGCGGATTTCAGGAGGCGGTTTCGCTATGATGTTCAAGACTGACAACAAAATGCGGGCAGGTCTCTCTGCTCTGGCTCTCATGATTGGCGCGGCCATGCCGGCTGCCGCTTTCGCGCAGGACGCGTCCAACGCAGCTCCCGCTGATGGCGGCGGTGATCCCAACCAGCCGCGTCTGGGCTGGTACAAGACCTGCACCAAGCAGGACGATGCCGATATCTGCATCGTCCAGAATTTGATCATGGCAAACAACGGCCAGCTCGTGACGGCTGTCGGCCTCATCTCCGTCGATGGCAAGGTCAACCGAAAGATCCTGCAGATCTCGGTTCCGACCGCCCGCCTGATCCCGCCCGGCATCACCATGCAGGTCGATGGCGGCAAGGGCCAGAAGCTCGACTATGCCGTCTGCCTTCCGGACAAGTGCACCGCGGAAGTTCCCGTGACGGATGCGATGGTCGCTTCATTGAAGAAGGGCACCGACGTCACCTTCACCTCTGTGAACTTCCGCCGCGCTCCGAACCCGATCAAGATCTCGCTGACCGGTTTCGGCGCCGCTTATGACGGTCCGGCGATCTCCGATTCGAAGCTTGCCGAAAGCCAGAAGAGCCTGCAGGACAGCATGCAGAAGAAGGCCGAGGAAGCACGCAAGAAGCTCGAAGATGCGCAGAAGGCTGCCAAGCAGCAGTAAGCTGACGATAGTCTCGTTTCATGAGAAAAAGCCCGGAGTGATCCGGGCTTTTTCTTTGCTCTAATGGCCATATCCGATGCTCGGAAGCCAAATAAAAAGGGAAGGCGTTGGGAGCGCCTTCCCTTTCGAATGGGATAGGTTTTACAAGTGTTTAATGGGCGAAGCTCATCTTGGGCTTGAGCTGCCCGGTCGGGGCCTGGTCGAAGATCTGAGCGACCTGCGGATTGCGTAAGGGAACGCCGCTCTCATCGTTTATGAGGTTCTGCTCCGACACGTATGCGACATATTCCGTCTCGTCGTTTTCGGCGAGAAGGTGATAGAAGGGCTGGTCCTTATCGGGACGCACTTCCGCGGGAATGGAATTCCACCATTCCTCTGTATTTGCGAATTCCGGATCGACATCGAAGATGACACCGCGGAAGGGGAACATCCGGTGTCGAACCACGTCGCCAATATTGAATTTTGCGTTTCGTTGTTTCATGGCACGACTTCCTTTCAAGCGATCATGTGGTGACTTTCACCACTGATATCAAGGATTTTGCCCCCATTCCTTCATCGAACTGTCACATTCGGCCCGAGTTATTTGGTCGAGCAGCATGTGATCGCTCAATGCGAAGACGCCATCGGGCGGGAGACCTGCCACCGGCTTCCCGATCATGGAGAAAGCCCCGGCAGGCCGGGGCTTTCGTGTCCGATATCAGACCGAGTAGTACATGTCGTATTCGACCGGATGCGGGGTCATTTCGAAACGCATGACTTCCTGCATCTTCAGTTCGATGAAGGCATCGATCTGGTCGTCGTCGAAAACGCCGCCAGCGGTCAGGAACTTGCGGTCCTTGTCCAGGCTTTCCAGCGCTTCGCGCAGCGAGCCGCACACTGTCGGGATCTTCTTCAGCTCCTTCGGCGGCAGATCGTAGAGATCCTTGTCCATGGCCTTGCCGGGATGGATCTTGTTCTTGATGCCGTCGAGGCCGGCCATCAGCATGGCTGCGAAGCCGAGATAGGGGTTGGCGGTCGGGTCAGGGAAGCGGACTTCGACGCGCTTTGCCTTCGGGTTCGAGCCGAACGGAATGCGGCAGGAAGCGGAGCGGTTGCGCGCGGAATAGGCGAGCAGAACCGGAGCTTCATAGCCCGGGACGAGACGCTTGTAGGAGTTCGTCGACGGGTTGGTGAAGGCATTGATGGCCTTGGCATGCTTGATGATGCCGCCGATGTAATAGAGGCAGCTTTCGGACAGGCCTGCATATTCGTCGCCGGCGAAGGTCGGCTTGCCGCCTTTCCAGATCGACTGATGAACGTGCATGCCCGAGCCGTTGTCGCCGAAGATCGGCTTCGGCATGAAGGTTGCCGTCTTGCCATAGGCATTGGCGACCTGATGCACGACATATTTGTAGATCTGCATCTTGTCGGCGTTGCGTACCAGCGTGTCGAACTTGATGCCGAGCTCGTGCTGGGCGGCTGCGACTTCGTGGTGATGCTTTTCGACGACGACGCCCATTTCGGCGAGAACCGTCAGCATTTCCGAGCGCATGTCCTGGCAGCTATCGATCGGCGGGACCGGGAAGTAGCCGCCCTTGATACGCGGACGGTGGCCGAGGTTGCCCGTTTCGTAATCGGTGTCGTCGTTGGACGGCAGTTCGCTGGAATCGAGCTTGAAGCCGGTATTGTATGGATCGGCCTTGTACTTGACGTCGTCGAAGACGAAGAATTCGGCTTCCGGGCCGAAGAAAGCGGTATCGCCGATGCCGGAGGCCTTGAGATAGGCTTCAGCCTTTTTGGCGGTGCCGCGCGGATCGCGGTTATAGGCTTCGCCGGAGACCGGATCGAGGATGTCGCAAAGGATGACCATGGTGGACTGCGCGAAGAACGGATCCATGTGGACCGTATCCGGATCGGGCATCAGCACCATGTCGGATTCGTTGATGGCCTTCCAGCCGGCAATCGAGGAGCCGTCGAACATGACGCCGTCGGCGAACATGTCTTCGTCGACACAGATCACATCCATGGTCAGGTGCTGGAGCTTGCCCTTCGGATCCGTAAAGCGCAGGTCGACGAACTTGACGTCGTTATCCTTGATTTGTTTCAAAATTTCGCTTGCGGTCGTCATTAAATTACTTCCCTTGACTTAGATGACGATTAAACGAGCCGCGGCCGAGAATAGGCCGGGCAGATTAAATGGCGTCGATGCCCGTTTCGCCGGTGCGGATTCGAATGACTTCTTCCACGTTGGAAACGAAAATCTTTCCGTCGCCGATACGGCCTGTTTGCGCAGCCTTGCGTATGGCCTCGATCACCGCTTCCGCATTTTCGTCCGCCAATACAACTTCGACCTTCACCTTCGGCAGGAAGTCGACGACGTATTCGGCGCCACGGTAAAGTTCCGTATGGCCCTTCTGACGACCGAAGCCCTTCGCTTCCGTGACGGTGATACCCTGCAGGCCGACTTCCTGAAGGGCTTCCTTCACTTCGTCGAGCTTGAAGGGCTTAATGATCGCTTCGATCTTTTTCATGAGAAAATGTCTCTCCGCTTCTCCTGATACAGCAGGACTACTCCCCGCTCGGCCAACGTAATGCACGTACCATGCCAATTGAGGACGGACCGCTGTAAAAAATCTCGGCGAATTCGCACCGAGACGATGAATTGATGAGGATTTTTCGGAAAAATGGAAGCGATTTCGCGCGGAAATGCGTGGGATAAGCAAAATTTCGCAAAAAAGAGCCACGCGCCGCAGGTTTGTGCTTCGGCAAGGCCTTGAATGTTATTGTTTAATTTTTATGCAAATGCATATTTATCGACCAAAATGGCCACCGGAATAGCGGTTGTTTTTGAGGCAGATTTCGCATCTATAATATCCGCCATGATGTTGCCGCTCACCGATCTGCTCCTCACCCCCGACGCCATGTCTGCCGTCGACCGCGCCGCAGCCGCATCCGGCATCGATTCCTACGGGCTTATGGAGAAGGCAGGGCAGGCGGTTGCTGCCGTCGCGCTCCGGCACTTTCCCGGAGCCGTCCGATATGCCGTTCTCTGTGGACCGGGAAACAATGGCGGCGACGGCTATGTGGCAGCGCGCGCGCTGAAACAGGCCGGGGCCGACGTGCGGCTTTTCCGTCTTGGCGATCCCCAGCGGCTCAAGGGCGATGCTATCAGTGCTTTTGCTGATTGCCCGGTCGCGGGCGAGACGATCGAGGGCTTTATTCCACTGGCTGGCGACGTCGTGATCGATGCGATCTTCGGCGCGGGCCTGTCGCGGCCGGTTCCGGATGACGTGGCCGCCGTTATCGCTCGCGTCGCGGCTGCTGATATTCCCGTGATTTCAGTCGATCTTCCGTCGGGTCTCGATGGTCGTAGCGGTCAGGTTCTCGGTGCAGCCTTCCACGCCGCGCACACGGTGACCTTCATGACGCGCAAGCCGGGCCATCTTCTCTTGCCCGGTCGCGATCTGTGCGGCGAGCTGGAGGTTTTCGACATCGGCATTCCCGACCGCATCGTCCGCGCGCACGCCGATCGCTCGCTCGCCGAAAACAAGCCGGCACAATGGCAGGCGGCCATACCTTCGGCGGGCGTCGATACGCACAAATACAAGCGCGGCCATCTCGTCGTCTTCTCGGGCGGGCCGAACGCGACAGGTGCCGCGCGCATGTCCGCCATGGCCGGGTTGAAGGCGGGGGCAGGGCTCGTCACCATCGCCTCGCCGCCAGAAGCGCTTGATGTCAATGCCGGCCTGCTGACGGCAATCATGCTGCATTCCATCGCGGATGAAGCCTCATTGCTCGAATGGCTTGCCGATAAACGCCTTTCGAGCTTCATTCTTGGGCCTGGCTTCGGCGCCGGCGAAAAGGCGCGGCAATTCTGCTTCGCGCTCGCGGATCGCCACCTGGTGCTGGATGCCGACGGCATCACCTCATTTCGCGACGAGCCGCAACGGCTGTTCGATGCCTTTGCCGAAGGACCGACACGCTTGGTGCTGACACCCCATGAGGGAGAGTTCGGCCGGCTCTTTCCCGATATCGCTGCGGACGAAAGCTTGAGCAAGGTCGACAAGGCGAGGGCGGCGGCAGCCAGAGCTCACGCCGCCATCATCTACAAGGGTGCCGATAGCGTCATCGCCGCTCCGGACGGCAGAGCACTGATCAACGCCAATGCGCCACCCTGGCTTGCGACCGCCGGCTCCGGCGACGTACTTGCCGGCATTGTCGGCGGCCTGATGGCGCAGGGGGCGCCGGCCTTCGAGGCGGCCGCCGCCGGCGTCTGGCTGCATGGGCTTGCCGGTCAACATGCCGGGAAGGGGCTGACCGCCGAAGACCTCGTCGCAGCCGTTAAACCGCTATAGCGCTATTTCGCAACTTCCTGCTGCAGGGCGATCGCACCGGGCGGCGCATTTACCTTGCCTTCATGGATCATGAAGGCGAAGACATCGCGCGGCTCCTCCTTGACCTTACGCTTTGCATCGATCAGCGGCAGATCGTCCGGTACCCTTCCGGCGGCCCAGCTTTTCAAGCGATCCGCCCAGGCTTTCAGATCCTTCGGCGGATAGCAGGTCTTGATATCGTCCGATCCCTTCTGCAGGCGGGCATAGACGAAGTCTGCCGTGACATCCGCAATCATCGGATACTCGAAATGCTCGGCGCAAACGGGCGCGACATTGTATTTTTCGAGCAGCGCGACGAACTCCGGCACTTTGAAGGAATCGTGCCGGACCTCGACGACGTGTCTCAGCGCAAGACCATCCTGCTTCGCCGGTAGCAGCTTGAGGAAAGCCTCGAAATCATCCGGATCGAATTTCTTCGTCGGTGCGAACTGCCAGAGCAGCGGGCCGAGGTGATCGCCGAGCTCGCTGATGCCGGATTCCAGGAACTTCTGCATCGATTCACCGGCTTCGGAAAGAACCCGCCGGTTGGTGACGAAACGTGTCGCCTTCAGGGAGAAGATGAAGCCATCGGGAACATCGGCCGCCCATTTGGCAAACACTTCAGGCTTTTGCGTGCTGTAATAGGTGCCGTTGACCTCGATCACTTTCAGCTGGCGGCTGGCATAATTCAGCTCGTCTTTCTGCTTCAGCGTGTCGGGATAGAAGGTCCCGCGCCAAGGTTCGAAGGTCCAGCCGCCTATGCCTGTGCGGATTTCGCCCGCTTTGGTCATTCTCTCCTCCTTGGCCATTCGGCCGGTCAATCTCACTCCGCCGCCGCAACCTTCTTCACCGGGCGCCGCTCCAGCAACTCCTTCAGGAACTGCCCCGTATAGGAGCGCTTTTCCTTGACAATCGTCTCCGGCGTGCCGACAGCCACGATCTCGCCGCCGCCATCACCGCCCTCCGGACCGAAATCGAGGATCCAGTCGGCAGTCTTGATGACTTCGAGATTGTGTTCGATGACGACAACCGAATTTCCTTGATTGACCAGTTCGTGCAGCATCTCCAGAAGCTTGGCGACATCGTGGAAGTGCAGCCCGGTTGTGGGCTCGTCGAGGATGTAGAGCGTGCGGCCGGTCGATCGCTTCGACAGCTCCTTGGCTAGTTTGACGCGCTGCGCCTCGCCACCCGAAAGCGTATTGGCCTGCTGCCCGACCTTGATATAGCCCAGGCCGACGTCCTTCAGGCTCTGCAGCTTGTCGCGCACGGCGGGAACGGCCGCGAAGAAATCGACGCCTTCCTCGACCGTCATGTCGAGCACATCGGCGATCGACTTGGTCTTGAAGGTGACGTCTAGGGTCTCGCGATTGTAGCGCTTGCCGTGGCAGACGTCGCAAGTGACGTAAACATCGGGCAGGAAGTGCATCTCGATCTTGATGACGCCGTCGCCCTGGCAAGCCTCGCAGCGGCCGCCCTTGACGTTGAAGGAGAAACGGCCGGGCTGATAGCCGCGCGCCTTGGCTTCCGGCAATCCGGCGAACCAGTCGCGGATCGGAGTGAAGGCGCCGGTATAGGTCGCCGGATTCGAGCGCGGCGTGCGGCCGATCGGTGACTGATCGATATCGATGACCTTGTCGATATGCTCGAAACCGTCGATACGGTCATGATCGGCAGGAATCTCGCGGGCACCCATGACGCGGCGTGCCGCCGACTTGTAAAGCGTCTCGATCAGGAAGGTGGACTTACCACCGCCGGAAACGCCTGTGACCGCCGTAAACACGCCGAGCGGGATGGATGCCGTGACGTTCTTCAGGTTGTTGCCGCGCGCGCCGACAACCTTGATTTCCTTGCCCTTTTTGGGCTTGCGGCGTTCATCCGGAACCGGCACGCCGAGCTCGCCGGACAGATATTTACCGGTCAGTGACTTCGGGTTCGCCATGATATCCTGCGGTGTGCCATGCGCCACCACCTGGCCGCCATGCACGCCGGCTGCGGGACCGATATCGACGACATCGTCGGCCGTCAGGATCGCATCCTCGTCGTGCTCAACGACGATGACGGTGTTGCCGATATCGCGCAGATGCTTCAGCGTCTCCAGCAGGCGGGCGTTGTCGCGCTGATGCAGCCCAATGGAGGGCTCGTCGAGAACGTAGAGAACGCCCGTCAATCCCGAACCGATCTGCGATGCCAGCCGGATGCGCTGGCTCTCACCGCCGGACAGCGTGCCCGAATTACGCGACAAGCTCAGATATTCGAGGCCGACATCATTGAGGAAGCGCAGGCGATCGCGGATTTCCTTGAGGATGCGGACAGCAATCTCGTTCTGCTTGTCAGTGAATGTTCCCGGCAGCGCGTCAAACCAGTCGCGGGCAACGCGGATCGACATCTCCGCCACCTGGCTGATGTGCAGCTTGTCGATCTTGACCGCCAGGGCTTCCGGTTTCAGGCGATAGCCGTTGCAGGCCGGGCAGGGGGCGGCCGACATGAAGCGTTCGATCTCCTCGCGCGCCCAGGCGGAATCCGTTTCCTTCCAGCGGCGCTCGAGGTTCGGCACGATGCCTTCGAAATTCTTGTGCGTGGTGTAGGAGCGCGCGCCATCGGCATAGTGGAATTCTATCTTGTCTTCCGTGCCGTTCAGAATGACATCCTTGGCCTTGTCGGACAGCTCATTCCAGCGATTGCCGAGCTTGAAGCCGTAGTGCTTGCCGAGCGCCTCCAGCGTCTGATTGTAATAGGGCGAGGTCGACTTGGCCCAGGGCGCGATCGCGCCATCGCGCAGCGTGCGTTCGGGTTCCGGCACGATCAGTTCCGGATCGATTTTCTGCTGCGAGCCCAAACCGTCACAGGACGGGCAGGCGCCGAAGGGATTGTTGAACGAGAACAGACGCGGCTCGATTTCCGGAATGGTGAAGCCGGAAACCGGGCAGGCAAATTTCTCCGAGAAAAGCACGCGCTCATGTGTTTCGTTCAGCGACTTGTTGGCGGAGCCGCCGGCAGCGGTCTCCTCCGGCGGCAACGGCTTGTCGGCGAATTCCGCGACGGCAAGACCGTCGGCAAGCCGCAAAGAGGTCTCGAAGCTGTCAGCGAGACGCGCCGCCATGTCCGGACGTACGACGATACGGTCGACGACCACATCAATGTCGTGCTTGTATTTCTTGTCGAGCGCCGGCACATCGGCGATCTCGTAGAACTGGCCGTCGACCTTGACGCGCTGGAAGCCCTTTTTCATGAGCTCCGCCAGTTCCTTCTTATATTCGCCCTTACGCCCGCGCACGAGCGGCGCGAGAATATAAAGCCTCGTACCTTCCTCATAAGCGAGAACGCGATCGACCATCTGGCTGACCGTCTGGCTCTCGATCGGCAGGCCAGTGACCGGCGAATAGGGAACGCCGACGCGGGCAAACAGCAGACGCATATAGTCGTAGATTTCAGTGACCGTGCCGACCGTCGAGCGCGGATTGCGCGAGGTCGTCTTCTGCTCGATCGAAATCGCCGGCGAGAGGCCGTCGATCTGGTCGACATCCGGCTTCTGCATCATTTCGAGGAACTGGCGTGCGTATGCCGAAAGGCTTTCGACATAGCGGCGCTGGCCCTCGGCATAGATGGTGTCGAAGGCGAGCGACGATTTCCCGGAGCCGGAAAGGCCGGTCATGACGATCAGCTTGTTGCGTGGCAGGTCAAGATCGATGCCCTTGAGATTGTGCTCGCGCGCACCACGTATGGAAATAGTCTTCAGTTCGCTCATCGTCGTATGCAGGTCCCTTGGAGTCTGCCTTTATTTAGTGATGTCAGCCCGCGAGTCGAGGCTGAAATGAAGGGTAGAGCCGGGTTTTCGATTCCGTTGACATCATCATAGGGATAAATTAGAACAAATAAAGAACAAAATTATTGCGGCGATTTCTTTGTGGATGAACGGAACTGGGAAGGCCGCATAAATAGCACCTGACAGCCGCTATGGGTTAAGGTGCGCAGATAGAATTTCAAAGCCGTCGATGGGCGGCAAGCAGGGTGATGTCATGGCCGGTAGTGTGAACAAGGTAATTCTGATTGGAAATCTCGGGGCGGACCCGGAAATCCGCCGCACGCAGGACGGCCGCCCGATCGCCAACCTCAACATTGCTACCTCGGAAACCTGGCGCGACCGCAATTCCGGCGAGCGCAAGGAAAAGACCGAATGGCACCGCGTCGTCATCTTCAATGAAGGCCTCTGCAAGGTTGCCGAGCAGTATTTGAAGAAAGGCGCCAAGGTCTACATCGAAGGTGCGCTGCAAACCCGCAAATGGCAGGATCAGAACGGTCAGGACCGCTACTCCACGGAAGTCGTGCTGCAGGGCTTCAATTCGACCCTGACCATGCTTGATGGCCGTGGCGAAGGCGGCGGTTCCATGGAAGGCGGCAGCCGTGGCGGCCGCGGCGGCGGTGACTTTGGCGGTGGTTACGGCGGCGACTACGGTGGCGACGATTACGGCCAGTCCTCGTCGCAGGGCTCTTCCCGCGGCAGTGGCGGCAACCGTGGTGGCAGCAGCCAGGGCGGCGGTAACTTCTCGCGCGATTTGGATGATGATATCCCGTTCTGATCGATATGCTTGCCAGCTAAACTATCCAATAGCTCACCTTCAGGTGAGCTATTTTACGCACAGCGCGGCCAGACAGAAGGCTCACCTATCGAGCGGATTCGAGCCTTCCGATTGATTGTTTAATTCTTCTAGGATTAATTGGCAGCTCACTATGGTATCCTTGATGTTCTCCTTCGTTAAAATGTGAGTTCTGGATACTTCGTCAGCGAGATAAATAAAAAGAATCTTTTTCTGTAGATTATCTTCTGTAACGATGTTGATGGACGCATATTCAGTGTCTTTTTCATCTACCAAGTACTCCGTCTTTATAAAAGTATATCCATATTTCTTGAAGAATCCACGGATTATGTTTTTGAAAAACATTGCCGATCCTTATTCAATGCACACCGAAACACGATGTTCTGTGTAGCGCGGGTGATAGCGATAAAAGCTTTAACCTGCTTGTAGCGCCGCTTTTGCCCCATCTACGACGAACTGCGCGGCAAGCGCCGCAAGGATAACCCCGAGCAGGCGGGTCAGAATGGCGCGGCCGGTGGCGCCCAGCATTCGGTCGAGCCTGTCGGAAATGGCAAGGGCCGCAAAGACCAGGGCCAGATTGACGGCGATGACGCCGATCAGTTGCGCGCGGTCGAGCGTGGTTTGCAGCGATCCTGCCAAAAGGATTGTCGCCGAGATGGCGCCGGGACCGGCGATCAAGGGCAAGGCGAGGGGGAAAACCGCGATATTGCGGATATGATCCTTGGTAATGGCGACTTCCGTCGTCTTCTCTTTCCTGTCCTGCCGCCGCTCGAACACCATCTCGAAGGCGATCCAGAAGAGCAGTAGCCCGCCGGCAATACGAAAAGCGCCGATGGAGATGCCAAGGACGCCAAGAACACTCGCACCGAAGAGCGCAAAGGCTGCCAGAATGAAGAAGGCGATCAGCGAGCCACGCAGCGCCACTTGCTTGCGCTCTGAACGGTTCATGCCGGCCGTAAGTCCGATGAAAAGCGGTGCGAGCCCCGGCGGATCGACAGTGACAAGCAGAGTCGTGAAGGCATTGATCAGCGTATCCGCGCTCGCCATATAGTCCCCAGAGCTTATTCTGTCGTTGTTAACGGGCATTGTTATGCGAGGAATGGGCTTTCGCAAAGGGCCATGCATCCGCGTCGATGGATTTCGCCATGGAAATGTTCGATTCCATGGCTTAAAGGGGCAAAACCTGTTCAAAAACACCGGCCCAAATTGGCGCTCGCCAGGCCTTTCGGCTATAAATTTCGCAGTGATTCTAAAAGAGATCGTGATCTGTTTTGACTGAGCAAACACCACCCGGCGGCGGGAAGCTCCCGCCAGGCATCGAGCCGATTTCCATCATGGAGGAAATGCAGCGGTCCTATCTCGATTACGCCATGAGCGTGATCGTCAGCCGCGCGCTTCCCGACGTCCGTGATGGTCTGAAGCCCGTTCATCGGCGCATCCTTTATGCGGCGCATCAGAGCGGCTATCACTGGAACCGCAAATATGTGAAGTCGGCCCGTCCCGTCGCTGACGTCATGGGTAGCTACCACCCGCACGGCGACGCCTCGATCTACGACGCCTTGGTCCGCATGGCGCAGGACTGGTCGATGCGGGTGCCGCTCATCGACGGGCAGGGCAATTTCGGCTCGATCGACGGCGATCCGCCGGCGGCGATGCGTTATACGGAATCGCGCCTGACGAAGGTCGCCCACGAACTTCTTGAGGATATCGACAAGGAAACGGTCGATTTCCAGGAAAATTACGATGCGACGACGGAAGAGCCGAAGGTTCTGCCGGCACGCTTCCCGAACCTGCTGGTCAACGGCTCGGGCGGCATCGCCGTCGGCATGGCGACGAACATTCCGCCGCACAACCTCTCCGAAGTCATCAATGGCTGTATCGCGCTGATCGATAATCCGGCAATCGAGCTGCCTGAGATGATGGAGATCATCCCCGGTCCGGATTTCCCGACCGGTGCGAAGATCCTCGGCCGCGCCGGCATCCGCTCCGCCTATGAGACGGGCCGCGGCTCGGTTGTCATGCGCGGTGTCGCGACCATTGAGCCGATGCGCGGCGATCGCGAGCAGATCATCATCACCGAGATTCCCTATCAGGTGAACAAGGCGTCGATGATCGAGAAGATGGCCGAACTCGTGCGCGAGAAGCGCATCGAAGGCATCTCGGATCTGCGCGACGAATCCGACCGCCAGGGTTATCGCGTTGTCGTCGAGCTGAAGCGCGACGCCAATGCCGATGTCATCCTGAACCAGCTTTATCGCTACACGCCGCTGCAGACCTCCTTTGGCTGCAACATGGTGGCGCTGAACGGCGGCAAGCCGGAGCAGATGAACCTGATGGACATGCTGCGCGCTTTCGTGGCGTTCCGTGAGGAAGTCATCAGCCGCCGCACCAAGTATCTGCTGCGCAAGGCGCGCGATCGCGCCCACGTCTTGGTAGGTCTGGCCATTGCCGTCGCTAATATCGACGAAGTCATCCGCGTCATTCGGCAAGCGCCCGATCCGCAATCGGCCCGTGAAGAGCTGATGACGCGCCGCTGGAATGCAGCGGACGTCGAATCGCTTATCCGGCTAATCGATGACCCGCGTCACCGCATTAATGAGGACGGCACCTACAACCTCTCGGAAGAGCAGGCCCGCGCCATTCTCGAGCTGCGTCTGGCACGCCTGACCGCTCTCGGCCGTGACGAGATCGATGAGGAACTCAATCAGATTGGTGCCGAGATCAAGGACTACCTTGATATTCTCTCGTCGCGTGCCCGCATCCAAACCATTGTAAAAGAAGAGCTTGCTGCGGTTCGCGACGAATTTGGGACGCCGCGCCGCACCGAGATCGTCGATGGCGGCCTCGAGATGGACGACGAGGATCTGATCGCCCGCGAGGACATGGTCGTCACCGTGTCCCATCTCGGCTATATCAAGCGCGTGCCGCTGACCACCTATCGTGCGCAGCGGCGTGGCGGCAAGGGCCGCTCCGGAATGACCACCCGCGACGAGGATTTCGTTACCCGGCTATTCGTTCTCAATACACATACGCCGGTTCTGTTCTTCTCGTCCCGCGGTATCGTCTACAAGGAAAAGGTCTGGCGTCTGCCGATCGGCACGCCGACATCGCGCGGCAAGGCACTGATCAACATGCTGCCGCTGGAACCCGGCGAACGCATCACCACGATCATGCCTCTGCCGGAAGATGAGGATAGCTGGGACAATCTCGACGTCATGTTCACGACGACGCGCGGAACCGTGCGCCGCAACAAGCTGTCGGATTTCGTGCAGGTCAATCGCAACGGCAAAATCGCCATGAAGCTCGAGGAAGAGGGTGATGAAATCCTCTCCGTCGAGACCTGCACCGAACACGACGACGTGCTGATGACGACGGCGCTCGGCCAGTGCATCCGCTTCTCGGTTTCGGATGTGCGCGTCTTTGCCGGCCGCAACTCCATCGGCGTTCGCGGCATCAGCCTTGCATCCGGCGATCGCATCATCTCGATGACGATCGTCCGCCACGTGGATGCCGAGCCGTGGGAGCGCGCGGCCTATCTCAAACGCTCCGTCAGCGAGCGCCGCTCCGCAACGGGCGATGACGAGGAGATTGCGCTGGTCGGCGAAGAAGTCACCGAAGAGGGACAGCTCAGCGATGAGCGCTACGAGGAGCTCAAGGCGCTCGAGCAGTTTGTTCTGACCGTTTCGGAGAAGGGTTTCGGCAAGCGTTCGTCTTCCTACGATTTCCGTATCTCCGGCCGCGGCGGCAAGGGTATCCGCGCCACCGACACGTCGAAGACGGGCGAGATTGGCGAGCTTGTTGCTGCCTTCCCGGTCGAGGACGGCGATCAGATCATGCTTGTCTCGGATGGCGGTCAGCTGATCCGCGTGCCCGTCGGCGGCATCCGCATCGCCAGCCGCGCCACCAAGGGCGTCACCATCTTCTCGACCGCCAAGGATGAGAAGGTCGTCTCTGTCGAGCGTATCAGCGAGCCGGAAGGCGATGAGGACGATGCTTCGGCAGCCGAGGATGACGCCGCTGCCGGTGAAGCAGGAGGTGCCGGTAGCGAGGGTGGCAGCGAAGAATAGTCTTCGCTGTGCCTACTCGGAAAGGGTTCGGCAGGACCATCTGGGAGCTGAAGATTTTCAATCGCATGAGCTTGGCAGCTGGCTCATGCGATTGTCATTTGGAGCATGGCCTGCCCGGATCTGGCGGCCATTTCCCAACCCGTTATTCCGGGCGTTCGTAGTTTTGCGAAAAAGGCGGCAGAACCTCGAGGCTCTCCCGATCCAGCTGCGCGAAAACCTCATCATAGCCAAAGCGGAAATGCCAGCCGAGGACCGCGCCCGCAGATTTCGACGCGTAGATGCGATCAATTCTGTCAGGCAGCAACCAGTTTCGCTGTGCAAATTTGGCGGCAAGGCCAGGCGCGCGCAGCTGGATGATGGAGGCGGCGTCCACCGCGAGCGCCTCGCAATCTTCCGGTTTGAACAACGTGCCGGCGGAAACAATATGTCGTTGAAAATCTTTGCCGCCATTCGTCAGCGCCGCGACATGGGCATCCGCGACATCGCGGATATCGACACCGCGATGCAGGCGATGAATAGCCATTACATTGGCTGTTTCTGGAAAACTTCGAGACATGCGTAAAACGCGGACCTGCAAATCCGGGCCAGTCATCCCTTTAAGGATCTGCTCGGCTTCCAGTTTCGTGCGGTGATAGATGCTTTTCGGTTGCGGTACGGTGTCTTCATCGACCCATGTGCAATGACCGGGAGCAACGGCGCGACCATAAAGTGCGGTCGTGCTGGTAAATACCAGTCTCTTAACGCCGGCAGCCAGTGCCGCTTCCGCAAGCTGCCGTGTTCCGTCCACATTGATGCGGCGAAATTCATCGTCGGAAACCGCGCCGACATGAGGGGCATGCAGGGCCGCGCAATGGATGACTGCATCCGCACCCGTCAGCGCCTGGCGCAGCAACGCCGCATCGGCAAAATCTCCGAGGAGATGCGTCGTCGAAAACGGTGAACGATCGATGCCAATCACCCTATGGCTTGGCGCCAGCGCATTAAAGATCGCCCGGCCAAGTCGCCCGGAGCTGCCTGTCAGAACAACGCGCATCTCGATCCCTCGATGAACCGCGATCATCATAGCATGATTGAAGCGGCTGGCGCTCTTTCCCTTGCAAAATCACGATTTTGCGTCTTTGCGGCAGGGCCTGAAGGGAAAGCGCCGGGACCATAATGGTAATAAAAAACCGGACGCTGGCGGGGAAAGCGTCCGGTTCAGGGTCCATCCGAGCATATGGCGGGGAGAGATGCTCGGTACGCGGAGATCAGAGCGTCTTGTGACGCTTATGCAGCCTCTTGCTCTCTTCGCTTTCGCGATGAAGCGCCGAAATGGTGGATGCGACTGACACGACAAACATGATGCTGATGAAAAGTGTAAGCAGCGTCAAAATTGTGAACATGATCGCTCCCTCCTTTGGTGGGACTAGCGTTCAGATCCCTTAGTACTGGCTCGAGGCAACGAAGGGACGAGCCGAAGCAAAGGGACCGTAGATCTTCGACTGGTCGGGTTTCTGATCGTAAAGCGCAACGGTTGCTGCGAGCATTCCCGAAATCATGGCCATCCAAACAACGTTAATGAGGGTGATCTTGTCGGGCATACTCTTCTTCCTTCTTGCCGCAATATGCGATCTGAGTTTCGGTCTGTTAACGCGGCGTTTCCCAAATGGTTCCGCCGATATTGAGAGCTATCTAGCAATGCGCGTCTGAAGCGACCTTGAATGCCTTGTTCATCTGGCGTTCAGATTCGCGATGCGTCCTGCGCATAGCAGTGGCGATTTCTTGGGCAAAATCGATGTCCTTGCCGCTTTCCGAGGCGGAATCCCATTCGATCTCATAATTATCGGCGAAAAGATGAACGAGGTATTCGACGAAAAATGAACCGATGATGGCGCCTGCGATGATGAAGACGAGCATGGCATGATGTCCCTGAAATCGAGATTGGCGAGCCATTGAAGCAGGCCCGTTTCGATGTTGATGTCAGTAAAGCATTGTCGAGCTGAAACGGGCTTGAACGGCGCGTTCATCTGCAGTTCAGAGGCGGCCGCTGGGTTGCAAATCACTTGCGATACGGCCTCATCCATGACAAAAGGCGTCGAAACAACGAGCCGGCTTGGTAATGACGACAGCCTTCTATCCTGGGTCCTTCGACCCGATGACCAACGGACATCTGGATGTCCTCGTGCAGGCGTTGAACGTCGCCGCCAAGGTGATCGTCGCGATTGGCATTCACCCCGGCAAGAAGCCGCTTTTCTCCTTCGAGGAGCGGGCGGAGCTCATCCGCAGATCGCTCGGTGAGGCTCTGTCGCAAAAGGCGGGCGATATTTCCGTCGTCGCTTTCGACAATCTGGTCGTCGATGCCGCCCGCGCCCATGGCGCGACCTTGCTGGTGCGTGGCCTGCGCGATGGCACCGATCTCGATTATGAAATGCAGATGGCTGGCATGAACAGGCAGATGGCGCCGGATATCCAGACGCTGTTTCTGCCAGCCGGTACGGCCTCTCGGCCTATAACCGCCACATTGGTGCGGCAGATCGCATCCATGGGTGGCGATGTCAGCGCCTTCGTGCCGTCAGCGGTTCTGGAAGCGCTGAACGGCAAACTCAAAAATAAGGCCAGCGGCAACAGCTGAGCCGAAATACAATCCCGAACGGAGCATCCATGAAACTCTTTCATATTGCATTGGCAGGATTCCTGAGCCTTGCCGCCTTCGCAGGCAGCGCGTTCTCGGCCGCAGCCGCAGATCTTTTGACCATCCAGCTCAAGGACGGCCCGGTGGTCATCCAGTTGATGCCGGAAGTTGCTCCGAAGCATGTCGCGCAGATCGAAGCGCTGGCGAAGAAGGGTGCCTACGACAACGTCGTATTCCATCGCGTCATCGATGGCTTCATGGCCCAGACGGGCGACGTGCAGTATGGCAATGCCTCCAAGGGGTATGATCCGAACAAGGCCGGCACCGGCGGTTCCGATCTGCCGAACCTTCCGGCAGAATTCTCCAAGGTTCCGTTCACGCGCGGCACCGTCGGCATGGCGCGCGCCCAGGACCCGAATTCTGCCAATTCGCAGTTCTTCATCATGTTCGCCAATGGCGATTTCCTGAACGGCCAGTACACGGTCGTCGGCAAGGTCATCTCGGGCATGGAGCTCGTCGACAAGATCAAGCGCGGCGAAGGCCAGAACGGCGAAGTGAGCAACCCCGACAAGATGATCAAGGTTACTGTCACCAAGAAGTGATTTCACGGGCGTGATTCCAAAAGGCGCGGCGCGGCTTTTGGACGAGATCGCGCCAAGGCAAGCTGCATGATCCAGTTATGATCATGCGCAAACAGAGAGAACAAGGAAACGAACATGGCTGAGATCAAGGATCCAGAAAACACCCTCATCCTGGAAACCACCAAGGGCCAGGTTGTCATTCAGCTTCTGCCGCAGGTTGCTCCCGAGCATGTCGCCCGCATCAAGGAACTTGCGCGCGAAAAGGCGTATGATGGCGTCGTCTTCCATCGTGTCATCGATGGCTTCATGGCCCAGACCGGCGACGTGCAGTTCGGCAAGCAGGGCAGCGAAACCTTCAATCCCGGCCGTGCCGGCATGGGCGGCTCTTCCAAGCCGGATTTGAAGGCCGAGTTCTCCGCGACGTCGCATATTCGCGGCACCTGCTCAATGGCCCGTTCGCAGAACCCGAACTCGGCCAATTCCCAGTTCTTCATCTGCTTCGCGGATGCTCCCTGGCTGAACAAGCAGTACTCCGTCTGGGGTCAGGTCATCTCCGGCATGGAATTCGTCGACCAGATCAAGCGCGGTGAGCCGGTAAAGGATCCGGATTCGATCGTATCCGCGCGGGTTGCCGCCGACGTCTGATCGTGATTATTCCTGAAACCCGCCTCTTGCGCCGCTAGCGTGAGGGGCGGGTTTCGCTTTGCCTGAATGAACTGCCTGGACCAATTGAATGCGTGTTGACCTTTTCGATTTCGATCTGCCGGAGGAGCGTATCGCGCTCAGGCCCGCCGAGCCGCGCGATAGCGCGCGCCTGCTCGTCGTCGATCCAAACGATGGTGCCAACACGCTGAGCGACCATCAGGTGCGGGATTTGCCATCTTTCCTGCGCCCCGGCGATGCCATGGTCTTTAACGATACAAAGGTGATACCGGCGCAGCTGGAAGGCATTCGTCATCGCGAAGGCGCCCCTGGCCAGCAGGTCTCGGCCACCTTGCACATGCGTGCCGCGCCGGATTGCTGGAAGGCCTTTGCCAGGCCCGGAAAGCGCATCAAGATCGGTGACCGCATCCAGTTCGGTCATGGCGAAAATGTCTGCGTTCTGGGCTCGCTCGATGCGACTGTCGAGGAGAAGGGCGAGGGCGGCGAAATTACTCTGCGGTTCGATCTATCCGGCCCAGCGTTGGACGAAGCGATCGCCGCGGTCGGGCATATTCCCCTGCCACCTTATATCGCAGCGAAGCGTCCCGAAGACGAGCGCGATCGCGCCGATTACCAGACGATTTACGCGCGTGAAGAAGGCGCCGTCGCGGCACCTACCGCTGGCCTGCATTTCACGCCATCCCTGTTTGCTGCACTCGATGCCATTGATGTCGAGCGGCATTTCGTGACGCTGCATGTCGGAGCCGGTACCTTCCTGCCCGTCAAAGCCGACGATACCGACGATCACAAGATGCATTTCGAGATCGGCTATGTCGATGCCGCCACTGCCGCAAGGCTCAATGCCGTCAAGGCGAGGGGCGGGCGCATCGTCTGTGTCGGAACCACGTCGCTGCGATTGATCGAAAGTGCCGCCGCAGACGACGGCGCCATCCAGCCCTGGCAGGGTGCTACGGGCATATTCATCACGCCCGGCTATCGCTTCAAAGCCGTCGACATGCTGATGACCAATTTCCACCTGCCGCGCTCGACCTTGTTCATGCTCGTATCGGCCTTTGCCGGCCTCGATACGATGCGCGCGGCCTATACACATGCTATCGAGACGGGCTATCGCTTCTATTCCTACGGCGATGGCAGCCTGCTCCACCGGAAAGACTAGGACGAAATGAGCGAGAGCTTTCAGTTTCAATTGAAGAAGACCGATGGCGGCGCGCGCCTCGGCGAAGTTTCCATGCCGCGCGGCACGATCCGCACGCCGGCATTCATGCCCGTCGGCACGGTCGGCACCGTCAAGGCGATGTATCTCGACCAGGTGCGCGAAAGCGGCGCCGATATCATCCTCGGCAATACCTATCATCTGATGCTGCGCCCGACTGCCGAGCGCGTCGCCCGCCTCGGCGGCTTGCATCAGCTGATCCGCTGGCCACATCCGATCCTCACCGATTCCGGCGGATTCCAGGTGATGTCGCTTTCGGGCCTGCGCAAGCTGGATGAGCAGGGCGTTACCTTCAAGTCGCATGTCGACGGCAGCCTGCATCATATGTCGCCCGAGCGGTCGATCGAGATCCAAGGCCTGCTCGATTCCGATATCCAGATGCAGCTCGACGAATGCGTCGCTCTGCCGGCAACGCCGAAGGAGATCGAGCGTGCCATGGAAATGTCGCTGCGCTGGGCGGAGCGCTGCAAGGTCGCCTTCGGCAACCAGCCCGGCAAAGCGATGTTCGGCATCGTCCAGGGCGGCGATGTGCCGGAGCTTCGCGTCCGGTCGGCTCAGGCGCTGAGCGGCATGGATCTGAAGGGCTATGCGGTCGGTGGCCTTGCCGTCGGCGAGCCGCAGGAAGTCATGCTGCGCATGCTTGAGATCACGCTTCCGGAACTGCCGGTAGATAAACCGCGCTATCTGATGGGTGTCGGCACACCGGACGACATCCTCAAATCCGTCGCTCGCGGCATCGATATGTTCGATTGCGTGATGCCGACCCGCTCGGGCCGTCACGGACTGGCCTTTACCCGTCGCGGCAAGGTCAATATCCGCAATGCCCGCCATGCCGAAGACATGCGCCCGCTCGACGAGCAGTCGAACTGCCCGGCCTCGCGGGATTATTCCCGCGCCTACCTGCACCATCTTGTCCGCGCCAACGAAGCGCTCGGCGGCATGCTGCTCTCCTGGCACAATCTTGCCTACTATCAGGAACTGATGCAGGGCATCCGCCAGTCCATCGCCGAAGGCCGCTTTGCCGATTTCATGGCTGAAACGATGGAGAACTGGGCGAGGGGCGATCTCGAACCGGCGTGATCCAGCTACGCTGAGGATACGCTACGCGATCTTGCTCCTCTGGCGATTTCGCGCTAACAGAAGCCTGTCGAAAAAGGCAGGGTTGGTTTCGGTAGGCCCAACCCCTTCCAGCCTGGAAGCACTGCTCCTTGCCATTGGTGATGAGAGCCCGCGACGCGGAACTTGACCATTGTGGTCGAGTGTCCCGCGTTGGCGTGGGCCGGATCGACCGACATGTCTCCGCGGGAAAGCCTTTTGGAGCTGTCATGAGACTGAACCACCTGGATCTGTATGTTCCCGATGTCGCCGCGACGCGGGATTTCTTTATTTCCGTTTTTGGCCTGAGGGAGGTGGAAACGCGAGGCGCAAATGGCCTTGCCATCCTTCGCGATGATGCCGGGCTTGAACTTGTCATCAGTCGGCCTGTCGAGAAGTTCGGCGGCGCCGATGGCGTTTCCGTCGGTTGCAATACCTATCATATCGGCTTCATGCAGCCCTCTCGAGAAGCCGTCGATCTGTTGTTCGAACGGGCGAAATCGAGCGGCTGCGAGATCTGGAAACCACCTTCGGCCATACGTGGCAATTGGTCGTTTTATTGTTTCGCGCCGGGGCGAATCCTCGTCGAGGTCGGCTGGCGCATGGAGCTTGCTCTGTTGGTAAATCATTTATTATCGATTGATTGCTATCCTTAACAAACATCATTTTGAGCCGGCTGGAACGGGCTTGCTTTGGGCAATTTCCGTTTCCGGCCATGTTTCAAAGTGAGCTCGACGACAATAAAGCATTGGGAAAAATAGCGAATCGGAATAAACGGTCCATCCGCCTTTGAAAAAACGTCATTGGCTGATTTGATTGCGTGGCTGCTTGGAATTTTGAAAAAATCCGGCTAAAACGCATTCTCTTAATCGATAAGGGCTGTACTACCGAAAATAGGAGGCACTTGCCGTTGAGGGCGCAACGCAAATTCGGGGCATGTCTTTCGGGACTATTGGTTGTCGGCCTAGCCGCTACCAGCTGCACGACGACGCAGAAGACAACAGCTACCCCCAGCAATACCACCAAGCCCATTCGTGGCGCGAAGGTTACCTATAATTACACGATGAAGGACAAGGACTGTCTCGAACGTGCAATGTACTTCGAATCGGAGCGGTCCGACCCGAGTGGTTACATGGCAGTCGGTACGGTCGTGATGAACAGGCTGACCTCCGGGGCCTATCCGCCCACGATCTGCGGCGTAGTTGCCCAGGAAAAGCAGTTCGCGCCAGGCGTGATGACCAGGGAAGTCAAGGATCAGGCAAAGCCAGATCTCGAAGTTGCTGCCTCGAAGATCCTACGCGGCGAACGGCATCCCCAGGTGAAGGACGCGATGTTCTTTCATACTGAGGGCCTGAGATTCCCGTACGACAATATGCACTACGTCGCTTATGCCGGCGGTAACGCGTTCTATGAGAAGCGTGGTCGCGATGGCGAATTGCAGACGCCTGCGCCGCTTCCGGCTTACGAGGTTGCGATGAATTATGTGCCCACGCAGGGCGCGCCGCAATCTCCGTTTGTGCTGCCGGAAACGCAGCCGGCGTCCACGACGTCTGCCGTTGCGGCATTTACGCCGGTCTCGAACCCGATGGTGACCATGCCGCAGAGCGCCATCGTTATCCCAACTGCAGTTCCGATCCCGACGCCCGCGCCTACGGACATGGCAATTTCAGGACCACTTCCGAACGGCGAGACCACGTACACGAATACGCCTATGCCGGCTTCAACGGTCGTCATCCCGCAGCCACGGCCGGAATTCGACGGCAATACGTCTGCAGGAAATCCGCTTAGAATTCGCGGTTAATAAGATCCGGCCTAAGCCCTATGACAGCGCGTCTCTCCTTTGAGACGCGCTGTTTGCGTTTGGGGGGTGAGCAATATGCCTCAGATACCCTCGCTCGCCGTTTTGGCAAGAATTTGCACGCCGTTGATCTTATAGCTGCCGTCGGGCTGGCGGGTGATTTGATAGATCGCTGTCCAGTCCTTGTCATCGGTGCCGGTGATCAGCACCTCCTGATAGACGACGGCACCGTTGTCGATCGCTCGGCTCTTGCCGAAGGCGTAGTTGCCCGGGTGGTAGACCGGCAGATAGTTCTTCCTCACCATGGCGAAGAAGCTGTCCTTATCCGGGAAGAGCGCCTTGATGCCGGGTGCGGCGAAGGAATAGGCGGTCGCCGCATCATCCTGCAGAAAAGCCTCGATTTGTTGCTCAATGAGGCTCTGTGCCGTTTGCACCGGATCTTCCGCGTAAGCGACCGGCATAAAGGCAAAGCAGCAGAGAAAAACGGCGAAAGAAAAAGCGCGCATGTGCATCCTCAGCCATGTGAGAAGAGCTTAGCGCGCTTTGATCTCAAGCAGAAGCGATTACTGCCAGCGGCGGAAGAGGGCGCTGGCGTTGACGCCGCCAAAGCCGAAACCATTGGAGATCGCATAGTCCATGGCCATCGGTCGCGCGGTGCTACCGACGATGTCGATGCCTTCCGCCGCCGGATCCGGATCCTGTAGATTACGGGTCGGCGGCGCTATCTGGTCTCGCAGAGCCATAATCGTGAAGATCGCTTCCATGCCGCCAGCGGCGCCCAGAAGATGGCCGGTCGCCGCCTTCGTACCGCTGACGGCAACCGCACCGTCACGGCCGAAGACGGTTTTGATGGCTTCCATCTCGCCTCGGTCGCCGACCTGGGTCGATGTCGCATGCGCATTCAGATGCTTGACCTCCGCCGGCGAAATGCGAGCCTGGGAAAGTGCCGCAAGCATGGCCCGGCGCGCACCATCGCCATCTTCCGGCCCTGCCGTCATGTGATAGGCATCGGCGGCAGTGCCATAACCGACAAGCTCGGCCAGCGGCGTGGCGCCACGCGCAAGGGCGTGCTCCAAGGTCTCGATGACAAGCATGCCGGCACCTTCACCCATGACGAAGCCGTCACGCCCGCTGTCGAATGGGCGGGAGGCTTCTTCCGGGCGGTTGCTGAAGCCGGTCGAGAGAGCACGCGCTGCAGCGAAGCCGCCAAGGCTCACTTTGTCGATGCAGGCTTCGGCACCGCCGCAGATGGCGACATCGGCCTCTCCGGAGCGGATCAGCCGCGCGGCATCGCCGATCGCCTGCACGCTGGCCGCACAGGCGGTGACTGGCGCACCGAGCGGCCCCTTGAAGCCATAGCGGATACTCACCTGGCCAGCGGCGAGGTTGACGAGGAAGGAGGGGATGGTGAAGGGTGACAAACGCCGCACGCCTTTCGTTTCCGCCGTGCGAACCGCATCAGCGATGGCGGGAAAGCCACCGACGCCCGATGCAATGATCGTGGCCGTCCGTTCCAGAGCGCCGACGTCAGTCGGTTGCCAGCCGGCCTGCAGGATTGCCTCTTCGGCGGCCGCCATGGCAAATTGGATGAACCGGTCCATCTTTTTCTGGTCTTTGACCGGCACATAGCGGTCGGCGTCGAAGCCGGCTTCGAGGTCCTCCGATATATCGGGAACAACACCACCGATCTTGGCGGTGAGATCACCTACCATTTCCTCAGGCAGCAGCCTGAGGCCGGAACGCCCCTCGACCAGCCGCTTCCAGCTTGCATTGACACCCACGCCCAGGGGAGAAACCAGTCCCATGCCGGTGACGACGATACGATCCATGTCTTGCTCCTATTCTGTCAGGCGTCGAAGCCCAGAAACCATGCTTTCATCTGGGCTATGCGTTCATGAACGGTGTCATCGGCCGCAGGCCCGGGCACAAGCATCGTGTCTTCGGGCTGGAAGGTGCGGCCGGTGACGCGGTCGATGAGAAGCGGGTCGCGATCCTCACCGGTATTGGCGTCGACGAGGCGCATTGCGACTTCTTCGGTAGGCAAGTGCCGATTGCCCCAGGTGAAGAGCGCCATCAGCACGGGGAAGAAATCCCGGCCCTTCTCGGTCAGCACATATTCGTAGCGCGGCGGCCGCTCTTGATAGAGTCGCCGCTCGAACAGACCTTCGTCTGTGAGATGCTTGAGGCGCCGCGTCAGGATGTTCGGTGCAACGCCGAGATTTTTCTGGAATTCGTCGAACCGGCGCAATCCCTGCAGCGCATCACGCAGGATCAGGATGCTCCACCAGTCGCCTACGCTTTCAAGCGCACGGGCGGCGGGGCATTTGAAATTGCTGAAGCTGGTTCTCTGCATGGGCGAGGCAGATAGCATGAGTAACTATCATGATGCAAGTTACTATCGCGAAGCTAGATTTGCTCGAAGCAGGAACTCAATCTGCTGGCGCGCGAAGCTAGATGGGAATGAGCGAAATGCGCCTGGCTGTGGCCAGGCCGCGGGTTTTCAGTACGGAGGTGCCTTACGGGCGCGCTGCTGTTTTGCTGCCTCGGTCCACCAGGTGAGGTCGTCGGCAAAACGGGGAAAAGCTCTTGCCAGCGCATCGCCTCCGCTCCCGGTGGGTCTGCCGTCAGCGTCCAATGCTGCCGATATGTTGGCGACGGCAAGCGTGCTTGAGATGACGACCATTCCCATCTCTGAAAGAGTGCCATGCCAGGCAGGCGCCGCATGTGCGCCGGAGAGGCGGCCGCCGGAGTAGCTGGCAATCGCCGCCGGGCGCCAGAACCATTCTTCCAGATAATGATCGGTCAGGTTCTTCAGGCCGGGCTGCATACCCCAATTGTATTCGCCGGTGACGAAAACGAAGGCATCGGCGGCTCGAATTTTTGCGGCAAGCCTCTCCATTGCCGGAGGAGCAGATCCTTTGGGATATTCCTTATACATTCGATCGAGCATCGGCAGTCCAACCGCCTGCGCATCGATGAGCTCCACGTCGTTTCCACGCTCAATCAGGCCCGCTACGATAAAATTCGCGAGCCGGATGCCGACGCGATCCGAGCGGTAGGAACCGTAGAGAACCAGAATACTGTCGGCCATTATTGATTATGTCCTCACAGTCTTGTGCGGCATGTCTGGAGCGGTTCAGCTCTTTATGGAGTCTTTGAACTGCTCTACCTCATTGTTTCCACGCAATTCTTGACGAAAATCGCTACGCACTTTTCCGGGAATTGCTTTAGGTTCGCGACTCCACCGGTACCGAAGCGGAGACTTCCTCCTCCGGAATATCGTCGAAGGACGCATAATTGAGGTTATAGAGCTTCGAGTAAAGCTTGCCGTTTGCCATCAGCTGATTGTGGTTGCCGCTTTCAAGCAACTGGCCGTTTTGCAACACGATAATGCGGTCGGCCTCGCGGATGGTGGCCAGACGATGGGCGATGACGAGACCGGTGCGGCCTTCGAGCAGCTTCACCAACGCTTTCTGGATCAGCATTTCGGTGTAGCTGTCGATATTCGCCGTCGCTTCGTCGAGCACGAGGATCTTGGCGTCGGCAACAAGGGCACGGGCGAAGCTGACGAGCTGGCGCTGGCCGAGTGAAAGACCGCCGCCGCGCTCGCCGAGAACGGAGTCGTAGCCATCCGGAAGGCGCATGATGAACTCATGCGCGCCGACCGCTTTAGCGGCCTCGATGACCTCTTCGCGTGTCGCCTCCGTCTTGTTGTAGCGGATGTTCTCCAGCACCGTACCGGTGAAGAGGAACGGCTCCTGTAGCACCATGGCGATCTGGCGTCCGAGCGAATCCTGTGTAAGGGAGCGCACGTCATGGCCACCGACCAATACCTGACCATGCTGCACATCATAGAAGCGATGGATGAGCGCCATCGAGCTCGACTTGCCCGAGCCCGTTGGCCCGATCAGCGCTACTGTTTCTCCCGGATTAACCCTGAAGCTCACATTCTTCAGCACGGGATGCTTGGGATTATAGCCGAAGATCACATCGCGGAATTCCACCGAGCCGTCCATATCCGGCGACAGCTCGATCGCATCGGGCGCATCCTTGATGTCGACTGGAACATCGAGCACCTCGGTCAGCCGCTGGCCGGACGCCATGGCGCGCTGCATGACCGAATATTGCATGGTCAGCGAACGGATCGGGTCGAAGAAGCGCTGAATGTAGAACAGGAAGGCGACCATGATGCCGACATCGAGCTTGTGGTTCAGCACCATCGAGCCGCCGACGATGATGACGATCGCCATGGCCATGCCAGTCAGCGTGTCGACGATCGGCACCATGACCTGGGCATAGCGGGCCGCCGTCAGGTGCGTCTGAAGGTTCGCATGGGCCTTGTCGTCGAAAAGCGAGAAGTTCACGCTCTGCCGATGCATGCCCTGGACGGCGCGCACCCCATGGATCGCTTCCGCCAGTGCGCCATTGGTAACGGAGTTGGTCTCATGCGCGTTCATGAAGGCGACACGCGCCTTCGGCAGCCAGAACAGCCGCACGATGAAAAGGATCGGCATGACGGAAAGCGTCAGCAGGCCGAGCCGGAAATCCAGCGACAGCATGACGATGACGATGCCGAAGAGCAGGGCAATGTCACCGACGGAAAGCACTGAAGTTTCAAGGAATTCCTGCATGGAGTTAACGTCGCCCTGCAGGCGCGACATCAGGCGACCGACTTCCGTTTTATCCATGAAGGATAGCGAGACCCGCTGCAGATGCGCAAACATCGCCCGGCGAATGTCGAACAGCACTTCCTCGGCGACCTGGCCGACATAGGTTTCCTGCACATAGCTTGCTCCGTAATTGACGAGGATGGCCGCCGTGAAAACTCCCAGAGACAACCAGAGTGCGGAATAATCTATGGCTCCGGGCGCCATCGCACTGTCGATCGCATGGCGGATGACGAGCGGTATGACGATTTGCGATGCGGTGAAGAGCAGAACGGCCGCAACGGAGATGTAGATCTGCCGCCGATAGGGGCTGACGAAGGCCCAGATGCGGCGGATGATCTTGCTGTCGAAGACCTTGCCGAATATCTCCTCTTCGACGCGATGGGACCCGACCACGGCACGGGGAGGGCGACGACCATCCTCGCGCACATCGTTGCGCTCGGTTTCGATGGTTTCCGACATTGTCATACCTCCCTTTTCGCCCTTTCGAGCGTGCCGCCCGACGTCTTGACGACATCATCCTCAGGGCGAACCTGCAGATCGTAGAGCGCCTTGTACCGCCCACCTGCGGCCAGGAGCTGCTCGTGCGTGCCGCGCTCGACAATCGCGCCATCCTCGATGAACAGGATCTGGTCGGCATGCATCAGCGAACTCAGCCTGTGCGCGACGATCAGTGTTACTCGGTCCCGGGCGAAACGCTTCATGGCGCTGCGGATGCGCTGCTCCGTTGCGGCGTCAATCGCGGCGGTGGAATCGTCGAAGACCATCACGGCCGGCTTCAGCATCAATGTCCGGGCGATCGTCAGGCGCTGACGTTGCCCGCCGGACAGCGACACGCCGCGCTCGCCAACGATTGTCGTGTAGCCGGCTGGCAGGCCGAGGATGTAATTGTGCAACTGCGCCGACTCTGCGGCGCGCTCTATGCGGGTTTCCTTCGCCCAGGGGTCGCCATAGGCGATGTTGTTCTCGATGCTGGTCGTGAACAGGAAGGAATCCTGCTGTACGACGGCAACGTTCTGCCGCAGCGATTGCAACGTCGCCTTGCGGATATCCTGGCCGTCAAGCGTGATCCGCCCGGCCGTGACGTCGTAAAAGCGTGGAATGAGATGGGCAATGGTGGACTTGCCGCTGCCGGGCGGACCAACAATGCCGACCGTCTCCCCGCGCTTTGCCTCGAAACAGATATTCTTCAGCACCGGCCGCATTTCCGAACCTGGATAGCTGAAGTCGACATTCTCAAAACGGAGCGTGCCTTCGGTCACGACGAGCGGCTTGGCGTCCGGCGCATCTTTGATGGGAATATCGAGATCGAGGAGCTCAAACAGGCGCGAACCGCAGGTCGAGGCACGTGCGAAAGCATTCACCATCAGGCCGAGCTGGCGCACCGGCATCTGCAGGATGGTCATGAAGGTCAGGAAGGAAGCCAGCGTGCCCACGCTGATCTCCCCATTGATGACCTTCAGGCCGCCGAGCCAAAGCACCAGACCCATGGACACGAAGAAGGAGAGATTCATGGCGCTGGTATTGACGACGCGGATGCCGACGCGCTTGTGGGCAAGTGAAAGCGCATTGTGCGAGGCCCGGTCGAACTTCATGAGTTCGTGTGCCTGCGCGGCGAAGGCGCGCACCACGCGGATGCCACCGAGATTTTCCTCCATCACGCGCGTCAGCACCGAGAGGCGCTCCTGCAGATCGAGCCACGTCGAACGCAACCGCAACTGCGTGACGGAAGAGCGCCACGCCACGAAAGGCACGAAGCTCAGGGCCAGGAGACCGAGCGCGACATCGGTCGATAGCAGCATATAGGCGCCGACGCCGATCAGCATGGTCAGTAGCACCATGCGCACCAGGGCGGTCGAGAAATACATGCGCACGCCTTCGAGATCGAGCAGGCCGACTGTGATGAGATCGCCAGAATGGGCCTTGTCGTGGAAGCTGAAGGAGAGCTGCTGGATCTTCTCATAGCAGGCGAGCCGAAGCTCATAGCCCATATGGTGGCCGACGGCTTCGCTATAGTAGTTCTGCACCATCGTGAACAGGCCGCGCAGAATGCTGATGACCAGCAGCAGCAACGCAGTCGTCAGCAGTGCATTTTCTGCGATCTGGCCGGCGGCACCGCCGGCAACCGCCGTCTGCGTCTGATCGACGGCACGGCCCAAGAGGCGGGGGATCGTCAGCTGCAACGTTGCAGCCACAAAAGTCGCCCCAATGGCGAAGCTTGTCTGCCAGGGATGGCGCAGCGTCATGTGGGTGATCCGGACGATCGTCGACAGGCCTTGGCCCCAACCGACCGCATTGACATGCGCACGCGAAACCAGTGGCTTCGCGGCGCTTCTTGATGAATCGCTGCTCACGCTTTTATCCAGGCATAATTAAACGAGGCGGGCCCGCAGACGGGTTCGTATCTCAAGGAAAATATTGATAGGATGAATTTTGCCGATTCCGTGGCGGCGTTCAAGAGTCAATCGGTCACAAGTCCAACGCGAGCGTTAGATTGCGTGTTTAAAAAATAATCGATCACATGTCGGGATCGAAACCGATGAGACGTCCTCTGGGCACCGTGCCAGAAAAGGAGGATATCATGCGCAAAGTTATAGCGGCAACATTCATCAGTCTCGACGGCGTCATGCAGGCACCCGGCGGTCCGGACGAGGATCCGACCGGCGGTTTTGAGTATGGTGGCTGGGTATTCCCTCACGCCGACGAGGAAACTGGTAAGGCGCTCTTCGAACTGTTCGAAAAGCCGTTCGATCTGCTGCTCGGACGCAAGACCTACGATATCTTCTCGGCCTTTTGGCCCTATGTCGGCGACGACGATCCAATCGGCCAGCGATTCAACAGCGTTGTCAAATACGTCGCAACGCGTGGCGATGCCGAGCTGAAATGGAACAAGAGCCAGTCGCTCGGCAAGGATGTCGTGGCGGCGATCAAGGGGTTGAAAGCAGGCGAGGGACCGGATCTTCTCATTCAGGGCAGTGGCGACCTTATTCAGACCCTACTGCGTCACAGGCTGATCGACGAATTCAAGCTGGTAATCTTTCCGGTCGTGCTGGGCGGCGGCAAGAAGCTGTTCGCCGGCGGAGCGGTTCCTGCCGCAATGAAACTGTTGCGCACCCAGTCTTCCTCTAACGGCGTCATCTTTGCGACCTATCAGCCGGATGGTCCGGTAAAGACCGGCTCCTTCGTCGGGCCGAATCCGTCCGAAGAGGAGATCGAGCGCCGCAAGCGGCTCCAATAATCGACCTGGCCGCGGCTAGGTGTTCGACGAGCGCCCAGCCGCAGTCATACCATGTGTTCCATTGCCTGAATTTCACGCAGCGATTTCATGATCTCGCGAAGGCCCTTGGTGAGATGCTTGTCCCGGCGCAGGACTATCCCGAGCTGCCGTACCAGTCTCGGCCTGAGCGGTGACGTCACCAGAAGATCGGACTTGTCGCGTCTCAGCGCCATGTCCGGGAGGATGGACCATCCGAGACCCGCGGCGACCAGCTCTTTGATGGCTTCGACGCTACCGAACTCCATGGCCGGTTCCGGGCGGACGCCGCCTGCCTCGAACCATTCGTTCGTCGCGCGACGTGTGTTGCCGCCTTCGTAGAGCAACAGAGTCCTGTCTTTCATGAATTCCACATCCGGCCCGCCATCCGGCATTGGGCTTCCTTTGGGGGCGACGGCCAAAAGCTCGTCCTCATGGAATGCTTCGACCTCGAGAGAACGGCCGACGGCGGGCAGGGCCACCACTGCGAGATCCAGCGCATTGGCTTCGAGATCCCGCAGAATCTCGTCGATATTACCGATGCGTACGATGATCTCGAGATCAGGCATGCGTTTCTTTGCCATGGCGATGGCGCGCGGCAAGAGATGAATTGAGGCCGTGCCGCCGCTACCGATCCGCACACGGCCGATCGATCCCTCACGAAAGGGCGTCATCGCCTCCTCCGCCACAGAGCAGGCTTCGATGATGCGCCGCGCATGCGGCAGCAGATCAAGTCCGGCCGGCGAGGGCTGCGCCCGTCGTCCCACGCGCTCGATCAACTTCACGCCGAGCCGTTGTTCCAGCAGCTTCACCTGCAGGCTGACGGCTGGTTGCGTCAGCCCGACCTTATCGGCGGCAGCCGTGAAACTGCCGAGATCGACGACACTGACAAAGGCGGCCAGCTGATCCAGATTGAGCAATAGAAAAATTCCTTATGGATTGTATAAATACCATAAGCTTCATTCATTGCTTACGCCAGTGCATCCTGAGGCCATGTTGATACGAGCCCCGAGGAGCATGAAAATGACCACCGACGTCGATAGCTCGATGCCTGCAGCGACAGGCGCAGGTCGTGGTCCGCGAAGGCGTGGAATTTTGCGAAGGGCGCTGGCGAAGTTTCTGGTCTATCTCGAAAAGCGTGAAACGAGGTGGGACCTGCGTGATCTTACTGACGATCAGCTTCGCGATATCGGCATGACGCGCGCCGAAGCGCGTGCCGAGGTCAATAAGTCCTGGTTTTGGGGATGAGGCAAGTCGCTCAAAGCGCGCGAGCCATCGGGCCGAACGCCTTAAATAGCGTCGCGATTCTCACTGTGTTTGGCACGTTCATCGCTGCAATCAGGCCGGCATAATCCTTATTCGCGGCGCGAAATCGTAACTCATTCCGGCGCAATCAACCGCTTGTGATCCGGCCAACCAATATTGAAAGCCAACCAATATTGAAAAGAGCAGGGGGGTATTGCTGCCTAACCCTTTTTTCATGGCGCCGTTCTTTTTTCCGCCATAGATTTGCCCGATCCATCGCCTTCGAAAAACGGCGAATATTCATTTTCGATCGCCCGCGCCCCGTCACAGATTTCACTCACAGGAAACGCAGACAAACCATGCTCAAGAAGACCTCCATGTTGCTCGCCGCAGCAATTTCGACCGCGTCGCTCCTCGGCGCAGCTTCGTTGGCGCAGGCCGGGCAGGCGAGTTATGTGGTGGATGTGCATAGCGGCCAGGTACTGGAGGCATCGAACGAGAACGAGCTGAATTTCCCGGCATCGCTCACCAAGATGATGACGCTCTATCTCGCTTTTGAAGCACTGCATGCCGGTCATCTGAAATGGGATCAGAAATTGACCATGTCGGAGAATGCCGAGAGCAAGGAACCGTTCAAATTCGCCATTGGCGCAGGTCGCAAGGTCACTGTACGCGAAGCTGTCGAGGGCATCATCGTGCTGTCCGCCAACGATGCAGCGGTTGCGATCGGCGAGCAGCTTGGCGGTTCCGAGGATAATTTCGGCAAGATGATGACTGCAAAGGCGCATCAGCTCGGCATGAGCAATACGGTGTTCAAGAATCCTTCGGGCCTGCCGGACCCGGAGCAGGTCACGACGGCCCGTGACATGGCAACCCTCGGCGTTGCGCTGATGCGTGAGTTCCCGGAAGAGTTCAAGCTCTTCTCAATGCGCGGCATCAAATTCCGCGGCATGAAGCTGCGCGGCCACAACAACCTCATGTATCGCTACGCTGGAGCCGACGGCATCAAGACCGGCTATACCGATGCCTCCGGCTACAATCTCGTGACCTCGGCGGCGAAGAACGGCCGCCGTGTTGTCGGCGTGGTAATGGGTGAGAAGACCGCTGAAATTCGCGACAACAAGATGGCAAGCCTTCTGGATACGTATCTGGCCCCTGTGGCGACAACAGCCACGGTGTCGACCGGAACTCCCAAGCAAAGCTCTGCCAACTGAGTTCGGCCTGATTTCAGAATCCAGCCAGCCATTCATCTTTGGGTGGCCACCAAGAGGGTGGCTCCGCTGAGAAGCCGATCCTGCCGCATCGCGCCTGTCGCGGAGGGCAGGGATCGCGTTTCTTCGTGCAAACGTGCGATGAAAATCCCGACTACTACTCGCTGAGAGGGCTCTCTCGTGGCGAATAATCAAGTAGCGATTGCCGAACTGGCGGGCTGCCCTATGTCTACAGCGGAAGTTGCTCGTTCGCTGCGCTTATCATGTTCTGGTAGGAAACAGCGCCGAACTGCGAATTCGCGTAGGCGGAGATATCTGGTTTCAGTTTGTTATTCTCCGTAAATGAAGGATCCATCATGGGCCGCGACCGGTCTGATGCTCCTTGCAATATAGATTTCGCAAACATTTCAACGCATTAGGTCAAGTTGGGAGGACCGGGATGACGTATGATGCACGTTTGGCGCGTGAGCGCGACTTTCATAATGAACGCTTCGGTGCAGTGGAGGAGCGCAAGGAGGACTCGTTCTATTTCGCGGTAAAGCCCGCCGTGGATGCCTATTGGCGGCTGGTGAGGGCGGCCTGTCCCGAACAGGACGTGCTCGAATACGGATGCTCAAACGGCATGAGCAGCATTGGTCTTGCACACTCCGCCAGGTGGATTACCGGGATCGACATTTCGGATGTCGCCATTCAGCAGGCCACGAACACGGCGGCTCTCCGTGGGATCGAGAACGTGACGTTCCAGGTCGATAATGCAGAGGATATGAATTTGCCGTCAGCGAGCTTTGACGTCGTTTTCGGCAGCGGCATCCTCCACCACCTCGTCCTGGATAAATCGCTGAGCGAGATCCGGCGCGTGCTGCGACCCGACGGCAAAGCTTTCTTCTTCGAGCCGCTCGGCCACAATCCCGTGATCAATCTCTATCGCAACCGGACGCCAGAGGCTCGTACTGTCGATGAGCATCCGCTTTTGAAATCGGACTTCGAGGTCGTGCGCAAATATTTCTCGAAGTGCGATCTGGAATTCTTCGGGCTCGCTGCACTCGCGTCCATTCCGTTTCGCAAGAGCCCGTTCGGCGCCGCGGTTCGGGGCACCGGCAAGCGGATCGATAATCTGCTGCTGAAAATCCCGGGTGTCAGATGGCAAGCCTGGATCGTCGTCATGGCTTTGGAAGCATGACGGGCCTGCCGGGCCATTGAAGTTCAGCCAGCCATAATGGCGAGGAAGCTACCGAGATGCATCGGGCCGACGCTGAAGGATAAGCGCTGTTATCCACATCGACGTGGGGGCGGGTATGCTCTCACGTCTTCCTTGCGAGTGACAACCCATTGGTATCATTCGCAAGTCGCACTTCATCCTTGAACCCACCCCGGCTACAAGCAAACATCAGATAAGATAGATTATGGAACTAAAGCGGGTATCGATATGGCGATGGTGCAGACGCTTTTGGCTTTTATTCCAGATGGTTGGCCAGATTTTCGAGCGTCGATTTCAATCCCTCGTCATGATCTTCTCTGCGAATGCCGTGCGGCACGTCCTCACAAATTATGGTGACCCTTGTGCCGGTTGGAACCTCTGTCAAGGACCAGGTCATGGTCATCGTTCCGCCGAATGCGGCGTCATCGGATTCGAAATCTACCGCCTGAACGATGCGTTCATCCGCCATGATCTCGAGGAATCGACCGGAAACAATGTCGGTATGCTCGGAAGATTTTCCAGGCGTTGGATGATCCAGTGCGTCATAGGATAGCGCCATTCGATAACGGCCGCCTTTATGCGGTTCGAAGACGTGGATGCTGCATGTCATGCCTTTCGGCGGAAGCCATGAGGCCAATGCTTCGGGATCGAGGAATGCTTTGAAGATCGCGTGTGGCGTCGAGCGAATTATCCGGGAAGCCGTATCGATCCTTCTGCTGTCTGAAGCCTTGCTCATCGCATCCTCCCCGTCGCACCGCAGCGATCCCATGCAATCTCTGCCGGCGCCGGCTGCATTCGCTATTCTTAGCTCGCCTTGATGCGGATCACCTTGGCCGCAATCTTTTCGGCCAGCGTCGTTGGATTGCAGGAGAAAATGCTGTCCGGGCGCCCGGCTGCGCACCAGACCTGATCGTAAGCCAAAAGGCTTTCATCGATGAAAACAGGCAGATCGACCAGATGGCCGATTGGCGCAACGCCGCCGATGGCGAAACCGGTCTCATCGCGCACGCGATCGATATCGGCACGCTTCAATCGAATTCCATAAGCTGTTGCAATATATGCCGTATCGGCGTTATGGGCGCCTGAAACCAGAAGCAGCGTCAGCGCGTGCGTATCGGCATTGACGAAGACCAGCGATTTGACGATCTGACCAACGGCGCATCCTGCAGCCTTGGCAGCCTCTTCGGCGGTTCGTGTCGATTGCTCCATGCGCTTGATCGAGATGTCGAGCCCCAGCGCGCGCGCCGCAAGTTCGACGCGCTCCAGGCTGGAAAGCTTCTTGATATCTTCGCTCATAGCTCGTCATCCTCCACGTCGAGTTCGATCTGCATTTGATCGTAGGCCGGCTCGACATGATCGGGCGTTTCAGCCAGCACGGTTTCATAATCGAGCGGCGTATGCATGTGGGTCAAGATGGCATGTTTCGGCGCCAGGCGTTCGATCCATTCGAGCGACTGTTCCAACGACAGATGACTTGGATGAGGCCGATACTGCAACGCGTCGATGATCAGGATGTCTAGGTTTTGAACTTTTTCTATCGATTCCGGCGGGAAATCACTGATATCGCTGCAATAAGCGAGTTTACCGATACGGAAGCCCAGCGAATGGATATCACCATGTATCTGCTTGTGCGGCCAGAAGCGGATCGGACCGCCTGCCCCATCGATCACGAAACTTTTCTCGAGATTTTCGATCAGCACCGGCCGCACGATCGGCGGATAGCTGCTGCCGGGTGGTGTTTCCAGGCAGTAGCGAAAGCCTTCGCGAATGCGATCCATGGTCGGCGGATCGGCATAGATCGGGATGCGCTCGTTTGAAATATGGAAGTAGCCGCGCAGATCGTCGATGCCGTGAATATGGTCGGCATGGGCGTGGGTATAGAGCACGGCGTCGATGAAGCTGACGCCGGCATGGATCATCTGCTCGCGGAAATCCGGACCGGTATCGATGACGACCGTGGTGATGCCGCCATCCGGCGCGATCTGCTCGATGAGAAAGGCGGCACGTGTCCGTCGATTCTTTGCATTTTTCGGATCGCAGGCACCCCAGTCGCCGGTAATACGCGGAACGCCCGGCGACGATGAACAGCCCAAAATGGTGAAGCGCCGCCGGTATGTCACGACGTCAGACCCTCGTCATTTTGGAAAAGCAGCGGAAAGCGTTCGCCGTGGTGATCTCGGCGATTTCATCCATGCTGACGCCGATCGTCTCAGCCAGCACTTCGGCTGTATTGATGACATAGGATGGTTCATTGCGCTTGCCGCGCCAGCGCTTCGGCGCGAGATAAGGCGCGTCGGTCTCGACCAGCAGCCGGTCGTGCGGGATCGTCTTGGCAATCTCACGCAGCTCTTCCGATTTCGGGAAGGTCAAGATGCCGGAGAAGGAGATATAGCCGCCAAGCTCCACGCCGGTCTGGGCAAGGGCAGGGCCGGCGGAGAAGCAGTGGAGGATAAAGGGGAAAGCCCCCTTCCCTGTTTCTTCCGTCAGGATCTTGGCCATGTCCTCATCGGCGCTGCGGCTGTGAATGACGAGCGGCAGCTTGGTTTCGCGCGCGGCAGCGATATGGCGCAGGAAGCCGGTCTTCTGGTCCTCCGGCTTCACCGTGTCGTAGAAGTAGTCGAGACCCGCCTCGCCGATCGCGACGATCTTCTCGTGCTGATTTGCTAGCCGCACGAGGTCTTCCGTCTGGATGTCCAACTCCTGGTCGGCGCTGTTCGGATGGGTGCCGACGGAGCAAAAAACCGACGGATAACGCTCGGTGAGCGCAAGCAATCCGTCGAGCTTCCTGACCTTTGTCGAAATGGTGACCATCTGCTTGACGCCAACCTCGTGAGCGCGGGCGACGATCGCGTCGCGCTCCTCTTCGAAATCGGCAAAATCCAGATGGCAATGCGTATCGATCAGCATGGAGAACCTTATTCGGCGGTCGGCGCGACATAGCGCGGGAAGACCGGCTTCGGGGCTTCCAGCGGCGTTCCGGCAACGAGGCGGCCCGCCTCGCCGAGCGCCGCGAAATCACGCTTGTCGGATGGGATGGCAATAAGATCCAGGAGCTTGCCCGAGGATTCCGGCATGAACGGCTGCAGCAGAATGCTGATCTGGCGCACGACGTCGGCCGTGACGTAGAGCACGGTCGCCATGCGGGCAGGATCGGTCTTCTTCAGCGCCCAGGGCTCCTGGCTCGCGAAATAGCGGTCCGTCTCGGAAACGACAGCGATGATGGACGCAAGGGCACGATGAATGAGCTGCTTGCACATGTCTTCGCGGGTCGAAGCGAGCAAGGCGTCGGCCTGTGCGAGCAGTGCCTTGTCTTCATCCGTCAACGGTCCGCATTCCGGGATCTTGCCGTCGCAGTTCTTGACGATCATCGACAGAGAACGGCTGGCGAGGTTGCCGATGCCGTTGGCAAGGTCCGAATTGATGCGCGTGCCGATCGCCTCTTCGCTGTAGCTGCCGTCCTGGCCGAAGGAGACTTCGCGCAGGAAGAAGTAGCGCACCTGGTCGAGGCCGAAATGGTTCACGAGATTGACCGGATCGACGACGTTACCGAGCGACTTCGACATCTTCTCGCCCTTGTTGAGCAGGAAGCCGTGGGCATAGACGCGCTTCGGCAGGGGCAGCTTCGCCGACATCAGGAAGGCCGGCCAGTAGACCGCGTGGAAGCGAATGATGTCCTTGCCGATGACATGCAGGTCGGCCGGCCAGTATTTCGCCCGCGGATTGTTCCGATCTTCGATGTAGCCGGTCGCTGTGATGTAGTTCGTCAGAGCGTCGACCCAGACATACATGACATGCGACGGGTCGTTCGGCACCTTGATGCCCCAGTCGAAGGTCGTGCGCGAGATCGACAGATCCTTGAGGCCGGATTTGACGAAGGAAATGACTTCGTTGCGGCGCTCGGACGGACCGATGAAATCCGGATTTTCCTCGTAGTGTTTCAGCAGCCGATCTTGGTATTCGGAGAGCTTGAAGAAGTAGCTTGCCTCCTCCACCCACTCGACCGGCGTGCCCTGAGGCCCGTAGCGCACGCCGTCGGCGCGCAGCTCCGTTTCGTTTTCCTGGTAATAGGCTTCGTCGCGCACCGAATACCAGCCGGCATAGGAATCCTTGTAGATGTCGCCGGCATCGGCCATCAGGTTCCAGATGTTCTGCGAGGTCTCATGGTGGCGCGGCTGCGTCGTGCGAATGAAGTCGTCATTCGACGCGTTCAGCAGCTTCCCCATCGCCTGGAATTCATCGGAATTGCGGTTGGCGAGCTGCTGCGGGTCCATGCCTTCGGCCCGCGCCGTCTGCTGCATCTTCTGGCCATGTTCGTCCGTACCCGTCAGGAAGAAGACGTCGCGGCCATCGAGGCGCTGGAATCGCGCCAGCGCGTCGGTGGCGATCAGCTCATAGGCATGGCCGATATGTGGCTTGCCGTTGGGATAGGCGATCGCGGTGGTGATGTAGAACGGAGTTTTTTCGGTCATGTGAGGCAATGGCCCGCTTTTACTGTTACGTCGCTGTTATTCTTGCTCCGCTCGCTTTAGCGCATGTTTGTCATGAGCGAAACACCAAGTTTCGCGCCCGCAGCATTCGGAACTTCGGGATGGCGCCTTGCTTGACTCGGCTCCGCCTCGCCTTTACCCCTTCGAAAGAGTGGAGCGCAGGACAGAAGTGGCCGTGGATTTCATCATTTTATGTATTGGTCTGCCTAACGGCTTCAAGAGGCCGTGATATTGAGTTTGATTGATTCCTTTCAGCCGCTCTATTCCTTTTCCGGCTTTTTCGTCGGCATGCTTGTAGGCATTACAGGGGTCGGCGGCGGTTCGCTGATGACTCCCCTCCTCGTGCTTCTCTTTGGCGTTCATCCGGCAACAGCGGTCGGCACCGACCTCCTTTACGCGGCAATCACCAAGACGGCGGGAACGGCCGTGCACGGCATGCATGGGCGGGTCAATTGGAAGGTCGTGAGCCTTCTGGCGTCAGGCAGCGTGCCGGCGGCGCTCGCCATGCTCTGGATCATGGCCGGCGTCAACCGCGAGAGCCCCGCCGTTGCTCATACTATCACGCTGTCCTTGGGCTGCCTGCTGCTTTTGACGGCTCTGATGCTGATTTTTCGTGGCCAGATCATTGAGGCCATCCGCAAATGGCGCGGCGAACGCGGAACGATATCACCACGCAATATCGCTCTGTTGACCGTCATACTCGGCCTTATACTTGGCATTCTCGTCACCATGACCTCGGTCGGTGCGGGTGCGCTCGGTGTCACAGTCCTGCTGGTGCTCTATCCCCAGACGGACGTGCGCGAAATCGTCGGCTCCGATATCGTCCACGCAGTGCCGCTGACCCTGATCGGCGGCATGGGATATTGGCTTATCGGCGAGATCAACTGGACGATGCTGTTCGCCCTTCTGATAGGGTCGATCCCGGGCATCGTCGCAGGCAGTCTGCTGGCGCCGCGCCTGCATGAGCGGTCCGTGCGCAGCATCCTTGCCGTCACGCTGGCGGTTGTCGCCTGGAAGCTGATCTTTCCCTGACACGATTCACAGGAAACTTCGCGGTGGCTTTCGCAGGGAATTACGATCTGTCTATGCCGAAAGCTGCTGCTTGAGTTCGCCGAGAATGGTGATAAGCGTCTGCTTGCGGTCAAGATTGTACGCTTGGGACACGTTCAATCGCTCAGTGGTCTCGGAGTGCAGCCGAGCCAGCCTCTCGGCCGTGGAAATGGAGCCGCCAAGCGCGGCAGCGCGAGCCCGATCGATGATGTCATCGCCGATATGCGAGAGGAAGAAGCCAAAGATCGTGTCGCTGTCCTTGCCGGAAAGCGCATCGGCGAGGCGGTGCATCGCCTTGCGAGCCGCCGGCCCATCAGCCGAAAGCACCTGCCGATAGGCCTCGATGATCTCGCCGCCGCCGTAGTTCAGGAGCTTGAGCGCTTCGCTGACGCTACCCTTGGCAGCGGAGAGCAAATCACTCCCCTGCCCGGCCGGCACGCCAAGATTTTCGAGTGCCTTGCGCAAGGCATCATTGCCGAGCGGCGCAAGTTTCAAAGGCAGGCAGCGTGAGCGGATCGTCGGCAGAAGCCGGCCCGGTGCATGCGAAAGCACGAGGAACAAAGCGCGCTTCGGCGGTTCCTCGAGGATTTTCAGGATGGCGTTGGCCGCACTGCGGTTGAGATCGTCGGCGGGATCGATGATGACGATGCGCCAGTTGCCGGTGCCAGAGGTTTGCGAAAAGAATTTTCCGGCGCGGCGCACTTCGTCGACGGTGATCGCGGATTTCATCTTGCCGGTCTTGTCGTCGACCGGCCGGCTCAAATGCAGCAGATTGTGCGATGCTCCACCGGAAATCTGCCTGGAGACGACCGATCCCGGATCGGGATCGCCGATCGTCTCCGGCGCTGACGCCGGATCGGGATGGGAGAGGACATGATTGGCGAAACGGAAGGCGAGCGTCGCCTTGCCGATGCCCTCAGGCCCTTCGATCAGCATTGCGTGGTGGCCCTTGCCGGAGCGATAGGATTGCGCGAGGAAAGTTTCCGCCTCTTCATGGCCGAAGAGCTTCGCATTGTCTTGCGGAGGAATAGCGCCGTCGAGGACGCCCGGACGTTCATCGCTCATTGCGCCGCTTCCGATCCCGCGGCGATATTGGCTGCACCAAGCCGCTTGTCGACAATCCCGGCGATTTCAGCGGCGATCTCATCTTCCGACCTCTGGGCATCGATGACGTGACAACGCTCGGGCTCGCGGGCGGCGATATCGAGGAACGCCTCGCGGCGCTTCTCGTGGGTCTGCATCTCCTCCTTCTCGAAGCGATCTGGTGCGGTTACGGCGGAGGCGCGCTTGCGTGCGCGCGCCAGACCGACTTCGGCGGGAATGTCGAGAATCAGCGTGCAATGCGGAATGACGCCGTTGACGGCAACCCTCTGCAGAGCCTCGATATAGTCAGGCTCGAGATTGCCCGTTACGCCCTGATAGACGCGCGAGGAATCCATGAACCGATCGCAAAGGACGATGGTGCCGCGCGAAAGTGCCGGGCGAATGACGTCCTCGACATGATCGTTGCGGGCAGCAGCGAACAGAATCGCCTCCATGCGCGTGCCGAACATTTCCGCAGCACCTGAAAGCAGGACGTGCCGCACCGCTTCCGCTCCGGGCGAGCCCCCGGGTTCGCGCGTTACCAGGACCTCATGGCCACGCTCGCGCAACCGTTCAGCCAGGCGGCGAATCTGGGTGGACTTGCCGGCCCCCTCGCCGCCTTCGAAGCTTACGAATAATCCGTTTGCATCAGCCAATGATCATGTCCTGCACTTTTCGCATGCCATGCGTGCGGCGTGCGATACGCATCCTGTTTAACCCAAGACATGTCCAGGTGGAACCGTGCATGTCCCGGTCTCCGCCACTCTATATGGGGTGTGAACAGAGATTTCGCGAGCTTTGCGGCCCACTCAGGTCGGCAAAGGCTTGTCCCACAGCCAGGAGAACAACAGTGATTCCGTCAGTTCCATGAGGGCATCGAAGGCGCGGCGACCCAATGTGCCCTGCCCGACCGATTCTTTCGTATAAAGCGGCAGCTCTCGTAGCAGACGCGCACCGAGGAAGACGCGGAGAGTTCCCGCTTCGTAATCCGCAGCAACCGGCGCCGTCAGCGGCCAGCGATAGACGATGCGGGCGGATAATCGATCCGGCGTGTCCACAGGGACGTAGACATCGACGGGTATCTTAGTTCGCAGGCCGACGGTCGATGCGGCACCGCCATAGACGCTGGCATCGCCGATCACTTCGCCATCGGCAAAGATGCGTTGGCTCTTGAAATTGCTGAGCCCCCATTCGAGGACGCGTTGCGTCTCCTCGATGCGTTCCTTGTCGCTCTTCAGCCCGCCAAGCGCCAGAAACAAGCGGCGTCCATCCCGCTGAATGGAGGCGACGATTGAAAAGCCTTCGCCTTCGGCAAAGCCGAGCCCCAGGCCATCTACACCGATATTGAGCAGAAGCATCGGGTTCTTATTGCGCTGGTAGATCTTGTTCCAGGTGAAGTCGGCCTGCCCGAAATATTTGTAAAGATCCGGGTGCTTCTCCTGCAGGTCCTGCGCCAGCATGACCATCTCCCGCGCGGAAACCCTGCCGCCGCCATTGGGGTCGTTGGCATCGGGCAGTCCGGTCGAATTGGTAAAGGTCGACCGCGACATGCCGATCTCGCGGGCACGCGCCGTCATGCGCCGCGCGAATTCGCGTTCGCTGATCGACATACCCTCTGCCAGAACGATGCAGGCATCATTTGCCTGCTGCACGGCAATACCTTGGATCAGATCACCGACCCGGATGCGCGATTTCAGCGCGGCGAACATGGTCGATGCGCGAGAGGGTGCGCCGCCGGTGCGCCAGGCATTTTCCGAGACGGCATATTCGGTGTCGAGGTTGATCTCCCCTCGCCCGATCGCGTCGAAAACGACATCCAGCGTCATCAGTTTCGCAAGCGACGCCGGCGAAATCAGCTGATCCTCGTTCTTGGCAAGCAGGATAGTGCCGGTCGACGCCTCGATCATGAATGCCTGCGCGGCTTTCGTGTCGAAAGCGCCCGGTGCGGCCGGCTGCGCGACGGCCGTGACATTCGCGAACCCGAGGAGAAAAAGGAACAAAAGAATCAAGCGCTTTGGCATATCGTCCCCTTCATCCGACCACCGGCTCGATTATTTTAGTGACCGGTTAAGATTCAGGCAATGACGCCGATCAATCGACCTGCGTCTTACCTTGGTGCTGGCGGCGATAGGAGGAGAGGATCGATTCCTGCGTGAGGCCGTCGTTGCGAACCATGACGGCATCGAAAGCGAGGTCGACATAAACGGTCTTGACGGGCGCTTCCTGATAGCCGGCAACCATGGAGCCAAGGGACTGGTCCTTCTGGCTTGCCAGACGCGGAGAGAAATCCGGCCGCTCGCGAGGGATCGGGCCGATCCGCGGAAGCACGATCATGGTCGGGTCCACCGCTTCCGCCGCAGGCATCGCTCCGCCATTCCACGTCATCGGTGGCGGGTCGTTACGCTTGGTGGCGTTGTAACCGCCATCCGGGGTGGAGTCGGCGAAGGCCGTTGCTGAATAGGGCGACTGGCGCGGGACGGGTGCGATCGCCGGCGCGGCATCAAAGCTGCGCACCTGGCGGCTGGCGCGCGTCGGTGTTGGTGTATACGAATCCGGCAGTTGATCAGCAGTCATCCGGCCGGCAGAGGCCACCATCACGCCGGTTGCGATCTGGCCACCCGGGTTGATGCTGGGCAGACGCGAACCCTTCGGGATGTAAGAGGCCATCAGATAGGGTTCGTCATGACCGTCCATCCGGGCGCGGCCGACATATTGCACGCGCACATTGCCCGTGCCGCTATGCTGAAGGTCGAGCAGCTGTGCCGTCTTGTTCGAAAGGTCGATGATGCGGCCGGGATGGTATGGGCCGCGATCGTTGACGCGAACGATGATGGAGGATCCGGTCTCGACGTTGGTGACGCGGGCATAGCTCGGCAGCGGGAAGGTCGGGTGGGCGGCAGTCAGCGACTGCTGGTCGTAGACTTCACCGTTGGCGGTGAGACGACCGTGAAAAGCCGAGCCGTACCATGACGCGATGCCGACCTTGTTATAGCCGAAATCTTCCTTGGGGTAATACCACTTGCCCTTCACCTGATAGGGATTGCCGACCATGAAGCGGCCGCCGCCCTTCGGCACCGGTCCGTTATTGACGACGCGAGGGCTCGCCTTCACGCCATATTCCTTCTCGGAGAAATATTCCTTGCCGTGCTTGCGTGTCGAAGCAACCTTCTGAGACGTCCCGCAGGCCGTAACGGTTGCGCACATCAGTGAGAGAGCAAACCAACGCATGGCCGTTGTGTATGTCACCGCCCGATTTTCGAATGTCATCTGTCCCAAGCCGCTACTCATTACTTTGACGGAGGTCTGCTACCGGTAATCCCTCGCTCCGGTATCCTGCTACGCTCCAATCACCTAACGGTGCTTTAATCATGATTGCACTTTGTCCATTTTGCGATGCAAATTGAGCGCACCGAAGAATTTCCGAAGATCATGGTTAATGCTCAGTAAAGCACTGCCGGCCGCAAGTCGTGTCGATCACATCCATCCCGCTACGGTAACGGTCTGCTTTCTGTGCGCCACCAGTCGTGCCGAACTGCGACAGATGCACTCGGCTTGTCATTGCGCTGGGATTGCGAAGGAGAGATTTGGCGCAGTTTTCTCAGGCTGCTGTATCAAGACGCATCAGTATTTCATCATGATAGATATCGCCGACTTTTAGCGCATCCGTATCGACCGCCCAGGCCTTGAAGCCAAGGGATTCATAGAGGTGAATGGCTGCCGCGTTGGAAGATGCGACGTTGAGCCGGATCGATCGGCATGTTTGTCTCGCCTCGTCGATCGCTGCGATCATCAGGGAACGCGATAGGCCGGTGCCTCGCCCTTGCGGGCGTACATACACCCCCCAGATCATGGCGATATGGCGCATTTTCGCGCTCTTTGATCGTGCGACCGCGGCGACGCCAATCAGCGTTCCGTCATCCGCAAAGCCGCCAAATACGGCATTGTTTTCAATCCTGTCGCCAATCTGCGTCAGCGAATAAATCAGTTCTTCTTCGTGGGATGCGCCAAATGCTTCTGGGTGGCGTGCCAGTCCTTCCAGGCGGATTTCCCTGAATATCGAAGCGTCATCACGATATAGACGGCGTATGCTGAAGCGCTGCATGCCCATCCTCTTTGCCGAAGCGCCATAGCGACGCGAAGAAGATGAGGGTTTCGCATCTGGCTCTTCGTGCCGTCAACCATCAATGCGGTAAGGCGCCGATAATGTGCTGCAGTTTGTCCGGGTTGCGGGTGCAATAGATGGCGACAATTTTTTCCCGTTCGACCTGCAACGCGGTCGTCTGCACGACACTGTCGCCTTCTATTGTCACGAAGCCCGGCAAGCCATCGATGACGGCATAGTGGATCAGTTGCGAGGGATGCGCGCGGAAAATTCGCGCCAGTCGCTCATGAAGCCGCATAGTGGCAGAAAGCCCGATGTGTGGTCGCTGCGATGTCGGCACCTTGCCGCCGCCGTCGGCATAGACAACGACATCCTCTGAAAGCAGAGCTTGAAGGGAGGCCATGTCTCCCGTTCTCGATGCCGTGAAGAAAGCCTCGGCAAGCTTGAGCCCTTCTTCCTTGCCGACGGCGAAGCGCGGCCGGGCCTCTGTGACATGTGCCCTCGCCCGGCTGGCAAGCTTGCGACAGGCGGCCGCCTCACGACCAATTGCCGACGAGATTTCATCAAAACTCATGCCGAACACGTCATGCAGAAGAAAGGCGGCTCGCTCCAGCGGCGAAAGACGCTCCAAGGCCAGCATCAGCGGCATGGTTATATCGTCAGCCGCATCGCCGTCTTCCGGATCGAAAATCGGCTCGGGCAGCCAGGAGCCCACATAGGATTCCCGGCGACGACGGGCCGATTTCAGCTCGTTCAGACAAAGCCGGGTGACGACTGTCCGCAGGAATGCCGCCGGTTCGCGAACGGAAGCGCGATCGGTCGCCAACCAGCGCAACCAGCTATCCTGCACGATATCCTCGGCATCCGTGACCGATCCGAGCATTCTGTAGGCGAGCCTGACAAGGCGCGGACGCAGCTCAGCGAAGATTGGGTCGGACGGCGCCTCATTCATTGGCTGCGAACTCGCGCACAAATGGATTGACCTCGCGGCCACGAGCGAACTGCAGCGCCGTCAACGCTACCCGACGGCCAAGATGACGGGCGGTCGCGAGATCGGATGCCGGTGGCGCCGTCTCCGGGCCTTCGTCCGTATTGGCCTGCGCCGCCGCGCCAAGCCAGAAGCCGAGGCGGTTCAGATCCTCTTCGGAGCCCGTTGAAGAACAGTTTGCCGGAGGAAGATCGAGGCCGACCCAATGCATTCCGTGCTGGGCGGCGAAGATCACCATCTGCATCAGCGTCGAAAGCTTGTCACCGGATCGTGACCCGGAGGTGGTGAAACCGGCGGCGATCTTGTCCCTCCACAAATAGCCCCTCGCAAGAACTGTCTTCGACGTCGCCTCCTGGAATGTTTTGAATGGTGCAGAAACTGCGCCCATGTAAGTCGGCGAGCCGAAGATGATCGCATGCGCCGCATTGAGATCACTCCAGTGGCGTTCCACCGCATCTACGGTCAACAGCATAGCCTCCGCGCCATCAACCTCTTCGACCCCCGCTCTGACGGCCTCGGCTTGTCGGCCGGTATGTCCGTAGGCGCTATGATACACGATTGCGATGCTCTGCCGGATCATTGTCATCTCCTTCGAAATTGGTGTTGTGAAGGGCATGACAAGGCAGGGATTCTTAATGTGACACGTCGCGCTTCATTTTCGATGGCAATCTGCGTGATCAAGAATATCAAGAATGGCTAATATGGTGTGTATGGGATGGGAGAGCCATCGGCCATAAAATCTAATGATTTCATATGGATATGGCGGAAGAGGTGGGATTCGAACCCACGGTACGGTTTCCCGCACGCCGGTTTTCAAGACCGGTTCCTTAAACCACTCGGACACTCTTCCAAGCAACTGAAAAGGCCTGAAAAATCCATATAGTGCTGATTTTTCGAAACCGGGTGTGGTTACCGGTTTTTTGCCAATCACTCGACGGCTGGCTTTTTATCAGCTTTGGTCGCCGCGTCAACTTGTTCCGCCTAGCTCCTTCGCATTCTCGATGTCGGTTGGAACGGCGATTGAGGAATATCGATCGAGTCGGGCGGCGCTGCGGGAACTTCATGTCGTCAGCGCGCTAAAAATAAGGTGGCCCGGCCGCTGGAAAGGGCCGGGCCACCTTCGCCAGGTCAGGGGTCAAATCTGACTGAAGCAAGCTATTAATAAGAGATACTTAGCTTTTGTCAATTATCAGTACGCCGGACCAAGCACTTGATGATCGCCGCCGTGTTGATGGCTTCGGCTATCCGGGATAGTTTCCTTCCATGGCTTCTGACGATCATTCCCTGTCTCTTGGTATCACCCCCCTCGCCGGCCCTGCCCTCACCGCTTTTTTCAGCCGGGACGCCGTCGTGGTCGCGTCCGATCTGATCGGGATGCGCTTCACTGTTGCGGAGGTGGGCGGCCGAATCGTCGAAACGGAGGCCTATCGACCGGATGATGCGGCATCTCACGCCTATAACGGTCCGACATCGCGCAATGCGGCCATGTTTGGACCGGCCGGCCATGTCTATGTCTACCGCTCCTACGGCATTCACTGGTGTCTGAATTTCGTTTGCACCAAGGGGAGCGCCGTGCTCATCCGGGCGATCGAGCCGGAAAACGGCATCGCGCACATGATCCAGCGGCGGGGGCTGGCCGACATCGTCTCGCTTTGCAACGGGCCGGGTAAGCTCTCGCAAGCCCTGGCCGTCGATATCCATCTCAATGGCCGTTCATTGGATGCGGCGCCGTTTTCGCTTTCGCTTGCCGAACCGGTGCCGATCGTGGCCGGCAAGCGCATCGGCATCACGAAGAACATCGATCCCCTTTGGCGTTTCGGTGCTGCCGGCTCACGCTTTGTCAGCCGCCGTTTTCCATGATCGAACAAAAACGGCCGCCGGGGTGGTGCCCGGCAGCCGTTGAGCCACGCAGTGAAACTGGAAAGGCTGCGTAGCTATTCCATCGCGACGCTGTGATCGACCGCCGGCGGTGCCTTCGGCTTGCGCAAGAGCACCAGCAGCGGCATGGCGAAGATCGACATCAGCATCAGCAGCTTGAAATCGTCCATATAGGCGATGATGGTCGCCTGCGTCGTGATCATCCCATCGAGCGTCGCACGACCGACTGCCGTCATCGGGCTCACGCCCTGTGCGGCCGCGAGGCCGAAATACCGATTGAATGGCGTGACATAGGCGGCGATATTGGCATGGTTGACCTGCGTATTCTCGGTAATCAGCATGGAGACGACCGAGATTCCGACGCTGGAGCCGATATTACGCGAGAGATTGTAGAGCCCCGTTCCCTCGCCTCGCATCTGCGCCGGCAGTGTCGCAAAGGCGATGGTCGTTAACGGCACGAAGAGGAAGCCGAGGCCGGCGCCCTGGACGAAGCCGACCGAAATCAGCGTCCATTGCGAAACATCCGGTGTCCAGCCCGTCATGTCGTACATGGCCCAGGCCGTCAGCGCGAGGCCGATGAACAATAGCCAGCGGGTGTCGACCTTGCCGATCAGCCGCCCAACCAGAAACATGCAGAACATGGTGCCGAGGCCGCGTGGCCCCATGACGATACCGGCAGTGACGACCGGATAGCCCATCAGCGTCTGCAGATAAGGCGTCATTAGCGCCAGCGAAGCCAGATAGGTTACGCCGACGATGAAGATGAACAGGATGCTGACGGCAAAGTTCTGGTCCATGAAGAGCCGCGGATTGACGAAGCTTCGCTCGGCCGTGAACATGTGCACCAGAAAGAGATAGAAGGCGCTGACGCAGACGAGCGCCTCGACGATGATCTCGCTCGAATAGAACCAGTCGAGCTGCTCGCCGCGATCGAGGAACAGCTGCAAACCGGCGATCGCGATCGAAAGCATGCCGAAGCCGAACCAGTCGAGCTTGGCGAGTGCATCGAGCTTGGTTTCCGTCACGTAGACGACGATGCCGAAGAAGGCGAGCGCACCGATCGGCACGTTGATGTAGAATACCCAGCGCCAGCTGATATTGTCGGTCAGCCAGCCGCCGATGACGGGACCCAGAACCGGCCCGACCATGACCGAGACCCCGAACAGCGCCATGGCACGGCCGCGCTCCTCGACATTGTAGATATCGAGCAGGATGCCCTGTGACAGCGGTACGAGCGAAGCGCCGAACAGGCCCTGCAGCAGGCGGAAGCCCACAATCTGTATCAGCGATTCCGACAGGCCGCACAGCACCGAGGCAACGACAAAGCCGGCGATTGCCACCAGCAAGACCCGCTTGCGGCCGAATTTTGCCGAGAGGAAGCCGGAGGGCGGCGTCATGATCGCCGCAGCGACGATATAGGACGTCAGGACCCAGTTGATCTGGTCGGCGCTGGCGGAAACGTCGCCCTGGATATGCGGCAGGGCGACATTGGCGATGGTGGTATCCAGCGCCTGCATGATGACGGATAGGATGACGCAGGCGGTGATCGCGCCACGATTGGCAACGGGCGCCGCGGGAGAAGCGGTGGCGGTATTACTCATGATCCTGACCGCGGGAATGACCCAGCAGGTTGGTGACGAAATCAGGCAGGCCGCGGGCATGGCCGGTGTCGACATCGGCGACGACGCTCATTCCGACGCGCAGCGGAGGCTTGCCCGCCGTATCGTCGATATTGATGATCATCGGTATGCGTTGGACGACCTTCACCCAGTTGCCGGTCGTGTTCTGCGCCGGCAGAAGCGAGAAGCTGGAACCGGATGCCGGCGCTATGCTTGCGACGGTGCCTTTCCAGGTCACGCCGGGATAGGCGTCGACCGAAATATCGACCTTCTGGCCGGGCCGGACATAGGTGAGTTCGGTTTCCTTCGGGCTGGCGTTGATCCATAGATGTGTGGTGGAAACCAGCGAAAATCCTGGCTGGGAAGCCGTCAGATAGGCGCCGACCTGCAGCGAGGGTACGTTTGCGGTCACGCCGTCGAAGGGGGCTTTGACGACGGTGTCGTCAAGTTCGCGTTGCGCATTGTCAACCGCAGCCTTTGCCTGCAGATAGAGCGGGTTCTGCTCCGGAGGCAGATCGGCAGTGCCTTCGCCGCCCAACTGGGCGAGAGTCGCGGCGGCTGTGGCCTTTGCGACCAATACCTTCTGCTGCGCGGCTTCGAGATTGTGTCTGGCCTGGTCGAGAGCCGCCTTGGAAGCGACCGAATTGGTGATCAGGTTCTGCTGGCGGTCGAACTCCGTCTGATAGTACGGGATGTCGGCCTGCGCCTGCGCAATTTCCGACAGGGATTGCTTGTAGCTCGCCTGCAGGTTCAGGATCTGGTTCCTGGCATTGCCGAGTTGCGCTTTCGCACCTTCAAGCGCGATCCGGAACGAATCGGGCTTCAGGCGGAAAAGCACCTGTCCTTTCTTCACCACCTCGTTTTCATGCACGTCGACCGAGATTACCGTGCCGGAAACGTCGGTGGAAACACCGACCATATCGGCCTGAATGTAGGCATTGTCCGTGGACATGATCTGCCCGCCGGTGACGTAGTAATAGCCACCGATGACAAGCGCGACCGGAAGCAGCGCAAACAGGACTGGTCGCGTCATGCCACGGCGCTTGCGCGGCGCCTCCGGGGGCGCTGCCGGTGCGGCCGGCGCGGTCGTGGAAGGCTGGGGCGCCGGGTTGGAGGATGGAGCCTCGGCGACGGGAGCTTGATTTTGTTCGGAGGAGTTTGCGTTCGCGGGTACACGAAGTGGGGAGGATGCTTCAGCCATGTTGTAACTCTTTATCGACTGCTTTTGAACGGCAGGCGCTAACCAGGTTCGATTTCATAAGGGTAAGCAATTCATAGAGGCGCTCTTGATCTTCCTGAGAGGCGCCCTCGAGCGCTTCCTTGCGCGACTGTTCGCCAATGCTGCGCATGGCGTCCATCAACGGCCGGGCCTCTTCGCGCATATAGAGTAGCCAGCTGCGCCGATCATTCGGATGCTGCCGGCGCTCCACCAGCCCCCGTTCGCTGAGCTTGTCCAGAATACGCACCAGCGTGATCGGCTCGATTTCGAGAATTTCGGCCAGTCCGGCCTGATGGATACCTTCATTGTTTGCAAGGTAGGCAAGGGTTTGCCACTGCGAGCGCGTCAGGCCCAAATCCTTCGCACGCTGCTCGAATCTCTTCCGAAGGAGTCGCGCAACGTCATGGAGGAGAAAACCAACGGTGGGGGTCGAAATCATTGTATGGGGAGCCTGCTATTCATAAGCAACCTTATAATTGTTGTTACGTATAGTAAGCGCCCACGTGATACAAGAGGGTGCGCGTTCAACAAATGGCGATGGTCAACATGCCGCAGGGAGTGTCACAAAGATGTCGCAGCAGGCTTCGGTTGTGGTGCAATGCATATATTCTGCAATTCTTGCATACGGGCGTTTGCGGTTACCAATTGAAAAGGCGCGGACGAATCGTCCGCGCCTTTTTCGGCGGTTTCGCAGCTGCGGTCGCTCGGAGTGGCTCGTCCACCCGTCGAGAGCTCGTCCTGACTAGCGTCGGCTCAGAAGGCCGATCAGATAACCGATGCCTGCTGCGGCAGCGACCATGAAAATCGGCTCTTCTCGAACTCTCTCGCGCAACTGCTCCGTGATCTCCTTGGCTTCCTCCGCGACGACAGATTTCGCTCCCTGCCCCACAGCTGCCACGCTTTGTGACAGCTTTGCCAGATCTTCGCGTAAGGCTGCGACCTGGGCGGCAAGATCCTCCATTGCCGTTTCCGTTTGTGCTCGCGCCGAAGACGACTGAGTAGAGGCTGATTTGGTCTCTGCCATCGTGTGCTCCTTATGTTTCCGCATTGCTAGAACGCTGCCGCTTCTCAAAGGTTCCGGCATGGCTGCACCTCATCAGGCGATTTCCCCACTGGCTCTTCAATTCCGGTTCGGATTGTTCTAAGGAACTCCGATTGTTTCGCCTGCGGGCGAAGACTTGATGATGACGAGGTTTGCTTTCCGATGTTCGACGTGCTGAGAAAAATCGCCCAGACCTGGGTTGCCAAGGGTTTGTTGCTTCTTCTTGCGGCGGCCTTCGGCGTGTGGGGCGTCGAGCGGTCCCTTATCTCGGGCGGCGGCAGCAATACCGTTGTCACAGTCGGCGATCAGCACATCGATACCAATGAGTTCCGCCTTGCCTATCGCCGCCAGATCCAGGCGATCAGCCAGCAGCTGCGCATGCAGATCACACCGGAGCAGGCTCGCGCCTTCGGCATCGGGCAACAGACGGTGGCGCAGCTCGTCGCCGGCGCTTCGCTCGATCAGCTCGCCGCTGACATGAACCTCGGCCTCTCGCAAGACCGCCTTGCCAAGCTCATCGGCGACGATCCGGCCTTCAAGGCTGCGAACGGTGCCTTTGATCGCCAAAAGTTCGATATGCTTCTGCGCAACAGCAACATATCGCCCGATGATTATATCAAGGAGCGCAGTAAAGTCGCGATCCGCAGCCAAATCGTCGAAGCTGTGTCCAACGGCTTTGTCGCACCGGCGGTTCTTGCCGATGCGGTCAAGCAGTATCACGACGAGACCCGCAGCATCGACTATCTGTTGCTGACCAATGCCAATATCGATCCCGTCAAGGCGCCGGCTGACGACGTGTTGCAGAAATGGTTCGATGGCGTGAAGTCGAAATATCGTGCGCCTGAATACCGCAAGTTCGCCTATGTGAAGTTGCAGGCCGAGGATATTGCCGATGTGGCAAGTGTCACGGATGACGAAGTGCGGGCGCAGTTCGACAAGCGCAAGGACAGCTTCACCACGCCGGCAACGCGCACCATCGAGCAGCTGACCTTCGCCAACAAGGATCTCGCCAATGCCGCAGCCGATGCGCTGAAGACGGGAACCACCTTCGATCAGCTCGTCTCCGATCAGGGCAAGAAGCCGTCCGACGTGCTGCTCGGCACCTTCACCAAGGATCAGGTTCCGGACAAGACCGTTGCCGAAGCGGCGTTTGCCGTCTCCAAGGAAGGCGGCACCACGCCCGTCGTGGACGGTTCATTCGGTCCGGTCATCCTGCGTGTGACCAATGTGAAGAACGAAACGGCCAAGAATTTCGACGAGGTCAAGGAAGATATCCGCAAGCAGATTGCGCTCGGCAATGCCGCCAATGAAATCACCAGCGTCCACGACAAGTTCGAAGACCTGCGCGGCTCCGGCGCATCGCTGCAGGATGCGGCATCGCAGCTCAAGCTGAAGCTCGTTACCATCGAGGCGATCGACCAGACCGGCCTCGATCAGAACGGCAATGAGATCAAGGATCTGCCGGCCCGCCAGCAGCTGATCTCGGAGGTCTTCAAGGCCGATCAGGGTGGCAACCCTGCTCCCCTGACGGTCGGCAATGATGGCTACATCTGGTATGATGTCATGAACGTCACGCCCGATCATGATCGCCCGCTTTCCGAAGTCCGTGAAAAGGCAGTTGCCGACTGGACCGCCGAGCAGCAGAAGGTCGCGCTTGCCGCCAAGGCGGCCGAGCTGAAGCAGGAGGCGCAGAAAGGCAAGTCGCTCGCCGATATCGCCGCGCCGCTTGGCATCGCTGTTGAAAGCAAGACCGGCATCACGCGCTCGACGGATGATCCGGTTCTGGGTCGCGGCGGTATCGCTGCCGCCTTCTCCGGTCCGGTCGATACGGCCGCCAACGCCGTCGGCGCCGATGACACGACGCAGATCCTGCTCAAGGTCACCGATGTCAACGACAATCCGACGACCGATGCGCTGAGCAACGACGATCAGCAAGTGGCCCAGATCGCCAATGCTGCCGGCGACGACATCCTCGACCAGATAGTCGGCCAGCTGCAGTCCAAATACGCCGTAACGGTCAACCAGAGCCTCGCCGAACAGGCGATGTCCCGCTAGACCCATACGGGAGGATGGATCATCAATGACAGAATTGAAGCCTTTCCTCGCCAAGGTGGCCAATCGTGAGGCGCTGACGCGGGACGAAGCCCGACAGGCATTCGAAATCCTGATGTCGGGCGAGGCCACGCCGTCGCAGATCGGTGCATTTCTCATGGCGCTGCGCGTTCGCGGCGAGACGGTGGATGAAATCGTCGGCGCCGTGACGACCATGCGCGCCAAGATGCTGCCGGTGGAAGCGCCTGCCGATGCGATCGACATCGTCGGCACCGGCGGCGATGGCTTTGGCACATACAATATCTCGACGCTGGCGGCATTCATCGTCGCCGGCGCGGGTGTGCCCGTCGCCAAGCACGGCAATCGTGCCCAAAGCTCCAAGGCCGGCACCGCCGACACGCAATCCGTATTGGGTATCAAGCTCGATATCGGACCTGAGACGATTGCCCGCTGCATTCGGGAAGCCGGTATCGGCTTCATGTTCGCGCAGCTGCATCATTCTTCCATGCGCCATGTCGGCCCCTCGCGTGTCGAACTCGGCACGCGCACGATTTTCAATCTCCTTGGTCCGTTGTCCAATCCTGCCGGCGCTCGTCGTCAGCTGCTGGGCGTCTTCGCGCCACAATGGGTATTGCCGCTGGCCGAGGTGCTGAAGGATCTCAACGCAGAGAGCGTCTGGGTCGTGCACGGCGACGGCCTGGACGAGATCACCACGACCGGCAAGACCTCCGTCGCGGCCCTGGAAAACGGCAGGATTCGTAGCTTCGAACTGACACCGGCCGATTTCGGCCTGCAACATGCCGACCTTGCCGATCTCAAGGGTGGTGACGGCGTTGCCAATGCCGCAGCCCTTCGCGCAGTGCTCGCCGGCGAAAAGAACGCCTATCGCGACATCGCCCTTGCCAATGCGGCGGCCTCGCTGGTCATTGCCGGCAAGGCGGAAACGCTGCATGATGGCATGAAGCTCGCGGCTCATTCGCTCGATAGCGGCGCCACCGCCGTTGCACTGGAAAAGCTCATTGCCGTTTCCAATGAAGAAGGACAGGACTAGGACATCATGAGCGATATCCTTAGAAAGATCGAGGCCTACAAGCGCGAGGAAATCGCCGCTGCCAAGGCCAAGCTTTCCCTTGCCGATCTCAAGGCCATGCAGGCTGACCAGTCCGCACCGCGCGGCTTTCACAAGGCGCTGCTTGCCAGGCAGGAATCCGGTGTGTTCGGCCTGATTGCCGAAATCAAGAAGGCAAGCCCGTCCAAGGGCCTGATACGCCCCGATTTCGACCCGCCTGCCCTCGCCAAGGCCTACGAGGCCGGCGGTGCGGCTTGCCTTTCGGTGCTGACGGATACACCGAGTTTCCAGGGTGCTCCGGAATTCCTGACGGCTGCCCGCGCGGCCTGCTCGCTGCCGGCACTGCGCAAGGATTTCATGTTCGATACGTACCAGGTCCAGGAAGCCCGTGCCTGGGGCGCAGACTGCATCTTGCTGATCATGGCATCGCTTTCGGACGATGACGCCGAGCGTCTTCAGGACGAGGCCTTCGGCCTCGGCATGGATGTGCTGGTGGAGGTCCACGACGCCGAAGAGATGGATCGTGCACTAAAACTGTCCTCGCCGCTGGTCGGCATCAACAACCGCAATCTGCGCACGTTCGAAGTAAGCTTGACGGTCAGCGAGAATCTGGCGCCCATGGTACCGAAGGATCGGCTGCTGGTCGGCGAAAGCGGCGTCTTCACACACGCCGACTGCAAGCGTCTCGAGGCCGTCGGTATCAGCACCTTCCTCGTCGGCGAAAGCCTCATGCGCAAGGATGATGTGACGGCGGCAACCAAACTGCTGCTGAACGGTGAAACCGGCATTCTGGCGGCCGAGTGAGATGAGCAGCGAGAAGGCCGGTCTCACGCATATCGACGCTTCGGGCGAAGCCCACATGGTCGATGTCGGCGATAAGGCCGAGACGGCGCGCAGCGCCACCGCGGCCGGTTACGTCAAGATGAAGCCCGAGACTTTGGCGCTGATTCGCGACGGCAACGCTAAGAAGGGCGATGTGATCGGCACGGCGCGGCTTGCCGGCATCATGGCTGCCAAGCAGACCAGCAATCTCATCCCGCTCTGCCATCCCCTCATGTTGACGAAGGTTTCCGTCGATATCGCAGAAGATGCCGCCCTGCCCGGTCTCCGGGTCACCGCGACAGCAAAGCTGACCGGCCGCACCGGCGTCGAGATGGAAGCGCTGACGGCGGTTTCCGTCGCCTGCCTGACGATCTACGACATGGCCAAGGCCGCCGATCGCGGCATGGAAATCGGTGGAATCACTCTATTGGAGAAATCCGGCGGCAAATCGGGGGATTTCCGCCATCCGAGGGCCTGATATATGAGCCTGCTACCCGTTGTCGAAGCGCAAGCGCGCTTGTTGGATAGTGCCGCGCCGATCCATCGTGTTGAAAGCGTTCCGCTCGATATGGCCGAAGGCAGGGTTCTGGCCAGGGATCTTGCTGCCCGCCTGACCCAACCGCCATTCGACGCCTCGGCGATGGACGGTTACGCCCTGCGCTTCGAGGATGCTGCAACGCCTGGCTCGGAGCTGCAGGTCATCGGTGCCTCCGCAGCGGGTCATGCCTTTGAGGGAGCCGTCGGCAAGGGAGAGGCGGTTCGCATCTTCACCGGCGCACCCGTTCCGGCCGGTGCCGATTCGGTGCTTTTGCAGGAGGACGCCGAGCGCTTGGAGGGCGATCGCATCCGCACGACCTATCCCTTGCGCAAGGGGCAGCATATTCGCCCGCGCGGACAGGATTTCCTGGAAGGCGAAGCCGTGCTTCCCGCCGGCACGGTGATGGACTTTTCGAGGCTTACCGTCGCCGCGGCCATGAACCATCCGGCCTTGGATGTCTACCGGAGGCCGCTGGTAGCGATTCTCGCGACCGGCGATGAACTCGTGGCTCCCAGCAATGAACCGGGTCCCTCGCAGATCATCGCGTCCAACACGTTCGGCATCGCTGCACTGGCCCGCAATGCAGGCGCGCATGTGCTTGATCTCGGCATCGTCGCCGACGACAGCGACGATATCACCGCCGCCATAGGCCGTGCGCAGGTGGCCAAGGCCGACATCATCGTCACGCTCGGCGGCGCTTCTGTTGGTGATCACGATCTGGTGCAGGCGACAATGGTGGCTGCAGGAATGAAGCTGGATTTCTGGCGCATTGCCATGCGCCCCGGCAAGCCGCTGATGGTCGGCAGCCTCGGCGACATGCATGTCCTCGGCCTCCCCGGCAATCCCGTCTCCAGCCTTGTCTGCGGCCTGCTCTTTCTCGAGCCATTGATAAGAAAGCTCGCATCCCTGCCGCCGATAAAGCGCGAAGGCTTTGCACGCGCCGCCGTGTCCTTTGCGGCGAACGATCAGCGACAGGATTACGTCCGCGCAACGCTGACGAAAGCTGCCGACGGCGGCTGGCTCGCCGAGCCCTTCTCGAAGCAGGATTCGTCGATGATGAAAGTCTTTTCGCGTGCCGATTGCCTGGTCGTCCGCCCGCCACATGCCTCGCAGCTGGAAGTCGGTTCGCCCACTCCGGTCATATTCCTGCGGCCCGATCTGCTGGGCTGAAGGTCCCCCAGGAAAAGTGCATGGCGGTTTCCGGCTCGACGTATCGGGATAATAGAAGCGGACAAGAAAAAGCCGGGAGGTTTGACCCACCCGGCTCGCTATCATCAGATCGATAGACCAACCAATTACTTCGCCGGCTTCTCATGGTGGCCGCCGAAGCCGGCGCGCATGGCAGAGAGAACCTTGTTGGCGTAGTCGTCATTGCCGCGCGAAGCGAAACGGCCGTAAAGCGCAGCGCTTAGCACCGGCGTCGGAACGCCTTCGTCGATCGCGGCCGAGATCGTCCAGCGGCCTTCGCCGGAGTCGGAAACGCGGCCGGCATATTGCGAAAGGGCTGCATCGCCATGCAGCGCGTCGGCCGTGAGGTCGAGCAGCCAGGAGGTGATCACGCTGCCGCGGCGCCAAACTTCCGAGATTTCGGCGATGTCTAGATCATACTGGTAATACTGCGGATGGGAGAGCGGCGCGGTTTCGGCGTCCTTCTCCGCGTCCTGCTTGCCGATATTGGCATGGCGCAGAACGTTGAAGCCTTCGGCATAAGCAGCCATCAGGCCATATTCGATGCCGTTATGGACCATCTTGACGAAATGGCCGGCGCCGGATGGGCCGCAATGCAGATAGCCCTGCTCTGCCGTGCTGTTCTTGGCAGCCTCTTCCGAACGCATTGCCGACGGAGCGACGTCACCGACACCGGGGGCAAGCGTCGCGAAGATCGGCGATAGATGCTGGACCGTTTCCTTTTCGCCGCCGATCATCAGGCAATAGCCGCGCTCCAGACCGAAAACGCCACCGCTGGTGCCGACGTCGACGTAATGGATGCCCTTCGGCTTCAGCTCTTCGGCACGGCGGATATCGTCGTGATAATAGGAATTGCCGCCATCGATGACGATGTCGCCCTCTTCCAGCAGCGGGACGATCGCCGCCAGTTCCTGATCGACGATTGCCGCCGGCAACATGAGCCAGACGACGCGCGGCTTAGCGAGCTTCGATACGAAATCCGCGAGAGACTTGCTGCCGGTGGCGCCGAGCTGCTCAAGCCCGGCGATGCTTTCCGGACGCGCATCGAAAACAACCGCACTGTGACCGCCTCTCATCAGGCGCTGCACCATGTTGTTGCCCATACGGCCAAGGCCAATCATTCCGATTTGCATATGTCAGTCTCCTAGGACGGTTTTAATCGTTTGAATGTTCAATAGAGACATTTCGCAGCATTTTCCAATGAACAAATGACGGGCGAGCTATGCATAAGCCGGTCAGCGAAGGAAAATTCGCTCGTTCACGCATCTGTGATGTCGCCTGGTCTGACCTCCCGCTTTTCGCCATGATCGCGCTTTGCCGGTTTCGAGGAAAGCTGTATTTTGCGCTTCATTCATGTTGATGGATTTAGCATCGATCTCGGGTTCTTTGCATCATTCTCTTTAGGGTGGCGCTCACATAGAGCGTCAAAGGGGGCATATGGCTGCGTCTTTGAAACTACCGCTGGTTCCAGCTTCGTTTTTCGGCATGGTTCTTGGGCTTTCCGGTCTCGCCAATGCCTGGCGCGTGGGTGCCCGCATCTGGCATCTGCCAGTACTGATCGGTGAATTTCTGACCTTTATTGCGCTGGCCGTCTGGCTGGTGCTGATCGTGCTCTACGCTTTGAAGTGGATGGTGGCGCGCGAGGAGGCATTCAAGGAAGTGGCGCACCCTGTCCAATGCTGCTTCATCGGCCTTGTCGGTGTCGCAACCATGCTGGTGGCCGGTGGCCTGCTGCCCTATTCGCGTATCGGCGCCGAAACAATATTCCTGATCGGCGCCGTCTATACCCTGGCGTTCTCCGTCTGGCGAACCGGAGGGCTCTGGCAGGGCGAACGCGATATTGCCACGACGACAGCCGTGCTCTATCTGCCAAACGTCGCCGGCAGTTTCGTGACTGCTATTGTCGGCGCCGCACTCGGCTTTCCGCAATGGGCGCAGCTTTTCTTCGGCGCCGGCTTCTTCGCCTGGCTTGCTATCGAATCCGCCCTGCTGCATCGCCTGCTGACGGGGCCGGCGTTGGCCGCGCCGCTGCGACCAACCCTCGGAATTCAACTGGCTCCGCCGGCTGTCGGTGCGTTAGCCTATATCAGCGCCACACAAAGCCCTCCCGACATGCTCGTCCACGCAATGATCGGCTACGGCTTGCTGCAGGCCCTGATCATGTTGCGCCTCCTGCCCTGGATCATGAAAGAAGGCTTCAGCCCCGCTTATTGGGCCTTCACCTTCGGCGCGACCGCACTGGCAACCGCCCCCATGCGCCTTGTCGAACGTGGCGATGTCGGTCCAGTGACGCAACTTGCTCCCATTCTCTTCGTCGCTGCCAATATCGTCGTCGGTTTGGTCGCGCTGGCAACGATCTGGCTGATTGCCAACCGCAAACTTGTCATTGGTTGGGTCGAGCTTGCCGACCGCGACGTTGGCGCCGTTGGTCAGCGTTAATAGAGTTCAATCGCACTTTTGGAGGGTGATGTGCTTGATCATGTGACGATCGGGGTTCGCGATATCGAGCGATCGAAGATCTTCTACGACACACTACTGCGCTCCATAGGCATAGAACGCCTTTATGCCGAAGGCGAAAGATTTGCGGGTTACGGCATTGGCCAGAAGGCTTTCTTCTGGATCGGTCAGCGCGATGCTTTGCAAACAGGCACCCATATCGCCTTTGCCGCCCCAAACAGGGAGCTCGTCGATGACTTCCATCGGGTCGGGATAATCGCCGGCGGCACCGATAACGGTGCCCCAGGTCTGCGCCCTCATTATCATCCGAACTACTATGGCGCTTTCATTCTCGATCCTGATGGCCACAATATCGAAGCTGTTTGTCACCTGCCGGTGAGTTGAGCAAAAAGCGCCCTACGTCCGGTAAGGATGAGATCATGGTACCGGCAGACCGACATAACGCGCGCGCGGCCGAATGAGCCTACCGCTGGTCGCCTGCTCCATGGCATGCGCAAGCCATCCGACCGTCCGTGCCAGCGCGAAGATGATTAGCGGCGCATTCTCCGGGAGATGATAGGCGTGGGTCATCGCCGTCAGGGCGAAGTCAACATTGACGCGTTCTCCGACCAGCTGCTCGCCGACATCGCGAACTCTGGCGAAGAGCGGCGGCAGCGTGAAGCAGCCAAGCAACGCCTCTCCCCGGATATCGGCATCAGGATAAAGCTGATGGCCAAAAGCCGGCAATGGCCGTCCTTCCGCGAGATAGCTGCGGACCGCCTCATCCACCCCCGTCGTGGCTGCCCGCGCGATCAGCGTACGCACGCTCTGCCATGCACCGCCATGCAGCGGACCTGTCAGTGTGGAGAGGCCGGATAGAGTGGCGGCGGATAGCGTGGCGCCTGCGGATGCCGTGATCCTTGCGGTGAAGGTCGAAGCGTTCAGCTCGTGATCGGCAAGCAAGACGAAACTGCGGCGGATCATATCGGCGGCATCAGGGCGGTCCCAGGCAGTCGCGAGACGGCGATGCAGTGGTTGATCCCACGCGCCCGGGGCCAGGGCCTCAGCCACCGTACCAAACACGCTTTCGGCTTCATTTTGCAGTGCCGGAAGCGAACGCCCGAGTGATGGCAGATCGCTTGTTATGCGCTCGGCAAGCGCGGAGAAAGCACTATCCAAGGAAGGCGGCTTCCGCCACGCCTCGCTTGGATCGAATCGCAACGGCCGCTTCATGTCCCAAAGCAGCCGCGCGATATCTTCGAGGCTTGCGCTTTCGGCAAGCATCGCCACGTCCTTGCCGCGATAGAAAAGCCTTCCGTTCGAAACCGTCGACAGTGCCGATGGCAATACCGGATCGCCCCATTGAATGGCCTCGGCGGCCACCGTCTCGGTCTTGCGCCGTCCGGCGTGGCGGGTGGCCAATCGCTTGACGTCATCGGCAAAATAGAGGCTGCGCCGCGTATCCGTGGGATCGGCTTTCGCACGAATGCGCCCGCGGCTGACATTGGCGTAGAGCGTCTGTGATTTCGTTCCCAGCAGGTTCAGCGCCTGCTCTGCCGTCAGCCAGCTCATCGGTCCTCATATTGATCAATTGCGTCAAGATTGACGTCAATAGGAATAGATCCGATCTAATCGGATAGTCAAAGGAGAACCGTAATGAAAAGTGGTCTTGAAGATGTCATTGCCGCAGAAACCAAGCTGTCCGACGTCGACGGCGCTGCCGGTCGCTTGATCATCCGCGGCGTGTCGCTTGATGATCTGATGGCAACCAGCCGCTTCGAGGATGTTGCGGCGCTGCTGCTGGATGGCCTGTTTGACGAACATATCGACGCAGCTTCCCTCCGAACTCAGCTCGGCGCGGCACGCGTTGCGCTTTTCACGCATGTGAAGGCCGCCGATGCCGCTCTGCTCGCGCTACCACCCGTGGATGCTGTGCGGGCCTTGCTGGCGCGCGTGGCCGACGGTGAGGATTTCGCCACCGCGATCCGCCTGATGGCGGCACCGGCCGTTTTCCTGCCGGCCATCTTGCGATTGCAGAAAGGCGAAGCACCGATAAAGCCGGATGCATCCTTGTCCCAATCCGGTGATATCCTGCGCATGCTGACGGGTCGAAGCCCGACCGCAGAGCAGACCGCAGGCCTCGATGCCTATCTGGTGACGATTTCCGATCACGGCTTGAATGCGTCCACATTCGCCTCCCGCGTCATCGCCTCGACTCATGCCGGTCTGACCTCCTCTGTGCTCGCCGCAATCAGCGCCCTTAAAGGTCCGTTGCATGGCGGCGCCCCCGGCCCTGTCCTCGACATGTTTGACGGCGTCGGCAAACCGGAAAATGCCCGGGCATGGTTGTCTGACGCGCTCGATCGTGGCGAGCGGCTGATGGGTTTCGGTCACCGCATCTATCGCGTCCGCGATCCGCGCGCCGATGCGCTGAAGACTGCATTAAAGCCGATCTTTGCGAGCGGCCAGGCAGATGCTGGACGTATCGCGCTGGCGGAAGCCATTGAGGCGGCGGCGCTGGCGTTGCTGAAGGAGCGCAAACCGGATCGGCCCTTGGACGTCAACGTCGAATACTACACCGCCCTGCTGCTCGATGCTCTCGGCTTTCCTCGCAGTTCGTTTACCGGCGTCTTCGCGATCGGCCGCACGGTCGGCTGGATCGCCCATGCCCGCGAGCAGACGCTCGATGGGCGTCTGATCCGGCCGCAGTCGCGCTATGTCGGTCCGCTGCCGAAGGCGGCATAGGCGGTTTTATCAAGGAGACGGAATTTAGGCGGCCGCGGATTGGCGCGGCCGCGTCATGCCCTCGCGGATATGGCGGGCAAGCTCCAGCGCCTGCGGTGTTGCGCCGCCCTTCGGCAAATGCAGGTTGATTGAGAAGACCGGCAGCTCGGGCAGACCCTGCTCGCCGGTGAGGATATCGAGATCGGTTGGAACGGTCGAAGCGAGCCAGGCGGTGATAGCCAGATCCGTGCGCACCGTCGCCGTGGTCGCTTCGATATTGCCATTCTCAAAGACCGTCCGCCAGCGCAACCCATCCTTGCTGAGTGCGGCAAAGACCGATGATCGGAAGGCACAGGTATCGGCAACCATCGAAATCGGCAGCGGTACCTTGCGATGGGCATTGCCTGCCTTCGCTCCAACCCAGACGAGCCGCTCCACAGCAAGGCATTCGCCCTGCGACGTGCCGTATGGTTCCTCCGCCACACAGAGGTCGACGGTTCCCTTCCCCAACTCATCCAGCAGCTCCGGAGACGATGCGCAGATCAGAGAAATCTCCACCTGAGGATGGCGCTGGGCATAGGATTTCAGCACGGGCGCCAGCGTCGCTCCGACAAGATCATAGGGAACGCCGAGGCGGACGCCACCGCGAACAGTGCTTTCCGTCATGTCGTCCCAGATCTCGTCATTCAACGCCAATAGGCGGCGGGCATTGCCGCGCAGGCGTTCACCGGCCTCCGTCAGCCGCAATCCGCGCCTGTCCCGTTCGAACAGAGCGCAGCCGAGCATATCCTCCAGCCGCTTGATCTGCTGGCTGACGGCGCCCTGGGTCATATGCAGCATATTGGCGGCAATTGTCATGCTGCCCTGGTCGGCAACGGTGGCGAAGGTTCTGATGAGGGTAATATCGAAGTTTCGGATCATCTAAGCATTATAATTACTAATGCCTTGATCCTTCAATATTCGATTTCATGATGCCAGAGCTGCGCCTATGCCTTTTTCAATTAGAGAAGGGCTGGATATGACAATCGAACCTCTGCTGCCGCTGATACTCTTCGCATTGGTTTCCACCATAACGCCGGGCGGTGCGACCACGCTCGCGACTGCGTCCGGCGCGCATTTCGGCTTCCGTCGCTCCATACCCGTCATGGGCGGTTTTGCCTTCGGCTTGGGCTCCATGGCCTGCGCTGCGGCTGCGGGGCTCGGCAGCGTGTTGATGGCCCTGCCGATGCTGCAGATCGCCATGAAGACGCTGGGGTCCCTCTATCTGCTCTGGCTCGCCGTTCGGATCGGCAGAAGCGGCCAGCCGCGCGAGGTGGGGCAGATGGCGAGACCGACAGGCTTCCTCGCCGGCGTATGGATGCTCTGGCACAATCCCAAGGGCTGGGCCATGACGATGGGGGCTGCTGCTTCTTTCGCTGCGTTGGCAGAAAGTCCCGTCAGACTTGGTATATTGCTCGGTGTGACTTTCTGCCTTATCGCAGCCTTCTCGCTCGCCGTATGGTGCCTTCTCGGGCAGATGCTCGGACGTCTGCTGAAAGCGGCATGGCAGTGGCGCGCGGTCAATATCTCTCTTGCGTGCCTCCTGGTGATTTCAATCATTCCGATGTGGGGAGAATGAAACCAGGCAGATGGAGGCTGGTTTGATCACGGCCGGCTGCGCCAAAGCCATATGGTCAAGGTCCCGGCGCGACCACGCAAGCCTGTTTCGATCGGGCCATCGAGGCTGCCCTCATTGAAAGGCGCGCTGTCCTGACCGGCGGAAAGCAAAAGCTCATGGCTGATGGCGATTTCGGCGCGATTGCTGGCGGCGACCTCCATCAGCCGGCTTGCGACGTTAACGGTGTCGCCGGTTGCGGTGATCTGCTGTCGTCCTTCACCACCCAGCCGGGAGGCGACGATGGTGCCGCAATGCGCACCGATCTTGAAACCGATGCGGGAAGCGACTGTCTCCGGCAGTGCTGAGAGCCAGCCCTTCATCCGCGCGGCGAGACGAATGCAGCAGCGCGCCGCATTGGCGGGATCGCTCGGCTTCGGCTGCGGCAGGCCGAAAAGGATCATAGCTCCGTCACCCATGAAGCTGGTGATGGCGCCGCCGGATGCGGTTACCTCTTCATCGACGAGATTGTAGAAGCCGTTCAGCAGTTCCCGAACAGCTGCTGGGCCAATGGCCTCGCTAAGACCTGTGAAGCCGTTGATGTCGATGAAGACGACGGCCGCTTCCTGTTGCACAGGGCTTGCGAGAAAATCGGGATCGCGCGCAAGATGCTCGGTAAGACCGGGCGCCTCGATGCGCTGCAGGAGCTCGCTTTGCTCGGCAAATCGCGTCGCTCGCCTGCGGTCGAGCCAAAGCTGCGCAGCGCCAAATAGCAGCATTGGTGGTACGGTCGCAGCAATCGGCAGTGCTGCGCTCAGCCATATTCCATGCTTGAATGCGCTGACGTTGACTGCGAACCAGACAAGCATGACGCCGAGTATTGTTATCGGGCCGATGGCACTGCGCCGCCAGGAGAGAAGGGCAATGACGAGCAGCGGCAGGCCGACGGCGAAATAAAGGTCGATAAAACGGACGTTGCGGTCGCGTACCAGCCCGTCTCCGGCAATCAGATGCGTGATCGAGGTCGCGATAACCTCGACCCCAGGTAGAACGGGATCGAAGGGTGTTGGAAAGACATCGCCGCCGCCGGTAACGGTCGCGCCGATAACGACGATATGATCCCTGATCGCAGCCTCCGGCAAGTGCCCATTGAGCGCAGCACCGGCGCTGACGGTGCGGATCGTTCCGCGCGGACCGTAGAACGAGAGCGGCATGAGATAGCCGGTATCGGTCTGGATGGACCTGTCACCGATCTTGATATGATCGGAGATGACGGTTGTCTGCTCGTTGGTTGCGGTGGAAACGACACGCAGCGAAAAGGATGGTTCGATCCGCTCGCCGCTGCGAAACAGCAAAGGCACGAAACGCGGCGTGCCCGCCTTGTCGGTCTGCACATTGACGATACCATAGCTTGCGACGTCGGCGAACCGCTGCTGCGGTTCGAGGAATTGCAGCGCACTGGGCACGCGAGCGAGAGGTTCCTTGCTATCTTCTGTGACGCGCTGGCGGCTTTCGGGAAAGATGCCGGCTGCGGCCAGCACAACCTTGGTCCGTTTGAGCGATTGTTCCAATGCTGCATCGTTGGCCTCGTCGCCGGCATCGACCAGAAGCAGATCGAGCGCGACGGCTTTCGGCCCCAATGCGGCGATGACATCGATCACTTTGGCGAGCGTGGCGCGCGGCAAAGGATAGTGTCCCGCCATACGCGACGTCTCATCGTCTATGGCAATGATCGTGACGAGATCGGGTGGCTGGAAGCTGCCGCCGAGCGTATTGCGGAGGTTCGTGAGCGTCGCTTCGGCGCCGTCGACAAAGGGAATGTCACCGCGCAGATGCGCGACGCCCAGGCCCATCCCCCAGACGGCAGTCAAGAAAAGCGCAATCAGCGTCTGCAGCGGCGGTCTGCGCATGATGTCGGAATCTCACTGGCCGAGGCGCGCCATCAAAGCATTTATGCGCGGCTGTCCCCATTGGGTGACACGCAATGCGGCGCGCCCCCGGTCGGCGTCGACGCCTTGTCCTTGGCCTAGCGTAACCCCCTGCCCGGTCGATACCTTATTGACCGCGACCCGGCCGCGCAGGACAAGCACGGAGGTATAGCCCCGTTTCACGTCGACGGCCCAGCGCGTGCCGCGCACGGCGGCGATCGCCTGCGGCGTCACCACTTCGAATCCGCCCTTAACACGGTTGCGATCGACATCAACCAGTGCTGCCTTGCTGTCGAGTACGACAGCATCCGTCCGACCATCATGGTTTCGGTCTGCAAACCGGTAGTGAGCGCCACGCTCGACGGTGACGCTAAGCCCAGCTTCGCAATTCAAGACCTGGCGCGTCGTGCTGACGGCAGGCTGCAATGGGCAATTTGCGACGGCTTGTGCAGAAGCCGTGCCGGCGCTGACGATGCATAGACTGCCTGCTGCCAGCACTAGGCTGCGAACATTGCTTGCGTGGATCATGATTGTGGCCCCTCATCGCATGCGACTGGAGCCGCGGACGGCGATCTCCAGTCACGGTATGCCCGATCCCTGGGGCGATGATGCGTCATGAGCGATTGATCTGCAAGTTGTCGTAGCCTCTGGCTTTGTAGAGCACGGTCGAAACCAGCCAGCTCAGCAAGAAGATGCCGACGACGGCGAAGCCGAAATTGGCAAGGTTGTCGTTGAGTTCGCCGACGAAGCTCCAGAAGCTGCCTTCGAGGCCGAGTTTGTCGGCGATGAGCCCCAAAGCCTCGATACCACCGATGAAGACGGCGACGACAACTGAAGCCGCAGTGATGGTCAGATTGTACCAGAGCTTGCGCACCGGCTTGACGAAGGCCCAGCCATACGCTCCCGTCATCAGCGTACTATCCAGCGTATCCATCAGCGACATGCCGGCGGTGAACAGCGCCGGGAAGACGAGGATGGTCCAGAAGGACATGCCCTGTGCGGCTTGAGCGGCCGAAATGCCGAGAAGCCCGATCTCCGTTGCGGTATCGAAGCCGAGGCCGAAAAGGAAGCCGATCGGATACATGTGCCAGGAGCGGGTGACGACCTTGAACATCGGACGGAAGATGCGTGCCAGAAAACCGCCGCCGGCAAGCAGCGTGTCGAGGTCTTCCTCTGCGATCCGCTCACCCCTCTGCGCCCTTCTGAAAGCGGACCAGACGCCTTTAAGGACGAAGAGATTGGCAACGCCGATCAGCAGCAGAAAGACCGCCGAAACCGTCGTACCTATGACGCCGCCGATATCGTGGAAGGAATCGAGCTGGCTCTGCATGGCAGCCGCCGTTGCGGCAATCAGGATCGAGGCGATCACGACGATCGAGGAATGACCGAGCGAGAAGAAGAAGCCGACGGCATAAGGCTGCTTCTTTTCCTGAATGAGCTTGCGCACGACATTGTCGATCGCGGCGATGTGATCGGCATCGAAGGCGTGGCGCAGGCCGAACATATAGGCAAGAAGGGCAATACCAAGCAAAGACGGACGGTCTGCAAAAGCGACCCAAGCCCAGATCCAGGCGGCAATATTGAAAACGATCAGCAGCGCGAAGGTGAAGGCGATCTTCGCCCGCGGCCTTTCCGCGCGATCATCAAATGGATTGAGAATCATACTTTTGTTCCCGTTATGCTTGCTCGCACAATGTCACGGAAACGAAAGCAGCGCGACAGTCGAATGACGTAGATGCCGAAGTTTTTCGCAGTGTCGTAAAAATGGGCAGACCCGTCTATGCCGGTTCTGCCCCTGGCGCTCAGTCCTTCTCGAACGGATACCCCTCATCGGCCCAGCCGGTCATGCCGCCGATCATGACCTTCACGCGCTTACCGAGTGTGCCCAGACGCCAGGCCGCCTTGTCGGTGCCGTTGCAATGCGGTCCGGCGCAATAGACGACGAAGAGTGTATCGTCTGGCCATTCCGCCATCTTCCTCGCGGTCATCTTGCCATGCGGCAGGTTGATCGCACCCGGGATATGCTTCTCCTGGAACATGGCCGGGCCGCGGACATCGAACAAGACGAAATCGACATTGCCCGATGTCATGGATTGGTAGACGTCGGAGCAATCGGTTTCGAAGCCAAGTCTCTTGGCATAGTGCTCAGCGACGAGACTGGGATCTGCAGCAGGAATTTCACTGACGAGGGACATGGAACGCTCCTTATTTGGTTCGGTGCATTCATGCCTGAGCGATCCCATGGTTGAAATTGGCCGAAATGCCATATAGCGTCAAAATCATGCCAAACTCAGATCACCCCAATCTCCGCGGCCCCCATGTCGTCACCCTCGTCTATGACGGGCTGTGCACCTTCGAATTCGGCGTCGCCTATGAGATCTTTGGCCTGTCGCGCCCGGAAATGGGCAAGGACTGGTATCGCTTTTCCGCCTGCGCGATCGAGGATGGCCCTCTGCGCGCCGCGGGCGGGTTGACGGTACAGGTCGACCACGGTCTTGAAGTCCTTGCCGATGCCGACCTCATCATCGTGCCCGGCTGGCGCGGTATCGGAACGCCGGTCCCTGCCCTGCTGATTGCCGAACTCCAAGCGGCCAGCCGCCTTGGTGTCCGCATCATGTCCCTCTGCTCTGGCGTCGCAGTCCTTGCCGCGGCCAGTCTACTCGCCGGCCGCAGGGCGACCACACATTGGCGCTACGTCGATTCCATTGCTACGCGCTATCCGGATATATTAGTCGATGCCGATGTTCTCTATGTCGATGAAGACAAGGTGCTGACCGCCGCCGGCAGTGCCGCCGCCATCGATCTCTGTCTGCATGTCGTGCGCCGCGATTACGGACCGGATATTGCCAACAGCGTCGCCCGCCGTCTTGTGGTTCCACCCCATCGCGAGGGCGGCCAGGCGCAATATATCGAAACGCCGGTTTTGAGACAGCGTGAGGGAGCTCGTTTAGGCCCGCTGCTTGAATGGATGCGCGAGCGTTTGCAGGAAGATCAGCCCATTGCGGCACTTGCAGCGCGGGCCGGCATGAGTGTGCGGACCTTCCAGCGCCGTTTCGAGGCGACCACCGGCATGACGCCGGGGGAATGGCTGCTCAGCGAGCGGCTGCGGCGCGCCCGCGATCTGCTTGAAAAGCAAACGGCCATTTCATTGGACGATGTAGCCGCGGCGAGCGGGTTTGGATCGCTCGCCACCATGCGCCATCATTTTCGGGAGAGGCTTGCGGTGAGCCCGAGCGACTACCGCAAGCGATTTGCAAATCTTAAACCAGCCGGCTCTGTTCCGTCGCCGCTTCGATAAAGCTCGAGAACAGCGGATGCGGCTCCAGCGGACGGGACTTCAGTTCCGGATGATACTGGACGCCGATGAACCACGGATGATCCGCATATTCGATCGTTTCAGGCAGAACGCCGTCCGGTGACATGCCGGAGAAGGTCAAGCCGCAATCTTCCAGCCTGTCCTTGTAGTCGACATTGACCTCGTAGCGATGGCGATGACGCTCCGAAATATCTGTGGAGCCGTAGATCTCGGAAATCTTCGTGCCCTTCTTCAGGGCCGCCTTGTAGGCGCCGAGGCGCATCGTGCCGCCGAGATCGCCGGATGCCGTGCGCTTCTGCAGCTCATTGCCCTTCAGCCATTCGGTCATCAGGCCAACGACAGGTTCCTTGGTCGGGCCGAACTCGGTCGACGAGGCATGTTCGACACCGGCCAGATTGCGGGCCGCTTCGATGACGGCCATCTGCATGCCGAAGCAGATGCCGAAATACGGAACCTTGCGTTCGCGTGCGAAGCGGGCTGCCAGGATCTTGCCCTCCGAACCGCGCTCGCCAAAGCCGCCGGGAACGAGAATGCCGTGAACTTTCTCAAGATACGGCGCCGGATCTTCCTTTTCGAAGACCTCGGATTCGATCCATTCGAGCTTGACCTTGACCCGGTTGGCGATGCCGCCATGATGCAGTGCCTCGATTAGCGACTTATACGCATCCTTGAGCCCGGTGTATTTGCCGACGATGGCAATCGTCACCTCGCCTTCCGGCGTGCGGATGCGATTGCAGACCTCTTCCCACTGCTCCAGGCGCGGCTTCGGGGCCGGCTCGATACCGAAAGCAGCGAGAACCTCATTGTCGAGGCCTTCCTTGTGGTAGGCCATCGGCACGTCATAGATGTTGGCGACATCGAGCGCCTGAATGACGGCAGATTCCCGCACGTTGCAGAACAGCGAAAGCTTCCGACGCTCGGCTTCGGGGATTTCCCGATCGGCACGAACCAGCAGAATGTCAGGATGAATGCCGAGTGCCTGCAGTTCCTTGACCGAATGCTGCGTCGGCTTGGTCTTCAGCTCGCCGGCAGCGGGGATATAGGGCATCAGCGTCAGATGGACGTAAACAGCCGTACCGCGCGGCAGATCGTTGCCGAGCTGGCGGATCGCTTCCATGAAAGGCATGGCTTCGATATCGCCGACCGTGCCGCCGATCTCGCAGATGACGAAATCATAGTCGTCATTGCCTTCGGTGACGAAATCCTTGATCTCGTTGGTAACGTGCGGAATGACCTGAACGGTCGCGCCGAGATAGTCGCCGCGGCGTTCCTTGTCGATGATGTTCTTGTAGATGCGACCGGTGGTGATGTTATCGGTCTTGGTGGCCGAGCGGCCGGTGAAGCGCTCATAGTGGCCGAGATCGAGGTCGGTTTCCGCACCGTCGTCGGTGACGAAGACCTCGCCGTGCTGGGTCGGGCTCATAGTGCCCGGATCCACGTTCAGATAGGGGTCGAGTTTGCGCAGGCGGACTCGATAACCACGAGCCTGCAACAACGCTCCGAGAGCCGCAGCCGCAATTCCTTTTCCGAGGGAAGAAACCACGCCGCCAGTGATGAATACATATCGCGCCATGGGAGTCACCGGATACCTTTTCACAAATGATTCCGCTAGCCCTAAAATTCGTTTCCGGAATTTTGGCTACAGAACGCGGAATATGGACAAAACAAAACCGGCAGATCCGAGGACCTGCCGGGGATGATCTTCGACGACCGGAATTACTTACCGGTCGGGACGCCGCCGTTGTCGGCTGGCGCGGGAGTGGTCGTTGCCGGCGCGGTCTGTTGACCGGTCGCGGCCGGAGCCTGCTGGGCAGGAGCTGCCTGATTCGTCGTGGCAGGCGGTGTTGCCTGCGACTGCGGAGCGACGGCACCGCTGTTCGGAACACCGCTATTATCGGCGGGCTTCGGCTGGGTGTTTGCCGGAGCAGCACCCTTCTGGCCGCCAAGCGAATCGAGAATGCCGTTGCCCTGACCCGCCGTGCTCGGAATGCGGTTGAGAATGTCGGTCGGGCGAGCCTCGAAGCGGGACAGCACGTTCATGCCGAGGGCAAGCGCGAAGAACAGCGTTGCCAGAATGGCCGTTGTGCGCGTCAGCGCATTGGCCGTACCGCGCGCAGACATGAAGCCCGAGCCGCCCCCGATGCCAAGGCCGCCACCTTCGGAGCGCTGAATCAGCACCACGCCGATAAGGGCGACGACAACCATGAGATAGATGACAAGCAGTACGGTTTGCATAGATCCAGTCCTGCCCGGTGCGGGCATCAAAAATAAAAGCTCGCGGCTCTTTACATGAGGCTCTCGCCTATTCCAAGCCCTTTTAAGGCTGGAATTCCGGGCAAGTGGTTGCTTCAGGCGAACTGCCGTTCGAATGCGGCATAAATGGCGAGGAAGTCGACCGCTTTCAAGCTCTGTCCGCCGACAAGCACACCGTTGACATGCGGAACATCCAGAAGGTCGCGCGCATTGGCGCCGCTGACCGATCCGCCATAGAGGATTCGCATATTCGCCCCCTCCTTGCCGAAGCGCTCGATGAGTTCGGCGCGGATGAAGGCATGTGCCTCCTCGACGTTTTCCTGGGTTGGAACCACGCCGGTGCCGATCGCCCAGACTGGCTCGTAAGCGATCACGGTCGTCTGTGCCGTGGAGCCATCCGGAATGGAGCCCACGAGCTCCCGCTTCAGCACCTCGAGCGTTTGGCCACTATTGCGCTCGTAAGCCGTTTCGCCGATGCAGATGATGGCGATCAGCCCGGCATCATGCGCTGCCTGCGCCTTTGCGCGCACCAGCATGTCGCTTTCGGCATGATTCCTGCGGCGCTCTGAATGGCCGACGATGACGTGGGTCCCGAAGCAGTCGGCGATCATTTCGGCCGAAATATCGCCCGTATGGGCGCCACTGACCTGCTGATGGCAATCCTGAGCGCCGATGGCGAGCGGGCTGTCGTCGCAAAGCGCGGTCGCGACATAGAGCAAGGTGGCCGGGGGGCAGAGTAGCGTATCGATCTTCTCCGACAGCGGCGCCTTGACGCCGTCCGCGATCGCCTTGATCTGATCCAGGCTCGCGCGTGTGCCGTTCATCTTCCAGTTTCCGGCCAGGAGCGGCCGTATGGTCTTCGTCATTCCGATATTCTCCCCCTTGATCCAGCTTCGGACTAACAAAAAGGAAAGAGAAAGGAAAGTTATCGAATGCGGCCGGAACCAGCTCAAATCGTTTGAAAAATGCTTACCCGGAAAATAAGTCGGATTGCGCGAGCGTTTATGACGCTTGCGGATCAACGATCCAGTTGAGAACTTTGCGCCAATCGGTCATGCGGACGGGCGTCCCATGATTGCCGGTCTCGAAAAGCGTGAAGCGTGTCGGATAATGCGCTTTGTAGAGTTTTTCAAACAGCGCCTGCTGGTCCGCAGCCGCATAGACCGGATCCTTGCTGCCATGCGTGAACCAGAGCGGCAGCTTTGCCTTGTAGAAGGCGCTCTTGGTGAAATCAGGATCGGTGACGCCGCTCAGGATCGCCATGCCCCTCAGGCGCTTGACGCTTTCGGAATCGCGCGTAATGCCCCAGCAAATGAAGCTGCCCATGGAAGCGCAGGTGAGGATGACGGGCTTGCCGGCGGATTGCTCGTAGGAATAGCGGATGAGCTCGGCGATATCGGCAACTCCGTTGCTGTCGAAACCTCTGACGCTCGGTGCGTAATACGTGCCGCCGTTGCGATAGGCCAGGTTCTTCAGCCGGTTGAAATTGCCGCCGAACGTATAGTCGTTGGAGCCGAGCCGGCGGTCGCCGCCGCGGCCATGGATAAAGATCACGGTAAATGCCTGTTGCGATGCGGGACCTATGCGGGTGACATCAACCTTGCGGCCGCCGATCGCAAGCGTTTCGTCTTCCTGGGCTTTCCAGCGCACGCCGGTATCGACATAGGCCGGCTTGACGCGCTTTTCCGGAATCTGGTCGCGGCCGTTGATATCTCGCATTTCCTGGTAGTCGATCGTCTGGAACGCGCCGTTGTCGTGGCTTTCGATGACCGTCTGACTGGAAAACAGCTCGTCCTTGAACGGCTTCAACATATCTGCAGAGGCGGTCTGCCCCGTCGCCAGAAGCAAAATGGCCGAGATTGCGGGCAGGATAGGCAAATGAGCTGTGGACATTCGCATACGGATACTTCCTCAAATCAGCCATCGGGGTTGCCATTCGTCACTCAGCAACGCAAATCTCATTCATGAATCTTCCCCGTCACGGGGCGCCATCGCTCTTGTGCGCCGTTTCTGGCAGAATCACGATGATTCGCGAATAGCGGCGACAAATGCGATATTAAAGGGGTTTGGCCCCTCTAGGACAAATCTAGTAGCTCGAAGTTCTATGGATAACAGCAACGATCTCTTCTCCGGCCTCCCCCGCTCGCCGAAACCGGAAGCAGCGGAAAAGCCGGCCGCAAAGCCGGAAAAGCCAGCCGCCGCGCCTGCACAGCGCGCGGCTCCGACGACTTCGTCGTCAGAGGAATATGGCGCAAGCTCAATCCGTGTTCTCGAGGGACTCGAGCCCGTCCGCATGCGTCCCGGCATGTATATCGGCGGCACGGACGAGAAGGCATTGCACCACCTTTTCGCCGAAGTCATCGACAATTCCATGGACGAGGCGGTGGCCGGCCACGCCAATTTCATCGAGGTCTATCTCGATCGGGAAGGTTATCTGACCGTCACGGATAATGGGCGTGGTATCCCCGTGGAAAACCATCCGCAGGTACCTGGCAAGTCGACGCTCGAAGTCATCATGACCAAGCTGCATGCCGGCGGCAAATTCGACGGCAAGGCCTATGAGACCTCGGGCGGTTTGCATGGCGTCGGCGTGTCCGTCGTCAATGCGCTGTCGGATGATCTGGAAGTCGAGGTTGCCCGCAACCGCAAGCTCTATCGCCAGCGCTTCTCGCGCGGCCTGCCGATTGGCGGTTTGGAAGAGCTAGGTGACGTGCATAATCGCCGCGGCACGCGCGTCCGCTTCCATCCCGATCCGCAGATCTTCGGCGATCACGCCCGCTTCGATCCGGCCCGCGTTTTCCGCATGGCCCGTTCCAAAGCCTATCTGTTCGGCGGCGTCGAAATCCGCTGGGGCTGCGATCCCGAGCTGGCGCCGGAAGGCGCCGATGTTCCGGAAAAGGCGGTCTTCCATTTCCCGGGCGGCCTTAAGGATTATCTCAAGGCGACGATGGGCAGCGAGTTCACTGTTACCCGCGAGATCTTTGCCGGCAAATCGGAAAAGGAAAGCGGCCACGGCTCGCTCGAATGGGCGATCACATGGTATGGCGGCGACCCGCAGATCCATTCCTATTGCAATACGATTCCGACCCCTGAAGGCGGCACCCATGAGGCAGGCCTCCGCATTGCCTTGACCAAGGGCCTGAAGAGCTACGCTGATCTCACCCAAAACAAGCGTGCGGCCAATATCACGACGGATGACGTGATGATTTCGGGCGTCGGCATGCTGTCGATCTTCATCCGCGAGCCGGAATTCGTCGGCCAGACGAAGGACAAGCTCGCGACGGTCGAAGCCCAGCGCATCGTCGAAAACGCACTGCGCGACCCTTTCGATCACTATCTTGCCGACAATCCGGCTGAAGCTGAAAAGCTGCTGGAATGGGTGATCGAGCGCTCCGAGGAGCGCCTGCGGCGGCGCAAGGAAAAGGAAGTCAACCGTAAAACCGCCGTGCGCAAGCTGCGCCTGCCGGGCAAGCTGGCGGATTGCTCGCAGAGCGCAGCGGAAGGTGCCGAACTTTTCCTCGTCGAGGGCGATTCGGCAGGCGGCTCGGCCAAGCAGGCACGAAACCGCACCAACCAGGCAATCCTGCCACTACGCGGCAAGATCCTGAACGTCGCCAGCGCCGGTCGCGAGAAACTGTCGGCCAACCAGCAGATCACCGATCTCGTCCAGGCGCTCGGCTGCGGCACCCGCACGAAATATCGCGAGGAAGACCTGCGCTATCAGCGCATCGTCGTGATGACCGATGCCGACGTCGACGGCGCCCACATCGCTTCGCTGCTGATCACCTTCTTCTATCAGGAGATGCCGGAGCTGATCCGTCAGGGCCACCTCTTCCTGGCCGTCCCGCCGCTCTACAAGATCACCCAGGGCTCGAAATCCATCTATGCCCGCGACGACGCCCACCGGCAGGAGCTGATGGCCACGGAATTCAAGGGCAAAGGCAAGGTTGAGATCAGCCGCTTCAAAGGTCTGGGCGAAATGTTGCCGGCCCAACTCAAGGAGACCACGATGGATCCGGCTAAGCGCACGCTGCTGCGCGTCGAGATCGATGAAGTCGATTTCGAGGGAACGCGCGACGCCGTCGACAATCTGATGGGCACCAAGGCCGACGCCCGTTTCCGCTTCATTCAGGAGCGCGCTGCCTTTGCCGAGGATCTCGATATCTGACGGTGAACCAACCGCAGAGCGGATTTGTTGATCTGCCCACCGATAACGGTTTCAATTCGACGCAAAAAACTCAGTCTTCTGCGTTCAGGATGCTTTGTCGCCTCTCGATAACTTAATTACGGCGCGCAGGACGGTCGTGCTATTGTCATGACGGCTGAATAAGAAGCTTAAAGCCGTTGCTCTTGAAACGGCCTAGATCATACCCCATAACCGGATGATCTAGTAAAGAGGGGCGAAGTAAGACCGGTGGGTGTATTTGAACGTCATAAGCCGAGGGAGCATCGGTGGCTGGGACCGAGTGCGCATGCGCGCATGCCTTTGATCCCATCCATTTCCGCAGCGCGCTGGCTGCTGATTTTGATTGCCATTGCCGGTATTTATTTCTTTTATGGCTTTCTCGTACCGGTCCTTGCCGCAGCGGTGATCGGCTTTGCCACTTGGCCGCTCTATAGCGATATCGTGCGTCGTACCGGCGGCAATACGACACTCGCCGCCACTATCGCCATCGCATTCATCGTCACCTTCCTCGTCCTGCCTATCGTCCTATCCGCCATCTATATGGCTGGTGAGGTGCGCGAGTGGTTCAGCTGGGCGATCCATGTGAATCGCGAGGGTGCGCCGCCGCCGCAATGGATTCTCGCGTTGCCGGTCGTCGGCTCCTGGCTCGGCGAGCAGTGGACGCAATATGTCGGAAGCCCAGGCTCGCTCGGTGAGTTGGCGCAGTTGGTGAGCGGTGCCCATATCGGCAATATCTACAGAGCGGTTCTTGCAGCCGGTGGTGGCGCATTCCACGTCGTGCTGACCTTGCTCTTCATGCTGATTGCGCTGTTCTTCATCTATCGCGACGGCGCGACCTTCGTTCGTCAGGTCGACTTGCTCGGCGAGAAGATTCTCCCAAATCGCTGGGAACGGATTTCGCGGGTCGTACCCGCGACCATCAGTTCGACCGTCATGGGCATGACACTGATCGCCATCGGCGAAGGCATCGTCCTCGGCGTGGCCTACTGGATCGCCGGCGCTCCGTCCGCAATCACGCTCGGCGTACTGACGGGCGTGATGGCTCTCGTGCCGGGCGGCGCACCGCTTTCCATGTCGCTTGTGTCGATCTATCTCGTCGCCAGCGGCTCGCTTTGGGCGGGTATCGCCCTCTTTCTCTGGGGCACGATCGAGCTTTTCATTGTCGATAAAACGCTCCGTCCCAAGCTTGTCGGCGGTCCGATCAAGCTGCCGTTCCTCCCCACCTTCTTCGGTCTGGTGGGTGGCGTGAAGACCATGGGTTTCCTCGGGCTGTTCATCGGCCCGGTCCTAATGGCCATTATCGTTGCCATCTGGCGCGAATGGATTCGTGAGGCTGAATTGACCGAGGAACAGCATGCGCAGGAACCCGAACTGCAGCTGCATGTTCGGGACGCTGCCGAAGGCTGATTGCTCAGCTGGTTTGTTCCAGCCGTTTTTCCATGAACAGACTGAGCGGGTCGGGCTGATAGCTGCCGAATGGGGGAATTTCGAGATATCCGAATTTCCGGTATAGGCCGATCGCTTCCGGCTGATATATGCCGGTTTCAAGCCGCACCGCGGAAAGGCCTTTTTCGAGCGCCGCCGCTTCGAGCGTCTCCATGAGCTTGCGCGCGACACTGCGGCCTCTGGCGATCGGATCGACGAACATGCGCTTGATCTCCGCTGTACCGTCGCCGGCTTCCACCAAGGCGCAACATCCGACGATCGCGCCCTCTACCCCGGCAACCCAGAAGGTCACCTCGGCCTTCTCCAGCGAAGACAGATCGAGCATATGGTTGCTCTCCGCCGGATAGAGCGATTCCGCATAGGCGCTCGACATGTCGAGAAGGCGGATAACCCCCTCCTGACGCGGGGATTCGATAGCAATCGTCAGTGACAAGATGAACCTCTGAGAGATAGAATGCCCGCTGGGTATCACGCGGCGGCGAGCGTCGCCAGTGCGGCAAAGCTCCGCGCGGTCTGCCGCTTGTCGACATTGGCAAGCTTCTCGACGATGTCGAGCAACTGCGTTGCCGCGGCGGGGGCTGGCTTCGCAAGGCGGAACTTGCGCATCAATCGCGAAGACACATCTTCCAGCATCGCACTGCCGTTCTTGCGGGAGGATTCGCGCCATATCATCGTCGCCTCGACGAAGATCGTGCTGATATCCCGAGGCAGTCCGGCGCTTTCGTAAAGCGCCCGCAGGGCATGGGCGCGCCCCCTGGAAACGATCGAGCGCACGCGCCGTTCATCGCATCCGGAAAGATTGGTGATCGCGCAGGCAAAGAAATCGACCTTGCCGGAACATAGCGCATGCATCAGGAACGCCGGCGTCAGCCAGCCGCCCTGCCTGAGATGCTCGACCAAATCGGGCAATTGCTCGTGCTGTGCCGTTCCCGCGATCGTGACGGTTGCGGATTCGGTCGCTTCACGCGTTACCTGCTGTAGTCTGGATCTGTCGATAAAACTCTGGACGAGGGGCGATTCCAAAAGCGCGTTGCTGACCTGGCGCATCAGCAGGTGCCTGATATCTGAGGACAAGATGTCTCGTGAAAGAAGCAGTCCGCGTATGTCGGCGCAGTCACCCATTCGCTCGGCGATGCGTTTGAGCGAGGCCTGCGAAAGCAAGGCACCATCGTTCTCGAGCAGACACAGAATTTCAGCCTCGCCGCCGATCTCGGCAAGTGCAGCGCAGACCGCACGTGGCACCTCGCCGCGAGACGCGATCAACACCCGCGTCACATCGCTACCCCGCAATGCGAGATCGACGAGGTCGGCATCGGTGAACACGGGCGAAAATAGGATGATCTGCCCGGCGATTTCAGGCTGATCCTCGGCTAAAGACAGGATGACGTTCCGCGGGGCGGTGGCCGAATGCGCGACCGCCTCAGCAAGCGCCAGCCGCACGCGGGGAGACGGGTCGTCGAGCAGATAGGTCATTGCCATCTCGGCAGCCGCGCGCTCGTCCTTCGGCATCTCCGACTGCAGATAGGCCCTGCCGAGCGCATTGGCCGCTCGGGTCCTGCTTTCTGCCTTGGCGGTCTCAGCCCAGCGAAGGAATGCTTCTATGATCACGTAACGCCCCGATATCAACGAGGCGATTCTTGCCCCGCAAATTCATATGCTTCACGTTATCGGGCAAAGGTTTACGGGACGTTTACCTTGCTTATTAACCTTTCACCTATCGGCACGAGTGGCGCCCATCAGGGCGCCTTTGGCCTGATCATCTCGAAGACGTCACTGCCCTCGCTATAATCCATGTAGCCCATGCGCGCGACGGGACGCGCCAGCGCCATGTCCAGCCTGCCGTCGCGAATGATCGTCTCGTCGATATGGATGCCGACCACCTGGCCGATGACCATGATATTTTCCGATACCTCGCCATTGAGACCCTTGGGCTGCAGGATTTCAGTTACCCGGCATTCGAGCACGGCAAAGGCCTCGGCAACATAGGGGGCATCGATCAGCTCGCCAGGTTTTGCGGTTAGTCCGGCAAGTTCGAATTCATTGACGCCATAGGGAACGGCAACGGAAGAATGATTCATCTTCTCCACGATATGGCGACTGACGAGGTTGGCCGTAAAGACGCCGGTTTCCTCGACATTGCGCACGCTGTCCTTTCGACCGGCGGAAGAAAACATCACCAGCTTCGGCCGATCGCTGACGGCATTGAAAAAGGAATAGGGCGAGAGATTCAGGGAACTGTCCCTCCCCTTGCTGCCGATCCAGCCGATCGGCCGCGGCGCGACGATTGCCTTGAAAGGATCATGCGCCAAACCGTGACGATTGGTATCTGTCTTATAGAACATCACGCGTCCTCGCCGCCGATCCAGGTCACCGTTTCCGATAATTCCGGGCGTGGGCGTTCGACCGGCGGAAAGCTTGTCGAACCGATATGGATGAAGCCGGCGACCTTTTCGCCAGGCTGGACACCGAGCAACGGATAGGCGCGCTCGTCAAAGGCAAACCATTCGGTCAGCCAGTTGGAGACCCAGCCATGGGCATTGGCCGCAATCAGCAGGTTCATGCAAAGCGCGCCGGCCGACATCAGCTGTTCCCATTCCGGGATCTTAAAATGCGGCGCCGCCTTGCTGACGACGGCGATGACCACAGGGGCACGGGTGAAACGAGTGCGTTCGACCTGAATCATCTCCTCCGATAGGTCAGGCTTAGCTTCCAGTGCAAGCTTCAATAGCTCTTCACCGATGCGAGCGCGTTCCTCGCCGCGATAGACGATAAAGCGCCACGGTGCGAGCTTGCCGTGGTCCGGCACACGCGAGGCCAACCGGAGAATCTCCTCGATCTCAGCCTTGTCCGGTCCCGGCTCCGACATCTGGAACGCAGGGATGGATCGCCGCACCGCGAGATAGTCGACCAGCTTGATATCGGTTTTCATTGAGGAACTGCCTTCATTTTGGCTTGTGGTATGATGAGGTCTTGAATTTGCCACCGCATTGGTTTTGAAGTGGCGTGTGTTTTATCGGAAGTCAATCGGTTGGTATCCATGTCAGGCATTTCATCCGCTCGCCGATTGAGCGCGGCTTTCGCAATGCTTGCGAGCATGAGTACCGCCGCCTCGGCACAGGATGCCTTCAAGGAATTCAAGCAGCTCGACGGCAGCGTCAAGATGCCGAAGCTCAATGCTTTCGTGGCCCCGAATGGCGAGAATTCGTCTGCGCGCACATTGCGCGACGTTTCCCTCGAAGCCAAACTCACGCCCCAGAGCGGCCCGCAGCAGCAGGGCCTTGCCTGGTACGTCTTCAGCCCGATAGCGGGAGCAGACGGCAAACTGCCGCTGGTTGCCAGCTCGCGCGGAGGCTCGGCCTCCTTTCACCTTTTGCCGGGCGATTACTTCGTCAATGTCTCTTTCGGCCGCGCCGGTGTCACCAAGCGGTTGAGCGTGCCTGAAAGCGGCGAGACCCAGAAGCAGACGATGGTTCTCGACGCCGGCGGCATGGTCTTGAATGCCGTATCCGGCCCCGATGTCCGTATCCCTCCAAATGAGCTGAGTTTCTCGATCTATTCGAGCGAGACCAAGGAAGACGGCGAACGCGGTCTTGTCATGGACGACGTCAAGCCGAATACGCTGGTCGGCCTCAGTGCCGGCACCTATCACGTCGTTTCCGAATATGGCGAGGTCAATGCCGTCATCCGTGCCGACATTCAGGTGGAAGCCGGCAAGGTGACCGAGGCGACCATTCAACACAGGGCGGCAAAGCTCACGTTCAAGCTGGTTTCGGATGCCGGCGGCGAGGCGATCGCCGATACGGCCTGGTCGATCCTGACAGCAGCGGGCGATATCGTCGGGGAAAGCGTCAGTGCGTTCCCGACCATGGTGCTTGCGGAAGGCCGCTATACAGCAGTCGCCCGCAACAAGGACAAGATCTATCAGCGCGATTTCACGGTCGCCGCCGGCATGAATACGGATGTGGAAGTGCTGATGAAGCAGCAGCAGCCGCAGGATGCCGATACCGAACAGTCGGCCCGACAGCTGCCGATCCAGATGCCGCCGATGCGCCAGAGCCAGACGCCGCCGGCCACGACCAACCAGCAACCGCTGCCCACCTATGAACAATTGGCGCCTGCCGCTGGTGGCGACGACGGCGATAGCATGGATTGACAGCGGAGCCCCGGGTTTGATCGCCGGCTGGCGCTATCAGTGCAGTCACCGTTCGGTGATGAGAAGCTCGAAACCCTTTCCGCTCATCCGGCCTTACGCCGCAGCATCTTTCTAGGGGGTGCCATGGAGAAGACCGCTCCATAAAGCTTCGTCAGCAGGTCCTTGCGGTCACTGCCCTCGCTGAGGGCCTCCCAGCTCCTGGGAGCACCGATATGCGCTGTTATGGTGCTGCCGGAGAGACGCCGGAATTCACGGATCAGCAGCGAGATGCGCAAGGTCATCGAGATGCGGCTCGCCAGATGGAACAGCCTGCCGTTCTGTCCTTCGAAATAGATGGGAATGACGCTCGCACGCGCGGCCTGGATGAGTTTTGCCGGGAATATCTTCCAAGGCAGATCCTCTGCCCGGCCGAAACCCTTCTTGGCGGTTGCAACGCCACCGGCAGGAAAGACGATGATCGTTGTGCCTTCCTTTAAGAGGCGAACAGCCTCATGCCGGGTCTTCATATTGATCGCCATCGCTTCCTTGGTCTCCTCGAAGGAGACCGGCAGCGAATAGTCGTGCATCTCAGGCACCTTCAGCAATTCGTTATTGATCAGAACCTTGAAGGGCCGCCCCAGTTGCTCGGCAAGCGCCAGCACCGCAATGCCGTCGCCGATGCCGTAGGGGTGATTGGCGACGATGACGATCGGCGCCTCGGGGATCTGGTTCGGCGGCCATTCGCCTTTGATGAGCAGGCGCACATCGATGAGATCGAGCATCTTGCCGAAAACCCGCTCGCTCTTGCCGACGATATCGGTGCGCCAGATATCGTAGAGCCGGGCATAACGGTCTCGGCCGGAAAGGCCTTCGATGGAGCGGATGAACCAGCGCTTGATCCGCGTGTCCCGTTCGTTGGCGTAGGATAATTCTTTGAATTCCAAGTGCGCGACGGGGCTGCCCCGCTCCTATGGTCTCAGTTGCGTCACATGCTGCAGCCACAGCAACGCTTTGATTCATCAATTATATGAAAGTCGTATGTCAGTTCTCTGACGGCACCCTGAAGGTGCCGCCAGATATCGGTCGGCCGTCAGGCGGCCTTGGCCCGCCTTGCTTCGCGCTTGCGCAGAATGTCCGGCGGCGTTGCTTCCAGCGAAAGCGATGCGATCGCTTCGTCCAGCGACATCGAGGTCTGCGACTGGCTGCCGAGGCGGCGGATGTTGACCGAACGCTCTTCGGCTTCCTTCTTGCCGCAGACGATGATCACCGGAACCTTCGTCACCGAATGCTCGCGGATCTTGTAGTTGATCTTCTCGTTGCGGAAGTCGGTCTCGACATCGAGGCCGGCGTCGCGCAGCGCTTCCGCTACCTCTTCGCCATAAGCGTCGGCTTCCGAGGTGATCGTCGCCACGACGACCTGCAGCGGCGAGACCCAGAGCGGCATATGGCCGGCAAAGTTCTCGATCAGGATGCCGAGGAAGCGCTCCATCGAGCCGCAGATGGCGCGGTGGATCATCACCGGCTGCGTCTTTTCGGAGTGCTGGTCGATGTAGAACGCGCCGAAGCGCTCCGGCAGGTTGAAGTCGACCTGCGTCGTGCCGCATTGCCATTCACGGCCGATGGCATCCTTGAGCGTATATTCGAACTTCGGGCCGTAGAAAGCGCCCTCGCCCGGCAGAATGCCGGTCTTGATGCGGCCTTCGGACTGCGCCTCGATCGTTTTCAGCACGTCCATCATCACGCTTTCGGCGCGGTCCCAGAGCTCATCCGAACCGACGCGCTTGTCGGGGCGGGTCGAAAGCTTGACGACGATCTCCTTGAAGCCGAAGTCCTCATAGACCGACAGGATGAGATCGTTGATCTTCAGGCACTCGGCCGCCATCTGCTCGTCAGTGCAGAAGATATGCGCATCGTCCTGCGTGAAGCCGCGCACGCGCATCAAACCATGCAGCGCACCCGAGGGTTCGTAGCGATGGACCGCACCGAATTCCGCAAGGCGGATCGGCAGTTCGCGGTAAGACTTCAAGCCATGCTTGAAGATCTGGATATGGCCGGGGCAGTTCATCGGCTTCAACGCAAAGACGCGATCGTCATCGGTATCGTCGCCGGCGACGGTGACCTTGAACATGTTGTCACGGTACCAGCCCCAGTGACCCGAGGTCTCCCAAAGCGACTTGTCGAGCACCTGCGGCGCGTTGACTTCCTGATAATCGCCCTGCAGCCGCCGGCGCATATAGGACACCAGCGTCTGGAACATGCGCCAGCCCTTGCCGTGCCAGAAGACGACGCCAGGGCCTTCTTCCTGGAAATGGAACAGGTCCATTTCGCGGCCGAGACGGCGGTGATCGCGCTTTTCGGCTTCGGCAAGAATGTGCAGATAATTGTCGAGATCCGCCTGCTCGGCAAACGCGGTGCCGTAAATGCGGGTCAGCATCGGATTGTTGCTGTCGCCTCGCCAGTAAGCGCCGGCAACCTTCATCAGTTTGAAAGCATTGCCGATCTGGCCGGTCGAGGCCATGTGCGGACCTCGGCAGAGGTCGAACCAATCGCCCTGGTAATAGATCTTCAGATCCTGACCTTCGGGGATGGCATCGACCAGTTCCACCTTGTAGCGCTCGCCCTTGGCGGCAAAGACTTCCCTCGCCTTCTCGCGCGACCATATTTCCTTGGTGAACGGCTTGTTGCGCTGGATGATCTCGCGCATCCGCTTCTCGATGACCGGGAGGTCATCGGGTGTGAAGGGCTCGTTCTTGGCGAAGTCGTAGTAGAAGCCGTTTTCGATGACCGGACCGATCGTCACCTGCGTTCCCGGCCAGAGCTCCTGAACGGCTTCGGCGAGAACGTGAGCAGTGTCATGGCGGATCAGTTCCAGCGCGCGGTCGTCCGAGCGGGTAATGATCTCGATCCTGCCGTCGGTCACCGGATCGGAAAGGTCGCGGACCGTGCCGTCGAGCGCAATGGCGACAGCCTTCTTGGCCAGCGACTTGGAAATGGATTCGGCGACATCGCGACCGGTCGTGCCGGCAGCAAAGCTGCGCACGGAACCATCGGGAAATGTCAGGGAAACGGATTGGGACATCGATATTCTCCTTGTCCAGTCCCGCCAACGAATGCGGGTGGTTTTAAAAGTTAGGGACTAAGTAAATGCTTACTTATGTCCGCGCGCCTGATAGCTGTATTTCGCATTCTAGTAAAGGAAAAGCCGCGTTAGCGGCCGATCATCTCGGCCAAACCGCGCACGGTGTTCCAGTTTCGCATCGTTCCGATGCCGAGCCGTTTTGTCGTCAAAGCCGGTAGCATTTTCGTCTCGCTGGCCTTGAGGCCGAAATCGATCCATAAATCGCCATCAACAACGGCCATGCGCTCGTCCTGCCGGTATTTCGCAAGCACATCGAGAATTTCGGGTTCGAGTGGCTGCCGCATCACCCGAACGATGACCTCGCTGCCGATCCCGTCGAGAAAGGGATTGCCGTCGGCGAGCCTCAGCCATCTATCGGCATCGCGGACGATGATATCGACATGCTTGCCGAAAGCCGTAGCAAAACCTGCCTCAAGCTGTGCCTCGACCGATGCGATTGGCTGCGGCTCGGCTTCGAAAACAAGATTGCCGGTCGCAACAAGCGTTCGGGCGTTGCGAAAGCCCAAACTCTCCGCCATGGCCTTGAGATCGGACATGATAACTCTGCGGCCTGGGCCAAGGACTATGCTGTAGAGCAGCGCGACATAGACTGCCAACGGTCAGGCGGCCTTTTGCCCAAGGCGGAAATAGCGCCAGGGCGTCCACCAATGATAGCGGCGCTCCAGCTCGCTGGGCACTGGATCGAGCCCGCTCGTCCCTCCCGGTCCGCAGCGCGCCACACGAAATAGCGTCATCCAGCCACCCGCCCAAAGCCCATGGCGCGCTATCGCCTCATAGCCATATTCCGAGCAGGTCGGGATGTGGCGGCAGGAGTTGCCGATGAAGCCTGAAAGCGTCAGTTGATAAAGGCGAATGAGGCTCATGCCGAGGAGCCGGTCCGGTGTTTTGCGGAAAGGTCCGGAATAGTTCCGGCCGATCTGCCGTGCCGCGTACCCCCCTCTGTCACTTCGTGACATCTCCCCCACAAGGGGGGAGATTCGTTTGGAGCCTGCCGCAGCTCCACCTTCATCCTCATCATCCTGTATTGAACAGAGATAGCACACGAGCGGCTACCTCCCTATACCTGGTAGTACTTTTAGTAGGTTGCAGTGTACTCCCAATAATCTCCCCCCTTGTGGGGGAGATGTCACGAAGTGACAGAGAGGGGTATACCTGCTCCACATAAAAGTAATCACGATAGAGCCTCGATAATTTCACCTTGACGCGCCGCCTCGATCTGCCCGATCGCGTCGACAACGGCATCGAATGTCAGCATGGTCGAAGCGTGACGGGCCTTGTAATCCCTGACCGGCTTCAGATAGCGCATGTCTTCGAAACGCCCGTCAGGCCCTTCGCCGTCGGCCTTGAGCATGGCGAGCATATCCTCGCGGGCCTTGCGTACTTCGTCTGCAGTAGCGCCGACCACATGGCGCGCCATGATCGAAGATGACGCCTGGCCGAGCGCACAGGCCTTGACGTCATGGGCAAAATCGGTCACCACATCGCCGTCCATTTTCAGCCAGATTTTTACGCGAGAACCGCACAATCTGGAATGGGCCTGGGCACTGGCATCGGCGTCAGGAAGACTGCCGATGCGGCCGATATTGCCGGCAAACTCTAGGATTTTGCTGTTGTAGATGTCGTCCATCACAGATTTTGCTCCGATGCACCTGTTCGTGTTTCGTAACAAAAAACACAGCGTGTCCGTTTAGGACACTTTCACAGGGACAATGCCATACTATATGTATGTCGTTCGAAGACCATCGAAATGCAATGGTCTTCTGTAAGTTTGATGGGAAACCGTGCAGGACGGCAGGCTTGTCCGCCAGCCAGAACGCCCCGGAGCCCGCCAAAGGTACAAAATCTCCGTACCTCGGGGAATGCCAGTGGCGAGTCCGACAAGATGATATCCGCACAGCGGATCAGGAGAACCACAGGTAATGGACGCCATTGTAAAGAACTTTCCGCAAGTCACTGATTTCGAACGCCCGTCGCAGCAGGAAGCTGAAGACGCAATCCGCGTTCTCCTTCGCTGGGCCGGCGATGATCCGCGTCGCGAAGGCCTGCTCGATACGCCTGCGCGCGTTGCAAAGGCCTATCGCGAGCTGTTCGGCGGCTACGAGCTGAATCCCGAGGATGTGCTCGGCCGCACTTTTGAAGAAGTCTCGGGCTACGACGATATCGTTCTTGAGCGGGACGTCCCGTTCTATTCGCATTGCGAACATCATATGGTGCCGATCATCGGCAAGGCGCACGTCGCCTATCTGCCGAGCGGTCGTGTCCTCGGCCTGTCGAAAATCGCCCGTGTCGTCGATATTTTTGCGCGCCGACTGCAGACGCAGGAAGCCATGACGGCCCAGATCGCCAATGCGATCGACGAGTCCCTGCGTCCGCGCGGCGTCGCCGTGATGATCGACGCCGAACATATGTGCATGTCCATGCGCGGCATAAAGAAGCAGGGTTCCTCGACGCTGACGATGACCTTCACGGGTGCCTTCAAGGCCGATCCGGCCGAGCAGGCTCGTTTCATGTCCTTGGTCCGGGGTCGCTGACCGGGCTTCAACGAAAGAGCCGGAAATGAACCTGATTTTCAATGCTCCTTCCGAAGATAAATCCGAGTTGGAGGATGCAGGCGATTTCACGCCCCGTTTCGACGATCGCGGCCTGATCACCGCGATCGTGACGGATGCGCATGATGGCGAATTGCTGATGGTCGCGCACATGAATGCCGAGGCGCTCGCGCTGACGATCAAGACCGGCACGGCGCATTATTTCAGCCGCTCGCGCGGTAAGATCTGGAAAAAAGGTGAAACCTCCGGAAACCTTCAGACGGTGAAGGAAATCCGAACGGATTGCGATCAGGATGCAATCTGGCTGAAAGTGGAGGTCGCCGGACATGATGCGACGTGCCATACTGGCCACCGTTCCTGCTTCTACCGAACAGTTGAGCTCGAAGATGGGAAGCCGGTGCTGAGCGTGGTCGACGATCACCTGCATTTCAATCCGGAAGAAGTCTACAAACAGTAGACCTATCGGTGATGGTGTTTCAACAGGCCACAACCAGTATACGATTTGGAAACGAAAAAGGGACAGTATTTTAGCCGAGGCACACGGAGCCTCGGAGGAGGCGTAAAAATGCTGAATTGGGGGTTGAATCGTCACATCGGCGGACAGAGCTCGACCGGTTCAGGCCTTACGCAGGATACGTCTACCCCGCTTCTCCCTCCCGCCCCTCCAAAAAAAGTAAAGATTGCCTTGGCGCTTGGCGGTGGTGCTGCGCGTGGCTGGGCGCATATCGGTGTTTTGCGTGCACTCGACGAAGCCGGCATTGCGGTCGGCATGATTGCCGGCACATCGATCGGCGCCCTCGTCGGTGGCTGTTATCTTGCGGGCAAGCTTGACGAACTTGAGGCCTTCGCGCGTTCGCTGACCATGCGGCGCATCGCCAGCCTGCTCGACCTCACCATCGGCGGAAGCGGATTGTTCGGCGGCATGCGGCTCACTAAGCGCATGCAGGAACATCTGGAAGGATTTTCTATCGAGGATCTCGACCGTCCCTTCGTCGCCGTCGCGTCGGAGTTGAACACAGGCCATGAAGTTTGGATTGCCAACGGCTCTCTCATCACTGCACTCAGAGCATCATATGCCCTGCCCGGCATCTTCGAGCCGGTGCGCTCCAACGGTCGCACGCTGGTCGATGGCGCCCTGGTCAATCCGGTGCCGGTTTCGGTCTGCCGAACTTATGAACAGACGTTGGTGGTTGCGGTAAACCTGCACTACGATCTCTATGGCCGGTCCGCGGTGGTCAAGCACAATGTCGGCTCGCCCAACGGCGATCTGCTGCGCCGCGAGGATGCGCCCGCCATGAAACTTGGCATGACGGGTGTCATGGTGCAGGCTTTCAACATAATACAGGACAGAATTGCGCGTGCGCGCCTTGCCGGCGATCCGCCCGATCTGGCGTTGCATCCGCGCCTCAGCGATATCGGCCTTTCGGAATTTCATCGTGCTGGCGAAGCAATAGAACGCGGCTATGAGGAAGCATCGGCAAGATTGACCGAGATCCGGCGCATGCAGGAAGCCTACGCGCGTTAAGCCTTGAAAAACGCAATCGGCGCTTTGCTGGGAATTCAGGCCGTTGCTTACCGCAGGCGATCCACCGCGCCGATTGCTTCGGTCACGCCGAACCGCTTCTTACCCGGCGATATAGGCCTTGATCTGCTCGGCCTCGAGTTCGATCTCACGGATGCGCCATTTGACGACGTCGCCGATGGAGATGATGCCGGAAAGCTTGCCTTTCTCCTCAACGGGAACGTGACGGAAGCGGCGCATCGTCATCAGTTCCATCAATTCGTCGGTCGTCGTATCTTCCTTGCAGCGATGCACCTTGGCCGTCATCATCGATGCGATCGGCTTGTCGAGGCATTCCTGCCCCTGCTTGGCAACGGCATTGACCACATCCCGTTCGGTGAAGATACCGGAAATCTTGCCGCCCGGTCCGACGACCACGATGGCGCCGATGCGATTCTCATTGAGAATCTTCGCGGCCTCGGCAACGGTCGTATTACCGCCCGTCGTCACGACGTCGCGGCCCTTGGCTTCAAGTATGGCCTTTACGGAAACTGACATTCGATCCTCCCATCTCGAAAGCATGATGAACACCTGAAGCGTCCGATATGTTCCGAAATTACCCCCGGAGCTCAAACCGGCGCCTCGCCCGTCGGTCGGTCGATCTCCTCATCCAACGATCGACGGATAGCAATGGTGCGCCTGTGTCAGTCAGAAAGCAACAGCTCATTCATCGAGTGGTAAAGCTTCCTGAGCTTCCACGGGCGGCTGCCGGTCGAAGGGTGCAAAAAGCAGGAATCCGAACAGGAATCCGCCAATATGAGCATCCCAGGCCACCGGCTGCGAGCTGTCGCCCGCAAGATTGATGCCGAAGGCGACGAGTGCATTACCGGCGACCCACATGACGATATAGGCGACGACGGTACGGCTTCGAAGCGACTCCAAGATGCTGAGTCGCGGATTGAGATGCGCCTGCCGCATGGAAACTCTGCGACCGTCCATGGCCGGAAACGCAAAGCGGCAAGCTGCCCCCATCAGCGCCGAGACGACTCCGGATGCACCGATCAAAAGCGTCTGGTCTCCCCAATAAAGCGCTGCATGCAGGAAGGCGGAAGCGGCGGACGAAAAAATCCAGAAAATCACATAGCGCAGCGCGCCGATGCGTCGCGCCACGGGCGCGGCAAAGACCATCAGCCAGAGACTGTTGAAGACGATATGCTCGATCCCGCCATGCAGTAGCGAATAGGTGACCGGCGTCCAAAGCCATTCCAGCCCCTGCTGCGACAAGGGGAAGGCATAACGGGCCGGGATGAAGCTGAAGGTGAAATAAATCCAGTTCAACGTATCGTCCGACCACGAGGGCAGGTTCATGACCGCGAAGATGACGATCAGAACAGGAAGACTCGCCAGAATCGCGGGAGGCAGATTGAAGGCGGGCACATGCTGCTGCGGCCGCGGATTTTCCGGCTCTGGGCGCGGCAGCTGTTCATCGTCCATGTCTTGCTCGGCTTATCAATAGAGGTCTTCGACACATACCGCAGCAAAAATCAAAAAAAAAGCCGCCCGCAGTATGGGGCGGCGCGCCGGGATGCTCCTCTCCGGCTTGGACCACGCTGGTCCATCCGGCGCCCGGGAAATTCGTGCTGAAGGTCACTTGGTGAAGTTATGAACAAAGCCTTACACCGACCATCGGGCGGAGCAAGCGAAACCCCTTGTTAACCCTAATGGCCCGGTTCTGGCATGGAATTCGCAACGGTGGAGTCGAGGGTAATGAATGCCTTTGTATTTGAAATGAAATGGGACACGGACGCATTATGCGCCAGAAGACGAGCATCGATATATTTACCTATTGGGAGCATATACGCGGCAACGCTGATGCGCCCTTGCGCAATTTGATACAGCCATCGGCGATCGGACATATTCTTCCCGAGCTGTTCATCCTGGAAAACACGGCCGACGACAATCCCCGCTTCCGTCTGGCCGGTACGGCGATCTGCAACCTCATGGGGCGCGAGATTCGCGGCGAGAATTTCGCGGCGCTCTGGGCTGGCAGCCAGCAGGACGATCCGGTGCACATCGCCGCCGGCGTGATGAGGCACGTGGTTCCCGCATCGATCCATGCAACGGGATATTGCATCAGTGGCCGCAGCATGACCTTCGAGCTGATATTGCTGCCGGTTCGAACATCGAGCGACACTTGCGACAGACTGCTCGGCTGCCTCACGCCCACCGTTTACACGACATGGCTCGGCAATGAGCGCCTGGAATTTCTGGCGCTGGACCGCAGCCGCCTGCTTCGCGACCGCCCCGTCCGGCTCGTGAATGCGCCGCCGCATCCCGATCCGACAGATCTTCTGCCGCATCAGCGAAGCACCAGCCTGGGCGAATGGATGCGCCGAAAGTTAATTCAAGCAAAAAATGGGCGCGAGAGAGCTGGAATTGACCCAGCTCGGAACAAAATCGACGATCATCTCTAAGCCATGCCTTGGGAAAGACAACCTTACTTTAAGGAGTTGCGGCTAATAGTTGGAAGAGACGCAATAGGGTTCAAGACGCTTCATGCACTCATTCCAACCGGCCCATGCGACGCGGCCCAACCAAATGACAGGCAATGCTGTTCGCAATGATCAGCGGACCTTTCAACGGGTTCCGATCAATATGCAGGGTCGCCTGATGCTGGCTAATTACGAGGAGTTCGAGTGCCTGGTCACCGAGATGTCGCCGGGCGACCTTCATGTCACCTGCCTGGGACGTCCGCGCGCCGACGAGCGCGTTGTCGCCTATATCGATCACCTTGGCCGCGTTGAAGGCAATGTCGTTGCCGTCGATGGCCGCGGTTTCACCATGTCGATCAATGCGACCGAGCGGAAACGCGAAAAGCTTGCCGCCCAATTGACCTGGCTTGCCAACAAGCACGAACTCGGCCTGCCGGAAGATCGCCGCCATGATCGCCTGACGCCGCGCAACACCCGCTGCGAGCTTACGCTCGACGACGGTACGCAATATGTCTGCCGCATCATGGACCTCTCGCTCTCGGGTGCCGCGGTCGATGTCGAAATACGCCCCACGATCGGGACGCCGGTGCGCCTCGGCAATATGCGTGGCCGCGTCGTTCGCCATTTCATGGAGGGCGTGGCGATCGAATTCCTTTCGCTGCAGTCGCGCGAGACCTTGCGCGAATTTCTCTGATATTGTCATCCTCCTGTCACGCGGCGTCGCGAAACAGCGATGCCTGTCTTCTTCTCAACGCGTGACGGCAAATGCTTTACCCGGACACAATTCCTTTTGACGAAGGCCTGCTTGAGGTCGGTGACGGCCAGCGGATTCATTGGACGCAATCAGGCAACCGCAAAGGCAGGCCTGTCCTTATCCTGCACGGCGGTCCGGGTTCAGGAAGTTCGGCCGGAACGCGACGTTATTTTGACCCGCATTACTATCGAATCATTCAGTTCGACCAGCGCGGCTGCGGTGACAGCCTTCCGCATGCGTCGGAACCGGCGATCGATCTCTCGGCCAACACCACATGGCATACGATTGCCGATATCGAGCAATTGCGGTTGCGTCTCGGCGTTGAAAGCTGGATCGTATTCGGCAATTCCTGGGGCTGCACGCTTGCGCTCGTCTATGCCGAAACCCATGCGCAACGGGTGGAAAGCTTGCTCCTCGTCGGCATTACCATGACGAGACAATCGGAAATCGATTGGCTCTATGAAGGTCTTGGCCGGTTCTTTCCGGAGCAATGGGCACGCTTTCGCGCTGCCGTGCCCGAAGAGGATCGCGACGGTGATCTCGTCGCTGCCTATTATCGCCTCCTGCTTAACCCAGATCCCGCAATCCACGTGAGAGCTGCAAGAGACTGGCACGAATGGGAGGGCGCCTCGATCCTGATCGATCCGCGCGAGACCCTCCCATCTCGGTGGTCCGATGCTCGCTATCTGACGGCCCGTGCCCGGATCATCACCCACTACTTCCACCATCTGGGCTGGCTCGAGGAACGGCAGATCCTGCGCGACATCCATCGGCTCGCCGGTATCCCCTGCACGATGATTCAGGGCCGTATGGATCTCGAGGCGCCGCTGGTAACCGCCTGGGAATTGTCGCAAGCATGGCCAGAGGCGGAACTGGTGATCGTTGCGAACGCGGCCCACTCGCCGGCCGTCGCGGAGATGGCTGCCGCGATCATTCGCACAACCGACGGGCTTCGCCCCAACGGCCGACAATAAAAATCAAAAATATTTTTTGAGCCGGCTTTCCCAAAATGGGACAGATCGAGGTTCTTGCGGTCATTTCCGGCACTCGGCAGGCCTATCGCAAGGTGGGCTCTGTATCAATACAACACGGTTGCTGCCCAAATCTGCACCCGGACGTTAACGATCCTCATTGTTGAAAACCGTTCCGAAACAGCCGGATATCAAACTCTCGCTTTGCTGCACTTCATACCAAAATTCCTCAAATTTTAATCGAATTTGCCGCAAACTTGAATCAAGTTTTCTGCGTGTTTTATGAGAATTTTCTCCAGATTTGATTCAACTAAACCATTAATTTAACTGCGCAATTTTGCGTCAGATAAAATCACGCGTGTCATTCTGATCCCAATAAAACAGGGACAGGGACATGAACTTTCAAATCGCACTTCGCGGCCTTGCCGCTCTGGCGCTTTCCGCTCTTGGCTTCTTCGGTGCGGCTCAGGCGGCACCCGCCAATATGACGATAACAGGCGACGCTGCTCCTCCGATCGGCCATTACGAATTCTGCAAGGAAAATCCGCGGGAATGCACCTATTCCGGTGGCGATGCAGGGCCGATGATCCTCAATGAGGATAGCTGGAAGACGATCCTGAAGGTCAATTACACGGTCAATACCACCATCAAGCCGATGACCGATATGGAGCTTTACGGCGTTGAGGAAAAGTGGGCGATCCCGACCACCGCCGGTGACTGCGAGGATTTCGCGCTCCTGAAGCGCAAGCAGCTCATCGATGCCGGCTTCTCGCCTTCCGATCTGCTCATGACCGTCGTGCTGCAGCCGAACGGTGAAGGCCATGCCGTTTTGACCGTCCGCACGGATCGCGGCGATTTCATTCTCGATAACATGCGCAACAAGGTGAAGCTCTGGTCCGAAACCGAGTATACCTTCCTCAAGCGCCAGTCCGCCGACCACCCGGCTCGCTGGGTCAAGATCCAGGATGGCCGCGCCGTCGCAGTCGGCAGCTTGAAATAAGCGTTCTTCACACAGGATCATCGGCGACCTAGCGTCGATGGTCAAAGTCAGAGGCCCGGTCTCGTCCCCTGATTTCTGTCCAGGCCGGTGCCTCTGAGCCGTTCCCACTGTCCCAGGGAACGGCTCTTTTTCGTTTAATGAGTGGGCCTAAAGCTAAGGCTGAAAATACCCGGAGAATTTAAGTGCGCCATTAGCATGGCTTGCGACACATATTTAACCGTCGGTTAACCATCGTGGCGCCAATCATCATTTCCAACGAGACTCAAAAAAGTCAGGCGCCGCGAGGCTTTGCCGTCGATGATGGCGACCTGAGCGGAAGGAAATGAAGGCAAGAGTATGGCTCCTCCTCTGTCATCCGCCGCAATGATCGAAGAAAGACCGCTGATATCGAGCGGCTTTGTCTATCGGCTCACGGCCGGTGTCGCCGTTCTGGCAGCCTTGACCGTAGCCATATCCGTTGGTGGACACTGGCTTGGTGAGAAAATTTCGCTGGCAGGGCATACGACGGATACCAAGCTCATCTCTGTCACGATCGGCGACGACACAATGCGTCTGGCTGCAAACACCATTCGCTTTCCGAGCGAGCGTTCGGACGGTATGGCCGAACGTGTCGATCTCTATCTGACCTGGCCGCAGATGCAGGGCTATAGCGAAGCCGATCGCATGCGTTTCGACGATATCTCGCAATCGTCCTCACTGATCTTCCTGCAAATCAGCCAGAGCACGATGTCCCATGACATGTCCGGCCGGCTCGGTCCGATCTATTCGCAACTGATGGATGGGGCGGCCTATGCCGGCCCCTTCGGCCTGACCGCACATCGGCTTCGTGCGGATGCCGGCTACAACGACGAAATCCTTCTGACGGCGCCGCGGCCTGACGAGACCGATTACGTCGTGCGCTGTCTCCTGCCCTCCTCGCCCACGCTGGCAACCAGCGGCGATTGCCAGAGAGACATCAAGGTCGGTAAGGATTTGAGCGTTCTCTACCGCTTTTCCAGCAATCAGCTGGGTGACTGGCGCGCCATGGATGCGGCCGTCCAGAACTTCGTCAAAACGCGTCTTGTGGATAATGCCGTACCTGCGACGACAGCTGTGGGCGGCCGCTAAAATGGCGCAGAAACATGAAACCAACTGTTCATCATAAACCGATTGGTAACGCTAAGCCTCTACTGTCGAACGGAATGGCCGTTCATGGAGGCGGCGGCCGGATAATCGAGTATGTAAATGCAAGCAGAGAGTGATTTAGTGTCCAGATCCATTCTTTCCGTTTCGTCGTCTCAAACCGGTAAGATTCTGGCGAGAGCGCTTCTTGGTTTTTCGATCGCAACGGCGACGGTCGCGGTGACTGTCATTGACGCGAGCGCGGCCGGTCCGAAATATGCGGGCATCGTCATCGATGCCAATACCGGCAATGTTCTCTACAGTGAAAACGCCGACACGCTGCACTATCCGGCCTCGCTGACCAAGATGATGACGGTCTATCTGACCTTCGAAGCACTCGAAGCTGGCCGCATCACCCTCGATACCCCCGTCGTGTTTTCGAAGAACGCTGCAGCACAGGCTCCCACCAAGCTCGGTATTGGCGCCGGCCGCTCCGTGACTGTTCGCGAGGCGATTCTCGGCATCGTCACGAAGTCTGCCAATGACGCCGCAATGGCGCTTGGCGAAATGCTTGGCGGTTCGGAGGAAGGCTTTGCCCGGATGATGAACGACAAGGCGCGGGCACTCGGCATGACGCGCACGACCTATCGTAACCCGAACGGCCTGCCGAACACAGCGCAGATGACGACGGCGCGCGATCAGGCCCGCCTTGGCATCGCCTTGCGCGAGCATTTCCCGGAATATTACGGTTTCTTCTCCGAAACGAGCTTCCGGCTGGGCAATCGCACGATCCTCGGTCACAATCGCCTTGTGGGCTCCGTGCGTGGCGTCGACGGCATCAAGACCGGTTACACGCGTGCCGCCGGCTATAATCTCGCAACCTCCGTGAAAGTCGATGGTCGCTCCATCGTCGGTGTCGTCCTTGGCGGCGCTTCGACGCCGGCTCGTGACAACCAGATGCGCAAGCTGATCGCTGACTATCTGCCTAAGGCATCGACAAAGCATATTGATTCCAATGTGATCGCACAGGTCCCGGCCGTAACGCCCAATGTGCAGGCAGCCAGCGCACGCATGGCAGATATCAGCCGCGCAAAGATCAAGAATGACGGGACGACCGAAGTCGCCGATTCCAATCCTTCCAGTGCGGCGGCCTTCGCAGCGGTAACGCGGCAATCTTCCTCCTCCAATCCACTGCTTTCGGCGAAACCGGAGTCCGTGAAGCGGCCAGCCTATGACGAAACGGCCTCCGCCGGATCGTCGGACAATGCCGATGAGGATGAGATCGATACCGTAACGACTGCATCAACCTCCAAGAGCGATACGAAGCTCGCAAAGCTGCAGCGGACCGAAAAGACAGAGAAGGTTGCAAAAGCAACCAAAGCCGAGCGCGGGCCGACTGGCTGGGTCGTGCAGATCGGCATTTCCTCCAGTAAGGATGGCGCAACCGACCTGCTTGATACGGCTAAGACCAAGGGTGGCAAGGCGCTGCGTTCGGCAAAGCCCTATACAGTCGCCTTCGATGGCGGTTACCGCGCCCGTTTTGGTGGTTTCGAAGATCAGAGTGAAGCGGTGAATGCCTGCAAGGCGCTCAAGCGAGCCGGCGTCAAGTGCTGGGCGAGCACGGAATAGGAATGTGGCCGGTGTTTTCGCGCCTCATGATCTGAAGATTGGTCGGGCCTTTTGTTTCGCCCGATCTTCCGGTTCCGAATGTCAAACGGGCCGGCCCTGAGTTTGTAACGTGTACGGGGTTTTGAAATGGCAATGAACGAGAACTTTCCCGGTTTCTCGCTCGACGGCGGGGGCAAGATGAAACCGAAGGGCTTTGCTCTTCATCCGCTGCATGAGGCGGCGATGCGGCTAGCGGACCTAGGTCTCAGCCGTTCGCGTTCGCGCAACAAGACGAAAGACCTGATCGGCATCCTGCTTTGCCATGGCGCACGCGCCTGGCGTTATTCGCAGCCGGAAGCGCATATTCATCTGCACATCACCGCCCCGACCGGCCGTGCGCCGATCATGATGCGACTGCGTTAAAGCAATCCGAGTTCGGAAAGTTCCCGCCGTAGATCGGCGGGCAATTCGGCTGCCGCGCCGAGACTGTCGAGATCGCGCGGCACGTCGTCCTGCGGCAGATACCGCCAGCCCTGAAATGGCCGCTTCGGCTGCCCTGTCGTCTCGACAACGCTCGGGTCGAGAATAAGCCGGCAGCGCTGAATGCCGTCCGCGTCGGTGAAGGTTTCGATGCCAAGCAATTTCTGCCGCGCCTGCACCTGCCCTTTGATCACCCAATAAAGCGAACCGCCGTCCAACAGCTCGTCTACCCGTTTCGGCACCATGCGCGTCGTGTGGGTTGTATGCGGCTCGAGCCCAGCAGCAATGGCGTTCATTGCTCGCTCGGAAACCCATTCGCGCAGATCATCCAGCGAATCCGCGCCCACGCACAATTTAATGAGATGCAAAGCCATAATGCCGTTGAAGTCCTTTTGACCGGCAGCGTCAAGCTTTTCACTGCGGACATCCACAGAGTGGGTAACATCACCTGAAAGCGCAAGAGGTGATTCTCGGAGGCGATTATGGGCGGTGCATCGGATTACCCGGCCAATGAGTGGACAACAGTGGATGATCCCGGCCGGTTCGGCTGGTCCAGCACTGCTCTCGCGAACGCCTACCGTTATGCGCAGTCGATCGGATCGTCCGCGATCATGATCGTGCAAGATGGCTTGATTATGAGCTCGTGGGGTAAGATTGCCGACGTGACCGGCATCGCCTCCATGCGCAAAAGCCTGTTGAGCGCATTGATTGGCACGCACGAGATCGAGGGCACGATCGATTTGGCAATGACTCTGGCCGAACTGGATATCGATGATTGCGAACCGGCGCTGACACCGAAAGAGAAGCAGGCGACGATCGCTGATCTTCTGATGTCGAGGTCGGGTGTTTATCATGCCGCCGCCGACCAGGACCCGGCCCTTTTGCCTCCACGAGGTATCCATGCTGCCGGAGAGCAATGGTTTTACAACAATTGGAGCTTCAATGTCCTGGGCGTCATCCTCCAGCAACTGAGCGGCGTTCCAATTGCCGAGGATTTTTTCCGTCGTATTGCGATCCCGCTTCAGATGCAGGATTTGCGGCCGGAACACTTCTATTTCAAGACGATTCCTCAATCGATACATCCTGCCTATAAGATCAGAATGTCCGCGCGTGACCTGGCGCGCCTGGGCGTGCTTCTGGCGAATGACGGCCGATGGCGCGATGCGCAAATCATTCCGGCGGAATGGATCAGCAGAAGCATCGCGCCTTATACGGATCTCGAGCGAGGTGCAGGTTTCGGCTATAGCTGGTGGATCGGGCGATACGCATTGCAGCCGCTAACCGCATCCGACGGCGAAGTTGTCAAAGACAAGCCATTCTACTGGGCATCCGGCATGGGAAACCAATATCTCATGGTGTTTCCGGACTTAGCGACGGTCCTGGTTCACAGAGTAAGCGACACCAATAATGGGCCGAGCAGCGCTCAAATCGAGCAATTGCAAACCATGCTTTTGGGAAGCCGCGTGGCCGGCATCCCCCTCACCACGCCTATAAGCAAATGATCTACTCCCAAGATCGGGCTTCGACCTTGGGCCACATCAGCATTCCACGACATTGACGGCGAGGCCGCCAGTCGAAGTTTCCTTGTATTTCTCGCTCATGTCGTGACCCGTCTGGCGCATGGTTTCGATGCAGGCGTCGAGTGGTACGAAATGCTGGCCGTCGCCCTTGATCGCAAGCGAAGCGGCAGTGACCGCCTTGACCGCACCAAGCGCGTTACGCTCGATGCAAGGCACCTGCACCAGGCCGGCGATTGGGTCGCAGGTCATGCCGAGGTGATGTTCAAGCGCGATTTCCGCGGCATTCTCGATCTGCTCCGGCGTCGCCCCCATGACAGCGGCAAGTCCCGCAGCCGCCATCGCGGCCGCCGAGCCCACCTCGCCCTGACAGCCGACTTCGGCGCCTGAGATCGAGGCGTTGTGCTTGATGATGCCGCCGACGGCGGCGGCGGTCAGAAGATAGTTGCGAATGCCGTCCTGATCCCAATCCTCGTGGAAATGCTGATAATAGCGGATCGTTGCCGGAATGACGCCGGCCGCTCCGTTGGTCGGCGCGGTGACCACGCGGCCGCCGGCCGCATTCTCTTCATTGACGGCCATGGCGTAGACGCTGAGCCAGTCATTGGCGAGCAGCGGATTGATGCGGTTGCTGCGCCATTCTTCCTGCAATTTATCATGGATGGCACGCGCACGCCGGCGCACCTTCAGGCCACCAGGCATGATGCCATCGACCTTGAGGCCACGATCGATGCAGCTGCTCATGGCCGCCCAGATGCGGTCGAGGCCGGCATCCAGCTCTTCGGCGCTCATATGCGTCTCTTCATTGGCGCGCTTCATCTGCGCAATCGAAAGGCCGGAACGCTCGGACATTTCGAGCATCTGCTTGGCACTGGCGAAGGGGAACGGAACACGCTCGCCGGCTGGGGCAGGCTTTTTCCGGTCGGCCTTCATCTGCTCCAATTCTGTATCGGTGACGACGAAGCCGCCGCCGACGGAATAATAAATGCGCTTGACCAGTAGGCGCTCGTCCTTGTCGAAGGCGGAGAAGCTCATGCCGTTGGCATGACCGGGCAGCGGCACCTTCTTGTCGAAGATGAGATCTGTCTTGGGCTGGAATCGATAGGCCGGATGGCCTGGCGGCGTGATGCGCCCGCTGCGCTCCACTTCGTCGATAATGGCATCCATATGATCGGGATCGACGCTATCAGGCTTCTCGCCCATCAGGCCGAGAATAACCGCCCTGCCCGTGCCGTGGCCAATGCCCGTGTGGGCGAGCGAGCCATGCAGGCTGACCTTGATCGACTCGACATGCACATTCGAAGACGGACGCGGCCATTCGTTCGAAAGAACGAGGTCGAGGAAGCGATTCGCGGCCGACATCGGCCCCATCGTGTGCGAGCTGGACGGTCCCACACCGATCTTGAACACATCGAAAACTGAGAGAAACATGGACCTTTGGTGCCTCCAGGCAAATCGATTTCCGGCAAGGCTACGCTATCGGGGCAAGCTTGCACGGCGATTGGCCGACATCGGATTTCATGGCAGCGACATTACATATAGGCATTCGGGGAAGCAAACAGAAGGCCATTGCACGCAGCCCGCGCTGCGCTACAGTCCACATCGGATTGATCTGGAGAATCTCCCTTTATGACGACTGCCGACTATGTCGCCCTCGCCCTCTTCATCCTTCTCTGGGTCGCGCTGAACTGGATCGTCAGCAGCGCCAGCTTCTTCAATCGTACAAGCCTGACGCTGGCAATGAACGAGCGTCGCCGCGAATGGATCTACAACTCCCTTCGCCGCGACCTGAAGATGATCGACACACAGATCCTCTCAGGCCTGCAGAACGGCACCGGCTTCTTCGCCTCCACCTCGATCTTCGCCATCGGCAGCTGCTTTGCGTTGCTCGGCGCCACCGACAAGATCAATGCCTTCTTCTCCGACATGCCCTTCATCTTCAACGGCGGCCGGACAGCTTTCGAAATCAAGGTGGCCGGGCTTGCCTGTCTCTTTGGCTATGCCTTCTTCAAGTTCGGTTGGGCCTATCGCCTATTCAATTACTGCACCATTCTCTTCGGCTCCCTGCCGATGCTGGAAGATGCCATTCGTGATCCCGTGCGTGCCGAACGCGCCGCAGAGCGGGTCATCCGCATGAACATCATCGCGGCCCGGAATTTCAACTCCGGCCTACGGGCCATTTTCCTGTCAATTGGCTATCTCGGCTGGTTTCTGAGCCCTTACGTTTTCATGGTCACGACCATGTTCATCATCATCGTGCTGGTCCGCCGGCAGTTTTTTTCCGATGCCCGTCTGGCCATTATGGATAGCGATGTGCCATGACATGCTCGCGCTGTCTCAAGCGGCGCTCGTGATCTGAGTTCATGCCTGGAAGGACCCGCCAATGGTCGCTATCGCCGAGAGTGCCGATGCACCGCAAAAGACGCCCCGCATCGGCATTCTGGACACGGCGCGCGGCGTCGCACTCCTGGCCATGGCAAGCTATCACTGCACCTGGGATTTCGAGTTCTTCGGCTATCTCGATTCCGGCACGGCGGAAACAGGCTGGCTGAAGCTTTATGCCCGCGCGATCGCCAGCACCTTCCTGTTTCTGGCAGGATTCAGCCTCGTGCTTGCGAATACGCCGGAGATTCGCTGGCGGTCTTATTGGCGGCGGCTGGGCATGATTGTCGCGGCGGCCGCTGCGATCTCTCTCGTCACCTTCATCGGCATGCGCGAGGAGTGGATATTCTTCGGCATCCTGCACAGCATCGCGGCGGCGAGCCTTATCGGCCTCCTGTTCCTGCGCTTGCCGGCATTTGTGACGCTTCTGGTTGCAGTATTGCTCACGGTGGGCATTGTGATCGACAACGTCGTCGCGCCGCTGTCGCTGCATTCGACGTTCTTCGATGCGCCGTGGCTATGGTGGATCGGGCTTTCGGAAAACATGCAGCGTTCGAACGACTACGTGCCGCTCTTCCCGTGGCTGACGCCATTCCTGTTCGGCCTCGGCGTGGCGCAATTGGCGACATCTCTTAGCTGGCTTAAATGGTTGGCAAAATTCGGCCCCGGCAGCAATCTCATTGCCCGGGCCGGTCGGCACAGTCTGATCTTCTATCTGCTGCACCAGCCGGTGCTGTTCGGCCTCGTCTACATTTTGTCACTGGTCGCACCGGCTCCGCCTCAGGACGCGACCGTCGGCTATATCAGGCAATGCGTGGCCTCCTGCACCCGGTCGGGCAGCGAATCCATGTGCCGCAGCTTCTGCCAATGCACACTCGATAAATTACAAGCCCAGAATCTTTTCAAACCATTGGAATCCGGGGCGATCAAAGCAGATAGCGATGAACGTGTAAGCCGAATCGCGATACAATGTACGGATGAAGCGCAATGACAGGGTTATTCTATGAATGCCTATCGTTCGAAGTCGCTGAGTTTTCCGTGGCCGCCGCTGCTCTATAGCCTCGCCGTAATGGCAGCGCTGTATCTGCAGCGGGTGCATGCCTTGCCGTTGCCCTTTGTCTGGGCTCTTGTTTCTTGGGTGTTTGGCGCGCTTCTGACCACCTTCGCCGTGACGCTGAACGTTTGGGCCGTCAAGACGCTCCTAGAGCGCCGCACGACCGTTCTGACGCAGCGCTGTACGGCGCATCTGGTGACGACTGGCCCCTTTCGCTTCACCCGCAACCCGACCTATCTCGGCTATACCTTGCTGACCGCGGGCCTCGGCCTGCTGATCGGCAATCTCTGGTTCCTGGCGATGGCAGCCGTGGCGGCTGCCTTGACGACATTACTCGTCATCCGTTGCGAAGAGATGCATCTCCTCTCGCGATTCGGCTGTGAGTTCGAATTCTATTGCAAGCGGACGCGCCGCTGGCTTTGACAAGCTGAAGGCCTGGTCGCGATCACGTCCCGACGCCAATTTCGGCGAGACGTCCAAGGCAAGCTTCTTCGACATTGTCGAGTTCGCTCAGCGTATCGTCGATATCCTTGCGCTTTTGGCGCAGCTCATCGCGCTTCTCATCGACGCGCTTCATCAGCAGCTTGAGCTGACCGATCTCGCCCGGAGGCTCTTTATAGACCTGAATGATCTCGCGAATCTCGGCAATGGTGAAGCCGATGCGGCGGCCGCGCAGGATTTCCATGATCAGACGCCGGTCGGCCGGACGGAATAGGCGCGTACGGCCTCTGCGCTCAGGGTGGATGAGACCCTCGTCCTCGTAGAACCTCAAGGTCCGGGTCGAAACCCCGAATTCCCGAGTGAGCTCCGTTATGCTATAGTATCCGTCGACCAAGAATCCGCCCCTATCTGCTGCCCATGATAATATTGACTTTTACGTAATAGTCAATTTTCGCGGGTTGCAGTCAGTTCCCGACCCGCCAGTGCCGCCCAAAACCACAGGCTCGCAAGCCCTGACAAGGCAAAATTCCTCGTAAATTCGATGGGAACGGTCATAAAAGCAGAGGACGCCTCAGCCATTCGATGCACGAATCATGCGATGGAGGTTCGAATGGCGGAATGCGGTGATTGCATCTTCAACGATGGCAGACGTCATTCGGCTAGATGGCCTCCGGCTCGATTGAAATCGATGTAAAACAAGTGGATGATGGAAAAAGCTCATAGGGAAAGCGCAGCCATCGGGACGGTGGCATTGCAACCACCTTCCCCTTATTCTGGCAGCCTCCTACCTATGTCTTCCATCCGTAGAGAGCACCATGTCGCCTCGCCCCATCATCCGCTTTCCCGATCCGCTACTACGAACCGCCTGCGCTGCTGTCACCGCCTTCGACGACGATCTGCAAGCGCTCGTCACCGACCTGCTGGATACGATGCGGGCTGCGCCCGGCGTTGGCATCACCGGCCCGCATATCGGCGTCCTCAAGCGAGTCGTCGTGATTGAACTCAGCCGCGAGGATGGCGTGCGCACCTATATCAATCCGGAAATCCTATGGTCGTCGCCGGAAACCATGCGGCATACGGAGGGCAGCGTTTCCATGCCCGGAGTGACGGAAGAGATCGTCAGGGCGAAATCGATCCGCTTTCGCTATCGGGATGTCGCCGGCGAGGCCCATGAAGCGGAGGCGGACGACTTTCTGGCTATTTGCATCCAGCACGAGATCGACCAGCTGGACGGCATTTTCTGGCTGCAGCGGCTTTCCAAGCTCAAGCGCGATCGGCTTGTCAAAAAATGGGAAAAGATGCGGGCTTGATGTCCATAAAAGGAAACGGGCGCCCAAAGGCGCCCGCTCCGTAATCGCTTGGCTTCGCAATCAGCCCTTGAGCTTGGAATTGCAGAGGCTGTAGTAGCCGCCGCCCTTCTGAATCCACTTCAGACCGCCGAGCGAATTGCTGGTCTTGGCGGCGTTGTATGCATCGACGCAGGTGTGGAAGCGGGCTTTGCCGGGCGTCTCGGTAGCATATTTGGGGTCGACCTTTGCCGGGAAGGTTACGCCAGCTGGCGCAGCCGTCGTCGGCTTTGCCGGTTCGGCTGCCGGCGGCTTCGTCGCGTCGGGCTCGCTGGCATCGACCTTGGCAGCCGCAGTGGTCTTCGCCGGCTTGGCAGGCGTCGTAGCCGCTGGTGCGGTGGCTGCGGGAGCGGTAGTCGTAGTGGCGCTGGCGTCCGCACTGCACTGCGTTGCGCGGAAGTCATTCCACTTCTGGCCATTCAAGGTACCAGCGGTCTTGGCCGCCTGGTATTTGGCGCTGCACTCTTTCATGGTTAGCGCAGAAGCCGAAGAAGCGAGGCCCATCGAGCCTACAACTGTGAGAGACGCAAGAGACATCAACAGGATGGCACGACTTGTCATTGGCATATCCTCCGCTCTATGACGAATGTCGAAACTATTAATCGTATCGTCCATATCGATTGTCAATCGACGCGCGATCTGGGGGCGACGGAAGACACCATATGCGGACGAACATGAACGCAAACTGTACAAAAATAGCCATCGAAAAGAGTGGCTTGGCTGGGCTGACAATCCTTGATGGCGGTTCGCCGGCGCGCTGAGTGCAGCTGGAGGTAGAAAGAGACCGCAACCCCGATCTGGCACATTGATCGGCATGATTCTGCTATTCGCAGGTCAGCGATGCGCTTGGGCTGCAATAGCACTCATAACGGGGAGCCGGGCAGGTTGCGGTCGCGAGGCTGAAATCCTGGCAATTGCATTGGACGTGAAACTGTTGATCTGCCGTTGCGGATGTCGCGCTGTAGATCGAAAAGCCGGTGCCGATATCGGCCGGACGAGACCCGACGCTGAAGGAATAGGTCGAAGCTGCGCTTTGCGGCGGCGAGTTATTCTGCTGACCCCACGCCATCAATGGAAGGCAGAGCACACCGAAGATGGCAAGCAATAGCCTTGACGACGATTTGGCCATATCTCGCGCCCACCTTTCCTACTGGCACATCAGATAAGCGTGCGGAACGCAGGTGCATGCGTAAGATTGGGTCGGGCACGTCATGTCCTGCAATGTCCGGTCGTCGCAATTGCACGTTACGAAATAGGATGAATTGTTCGGCATCTTCAGAATGCTCGAGGTGGAATAGCCGCTGCCAAGATCCGCGCGCCGATAGCTGAAGCTTGAAGCCGAATTCTGGGCATTCTGGTTACCGCCGGCGGTCTGCGCCATGACCGGCAAGACGGACACGGTAAGGAGGAGTAGCGCCTTGAAGCCTGTCTTCCAATAACGGGTCACGCCAAAAACGGCTCTCATTGTCCTTACTCCATTCTGCAGTTTTGTTTGGGAATGAACTCTAATTTCGGAATGTTTCTTCCGTTTCTCCGTCTGTTGCTAAACCTTTCTGCCCGCAATTTTCAGCCATGAGATGAACGGAACGTCGCCGGTGCCGCGTCTCGGCACAATGGTTGGGAAAACCCCTGTGGCTTACGTCCGACCCCTTGCCGACGATATCACCACCGCGCGGAGGGAAAAAGTCGTTAGGACCCTATCAAAGGCTGACGGCGATCACGGTTTCGCGAAGAATAGGAGCGATTGTGGGAGGGATACAACCTATCCTGAAACTTGGACCTTGAAGTGCAGACGCATCGCCCTAATTTCATTAGTGCAGTTCCCCTCTCTGTGCCCTGGATGCTCTCCCTTCCAGGGCATTTTTCTTTTGTGGCACTTTTCTTGTCGAGCCGGGCATGCGGTGAAAACGGACCATCGCACCAAATGATTCGCAACGGCTCCCAAATGGGCGTAAGCTGTCCCCACCGTTGGCTACCGAACCCGTAGGCGCCATCGGCTGAGAGAGACGACGCGCTCTCGCCTGCAGAGGTCAAGGAGTTACCCGCATGACCTCGCATGATAATCACGACAATATCTTGAGCGATCAGAAACTGCATGATCTTCTCAGGGCAGAAGACAAAATAGATCTTTTGGAAAAATCGAAACGGCGCGCTTTGGATGAATGGGAAGTGCCCGTGCCAGAGGATGCCGAACAGCTTTCCTTGTGAGGTATGGCGGCTTTTTCGCAGTAGATCGGACAGGTCGTTTGACCTGTCCTGCTTAGCGCTGGAATTCCGCGCAGCATCCTGGATCGCCTTCCGGCGATCACCGATTGGCTTCACGCGTCATTGATCGTTTCGCCGAAGACTTGTTCAAACGCCTCGCGGAGACGGATATCGACATCCGCCATCATGACCGGCAGGCCAAGATCGACGAGGCTGGTGACGCCATAAGCCGAGATTCCGCAAGGAATGATGCCGGTGAAGTGCCCGAGATCGGGGTCGACGTTCAGCGAAAGGCCGTGAAATGTCACCCATTTGCGCACACGGATACCGAGGGCTGCAATTTTGTCCTCCGCCACGGTACCGTCTGCAAGAATCGGCTTCTCCGGGCGCCTGACCCATACGCCGACCCGATCTTCTCGCCGCTCGCCACGTACATTCATCGAATCAAGCGTGCGAATGATGACCTCCTCGAGCGCGCCGACGAAGGCGCGGATATCCTGTCGCCGACACTTCAGGTCCAGCATGACATAGGCCACGCGCTGACCTGGCCCGTGATAGGTATATTCGCCGCCGCGTCCGGTCGCAAAGACCGGGAATCGATCCGGCTCGATCAGATCGGCGGCATTGGCGCTGGTGCCTGCCGTATAGAGTGGCGGATGCTCGACCAGCCAGACGAGTTCCGGCGCCCGCCCCTCAGCAATCGCGGCCACTTCCGCCTCCATCGTGGCCACGGCCTCTTCATATGGCACGAGGCCCTCGCTGATCCGCCAGCGGACGGGCGGCGTGCCTTGAACGGGAAACATTTGGTGAGAAAGTTCGGTGCGAAGCATATGGCAGTCCTTTGCGCGCCGCGCCGGCCGCATATGTGGAAAACTTGCGTGCCGACGGGTTGTCCACATATGGCGCTATTCGGGCGGGAATTCAAACATGTAAGGCGTTTCCGCCGCATCCGGACCAGCTCGATCGGGCGAGCTGTGAAGGAATTTAAAAAAACTGACATATCGCTCTTGTGCCCCCCGAATGCTTTTGCTACATGCAGCCGCGCCGGAGCAATCTGGCCTACCACGATGCGGTCGTGGCGGAATTGGTAGACGCGCAGCGTTGAGGTCGCTGTGGGGCAACCCGTGGAAGTTCGAGTCTTCTCGACCGCACCAAGAACCCGGCTTTGGCCGGGTTTTTTGTTTTTGAAACAATACCTAGCCAGCTCTTGTTTCAGCGTGACATTATCTGACATGCCATCGTCCGCCCGCGGACGACACGCGAACCGATCAAAGCGTCGGGAATATTGCAGTGCCGCCCCGTTATCCAAACAAGTTGCTCACGAAATTTATGCCAAGAGGTAATTCACCTACCCTGATGGGCCGGAACAGCCGTCGTATTTCCATGGTCACTTGACTTCGCGCTCCTCTCTGGCACCGTGAACTTCTTCAGATATGAGGAAGATGAATGACGCCGGAACGCTTTTCAGAATGCCTTTTGCATATACGCTGGACGCCCATCAATCTGGCGAGCGCTCTGCAATGCGACCTGTCATGGGTGGAGGCGCTGGAAGCTGGAAATGCCAAAGTCCCGGAAGGGTTGGCGGAATGGCTGGAAACTCTAGCGCAATGCCATGAGAAAGCCGGCGTTCCAACCACTTATCGCGGCCGCGGACACGACTGAGATTGAGGGATACGAGCCCGGAGAACGAATGACAGCTCGAAACAGCGGATAACTCATTCCAACGGAGGGATTGGAGATGAATGATGATTTTCGCTTGAAGCTTATCAAAATCAGAGGCGAAAAGATCGCCCATCGCAACGAACTGCTGGCGATGAAGATGCAGGGCGCAAATACCAAAGGGGCTGGCCAGGATATCGATCTCGACGGCATGATCGCCCGCGAACAGCTCGCGATCGATAATCTCGACGATACGATTGCCCGTCTCAGCTAGAGCAATTCCAGGAAAAGTGCGTAGCGTTTTTCCGTCCCGAATTGAAAGAAAACAAAAAGATAGAGCGGTTCGGGGATTCCATGAAAAGCTGAGCCTCTCAAGAGAAGTTCAGCGCAGCGCCATGAATGTTAAAGGTCGCCACGCTCAATGCGCCACATCCTTGCTGAGATTGCGTAGCCTGATCTGATGGTCGAGGCGTTCAAGCTGGTTTGTCGTCGCCTCGATCAGCCGGCCGATCTCCTGATAGGCCGTCCGAAGCCGCGAAAGCTCGTTCCTGACAGCTTCCAGCGCGCGCTCGTCGCTGTCTTCTCCCGGCCCATCACCAGATCCCGTCATCAACCATGCCGGAGAAACATCGAAAAGCGCCGACATTTTCGCCAGAGCGGAGGGATTGGGTTCAGCCCGATCGGATTCCCAGGCGAGCATCGTCTCCTCGCTGACGCCAAGCTGCCCAGCGAGCGTCTTGAGACTGATTCCCGCTGCATCGCGCGCCATGGACAAGCGCCCTCCAAGCGTATCACCGCCTTCATCCGAAAAAACGGTCGTCTCTTGTTCTGGTTTGAACATCGGTGCGATCCCTTTCCTGGTTGCGCCGGCAGTTTTGTGCCGCGCATTCATGTTTTAGCTGTTTCCAAAGCTCCAGATAGGTCTAAGGGCGTCATCTCGCCATGGCGATCTGTCCCAATTGGAAAAGTCTGACACTTTTCGCTGGCTGTCGGCGAGACTTGCAGCTCGCTCCTGATCGCGCCTTGATTGCATGCTTTTCCTGTGTTTGATGTTCGTGCATGTCCATCTCTCCCGCCGCTTCCACACAGCAAAATCCGCTTAGAGGCATGGCGATCATGGCAAGCGCCATGATCCTGTTGCCGACGATGGATGCGATCGCCAAATACATGGCGAGCTTCGAAGGCATGTCGCCGGGCCAGGTGACCTTCTATCGCTTCTTCTTTCAGCTTGTGTGCATGCTGCCGCTGCTCGCGACCGCAACCGGACGGTCAGCCTTTTCGGCAAAACGCCCCTGGATGAATCTGCTGCGCGGCGCGCTTCATGGCGCTGCGAGCCTGCTCTTCTTCGCCGCGGTCAAATACATGCCGCTTGCCGATGTCTTCGCGATCTATTTCGTCGAGCCGTTCATGCTGACGGCGCTTTCTGCCCTGTTTCTGGGCGATAAGGTCGGCTGGCGGCGATGGCTGGCGATCGTTATCGGCTTCGGCGGCGCAATGATCGTCATTCAGCCGAGTTTTGCGATCTTCGGATTGAAGGCGCTGCTGCCGGTCGCCTGTGCATTTCTCTATGCGCTGTATCTTTTCATGAACCGCGCCGTCGGTGAGGCGGATTCGCCGCTGACGATGCAGATCATGGCGGGTCTCGGCGGCACCGTCTTCATGGCCCTGGCTCTGCTTGCCGGCTCCTCAGCCGGTATTGCAGATTTTGAGCCGTCCCTGCCCGGCTCGACGCTTGGACTGGCGCTCCTGCTGATTCTCGGGTCGATATCGGGCTACGCGCATATGCTTGTCGTCAGAGCCTTCCGGCTGGCGCCCTTGTCCCTACTCGCTCCATTTCAATATTTCGAGATCATCTCCGCCACCGTCCTCGGCTACGCGATCTTCGGCGATTTCCCCAATCTTTCCAAATGGATCGGCATTGCGATTATCGTCGGCTCCGGCCTCTTCATCATCTGGCGGGAGCGTATGCAATCGAGATTGGAAAAAACGACGTAGGCGCAAACATGTTGCGCATGGACCGGGCGCGCAATTTATGGCTAAAACACTGACTGAATAGGGTATTTGGGCGGAGATTGCATGTTCAAGAAAATCCTGATCGCCAATCGTGGCGAGATCGCCTGCCGCGTCATCAAGACCGCGCGACGAATGGGCATCCTCACGGTCGCCGTCTATTCCGATGCCGATCGGGATGCTCTGCATGTCGAAATGGCCGATGAATCCGTGCATATCGGCCCAGCTCCCGCAGCCGAAAGCTATCTCGTCGCTGAGAAGATCATTGCTGCCTGCAAGAAGACAGGCGCCGAGGCGGTTCATCCAGGCTACGGTTTTCTCTCCGAGCGCGCCTCCTTCTGCGCGGCGCTGGAGAAGGAAGGCATCGTCTTCATCGGCCCGAAGCCAAAGGCGATCGAAGCCATGGGCGACAAGATCGAATCGAAGAAATTCGCCAATGCCGCCAAGGTCTCCACGGTTCCGGGCTATCTCGGCATCATTGATGATGCCGATCACGCAGAAAGGATCGCTGCCGAGATCGGCTATCCCGTGATGATCAAGGCGTCCGCCGGCGGCGGCGGTAAGGGCATGCGCATCGCCTGGAGCAAGGACGAGGTGCGCGATGGTTTCGAGCGCGCCCGTTCGGAGGCGAAAAGCTCGTTCGGCGACGACCGCGTCTTCATCGAGAAATTCGTCGTCGATCCCAGGCACATCGAGATCCAGGTGCTGGCCGATGCCCATGGCAACGTCGTTTATCTTGGCGAGCGCGAATGCTCCATCCAGCGCCGGAACCAGAAGGTCGTCGAAGAAGCGCCCTCGCCTTTCCTGGATGAAGCGACGCGCAAGGCCATGGGCGAGCAGTCCGTGGCGCTTGCCAAGGCCGTCGATTATCAGAGCGCCGGCACGGTCGAATTCATCGTCGATCGCGATAGGAACTTCTATTTCCTCGAAATGAATACCCGCCTGCAAGTCGAACATCCGGTGACGGAGCTGGTGACCGGCATCGATCTCGTCGAGCAGATGATCCGCGTTGCGGCCGGCGAAAAATTGCCGTTCAAGCAATCGGATATCAAGCTCGATGGATGGGCGATCGAAAGCCGCTTGTATGCGGAAGATCCTTATCGCAACTTCCTGCCCTCGATTGGCCGTCTGACGCGCTATCGTCCGCCGCGCGAGGGTAAGACGGAGAAATCGGTCGTGCGCAACGATACCGGCGTCTTCGAAGGCGCCGAAATCTCCATGTATTACGATCCGATGATCGCCAAGCTCTGCACCTGGGCTCCGACGCGGCTAGAGGCGATCGAAGCGATGGGTGAAGCCCTGGATGGGTTTGTCGTCGATGGCATCGAGCACAATATGCCGTTCCTATCCGCATTGATGAAACATCCGCGTTGGCGCGAAGGCCGCCTCTCCACGGGCTTCATTGCCGAGGAATATCCCGATGGCTTCGCGCCGGCGACGCCGGACGAGGACCAAACCGCTTTGCTGTCGGCAATCGCCCTTTCCTGCAGCCTCATCGAATCCAACCGCCGTGAACGCTATGGCGACCGGCTGCGTCCGACCGCCGCGCCGCTGCGGGAGAGCTGGGTCGTCAAGCTCGGTGCCGACTATCTGCCTGTGACATTGCTTGAAGGCGTGGTGACCATTCCCTTCGAGATGGACATGCAGATCGGCGCCCAAACCGTAACTGTCGCAACCGACTGGCGTCCCGGCGACTCGGTATGGGTCGGCACCATCGACGGCCACAAGCTGACGGCCCAGATCCGCACCGTGCTCAATGGTCTGCGCATCGATTGGCAAGGCATTTCCGTCCGGGCCAGGGTGTTCACGCCGCGCCAGGCCGAGCTCGACAAGCTGATGCCCGTCAAATTGCCGCCGGATACGTCGAAGCTGCTGCTCTGCCCCATGCCGGGCCTAGTCGTGGCGATTGCCGTTGCCGAGGGACAGGAAGTCAAGGCGGGCGAAACGCTGGCCATCGTCGAAGCAATGAAGATGGAAAATGTCCTGCGCGCTGAACGCGATCTGGTCATCGGCAAGATCAACGCCAAGCCGGGCGAAAGCCTAGCCGTCGACGCCGTGATCATGGAATTCGCCTGATCGAGAAGCTTCGCCATCGCGGCCATATGGAAAAGCTTGCGTGGCGATTGCTCGGCCAAAACATGATAATTGCGACGCTAAGTGTCTGATTTTGGCTTGAGCCGCCCCGTGCGCCCATGCCAATGTCGCGCGGACCAAATCATAGCAAGAAGGGATGAGATCATGGACGTAAGAGCAGCGGTCGCGGTTGCGGCTGGCAAGCCGCTTGAGGTGATGACGGTTCAGCTGGAGGGGCCGAAGGCCGGCGAAGTGCTGATCGAGGTCAAGGCGACCGGCATCTGCCATACCGATGATTTCACCCTGTCCGGTGCCGATCCGGAAGGCCTCTTCCCGGCAATCCTCGGCCATGAGGGTGCCGGCATCGTCGTCGATGTCGGTCCGGGAGTGACCTCGGTGAAGAAAGGCGATCACGTCATTCCGCTCTATACGCCCGAATGCCGCGAATGCCCGTCGTGCCTCTCGCGCAAGACCAATCTCTGCACCGCGATCCGCGCGACCCAGGGCC